>NZ_JBHJPX010000026.1:0-65163 GCF_042262425.1 Streptomyces sp. NPDC056373
GCGGGCCCCCCCCCGCGGGGGGCGGCGCCCCCCCGGGGGGGGGGGCCCCCCCCCCCCCGCGTCCCTGCTGTGCCCGCCGGACCTGCGGAAGCCGGACGCGCGAAGCCCTGCCTCGTGACGTCCGGCCTCGTGACGTCCGGCCTCGTGACGTCCGGACCTGCGGAGGCCGGACGCGCGGAGGCCCGACCCTCGGAGGCCGGACGCGCGGAGGCCCGACCCTCGGAGGCCGGACGCGCGGAGGCCCGGCCCTCGGAGGCCGGACGCGCGGAGGCCCGGCCGGAACCGTCAGGAGACGGTGGCCGGCTTGCCGAAGCGGCCGTTGACGAAGAGCAGCTCGTCCCCGGTCCCGCCCTCGCCCGCCGCCAGCACGGTGCCGATGAAGATGGTGTGGTCGCCGAACGCGTGCGACTCGGTCAGCTCGCACTCCAGCCACGCCACGGAGTCTTCGAGCAGCGGCGCGCCCGTGTGCTCGCCGGTGCGCCAGTCGACGTGCTCGAACTGGGCGGCCCCCAGCGTGCGGCTCTTGTCGGCGAAGTGCCGGGCGAGCGGCTCCTGGTGGGCGCCGAGTATGTTCACGGCGAAGCGCCCGGCCCCGGTGAGCGCGCCGTGCATGACCGCGCTGTGGCCGACGCTGCACAGCACCGACGGGGGGTCGAGGGAGACCGAGCTGAAGGCGTTCGCCGTCATGGCGTGCAGGTGCTCCCCGCCCACGGTGAGGACCGTGACGCCGGTGGCGAAACGGGACATCACCCCGCGCAACCGGTCCGGGCGTACCGGTGGGGGCCCAGAGCGCACGGCAGCGTGATCGAGTTCGGCGGACGCGGAATTCATGCCACTCTCCGATGGGTCACGGGACACGTCTGTGCCGTCCGCACGGAAGGGGCAGCCGGCGCAATCAACGTAGTCGTGGCGTCTCGCGGTGCCTTCATGCGCGGGTAACCGGTGGGCCTTCTGTGACCGACCGTCACCGATGACCTTTCAATGACCGGATATTTACCCGCCCGTCGGACCCTGAGGACATGACTGAGACCTCCACCGCGGCCGCGGAACGCGAACTCGCCGAGCCCTATCTGCGCCAGGTACTCGACACCGCGGGACTGGCGGTGGAATACGTGCGCGCCGAGGGGAACACCCTGTACGTACGGGACGACGACGGCACCGAATTCCCGGTCGTGGACTTCGCCGGCGGTTACGGCTCGGTGCTCCTCGGCCACCACCACCCCGAGATCACCGCATGCGCCCGCGAACTGCTCGCCGAACATACACCGGTGCACGCCCAGTTCTCGCGCCACCCGTACGCCAACCGGCTGGCCGCCGAGCTGAACCGCATCATCGCGCGTGAACTCGCCGACGGTGAGCCTTATTACGCCATCTTCGGAAACAGTGGCGCGGAAGCGGTGGAAGCCGCCGTGAAGCACGCCGAACTGGACCGGGGCATGCGCGTGTCCGAACTGCTCGGCTCCGTCGACGCCGAACTCGACCGGGCGCGGGCCGCGGTGGCCGACGGGTCCGCCACCGTCCACGGGGAGGCGGCCGCTCGTCTCGGAGTCGCCCTCGCCGCCGACGACAACGACACCGTCCGCCTGCTGGAGGCGGCGATCAGGCGCCGCAACGACGAGACCGCCGCTGCCCCGCCGCTGTTCCTCGCCCTGGAGGGCGGCTTCCACGGCAAGCTCGCCGGCAGTGTGCAGCTGACCCACAACGAGGGCTACCGCCTGCCCTTCAAGTCCCTCGGCGCGCAGGCGCGGTTCGTCCCGCACGACAGCCCCGAGGACCTGAACGCGGTCCACGCGCGTGAACGCCGGACCCTGCTCGGCCTGAGCACGCACAACGGCAGGGTCACGGTGACGGAGCACGAGTTCCCCGTGTTCTGCGCCTTCCTCGTCGAGCCCGTCCAGGGGGAGGGCGGAATTCGCGTGCTGTCCCGCGAGTTCGCCCGGGAGATCCAGGAGTTCTGCGCCCGGATCGACTGCCCCGTCGTCGTCGACGAGATCCAGAGCGGAATGGGCCGCACCGGCGCCCTGCTCGCCAGCTCCCGGATCGGCCTGCGCGGTGATTACTACACCCTGGCCAAAACCCTCGGGGGCGGCATCGCGAAGGCGTCCGTGATGCTGGTGCGCGAAAAGCGCTACCGCCGGGATTTCGAGATCGTGCACAGCTCGACCTTCGCCAAGGACAGCTTCTCCTGCCACATCGCCCTGAAGGTCCTCGAACTGCTGGAGAGGGACGGCGGCGCGGCCTACCGGCAGGCCGAGGAGCGCGGTGCGGCGCTGCACGCGAAGCTCGACGCGCTGCGGGCGGAATTCCCGGACGTGGTGGCGGACGTACGCGGGCACGGGCTGATGCAGGGCCTGGAATTCCACGACCAGTCGGACGCCTCCTCGCCGGAACTGCGGGGAATCGCGCAGAGCGGCCTGTTCGGCTACTTCCTGGCGGGCCATTTGCTGCGCCGGCACCGGGTGCGGACGTTCCCGACGGCCAGCGCGGTCGGCACGTTGCGTTTCGAACCCTCGATTTTTGTCACAGACGCCGAACTGGAACAGCTGTACGCGGGGCTGCACGACGTGTGCACACTGTTGCGCAAGCAGGCCGGCGACGAACTCACCGCCGCGGGCCGCTGATCCACCCCGGGTCCGCCGTCTCCCCCCACCGGCGGACTCCCGGGGCACACTCCGGCCGGGTGCCGGCCGCGACCGGGCCGGCCCATCCGGGCGGAAGCAGTACGGGAAGCGGACCGCGTCGAGAAGCCGTCAGGCGAGACACCGGTCCCTGGTGACACAGCACGCCGGAGCAAGTGAGACGGGGGAGTTCATGCAGTTCCGCCTACTGGGGCCGCTGGAAGTCGAGCCTGTGGGGGGACCGCCGGGCAGCCTGGTGGACCTCGGCGGGCACCGGCAGCGAGCGGTGCTGGCGTATCTCCTGCTGCAGGCGAACAAGGTGGTGTCCACCAGCCAGATGCTGTCGGCCCTGTGGGCCGACGACGAGGCGCCCATGACCGCGCGCAAGATCCTGCAGAACGCCGTGTGGAAGCTGCGCGGCGTCCTGTCGCTTCCGCCGCGCGGCGAGCAGAGTCCCGAGTTGCTGACCCGCGCGCCCGGCTATCTGCTGCGGGTGCCCCAGCAGCGCGTCGACCTGCTCGACTACGAGCAGCGGGTGGTGACGGGCCGGGCGGCCCTGGCGACGGGCGAGGTGGAGCGTGCCCGCCGCTCGCTGGGCGAGGCGCTGGCCCTGTGGCGCGGGCCCGTCCTGTCCGATCTGGTGGAGGAAGGTATCTGCTGGCCGGAGCTGTCGGCGCTGCAGAACCGCCGGCTCGATGTCATGGAGGACCACTTCGAGGCCGCGCTCGCCTGCGGCCGGCACCAGTTGGTCCTGCCGGAGCTGGAGAGCCTGGTGGCAGCCGAGCCGCTGCGGGAACGGGCTTCGGGACAGCTCATGGTGGCCCTGTACCGGTGCGGGCGGCAGGCCGAGGCACTGGCGGTCTTCGGCCGGGTGCGCACCGCCCTCGTGGAGGGACTCGGGCTGGAGCCGGGGCGTGAACTGCACCGGCTGCAGCAGGCGATCCTCACCCAGGACGCGATGCTGGAGGTGCCCCGCGCGGTGGGTGGCAGGGAGCAGCCGGTGAACCTCGCCCCCGTCGCCCGGCCCACGGCGGTCCCGCCCGAACCGGCCGCGTCCCCCGCACAGGTGGTCCCTGGATCGGCGGCTCCCGCGCCGGTCGTCCCCGCATCGGCGGCCCCCGCACCACAGGCAGCGGCGCCGGCGTCCACGCGGGACGAGCACACCGAGCCGCGCACACCTGCCGAACCGACGGCGCCCGCGAGCCGGGCCCCGCGCACCGGACCGTCGGCACTCGCCGGCCGGGCCCCGCACGACCGGGCGACCGCGCCTGCGCACCAGGCCCCGCGCAACCGGCCGACCGCGCCCGCGAAGCGGGTCGCGTGCTCCGAACCGCCCGCGCGCGACGAACCACCCGTGCGCCTCGAATCGCCCGTACGCCTCGAACCGGCCGTGCGCGCCGAACCGGCCGCAACCGGGGACCGGGCCGCTGCGGCCGCCGAGGTCTCCTCCCCCGGGCGGCGCGAGTCCCGTACCGCCAGCGTGGTGATGTTCCGCTTCGGACTCGGTGCGGAGCTGGGCCGGCTGCTGGCCGAGGACCGGGACCGGGTGCTCGACGCGCTGACCCACCTCGCCCGGGAGAAGACCGGCCTGCACGGCGGCCGGGTGATGGCCGTACTGGGTTCGACGGTGCTCTCCGTGTTCGCCGAGGGGACGGACCCGGCCGACGGTGCCGAGCGCGCCGTCCGCACAGCGGCCGCCGTACGCGACAGCCTGAGCGTCCCCACCGGCACTCTCGCACCGCCGCAGGCCGCCGTGCGCGGCCTCACCGTGCACGCGGCCGTGGCGTCCGGGGAGGCCCTGCTGCCGCGCCGGCCCTCCGACGACCCACCGCCGCCCTGGAGCGGCGGCTCTCTCGTCGACACCTGCCGGACGATGCTGGCTCATGTCCAGGCCGGGGAGATCCACGTCTGCGAGGAGACCCACCGTCAAGTCGACCGGGCGGCGACGTTCCGGCGTGCCTGCGCGTCCGCCATGGCCCCGTGGGAGCTGCACGCCCTGAACGACGACGTCACGGACCTGGCGTGGGGCCCGGCGGGCGCCGCCGTCCACGCCAGCGAACTGGAGCTGATGCACCACACCGTGCTGCACACCCTGCAGCGTTCGACGGCACATCTGATCACGCTCATCGAGGGGTCCGGCCGGGCCCGGACGCGGCTGCTGATGGAGTTCCAGCGCCGGGTCGAGGAGAGTCACGGCGGCCCGGTACGGGTACTGGCCGGCACCGTTCCCGCGCCGCACGCCGGCTCCGCCCTGTCGGTGCCTGCGGAGATCCTGGCCGCCTACTGCGGCATCGGACCCGGAAGTTCCGAGCCCCGCACCGCGGCGCTGCTGCGGGCCACGCTCGACCGTCTCGGCGGCGACCCGGCCGTCACGGCGGACCTGTACGCGCCGCTGCTGCGGCTGCTGTCGCCGCGGCGGTCGGCGCACGAGCGGGAGATGCCGGGCGAGATGCTCCGGGCCTGGGGGACGTTCCTGGCGGGAGCGGCGCGGGAGCAGCCCCTGGTGCTGATCTGGGACGACCTCCAGCACGCCGACGACACGCTGCTGGACATGGTGGAGCGACTGACGCAGACCCACGCGGGCGTGCCGCTGCTCACCGTCGTCGGCGCGGACTCGCGGCTGCCGGACCGGCGTCCGGGCTGGGCCACCGCGTACCCGCGCACGGTGACCCTCAGCCTCAGCACGGAGACGGGGGACGCCCTGGACCGGCTACTGGAGTCGTTGTTTCCGCCGGTCCGGGAGTCCGAGGTCGCCTGAGCGTGTCCCGCCCGTGCCGGTGAGACGTATGGCACGGGCGAGGGCGCCCAGCGCCCGCGTGCCGTCCGCGGACCCGTCGGGCAGGACCTCCGCGGCCGATTCGATCAGCAGGGACCCCGCCAGAGCCGCCCAGGAGGCCGTCGTGCCGGCGCGCGCCGGCACGGCGGCCCCGGCCTCACCGAGGACCCGCCGCGCCCAGGCGGTCATCCGGGCCCGGTGCGGCGCGGTGACGCCCGGCACGGCCCTCAGTGCCGCGCCGAAGCGGGCGAGTATCTCCTCCGCGTGCTCGGCGAGCAGGGCGTCCCGCCGCGCCACGGTGTGCCCGGGCGGGCGGGCGAGGGGCTCGGAGTCCTGCGGTCGCCCGGGTTCGGCGTCCCGGGGCCGGCCGGCCCGGCTCAGTCCTTCGTGCAGGGCCGCGGCGAACCGGGCCCCGACGAAGACGGCCAGCGGGGTGTCCATCTCGCCGGGGCCGGATGCCCGTCCGGGCCGGGGTGACGCGTGCGCCGGGCGGCGGGTCTGGGGAGCTGCGATGTCCATGTGGACAGCACACCAAGTCCCGTCCACACGCCACCCATTCGCGACTCCTCGCCCCGGTCATCCCAGCAGAACGGCGAGCCCGGCGATGCACCTGACCGCCGGGGACGGTGAGGTCGGCGACACCGGGGACGCCGAGGTCCGCGCGCCGAGGGCCCGGAAGCGGCAAGGCCCGCGCGCCGAGGGCCCGGGCGCCGCACCCCGGTGCCCGAGAGCGCGCGCCCCGACGGGAACCCACACCCCACCACCCGGACGGCGCCACTCCGGCCGGTCCCGGTTCTCAGACGGCTCGGCGGCCGGGGCGTACCTCGAGCGGATCGGCCGGCTTGCCCCGGAAGCCCGCGTGGATCCGGCCCGCCGGTCTCGCCCGCTCCTCCTGCCGTCGCGGGCGGCAGTCCGGGAAGGGCAGCGTGCGCCGCGGCTGCGGAGCGGCGGCGGACGGCTCGCGCAGGCGGGACAGTGTCAGCCTGCTGGCGTGCGCGCAGGCACTGCCCCAGATGGGCCGGCGGTGCAGCAGTTCGGAACGGCCGCACGCGACGACCAGCAGGGCCCCCGTGCCCGCGCCGCCCAGCCTCTCCGCCCAGTCCAGCACCGTGTCGTCGGCGAGGTGCAGGTCGTCCAGGCAGAGCACCACGGGGCGGTGACGTGCCTCGTGCTCGATCACCTCGCCCCAGGCGGCGAGCAGGTCCGCCCCGCGCCCGGCCGGGACGGCATGGGCTGCCGGTGCCTGGCCCGGCACGCGCAGCAGCCGGGCCGCGTCCACGTCGGAGTCGGCGCCGGCGCCGACCGCGGTTCTGATCCGCTGGTCCTGCGGCTCGAGACGCGCCACATGACGTGGCCCCCACGCCTCCATCAGCGCGGCAGCGACCGCGGCGGCGTCCTGGCCACCCCTCGCGAGGCGCGGCCGTACGACCCGCACACCGTCGACGGCGCCCGCGACGCGGTCCTCGAACTGGGCGAGCAGACGGGTCTTGCCGGCCCCGTGATCGCCGAGCACGGTCAGCATGGAGGGCACACCGTGGTGGCGCGAGTACTCCAGCAGGTTCTCCAGCAGGGCGAGTTCGGGCCGTGGCCGGATGCCGGTGCCGGGCCCGGCGGGCTCGTCCTCGTGCAGGGCGCGGGCCCTGCGGATGCCGGGGGTGCCGTCTGCGGGGCGGGGTGTCTCGTCGTAGCTCACCCACCCGCCGGTGTCGCCGGCCACGTCGTCGCTCACGTACAACTCGCCCTGAGGGACGCCGGAGAGCAGCCCGTGCGCCCTGTCGAGCAGGGTGCCCACCACCGAGACGGCGGCGCTCGGGTCGTGCGGGTCGTGCCGCACGATCGCCTTGCCGGAGATCACCACGGCACGCATCACCATGCCCGCCTGTAAGGCCAGTCGTTCCCGGGCGGTGAAGGCCGCGCGCACCGCGTTCAGCGACGCCTCGGGGCGTTCGGACCGCAGCCCGAACAGCGCGGCGCACAGCCCGCCCATGGAACCGACGATCGTCCCGGAGCGGTCCTCGACGCTCTCGGTGAGCACGGTGACCGCGTCGTGCAGGGAGGTGTCCAGCTGCTCGCTCCCCATGGCCGCCGCGTCCCCGGCGGACTCGGTGCACACCACGAGCACGCACACGTCCCGCCGCTCGGCGACCGCGCCTCCTTCGGCGAAGCCGAAGCCCGCAGCCGCGCCCGGCCGTTCGACACTGTGCGCGGCGCCGTACGCGGACCTCACACCGGGGCGGTCTCCCCCGTCGGCGGCACCGTACGCGGATGCCACACCGGAGCGGTCTCCCCCGTCGGCGGCACCGTACGCGGACGTCGTGCCGGAACCGTCTCCCCCATCGGCGGCACCCTGCGCGGGCGCCGCGCCGGGGTGTTCTCCACCCTCGGCGGCGCCGACGGCCAGGAGGGCGGCCGCGCGCACGGGTTCGGTCACCCCGGCCTCCGGCCCGTCAAGGCCGGGAACCACGGCGCCTGGCCCGGCCGTCCCGGGGGCCCCGGTGTCCGCGGTGACCCGGGCGGGCGCCGGCGCGGCACCCGTGTCGTCTGCCGGGTGCCGTCGCGCGGTGCCCGTCTCGGGGGCGGCCGGCCCCGGGCCGGCCTCCGTGGGGCAGGCCAGCGCCTGGTCGTGGCGCAGGATGCGGTGCTGCAGGGTCTGCAGGGCGGCGGACGGTTCCAGGCCGTACTCCTCCACCAGGGCCAGCCGCACCCTGCTGAACACGCTCAGCGCCTCCGCCTGCCGGCCGCACCGGTACAGGGCGAGCATCAGCTGCCCGCACAGCCGCTCCCGCAGGGGTTCGGCCTCGGCCAGCGAGGTGAGTTCACCCAGCACGGCATGGTGCCGGCCGCACGCGAGCTCCGCCTCGAAGCGGTCCTCCATGGCGTCCAGGCGCAGTTGCCGCAGCGCCGTCAGCTCACCCCACTCCACGCCCTGCTCGGCCAGATCCGACAGGGCCGCTCCGCGCCATTCCGCCAGGGCGTCACCCAGCAGGTCGGCCGCCTCGGCCGCCTCGCCCGCGTCCAGGCGTGCCCGGCCCGCGGCGACGGCGCGCTCGAAGCGGGTCGCGTCGAGCCGTTCGGGATCGAGGCGCAGGACGTACCCGGGTGCCCGGGTGAGCAGCCGGGGCGGCTCGTGCCCGTCGCCGTCACCGCTCTCCAGCAGGGCCCGCAGCCCCCATACGGCGTTCTGCACCATCTTGCGCGCCGTGACCGGCCTCGTGTCCTCGGGCCACAGGGCGTCGAGGAGCTGGCTGGTGGCGACCACCTGGTTGGCGTGGAGGAGGAGCAGTCCGAGGACCGCTCTCTGCTTGACGCCGCCCAGCGGCAGACTGCGCCCGCCGCTCACCACGTCGAGCGGTCCGAGAACCTTGAATTCCACGCCTACCCCCGTACGTCGAACACCCGTGATCAGTCATGGCAGGCGTCGTTGCCCGCCCGAGCGGCGCTCGCCGAGCGGACGCCGCGCAATACCACCTCGGCCACGTCGTCGAGCTGCTGGTCCACATAGAAGTGACCGCCGGGAAAGACCCGCACCTCGGTCTCGGCACGGGTGAACGCCCGCCAGCCGGCCGCCTCCTCGACGGGGACGACGGGGTCGGCGTCGCCGCACAGCACCGTGACCGGCATGTGCAGCGGCTCCCGGGGTGTCCAGGAGTACGCGGCGAGGGCCGCGTAGTCGGCCCGCA
Organism: Streptomyces sp. NPDC056373; assembly: GCF_042262425.1. Classification (NCBI taxonomy): domain Bacteria; kingdom Bacillati; phylum Actinomycetota; class Actinomycetes; order Kitasatosporales; family Streptomycetaceae; genus Streptomyces; species Streptomyces sp. NPDC056373. The sequence continues at coordinate 9,075 of NZ_JBHJPX010000026.1, forward strand.
GGGCCGGCAGCACCATTGCCACCAGCTCGGGGTCGTCGAGCAGGGCCACGCCGGTTCCCCCGAGCCGGCGTACGGCGGCCAGGATCGCCTCGTCGTCGGGGAGCGCGTCGTGCGGACTGCGCCGCGGCCCCGGTGCTCCCCGGGCCGACAGGAAGAGCCGGCGGGGTGGCCGGGCCCCGCGTTCCTCGAGGATCCGGGCGCTCTCGTAGGCGATCAGCGCGCCCATGCTGTGGCCGAAGAACGCGTAGGGCGCCGCCGTTTCCTCGTCCTGGAGTTTCTGGGCCACGGCCGCGGCCAGTTCCCCGATGTCCGCCACCGGTGTCTCCATCCGGCGGTCCTGGCGGCCGGGATACTGCACGGCCCGCACCTCGACGTGCGGCCGCAGCAGCCGGGACAGCGGCACGTACGCGCTGGCCGCACCTCCGGCGTGCGGGAAGCAGATCAGCCTGAGAGCGTCGGGCTCGGCATCGCCGAAACGTCGGAACCACTGGCCGTCCATGGCGCGTTGCGCTCCTGTCTGTTCAACTGCGGTACGTGGTAGCCGCGCTCCGCCCGGGCCCGGTGCAGCACACCGGCCCACCAGCTGAGGCGGTCGAACATCAGCCGGGCCGACACGTCCCAGTCGTCGGAGGCGGTCAGGGTGCCGTCGGGCCCGAGACGCTCCCAGTAGTTGTGGAAGCTCACGGTCTCGTGCACCGGGACGGCGTGGACGTCGCCGAAGACCTGGCGCAGGGCGGCCACCGCGCACAACCCGCTGGAGGGTCCGCCGTAGGAGAGGAACCCGACGGGCTTGGCGTGCCATTCCGTGTCGTACCAGTCGATGGCGTTCTTCAGGGACGCCGGGAAGGTCTGGTTGTGCTCGGGGGTGACCACCACGAACGCGTCGGCCGCCCGCAGCCAGGGCGCCAGGTCCTTGACGGCCTGCGGCCGGGGCGCGGTCGGGTCGGCGGACATCACGTCGGGCAGCCAGGCCGTGGCGAGGTCTATGACGTCCACGTCGAAGTCGGGGCGCAACCGGGCCCGCGAGGCCAGCCATTCCGCCGCGACGTGCCCGAACCGGCCTTTCCTGATGCTGCCGATGATGATCGCCAGCCGCAGTCGTTCATTCTCGGCCACCTGCCCCCGCCTTCCGCACCAGCGCCCAACCGCATTCCTCGGGGAACCCTGGCATATGCCCCTTCGGATTCGCTTCGGACGACTTCGGAATCGCTGCGGGGGAGCACTTCGGGGAGGTGGCCGAGCCCTTTTCGTCGCACGTCGCGCAGGTCGTGGGCCGGTTACGCTGAGATCATGGAATTCGGGGTGCTGGGGCCGCTGGAGGTGCGCACGGACGAGAGTCGTCTCGTGCGGGTACCCGAAGTCAAGGTGCGCATGCTCCTCGCCGATCTGCTCGCCCACCACGGGCAGGTCGTCCCGGCGGCGCGGCTGATCGAGGACCTGTGGGGCGGCTCGACGTTCACGGCCCGGCCGACGGCGTCGCTCCAGGCCAAAGTCTCGCAGTTGCGGCGCGCGCTGGAGGACGCGGAGACGGGGGGCCGTGAACTGATCGCGCACCGGCCGCCCGGATACGTCCTGGACATCCCGGCCGGTGCGCTGGATGCCGGACGGTTCCGTGAACTGGTCGCCCGGGCCAGGTCGGGCGCGGACCCGGTGACCCGGGCGGCGCTGTACACCGAGGCGCTGGCGCTGTGGCGGGGTCCCGCGTTCGCCGAGTTCGCGGACCAGCCGTCCGTGCGGCTCACGGCGGCGAGCCTGGAGGAGGAGCGCCTGACGGCGGTGGAGGAACACGCCGGGGTAAGGCTGGAGTTGGGTGAGCACAGCCTGCTGGTGGGCGAGCTGAGGGAGCTGGTGGAGCACCATCCGCTGCGCGAGGGCCTGCGGGGCGCGCTGATGTGGGCGCTGTACCAGGCGGGGCGCTCCTCCGAAGCGCTCGACTGCTTCAACGACCTGCGGCGCCGGCTCGACGAGGAGCTGGGGCTGACACCGGGGCCGTCCCTGGAGGCGCTTCAGCAGGCCATCCTGCGCCACGACCCGGTTCTGGCCCGGCCGGAACGGCTCGCGCCGTCCACCGCGGTCGTGCAGTCGGGCCCTGCGCCGGCGGGTTCGGCCTCGCCCCTGGTGGGCCGCGAGCAGGACGTCCCGGCGATCCGGGCCCTGCTCTTACAGCGCCGCCTGGTGACGCTCACCGGCCCGGGAGGGGTCGGCAAGACGCGTCTCGCCCAGGCCACGGCGGAGAGTCTGGAGGGCGCGTTCGGCGAGGGCACCTGGCTGGTGGAGCTCGCGGACGCCGGGGGCCTGGAGCGGTTCGCCGGAGCGGAGGCGCTGGCCGAACAGGTGATGGCGACGCTGGGCATCCGGGAGAACACCTCCGACGACGACGCCAGGGGCCCGGTCGACCGGCTGGCGAACGCGCTGGCCGGGCGGCGGCTGCTGCTCGTGCTGGACAACTGCGAACACGTCGTGGACGCCGTCGCCCATCTGACCGGCCTGCTGCTGAGCCGGGCCCCGCACCTGCACATCCTGACGACCAGCCAGGAGCCCCTGCGCACCCGTGACGAGACGGTGTATCCGGTGGCGCCGCTGTCGCTGCCCCCGGAGAACGACCCGGATCCCGACGCCCTGACGAGCGCGGGGGCCGTGCGGCTGTTCGTGGACAGGACCAGGGCGACGGACCCGGACTTCGTGCTGGACGCCACCACCGCTCCGCTCGTCGCGGATGTGTGCCGGCGCCTGGACGGCATCCCGCTCGCCCTGGAACTGGCCGCCACTCGCGTGCGGTCGCTGGGCATCGGGGAGTTGCACGACCGGCTCGACGACCGCTTCAAGGTGCTCAACAGCGGTTACCGGGACGCCCCCTCGCGCCACCGGACGCTGCAGGCCACCCTCGACTGGAGCTGGGGTCTGCTCGACGACCGGGAACGGACCGTGCTGCGCAGGCTGTCGGTGTTCGGCGAGGGGTGCGGGCTGGGGGCCGCCGAGGACGTGTGCTCCGGCGGCGGCGTGTCCCCCGCAGACGTCCTCGACACGCTGAGCCTGCTCGTGGAACGCTCCCTGGCCGTCCGCACCGAGGGGCCGCAGGGCCCGCGCTACCGGCTGCTGGAGTCGGTCGCGGTCTACGCGCGTGACAAGCTCGCCGAGTCCGGTGAGCACGCCGAGACCGCGGCCCGGCACCTGCGCCACTGCGTCCGCCTCGCCGAGCGGGCCAGGCCGCATCTGCACGAGCGGGAGCAGTCCCGCTGGTTCCAGTACCTGGACCTGGAGGCGGCGAACGTGCAGCGCGCGCTGGCCGAGGCCGACCGGTCCGGGGCCGCGCAGGAGGCGCTGCGCCTGGTCAATTCGCTGACCTGGTACTGGTACGTCCGCGGACGGCTGGGCGAGGCCCGAAGGGCGCTGGCGACGGCCCTGGACACGCCGGGCGAGGCCGCGCCCGAGGAGCGGGTGGAGGCGGAGTCCTGGTACACGGGCATCCGGCTGCTGCTCGGCGAGCACGACCGGGAGTGCGACACCCTGGAGGAGTGCCCGCCGGATTCGACCCCGGAGTCGACCAGGGCGCAGTGGTTCCTGGCGCACGCGCAGTGGACGGTGGGTGCGCTGGTCAAGGGTGAGCAGCGGGTCGAGCGGGTCCTGGTCCGCTTCCGCACCCTGCGTGACGCGTGGGGCACCGCCGCCGCGCTGACCACGCGCGCGTGCTTCGCCCTGGCCCGCGGGGACCTGGAGTCGCTGCGCGGCAACGCCGAGGAGGCCCGCGCCCAGTTCGCGGAACTGGGCGACCTGTGGGGCCGGCTGAAGACGACCGACGTGCTCGGCAGGCTCGCCGAGATCAACGGCGACTACGACCTCGCCGGCCGGCTGCACCGGGAGAGCCTGCGCATCGCCCAGGCCCTGGAGACCTGGCCCGAGATGTCCACGAAGCTGTCGGGTCTCGGCCGGATCGCCCTGCTCACCCAGCGCTACGACGAGGCGGACGACCTGCACACACGCGCGCTCAGGCTCGCGATCGGGCAGGGCAACCAGCCTGCCGAGCAGTTCGCCGCGCTGGGCCTCGCGCTGAGCGCACGCCGCCAGGGCCGGCTGGATGCGGCCGAGGAGTGGCTGCGGCCCTGGCTCGCCTGGAACCGCCGCCGCGGCGACGGCCCCGGTCTCGCGCTGGTCCTGGCCGAACTGGGTTTCATCGCCGAGCAGCGCGGCGACGCCGACCGCGCCCTGGCGTGTCACCGGGACGGCCTCGCCGCCGCCGCGACGACCAAGGACCCCCGCTCGGTCGCCCTGGCCCTCGAGGGCCTGGCAGGCGCGTACTCCCTGTCCGGCGAGACGCAACGGGCGACCCGCCTCCTCGGCACGGCGGCCGCGACCCGCGAACGGGCCGGCGCCCCGCACCCCCCGGCGGAGCGGGGGGACGTGGAGCGCATCGCGGCCCGGCTGCGCGCCACGATGGACGAGGAGAGGTACACGAGCGAGTTCACCGCGGGCACCCGCCGCACGCATGAGGCGGAGGTCCTGGCGGAGACCAGCCCGCAGGCACCGTGAGCCGGTCGTCCGGCCGTGGACCGCCCCGCGCGACCTGGACCGGCGGGCGGGGGCGGGCCATCTCCTCGCCGCCGCACTCGCCGGAGGCCGGGCCGGGCCCGACCGGCCGAAGTCGCCGACGGGTCCCCGCCCGCCCCCCTGGACCGGCCCTGCGACGCGGGGTTCCGATCCGGGGCGGGCAAGGGCAGGCGGCACGACAGTGACGGGGCCGGGCACCTCACCGGGGAGGGCCGGGCACCTCGTCGTGGCGGGGCGTGACACGGAAGTCGAACGCCAGCGTCCCGGGGTCCACGGCCGTGGCCCCGCCGTCGACGGTGAGCACGGCACCGTTCACGTAGGAAGCCGCCGGGGACAGCAGCCAGCTGATCGTCTCCGCGACCTCACGCGGCTCACCCGGACGCCCCAGTGGAAGCAGCCCGGTCACCTCCTCGTAGGCACCGTCCACGCCCTCACCCCGCAGATCCGCCTCCGCGGCGAAGCGCGCCATGCGGCGGTCGGCCATCTCGCTCCTCACCCAGCTCGGACACACGACGTTGGCCCGAACTCCTCGGCGCCCGTAGTCGACGGCGACGGAACGGCAGAGCTGGAGCAGGGCCGCCTTGGACGTGGCGTACGGGGCGTCGCTCGTACCGTTGCGCAGGGCGGACACCGAAGCGACGGCGACCACCGCCCCTCTCGCCTCCAGCAGGTGCGGGATCGCCGCACGCAGGAGCAGCAGCGGACCGGTGACGTTGGTGCGCATCACCTCGTCCCAGTCCTCCAGCGACAGGTCACCCACGGCCCCACCGCGCCCGATGCCCGCGTTGAGCACGAGTCCGTCGAGTCGTCCGTACGCGGACAGAGCCGCCTGGACGAGACTGTCGGCGGCCTCGGGGTCTTTCACGTCGGAGGGGTGCGCAAGGACCCCGATCTCTCCTTCGAGACGTATCAACGGCTCGCTCCGCCGACCCGAGACGACCACATGGTGACCTCCTTCCCGCAACAGCCGGGCGGTGGCCTCCCCGATGCCCGAACCCCCACCGGTCACGACGACAACTCGCTTGTCCGTCACTGCTGTTCCGACCCCTTCGACATCACACGACGCTCCGAGCCCGGAAAGCCCCGCACGAGCTCGTGGCCGAAGCACGGGCTGCTCCACGGGGAGGCGGGCGTCCGACTGCGAACGGTGCCACACTGGATTGCGTGGCGGAGACGGATCGGGAGCTCACTCAGCGGCTGGAGCAGGTCATCGTGAACCTGCTGGAACGACGGCCGGCCACCGCTTCGATCTGTCCGTCCGACGCCGCGCGCGAGGCCTACGAAGGTGACGACGAAGGCTGGCGAGCTCTGATGGAACCGGCCCGCCGAGCGGCCTGGAGCCTGGTGGCGGCCGGCAAGGCCGAGGTGACCCGGTCCGGCCGGCCCGTCACGGAGACCGAGGCCCGCGGCCCCATCCGCATCCGTCGCACAGGGTGACAGTGGGGCCGATGGGACGACCTCCACCAAGGCGCCGGGGACGGCTTCCCGCTACCCGAAAACGTCGCGGTCGGCATCGGTATCGGTATCGGTCGCCGCCAGCACCCGACCCGGGGCCGGGTGGGATCGAGCACGGCGAAAGCCACGTCCGAGGTGTCATGGTGGAACCAGTCCGTGAACGCCATGAACCGCAGCCACCGGTGATCCGTTGCACGCCGCACCGCCTCCAGGAGGGGCACATCGCCAGGCGGGCGCGCAGGTCGGTGGTGAGGTTCTTGGTGAAATGGTGAGCAGGATCGGCTTGGCGTGGCCGGCGGGAAGGTGCGACCCGGCTCGGTGCCGGCCCCGCCGAGAGCGGCGGGCGGAAGAGCGGTCGATCCGCCGTGGAGATCACGGCCTCGGGAAGCGGGCGCGTATGGCGTCGATGCAGGTGTCCCGGGACGTGGGTCCGCCGAACCGAAGACGGTCGTAAGCCGTGAACGCCGGTTCCAGCGTGTCGAGTTCGTCGACCAGTGCGTGCAGCCTCTCCAACCACTGCGCTGAGCTCGCATGCGGCTCGTTCGCTGCGGCACCGATCGCGGTCGTCAGGTGATCCTTGCGCTGCACGGCAGCCGGGGTCACCGAGTGCAGGCACACGTACTGTCCACTGAGATACGCGTTCCACTCCGCCTTCCCGGTGACCGGGTCGGCCCAGTGAGCGGTGAACCACGCTTCGAGCTGCTCTGCTCCGCCGGCTTCGTCGACGAGAGCGAACAGGTCGGCCGGCACCATCTCCGCGCCGTCGGAGCGCAGATATCCCGGAAGCGGCAGACGCTGCCCCAGCATCAGCCGGCGGACCGCATCGGCATCCAGGCCACGGGCTGCGCACAGGTCCTCCAGGACGACGAACTGCGCGCTGACGTAGGCGTCATCGGCAGCGGTCATCGGATGGTCTCCGTTGACTTCGCGGAACCGCTCGGCGAGCTGCTGCTTCAGGTCTGTCTCTGGCATCGGGCGCCTCCGGCGTCACCCGCGCGGGTACCTCCGGCGCGGGACCCGGCACGCTACCGTCCGGACAGTTCGGCACTCACCGAACCGTCGACCAGGTGAGGGGGAGCAGACGTGGGACCTACATTCCCTGCACGAGTTGGGGCACTGGACACCGCCGCGGCCGTCCTCCTCTTCGTGGACCTGCTGTTCGTGGCGGCCGACATGACCAGGCTCGTGCACGGCGCGTGGCTGCCGCTGCTGATCGGCCTCACCGCCTTCACGATCATGACGACCTGGCAGCGCGGCCGCAGTTCATCGCCACCTCCTACATCACGGCGGATGCCGCCGAGCACTTCGGCCTCCCCCGCGACCGCACGGTCATCATGGGCTCGCAGATCGAGAGCTGGCCGCCGGCTCCGCCCCAGGGACAACAGCGGCCACCACCGGCCGCACGAGGAAGAAGGAGAGGCCACCGTGGCGATTCAGCGGATGGACAACGTCGGGATCGTCGTCGAGGACATGGACGCCGCCATCGCGTTCTTCGTGGAACTCGGTATGGAGCTCGAGGGCAGGGGTGAGGTCGAGGGCCTCTTCGCCGACCGGTGCACCGGCCTCGACGGCGTCCGCTGTGACATCGCGATGGTCCGGACCCCGGACGGTCACAGCCGGATCGAGCTGGCCAAGTACCACAGCCCCGCGGTGATCAGCACCGGTCCGCGCAACCGGCCGCACAACGTTCTGGGCACGCACCGCGTGATGTTCGCCGTCGACGACATCGAGGACACCGTTGCCCGCCTGCGCCCGCACGGCGCCGAACTCCTCGGCGAGATCGCCCGGTTCGAGGACATCTATCTGCTCTGCTACGTCCGCGGCCCGGAGGGCATTATCGTCGGCCTGGCTGAGCAACTGCGCTGAGGGAGGAACCCGAGTCGCCGTCCGGGCCTGTAAGTCGGCACCTGTTGTCTCCTGTACGGTGCCGGCCCGGCCTCACGCATCAGTGGGCGGTGAAGCCGCCGTCGACGGGCAGAGCAGCGGCGGTGACGAAGCCGGCGCCGGGGCTGCACAGCCACAGGACGGCCGCTGCGACCTCCTCCGCTGCGCCCAGGCGGCCGATGGGCTGTTCCTTGAGGATGGCGGCCATGGCGTCGGCCTGGTTCTCGACCATGTCGGCGACCATCGGGGTCTCGATGACGCCGGGGCACACGGCGTTGATGCGGATGCCCCGGGGCGCGTAATCGACCGCGGCGCTGCGGGTCAGGCCGATGACGCCGTGCTTGGAGGCGTGGTAGGCCGCACGCTCGGGCAGCCCGACGAGCCCGCCCAGGGAGGAGCAGTTGACGACGGCGCCGCTGCCCTGCTCGCGCATCTGCCGCAGCTCGTGCTTCATCGCCGCCCAGACGCCGCGCAGGTTGAGGGCGTTGACCAGGTCGAAGTTCTCGGCCGTCTCGTCGGCCGCGTCGGTCGGCGGCACCTGGATGCCGGCGTTGTTGAACGCCATGTCCAGGCGGCCTTACTCCGTCACCGAGGCCCGCACTGCCGCTTCCGCCTGCTGTTCGTCGGTGACGTCGCAGACCGCTCTGTACACCGACCTGTTCACCATGGCCCAGCAGCCGCCGAACATCGCCGGATACGTGTTCCTCGACCCCCGTGCGGACGCCTACTACACCGACCTCGACGAGGCGAAGGACCAGATGGTCGCGATACTCCGCGCGACCGCCGGGCGCGACCCGCTGGACCAGCGGCTGACCGGACTCATCGGCGAACTCTCCACCCACAGCACCGACTTCAGCACCCGCTGGGCCAAGCACAATGTGCGCCGCCACTCACGCGGGCGCAAGGTCGTCCACCACCCGGCCGTCGGCACGATGACCCTCGTGTACGACGACTTCGCCCTGCCCGGCGACCCGCACGTCTCCATCACCACCTACACCGCGGATCCCGGTACGCCCAGCGCCGACGCTCTCACCCTGCTGGCGACCTGGGCAGAAACGCGGAAGCAGCCGCAGACCGCCGACGGCGAGGTACGCCGGACCCGCCCCCGTCACCCCTGGCCGTTGGACGCGCACAGCCGGTGACCTGCGGCCGGTCGTGTTTGATCGCGTCTCACCGCGCCTTTTCTCTGCAGGTCAGCGCGTTACGCGGAGGCGAGATCGAACGAGGCGGCACACCTGTGCGGCCGTTGGAAGGCTCGTGCACCTACAGGGTTGGGCAGCGGGCCGCAGGGGGAGTCTGTGTCCTGCGGCCCGTCAACTGACGTGGACCCCCTGTGACATGAGCGGCCGCTGCCCGAGAGCCGCGGAACTTCAGAAACGGAGTTGATCGCATCGTGGAACGACGCATGCCGGTTGCTACGCACTGGGGCAGTTTCGTCGCGGTGGTCGATTCCGGTCGGCTGGTGCGGATCGAGCAGATGGCCGATGACCCCGCGCCGTCGCCCATCGGACCCGGGATGGTGACAGCCGCCGACGACAGCGCCCGCGTGTTGCGCCCCGCGGTGCGCAAGGGCTGGCTGAACGGCCTGCCGCGCGCCCACGACACGGCCAGGGGCACGGACGCCTTCGTGGAGGTGAGCTGGGACGACGCGATCACTCTGGTGAGCGAGGAACTGCGCCGAGTGCGTTCACAGCACGGAGACAGCGCCGTGTTCGGCGGCTCCTACGGCTGGGCGAGTGCGGGCGCGTTCCACAACGCACAGAGCCAACTCCACCGGTTCCTGGCGTTGGGCGGTGGATACACCGACTCGCGCAACACATACAGCACCGCGGCTTTGGAGGTCATCCTCCCCCATGTGATCGGCGGAGCTCCGTGGAGCTACCAGTCGCGGATGCCGATGTGGGACGAGATCGCCGACAACTGTGAGCTTGTGGTGGCGTTCGGAGGACTTGCCCTCAAGAACAGCCAGATCAACCCCGGCGGGCTGGCCAGACACCGGACGCAGGACCTTCAGCGAAAGTGCCGTGCGGCCGGGGTGCGGTTCGTGAACATCAGCCCTATCCGCAGCGACACCGCCGGCTTCCTCGACGCCGAGTGGCTGCCCGTCATCCCCAACACCGACACCGCCGCGATGCTCGGCATCGCACACACCATGCTGGTCAACGGCTGGCACGACGAGGACTTCCTTCGCCGTTGCTGCGTCGGGTTCGACCGCTTCGCCTCCTACCTGACCGGCGAATCCGACGGCGTCGCCAAGGATGCTGCCTGGGCAGCGAGGATCACGGGCCTGAGCCGGGACGCGATCACCGAACTGGCTCGCCGCCTGTCCGCGCAACGATCGCTCATCATGGTCAACTACGCGATACAACGGGCGGACCACGGCGAACAGCCGATCTGGATGTCGGTCGTGCTGGCTGCCATGACGGGCTCGTTGGGGCGGCCCGGCTGCGGCTGGGGCGCGGGCTACGCGACGATGGACGCGACCGGCGTCGCCCCCGGCCGGCCCTCCGTGGCGTCGTTTCCCCGGGTTCCCAACCCTGTCGCGGATTTCATCCCTGTCGCACGCATCGCCGACACCCTGCTGCATCCGGGCAGGACCATCGACTACGACGGCCGGCGCCTGACCTTGCCCGAGCTCCGCCTGATCTACTGGTGCGGAGGGAACCCGTTCCACCACCACCAAGATCTCCACCGCTTGACCCGCGCCTGGCAGACCCCTGACACGGTGGTGGTTCACGAAGCCTGGTGGAACACCACGGCCAAGTTCGCCGACATCGTCCTGCCCGTCGCCACCAGCCTGGAGCGCGACGACTTCGCCGCCGGATTCTCCGACCCCCACCTCGTCGCGATGCCGAAAGTCCGTGAGCCGGCCGGCGAGTCACGCACCGACCACCACATCTTCACCACCCTGGCCTCCCGGCTCGGATACGAGCAGGAGTTCACGCAGTCCCGCTCCGAGACCGAATGGGTCCGGCACCTCTACGAGCAGACGAGGGCCGACCTCGGCGACGACGGGACCCTGCCGGGCTTCGACGACTTCTGGCGAAACTCCACGGCCGAGCTGCCGGCGCTGAGCGGCCCGTTCCCCGGCAGCTTCGAGGCGCTGCGCGCAGATCCGCGGCGTTTCCCCCTGACGACCCCGTCGGGCCGGATCGAGATCTTCTCCGAGGAGATCAACTCGTTCGGCTACGACGACTGCACCGGGCATCCGGCGTGGTTCGAACCGGTGGAGTGGCTCCGTGCCGGCCTGTCGGAGCGATTCCCGTTGCACTTGATCTCGAATCAGCCCGCCTCACGCCTGCACAGCCAGTACGACAACGGCGGCCACAGCCTCAAGTCGAAGATCCGTGGCCGTGAGCCCGTGACGATCAATCCGCGGGACGCCGCCTCCCGTGGCATCGAGAACGGCATGATCGTACGCGTCCACAACGACCGCGGCAGCTGCCTGGCGGGCGCTGTCCTGTCGGACGACGTCATGCCCGGCGTCGTCCAACTGTCCACCGGAGCCTGGTGGGACCCGGACCAGCCGGGCCGGAGCGGCACCTTGGACCGCCACGGCAATCCGAACACCCTCACGGCCGACCGAGGGTGCTCGCGACTGTCCCAGGGACCGAGCGCCCACAGTGCGCTCGTCGACGTCGAGCCTTACGACGGCCCCCTTCCGGATGTGCTCGCCTTCGCACCACCACCCCTCGAACACTGACACGCAAGCTGCCTGCTCTTCGGACCGGTCCTTCGAGTTCGCCGTTCGTCGAGCGCGCAGCGGGCCGACCCGGCCGCCAGAGGCTCCACCCCCCCGTTTTGCAATTGCGTAATCAGATGAATACTGTGCGCAGTCGTGACTGCACTTCAAGACCTCAAGTACGGCCAGTGGTTCAGGGGCGCCGACGTCGACGGCGACGGGTTCATCACCCAGCAGGACGTCCGCGCGATGAGCGAGCGCTACATCGCCGCCCGAGCCACCGCGCCGGACTCCGCGACCGCCCGCCGGCTCATCGAGGGAATGGACGGGTTCTGGACGAATGTGATCGCCCCCATGGACCAGGACGGTGACGGGAAGGTCGATCTGCGGGAGATGACCGAAGGCTTCAGGAGCGTCCTGACCGACCCCGCCCTCTATCCGCAGCAGATCGCGCCGGTCACCAACTGCTTCTTCGACCTCGTCGACCTCAACGCGGACGGCAAGATCGACCAGGCCGAGTTCCAGCAGATGTTCGACTCGGTCGCCGGTGTGCCCGGCGAGGACTGCGCAACGGTCTTCGCCGCTCTGGACAGGGACGGCTCCGGTGGGCTGGACCGCGCCGAATTCCACCAGGCCCTCACCGAGTTCTTCTACGGCGACGACCCGGATGCTCCTGCCAACCACCTTTTCGGCAGGGTCACCGCCTGACAGCCCGGCCCGGCCGCCCACACCACCGTTGTGTGGGCGGTCGGCATCGAGACCCCGGGCCAGGCAGCCCCGACCGCCATGGGGGCGCTCATCCCCCGTGTTCCTCCCGAGTCCCGCGACCACCGCGGCGCGACTGAAGTCCTCGAGCGGGCGGCGGCCCTTTTACCGCGGACCACGACACCGAGACGACGAACGCAGCACCGAGCACCACCGCACCACCCCGAACGTCAGGAGGCGGGGAACCAGGCCGACAGACGCTTGGCAATGGCCGGTACATCGATGTTGTCCTGCGCGACTTCCTCGACGAACGGGCCGGCGACGGAGACGGGCGGCGGGGCGGTACTGGCACTGACGCCGTTGAACCGCAGGAAGACGCGCATGGCGAGCCAGGCGGTGCGCTTGTTGCCGTCGACCAGCGCACGGTTGCGGGCGACGGAGTGCATCAGCGCCGCAGCCTTCTCATGCAGCGAGGGATACAACTCGGCTCCGAACACGTTCGTCCGGGGTCGCTCGATCGCCGACACCAGAAGGCCCATGTCACGCACGCTGTGCTCGGTGCCATTGACCGTACGGGCGATGGCCAGGATCTCGTCGATCTGGATGTAGCGCACGTCCGTCACTTGAGGTAGTCCAGGATCCCCGCATCGCTGTCCATCAGCTCGGCCAGGACGTCATCGACCTTCAGTTCGGCCCGGTCCTGGGCCTCACGGATGGCCTCGATGGCAAGTTCCTGCTTGCTGCGGCCCTCCCGACGAGCCCGCTCGGTGAGCTTCGCGTCAAGGTCGTCGGGGAGTCGAAGAGTCATCGCCACGGAGAGATGATACCAAGCCGGTATCACGTGGCGCGTCGGGCCGCCCTCGGCTCCGCGGAGCGTGGGGCCAGGAGCAACCCACCAAAGCAAGAAAACCGCAGGTCAGGCACCCTCGCCCGCAGGCTCAACAATCGCCACGCACTCCACATGATGCGTCATCGGAAAGATGTCGGCTTGAGCGAGCCGCAGAAAAGGCCAGGTCAGAGGCACTCCGGAGCTGCACACGCGGCTCCTGGCGGATGTGATCGCGCTCGGTTCTCCGAACCCCCTGGTTCCCACCGGTGGACACGCCGTACGGGCACACCGCCTCGTGAACCGCCCCAGCCAGGACCTCGACGTCGCCCCGTGAAGGGCTTTGGCCTCCGCCACGAGCGTCCCCGTCATTCGTTGGGCGTCACTTCGGCCACTCCGCCGTAAAAATCTCACGCCCGGGAGCATACGAATGCTGCGCACGCTGCTCGGCGAGTGCAAGGAGACAGTCGGCACCACTGGCGTCCTGAGGGTTCGCTCCAGTCGGCGACCAGGAGCGTCACGGGAGCCGAGAAGGGCCAGGGCCTGCGCGGAGGGGTTGCCCGGTTCGGCGTGATGGATGACGAGTTGCCGGCCCGGGGCGTCCCGGACGTCGAATGACCGGAAGGTGAGGGCGCGAGGGCCGGCCTCCACGGCCCGGTGCCCGGACCGCCCGGTGAGCGAAGTGGTCAGCTGTCGGGTTCCTTCGAGCGCCGCGGGGCGGCGGACTGGGTGGGGCGAGCGCCGGCCTCGATCTGCAGGGCGTACACGGCGTTCGTCACGAGCTCACGCGCATATGCGGCGTCCAGCGGGCCAGGGCGGAAGAGGACGCGGTACATGATCGGCGCCACGACACGGTCGATCAGCAGTTCCGTCCCGGGCACCGGTTCCCCCCGCTGCACCGCACGGGCCAGCATGGCGTCGATCTGCTCCGCGGCATACGCCGAACACCGACCGGCATTGATGCCGTCGGGATCGCCGAGCAGGGCGTCCCGGATGTAGGCACGCCCGGGCGGCGAGGCCATCTCGTCGAGGAACTGTTCCGCCCACGCGTCGAGATCGGCCCGCAGGCTTCCGAGATCGGCCGGATCCGTTTCCGGGCGCAGTCGTTCGACGGCCACGTCGGACAGGAGTTCCTGCAGGTCGCCCCAACGACGGTAGATCGTGGAGGGGGTAACGCCCGCCCGAGTGGCCACCATCGGGACGGTGAGCGCGTCGCGGCCCACCTCCCCCACGAGTTCACGTACCGCCGCATGGACGGACTCCTGTACGCGTGCGCTGCGCCCGCCGGGGCGGACCATGGGCTTGGGACTCATGCGATCCACCTTAATGCGAATTTGTTGCTTCTAGCCGATGGCCGGCGTCGGCGACCGCAGGGCTGCGCACCCGGGCGCCCGAGCACGATGGACGCCCCCGCGGCGACGCAACCGCATGCCCGGACGGAACCGCCCGTCTTCCCTCAGACAGCGAGGGGAGCGAGCCGCCCCGCGCCGGCCACCGACTCCTCGTAGGCCCGGCCCACACGGAGCACCGTCGCGTCGTGGAAGGCGCGCGCCATCAGTTGCAATCCGATCGGCAGTCCGGCGTGGTCGTGACCGACCGGCAGGGTGAGGGCCGGGACGCCGGTGATGTTGGCGGGGGCGCAGAGGCGGACGTAGCTGTCCGACACCGCCTCGGTCGTGCCATCGGCCCACTCGACGGCTTCCTGCCCCGCCTCGGCGGCGGTCATCGGCACCGTCGGCGCGGCGAGGACGTCGACTCCGTCGAACATGCGAGACCAGGCGTCTCGCATCATGGTGCGGGCCCGCTGGGCGCGGAGGTAGTCGCCCGCAGAGGTGAGTTCGCCGGCCTCCAGCAGGATGCGAACGTCCGCCGCGTACAGGTCGGGGGTGGCCCGCAGCGACTGCTCGTGGTAGGCGGTGGCCTCGGGAACCATCAGCCCCCACTGAACGGCCTGGATGTAGCGCGCCATCGGGATCTCGACGTCGACGAGCTCCGCCCCCAGCTCCGCCAGCCGCTCGATCGCGCCGCGTACGGACTCCTCGACTTCGGGCGTGACCCGGTCGAAGTAGTGGTTCCGCGGTACGCCGACCTTCAGTCCTCGCAGGTCGCCTCCCGGGAAGCGGTCCAGCAGGGGGCCGGACACGCTCGCCGGGTCGCGCGGGTCGTGGCCTGCGGTCGCCGACAGCACCAGCGCGGCGTCCTGGACAGTGCGGGTGAGAGGCCCCACATGGTCCAGGGACCAGGACAGCGAGGTCACGCCTGTGCGTGGGACCAGGCCGTAGGTCGGCTTGAGGCCCACCACTGCGTTCAGGGCCGCGGGGACCCGGATGGAACCGCCCGTGTCCGTGCCCATGGCGAACGTCGCCCCGCCGGCGGCGACAGCTACCGCCGAGCCGCCGCTCGAGCCGCCCGCAACCCGGCTGTGATCCCAGGCGTTGTTCGTCTGCGGAGTGGTCAGGCCGTAGGCGAACTCGTGTGTGTGCGTCTTGCCCAGGAGGACGGCCCCGGCGGCGCCGAGCCGTTCGGCCACCCGGCTGTCGCGTTCCGCCACGTGCCCTGCCCGGACGTGCGAGCTCGCCGTGGTGGGCATCCCCTCTGCGTCGATCAGATCCTTGAGCGCCATGGGGATCCCGTGCAGCGGCCCGCGCGGTCCGCTTGCGGCGATCTCCCGTTCCGCGCGGGCCGCCGCGGTCAGGGCCGCGTCGGCGGCGACGGTGACGTAGGCACCCAGCCGTCCCTCGACGGCGGCGATACGGGCGAGCACCGATTCGGTCAGTTCGACGGGGGACAGCTCCCGTGCGCGCACCGCACGGGAGGCCTCGCTCAGCGACAGCTCAAACGGTTGCATCGGCGTTCCCCTGTCCGGCTCGGTAGGAGGACGCGGGAGGGGTCTCGCCGAAATCGAGCTCGCGCAAGGTGCCGATCACGGAGTGGATGTGGTTGGCCGTCATGGCCACTTCTTCATGGCGGCCGTCCCCGAGGGCGAGCCCCGCCCGCAGCGCCCCTCGGGCTGCCTCTTGGGGGGTGAGTTCGCTGGTCATGGCTTCCCTCCGGATCGGTGCGGCGTAAACGGGCCGGGGCTGGTTCAGGACCTCCGACCACCGTAAAAGCGAATCGTTTGCTTTAGTCGACCGTAGGGCCTACGGTGCCTTAAAGCAAACCAATCGCTTTTAGTAACAGCATCGCGCCGGTGACGGGCATGGCGGCCGGCGTCCTGTCTCGCCGGCCCCGTACTTGTCTTCACCGGGGCGGCGCCGGCCGGGTCCGGCTTCGGAGCCGTCTCCCAGGGTGCGCTGCGCAGTCGGCGCCGGACCCCGTCTGCGGACGCCCACTCCCGCCCGGCAACGAGCAACTGCACATCCGCCACACCGGACACACCCGCCCCAGACATCTCCGTCCTCGCGACCCGTAACAGGTAAGGAAGGTCTTCGTGTTCACCTCATCGCAAACGACCAAGTCCACTGCTCCCCCCGCCTCTTCCTGGGCGGTGGGAAACCACACCGTACGACGCATCGACGAAGTGGTCCTGCCCGCCCAGACCGGTCCGTGGCTGCTGCCCGGGGCAACCACCGACCTCGTGAGCCGGACTGCCTGGCTGAGCCCCGAATTCGTCGACGAACAAGGCGTCCTGCGCCTGGCGAGTCACAGCTTCGCCGTCGAGGTGGACGGCATGCGGGTGCTGGTGGACACCGGCATCGGAAACGGGAAGCGGCGCGCCAACCCCGCCTGGCACAACCTGAACAGCGACTACGAAGCACGGCTACGGGCGGCGGGCTTCGCGCCGGAGAACGTCGACGTCGTGATCCTCACCCACCTCCACGCCGACCACGTGGGGTGGAACACACGTGCCGAGGGCGACGCCTGGGTGCCCACCTTCCCGAACGCGCGCTATCTCACCTCACGCACCGAGTGGGACTACTGGGCGGGTGTCGACATGGAGGAGGCCCGTCGACAGATGTTCCGGGACTCGGTCCGTCCCGTCCGGGAAGCAGGTCTGTTCGACCTCATCGATGTCGCGGACGAGGGCACGGACGTCGCGCCGGGCATCCGTCTGCTGCCCACCCCCGGCCACACTCCGGGGCAGGTAGCGGTGGAACTGAGCAGCCGTGGTGAGACCGCACTGGTCACCGGCGACAGCATTCACCACCCGGTCCAGATGGCGCATCCGGCGCTCTGCAGCTGTGTGGACGTCGCTCCCGAACTCGCGGCCAGGACCCGGAACCAGGTGCTCGGCTCACTGGCCGGTACGTCAACTCTCCTGCTGGGGAGCCACTTCCCGCCGCCGACCGCCGGACACGTGCGACGCGAGGACGGCGGGTACCGACTGGTCCCGGCTCCCTCAGGGGTCACACCCATCGGCGGCTGAAGCGGATCGGAGCACCCGGGACGGCCGCGCACGAATCGCGCCCAGTCCGTACGGGTGACGCCCTGGGCATCCGCGCCCGGACGGCCCGGGAGCGGCCATGAGACTCCGGCTTGCGCCCTTTGCGTAAGCCGGCCGTCGGCTGTCCCTCGTGAGCGACAGTCGCGCCGACGCGTCGCGAAAGAGGGCAACCTGCCAGAACAAGCAGTACGTCTGCCCGACCCGCTGTACGGAGGGAAACAGGTCGAGCGACCCACCAGGGATGCGCAACCGCAGGTCAGGCACCCTTGCCTGCAGGCTCCAGAATCGCCACGCACTCCACATGATGCGTCATGGGAAACGCGTCACGTCGGCAAGGCCGAGAGAAACAGCAGGTCAGAAGGGCTCTCCAGGCCACACGACGGATCGTTGCACGTCCGGAGCGTCAAATGAGCGTCACGGCCGGTACGCGATACCTCCGGCGGACGGTCGCTACCACCTCGCACACGGCGAGCGCCTTCGGGCGCCGACGCAGGGCTCGTTCTCGGAGCAGCTCGTCCTTGGCCTCCTCAGGCCCCAGCTCCCGCTCACCTCGTACTCGCCCAGCTCAGACAGCAGGCTCATGCGTCCAGACCACCGCGCTTGACGAGCTGGCTCGCGATGACGTTCCGCTGGATCTCGTTGGTGCCCTCGCCGACGATCATCAGCGGGGCGTCACGGAAGTAGCGTTCGACGTCGAACTCCGTGGAGTAGCCGTAACCGCCGTGGATGCGCACGGCGTCGAGGGCGATCTGCATGGCGGTCTCGGAGGCGAACAGCTTCGCCATCCCCGCCTCCATGTCCACCCGGCGGCCGGCGTCGGCCTCCCGGGCCGCGTACAGCGTGAGCTGCCGGGCGGCCGTGAGCGAAGTCGCCATGTCCGCCAGGTAGTTGCCGATCGACTGGTGCTTCCAGATCGGCTTGCCGAACGACTCCCGCTCCTGGGCGTAGGCGAGGGAGTCCTCGAACGCCGCCCGGCCGACGCCGAGGGCGCGGGCGGCGACCTGGAGACGGCCGGTCTCCAGCCCCTTCATCATCTGTGCGAAGCCCTTGCCCTCACGCCCGCCGAGTACGGCATCGACCGGGGCCCGGTAGTCCTCGAAGGACAGCTCGCAGCTCTCCACGCCCTTGTAGCCGAGCTTGGGCAGGTCACGGGAGACGGTCAGCCCCGGACCGTGCTCCACGAGCAGGATCGAGATGCCGTGGTGAACCGGCGTGGCGTCCGGGTCGGTCTTGCACAGCAGGGCGATCAGGCCGGACCGGCGGGAGTTGGTGATCCAGGTTTTCGCCCCGTCGACCACGTATCCGCGATCACCGTCCTTGCGGGCGACCGTGCATATTGCCTGCAGGTCGGAGCCGCCGCCCGGCTCGGTCAGGGCCATGGTCGCGCGGATCTCGCCGGTGGCCATCCTGGGCAGGTACCGGCGCTTCTGCTCCTCGGTCCCGAAGTGCAACAGCAGCTTGGCGACCACGGTGTGGCCGCCCATCGCGCCGGCCAGGCTCATCCAGCCGCGCGCCAGTTCCTCGGTGATCAGGACATAGCACGGGGTGGAGACGGGAGTACCGCCGTACTCCTCGGGGACGGCGAGGCCGAAGACGCCGAGCCGCTTCATCTGCTCGATCAGAGCCTCGGGGTAGGTGTTCGCGTGCTCCAGTTCCCGGACGACCGGTTTCACCTCCTTGTCGACGAAGTCGCGCACCGTACGGACGATGAACTGCTCGTCTTCGGACAGGATGTCGAGGGTGCTCATGGGGGCGGGGCTCCTTGCTGAACTTGCGGGTGGCGAAGGGCGGTTCAGATGACGCGTTCGGCCCTCAGGCTGTCGATGTCGGCCGTGCCGTACCCCAGCTCGGCCAGGACCGTCTCGGTGTGTTCGCCGGCCGCGGGGACGGGATCCATACGCGGCGCGAGGCCCGCCAGGTCCGCCGGCGGCACCAACGCCCGCACCGTGGCTCCGCCGGGAATCCGTACGTCCCGCCAGCGGTCCCGGCCGCTGAGGACCGGGTGCTCCAGGAACTCCGTCACGTCGTTCACCCCGGCGTTGGCGATGCCCGCCACGTCCAGCAGCTTCATCACCTCGTCGCCGTCCAGCTCTCCGAACCGCTCGGCCACGATCGCGTTCAGCTCCTCGCGGTGGGCGACCCGGGAGGAGCCGCTGTCGAAACGTGGATCGGCGGCGAGCCCTGGCAGACCGAGGAACCGGTCACACAGAGCAGCCCATTCGCGCTCGTTCTGGACGGAGAACAGCACGTCCTTGCCGTCGGCGGCGGTGTAGGCGCCGTACGGGGCGATGGTGGCGTGCTGGGTGCCGAGGCGCGGGGGCTGGGTGCCGCCGAAGCGGGTGTAGTAGGCGGGTTGGTTCATCCACTCGGCCAGTGCCTCGAACAGCGAGACCTCCACAGCGCGGGCGATGCCGGTGGTGGCGCGGGTGAGCAGTGCGGTGAGGATGCCGGAGTAGGCGTACATGCCTGCGGCGATGTCGGCGATCGAGACTCCGACACGGGCGGAGCCGTGCTCGTTGCCGGTGAGCGAGACGAGGCCGGTCTGGCACTGCACCAGCAGGTCGTACGCCTTGTGGTCGGCCCACGGGCCGCTGGATCCGTAGCCCGAGATGGAACACGGGATGAGCGAGGGAAATCGTTCGGCGAGCGCCTCGGCGCCCAGACCCATGCGTGCGGCCGCGCCGGGGGCAAGGTTCTGCACGAACACGTCCGCGTCTGCGAGGAGTTGCTCCAGGACGGCTCTTCCCGCGTCCGACTTCAGGTCGAGCGTGACGGACTCCTTGGACCGGTTGAGCCACACGAAGTAACTGGACTCGCCGTGCACCGTGGTGTCGTAGCGGCGGGCGAAGTCGCCTCCGCCCGGCCGCTCCACTTTGATGACCCGGGCGCCGAGGTCGGCCAGCTGGCGGGTGGCGAAGGGGGCGGCCACCGCCTGTTCGAGGCTGACGACGATGAAGCCGGCCAGCGGCAGCGCTTCGGTGGGCTCGGTCATGGGTGACCTCCAGGGGGATGCGGGTCCCGAACTGGGGCTACCATCATGGATGCTCATGACGGTGCCAGTGAAATAACAATTCGTGATACCCCCATACGCACACCGGATGGCTGCGGAAAGAAGACCCCCTCTTGGACATCAAGCAGCTCAAGGCGATCGTCACGGTCGCCGAGGTGGGCAGCGTCACGCGTGCGGCGGAGCTGCTGCATCTGGTGCAGCCCGCAGTGACCCGGCAGATCCGCACCCTGGAACAGGAACTCGGCGTCGACCTCTTCGAGCGGACCGGGACGGGCATGCGGCCCACCGAGGCGGGCGCAATCATGGTCGACCGTGCCCGGCGGGCCCTGAACGAGCTGGAGCGGGCCCGCGCCGAGGTGCAACCGGCCCCGGGCGAGGTCTCCGGCATCGTCACCGTCGGCCTGTTGGAAAGCACCAGCGACCTGCTTTCCGAGCCGCTGGTGACCGCCGTCGCCCGCAGCCATCCCGGCGTCGAACTTCGACTGATGACCGCCTACTCGGGGCACCTCCAGCAGTGGCTCGACGACGGCGACCTGGATCTGACCCTGCTCTACAACCTGGACAGCACGCCCTCGCTCAACGCCCACCCGCTGGTGCGCGAGCGCCTGTGGGCGGTCGCTCCGCCGTCGGCCGGCCTGCGGGCCGACCGTCCGGTGCCGTTCGCGGAGGCGGCCGGACATCCGCTCGTCATGCCCGCCTCGGGACATGCGCTGCGCCGGCTGATCGACGCGGCGGCGGTGCGCGCCGGCTCCGCCCTCGACGTCGTCGTGCAGACCAACTCCATGCGGGTGCAGAAACAGCTCGTCCGGGCGGGGCACGGCTGGACGGTGCTGCCCGGCGTGGGCATCGCCGAGGATGTCGCGCAGGGCATCCTGAGCGCCGCGCCGCTGAGCGAGCCCGACGTGTGGCGGTCGATCGTCCTCGGCACTCCGCGGTCCGGGCGCACCCCGCCCGCCGTGGAGGTCGTCGCGCGAGAGTTGGTCCGCCGGATCAACTCGGCGGTGGCCCAGGGCAAATGGCCGTCCGCCCGGATCAAGGGGACTGACGCTGCCGCCGAGGACGAGTGACGCGAAGCATGCCGAGAACACCATCGAAGGAACCTCCATGAACGACACCGGCCCCCGGTCGACCGCCATCGCCCGCGCCCAGGACGGCATCGCGCTGTCCTACCAGCGCCAGGGCTGCGGACTGCCCCCGCACGCCCGCCACGGCCATCTGGTCGCCAGTAACGGGCACGATGCCTGGGACGCCCTCTCCCTCATCACCGCCCCCACGCTGATCCTGCACGGCGACCAGGACCGGCTCACTCCGCCGGACAACCTCTCCCTGCTCGCTGCCCGCATCCCCGACGCCCGGACGCATCTGTTTCCGGGCGCCCGCCACGCCTATTTCGAGGAGTGCCGCACGGAGGCCGGTCCGCTCGTCGAGGCGTTCCTCGGCGAGGGCGAACGGTCGTAGCCGAACCACGAGTCATCGGGCCCGCGGCTCCCCGCTATGCGAGCGAGGCATGCGGGTATCACGTATTTCTATTGTCCAATCTCATCCATCAGCGCCCATGATGTGTGGCACCTCGAGCCGACCGATCAGCGGAGTCGCTACGGATGAGCCAGACACATGCCCCGGCACCCTCCTGGCAGGAGGACGTGTTCACCGCGCTGAAGAGGCGCGGAGTCCAGCAGATCGCCTACGTCCCCGACTCCGGTCACTCCCACACCATCCGTGAGGCCCGACGCGACCCCGCCATCCATGACGTGGTGCTGACCACCGAGGAAGAGGGCGTCGCCGTGGTCAGCGGGGCGTGGCTGGGCGGTCAGCGGGCGGTGCTGCTGATGCAGAGCAGCGGCGTCGGCAACTGCGTCAACATGTTCTCCCTGCTGGAGATGGCCCGGTTCCCCTTCCTCACGCTGGTGACGATGCGCGGCGAGTACGCCGAGTTCAACCCGTGGCAGGGCCCCATGGGCCGCACCACCCAGCAGGCCCTGGAACTCCTGGGCATCACCGTCCTACGGGCCGACGCCCCTGAGGACGTCGCGGAGACCGTCGAGGCCGCCCTGGACTCGGCGTTCGAGGCCGGTGAGCGCGTCGCCGTGCTCCTTGGACAGAAGCTGATCGGCCGCAAGAAGTGGGAGCGCAACTGATGACCGTCACTCTCCCCCGCCTCGACCGGCGCCGCTTCGTCGCCGACCTGATCGGCCGCCTCCCCGAGGACGCCCTGATCGTCACCGGCCTCGGCTCCCCCAGCTACGACGTGTTCGCCGCCGGTGACCGCCCCGGCACCTTCTACCTCTGGGGCGCGATGGGCGCCGCCGCCCCACTCGCCCTCGGCCTCGCCCTGGCCCGGCCGGACCACCCGGTCGTCGCCATCACCGGCGACGGCGAACACCTCATGGGCATCGGCGCCTTGGCCACCATCGGGGCCGTACTCCCGCACAACCTGACGGTTGTGGTGCTGGACAACGCCCACTTCGGCGAGACCGGTATGCAGCCCAGCCACACCGGGCTCGGCACCGACCTCGTGGCCGTCGCCCAGGGCTTCGGCATCCGCGATGCCGTGCGGATCACCGACCTCGGCCGGACGGAAGACCTCGCCCTGCGGATCAAGGCACGTGCGGCGACGACGTACGCACAGGTGCTGATCACCACCGACGAGCCGCCGCGCGCTCTGCCGCCCCGCGACGGCGTCGCCAACAAGAACTCCTTCCGCGCCGCACTCGGCCTGAGCACCTTCTAGCCGACGGGACTCGCCATGCAGCGCTACGAGATGTTCATCGACGGGGAGAGCCGGAAGCCCGGCGGAGGCGAATGGTTCCCCACCGACAACCCCTACCTGGGCACCCCATGGGCCGAGATCGCCAGGGGCACCACGGAAGACGTCGACGACGCCGTCCGAGCCGCCCACCACGCGCTGAACAGCGGACCCTGGGCCGAGCTCACCGCCAGCGCCCGCGGCTCGCTGCTCCGGCGGCTCGGCGACACCCTCGCCGCGAACGCCCGCCGCCTCGCGGAGACCGAAGTCCGCGACAACGGCAAGCTGTTCACGGAGATGTACGGCCAACTGACCTACTTGCCGCAGTGGTTCCACTACTACGGCGGCCTCGCCGACAAGGTCGAGGGCACCGTCCCCCCGTTGGACAAGAAGGGCTACTTCGCCTACACGAAGAAGGAGCCCGTCGGGGTCGTCGCGGTCATCACACCGTGGAACTCCCCGCTGTTGCTGCTGGCCTGGAAGATCACCCCGGCCCTGGCCGCCGGCTGCACGGTGGTGGTCAAACCGTCGGAGTTCACCTCCGCCTCCACCCTCGAACTGGTCCGGCTCCTCCACGAGGCGGGACTGCCGCCCGGGGTGGTCAATGTCGTCACCGGCTTCGGCCAGGACGTCGGCGCCGCCCTCGTCGAACACCCCCTCGTCCGCAAGATCACGTTCACCGGCTCGGACGCCACCGGCCGCCACATCAACAAGGCCGCCGCACGCGACTTCAAGCACGTCAGCCTCGAACTCGGCGGCAAGTCGCCCAACATCGTCTTCGCCGACGCCGACCTGGACGCCGCCGTCAACGGCGCCGTCTCCGGCATCTTCGCCGCCACTGGACAGACCTGCATCGCCGGCTCACGGCTCTTGGTGCAGCAGCGCGTGCACGACGAGGTCGTGGGCCGCCTGGTCGACCTCGCACGCACCGCCCGGATGGGCGACCCCATGGACGAGGCCACCCAGGTCGGACCCATCACCACTCCGGCCCAGTACGCCAAGGTCCTCGACTACATCGACATCGCGCAGCGCGAAGGCGCCCGGCTCGCCCTCGGCGGCAAGGCCGCGGACGGCGGAGGCCGGTTCGTCGAACCGACCGTCTTCACCGGCGTACGCAACAGCATGCGCATCGCCCAGGAGGAGGTCTTCGGTCCCGTCCTCGCCGTGATCCCCTTCCACGACGAGGCCGAGGCCGTCACCCTCGCCAACGACAGCCGCTTCGGCCTCGGCGCCGGCGTCTGGACCAGCGACATCGGCCGCGCCTTCCGCATGGCCGACCGCATCCGCTCCGGCACCGTCTGGGTCAACACCTACCGCGCGGTCAGCTACCTGACGCCCTTCGGCGGCTTCAAGGACTCCGGCATCGGCCGCGAGAACGGCATCGGCGCCATCGCGGCGTACCTGGAGGACAAGAGCGTCTGGATCAACACCGGCGCGGCCACCGGCAATCCGTTCGTCCTGCGCTGAAAGGCCCCCAAGGACTCTCCCCGGCGACAAGAGCAACGGAGCTTCCCATGTCGCAGTCCAGCACCCCCGTCCCCGCACCGACCCGGGTCACCGCCAACGTCATACGCGGCTGTCCGGGCAACCTCGTCGAGTGGTACGACTGGTTCGTCTACGCCACCTTCAGCGTCTACTTCGCGTCCGTGTTCTTCCCCAAGGGCAACTCGACGGCCCAACTCCTGTCCACAGCAGTCGTCTTCGCCGTCGGGTTTCTGATGCGTCCGCTCGGCGGCTGGCTGCTCGGCGCATACGCCGACCGGCACGGCCGCCGCCGGGCACTGACCCTGTCGGTCACACTCATGAGCATCGGCTCGCTGACCATCGCGTTCACCCCCTCCCACGACGCCATCGGTCTCTGGGCACCGGCTCTCCTGGTGCTGGCCAGGCTCGCCCAAGGGCTTTCCGTCGGCGGCGAGTTCGGCTCCAGCGCCTCCTACCTCGCCGAGATCGCCCCGCCCGGCCGACGGGGCTTCTACTCCAGCTTCCAGTACGTGTCCATCGTGCTCGGCCAGCTCGCCGCGCTGCTCGTGATGATCGTGCTGCAGAACCTGCTGACCGAGGAGCAGTTGCAGAGCTGGGGCTGGCGTATCCCCTTCGTGATCGGCGCTGTCTCCGGTCTGGTCGTGATGTACCTGCGCCGCGCCATGGAGGAGTCGCGGCACTTCCAGGAGGAACAGGCGAAAGCCGCCGTACAGGATCCGGCCGTCAGGGAGCGCAAGGGGGTGCGGGCTCTGTTCGCCGAGTACCCGCGCGAGCTGATCGCCGTGTTCGGGCTGGCCATCGGCGGCACCGTCGCCTTCTACACCTGCACCACATACCTGCAGAAGTACCTGGTGAACACGGCGGGCATCCCCAAGTCGACGGTCTCCGTCATCGGCTTCGCCGCCCTGTTCGTGTACATGGTGCTCCAGCCGGTGGCCGGCCATCTGTCCGACCGCGTCGGACGACGCCCGGTGATGTTCGTCTTCTCCGTCGGCGGCATGCTGCTCACCGTCCCGATCACGACCGTCCTCGGCCACACCGGTAATCCGTGGATCGCCTTCCTGCTGATGACGATCGCCCTCACCTTCGTCAGCTGCTACTCGGCCCTGGCCGCCATCATCAAGGCGGAGATGTTCCCCACCAAGGTCCGGGCCCTGGGCGTCGGCCTCCCGCACGCCCTGGTCACCGCCACCTTCGGCGGGATGACGGAACCCATCGCGCTGGGCCTCAAGGACAGCGGTCACGAAATGGTCTTCTTCTGGTACGTCACCGGGTGCATCGCGCTGACCTTCCTGGCCACCCTCCTCGTACCCGAACCGTCCCGCACGTCGCTTCTGGAAGCCGCCGAGACCTCCGGCTCCCGTCCCCTGCCAAAGACAGCACCGCTCACCTGACCACAGCCCAGCCGCACGCAAGACCTCAAGGACAGAAGGACGATGCACCCCACCCCACCCCCGCTCAGCACCTACGTGGAGTCGTGGACTCCGGGGCCGGTCGAGGAGGAGGACCCGCTGGGCGCCGGCCCGGCGGCGGCCCTGTCGGCCGTCCTGAACCTGCCCGACCCCGCCCACAAGGCCGGTGAACCGCTCCCCCCGCTGTGGCAGTGGCTCTACTTCCTGAACTGGCCCGCCGGGCAGGAACTCGGCGCCGACGGCCACCCGTCGAACGGCCGTTTCCTGCCGCCCCTACCCCAACGGCAGCGCATGTGGGCCGGCGGCCGCTGCACGATCACCGAGCCGCTCCGCCTCGGCGAACTCGCCGAACGGGTCAGCTCCCTAGCTTCCGTGACCGCCAAGCGGGGAAGCACCGGGGAGATGCTGTTCGTCACCGAGCGGCGCGAGTTTCGCCAGCGCGGGCGGACCTGCCTCGTGGAGGAGCAGGACATCGTCTACCGGTCCGGACGCAGCGCCGGACAACACCCGTCCGTCGTCGACGAGTTGGCCCGCCCCCGCGAGGGCGAGCCGTGGCAGCTTCCCCTGCGCCCTGACCCTGCCCTGCTCTTCCGATTCAGCGCCCTGACCGCGAACGCCCACCGCATCCACTACGACGCCCCGTACTGCCGGGACGAGGAGGGCTACCCCGGACTCGTCGTCCACGGCCCCCTGCTGGCTCTGCTGATGCTGGAACTCGCCCGCCGTCACGCCCCCGACCGGCAGGTGCGCTCCCTGTCGTACCGGCTGCGTCGGCCGGTGTTCGCCGGCGAACACCTCGTGGCCTGCGGCACGCCCCGGGGCGACCGCGCCGAACTGCGCGTCTCCACCCATCGGGAGGAACGACACGCCGAGGGGGAGGTGACCTTCGCATGACCCCGATCCGCTCCGCTCGCAGCCTCCTCTTCGTGCCGGGACACCGTCCCGACCGCTTCGACAAGGCCGCCTCCTCCGGCGCCGACGTGGTGATCATCGACCTTGAGGACGCGGTCGCCGCCGAGGAGAAGGACCGCGCCCGCGACAACGCCGCAGCCTGGCTCGCCCTCGGCAACCGCGCGATCGTACGGATCAACGCGCCTGGGACCCCGTGGTCCGAGGCCGACCTGCGGGTGGCGGCCGACCATGGCTGCCCGGTCATGGTGCCCAAGGCGGAGGACTCCGCCGTACTGGCCGACTTGGCTGCCCGGACGGCCGGCCGGTGCGACCTCGTCCCACTCGTCGAGACCGCACTGGGCGTGGAACGGGCGCGCGAGGTGTGCGCCACACCCGGCGTCGTCCGTGCCGCCTTCGGCAACGTCGACCTGGCCGCCCAACTCGGCATCGCCCAGGACGATCACACGGCCCTGGCCCACGCACGCTCCAGACTGGTCGTCGCCTCGGCCGCGGCGGACATCTCCCCGCCCGTCGACGGCGTCACCACCGCCGTAGGGGACATGGACACGCTCTCCGCCGACATCGCCCACGCCCGACGGCTGGGCTTCACGGGCAAACTCTGCGTCCATCCGTACCAACTCCTCCCCGTGACCGAAGGGTTCGCCCCCTCGGCCGAGGAAGTGCGGTGGGCACGCGCGGTCCTCGGCGCCGGGGACTCGGTCACCACGGTCGACGGGCAGATGGTCGACAAGCCGGTGCTGGAACGCGCACGACACGTCCTTGCACTGGCCCACGGACCACACGGACCGCACACCGCAGCCTGACGGGGCGGTGCTCCGAGCAGGGTGCGGCGCAGGGCGACGCGCGTGCCCGGCCACGGCGGTGGAGTCAGTGGGGTTCGCGTGCGCTTGCGCCGCCTCGCTCGTAGGGCTGACCGTGGCCTGGTGGCCGGGAACCGCCCGCTGCCGGCCTGCCGGGTTGCTCACGAGGCGGAGGCTGTCGGGCCGGACCCTTTTCCCTCAGGGCTCGGCCCGACGCGACGGCCCCGTCGACGGTGAAGTCGACGGGGTCGTCGCGGTTCGCGCAGTGGCGGTCTGTGGCGGCTGGACGTCGCCGCCCGCACAGCCGACGTCGTCCCGAGGCCCGAGCCGTCAGGCGCCGGCGTCCGCGCGTGAGACGAGGTCCGCGATACGGGCCCACATCTGCGGCGGGTTGGAGTACATCGGGAAATGGGCGCAGTGCTCGATCTCGGCGAGCTCCACGCCGCCTTCGGCCAGGGCGGGGAGGTAGGACAGCGTGCTGTTCTGCTCCCCGTACATGAACAGCTTCGGCGCGGGAAGCCCGAGGAACCGGTCGAGCAGCTTGCCGTGGTCGGAGAGGTCGACCATGGACTCGAAGATGGCTCTGACCGCTGCGGCCCGGACCTTGTGGGGAAGGCTCGACGCGTACAGGGCGCCACCGTGGAAGCGGGAGCCGCCGACACGTTCGGCGAACCGGGCCAGGAACTCGTCGGGATCGTCGTGGGCGTGGGTGACGATCTGGCGGCTGAGGAAGCAGTCCTCGGGTGCGACGTTGCCCTCGATGTTGGTGAAGCTCGCGACCCTGCCGGGGTCGCCGTCGCCGAGCATGAGTGCGGTCAGGCCGCCCATCGAGTGCCCGACGACGTGGAACCGGTCGATCTGCCGAGCCTCCAGGACCCGTTCGGCGACGGAGACGAGAAAGGGGATGGAGACGGCGCCGAGGTCCGCGCAGGTGCTGTCGCCGCAGCCGGGCGCGTCGTAGGCCAGTACGGGCCGGTCGGCCAGCGCGGTCTGGTGGACGACATCCGCGTAGTCCTCCTTCGTCGAGCCGAAGCCGTGCAGGAAGACCAGGGGCGTGCCGGTCCCACCGCGGTGGAGGCCCAACACCTCGACGCGGGTCGCGCCGACGGTCAGGGGGAGCGTGAAGCGTTCGAGCTTCCGCACCGGGCTCATCGGACCTCCTCCAGCTGTTGTGCGGCCGTCTCATGCACCGTGGATCCGAAGGCGGTCCGCAGTCGCTCGATCGCGGTGATCAGCGTGTCGTCGTCGACAGCGAAGCACACCCGGATGTGTCCGGGGGCGTTGAACGCCTCGCCGGGTACGACCGCGAGATGGACCGTGTCGAGGAGCCACGCGGCGAGGTCGGCGCTGCTGGTCCAGCCGCGGTCGCGGAGCAGTCCGCTGACGTCGGGGAAAGCGAACATGCCGCCGTCGGGCAGTGGGCAGTCGATGCCGTCGATCCCGTTCAGCGCTTCCACCAGCAGCGCGCGCCGGCGGCGGTAGTCGCGTGCGGCCTCGACAGGGGTGCCGGTGTCGCCCAGGGCGGCGAGGGCGGCCCGCTGGTTGACCGTCGGGACATGGGTGATGGTGCGGGACACGTGCCGTCGCGCCGAGGCGATGACCTCCGGCGGCGCCGCGAGCCAGCCGACGCGCCAGCCGGTCATGGCGTGTTCCTTGGACACTCCGCCGACGACGACCGTACCGCCACGCAGCCGCGGAGCCACCCGCAGGATCGACTGGTAGGCCCCCGTATAGTCGAACGCCCGGTAGATGTCGTCACTGATGACCCAGATGCCGTGCTGCTGCGCCCAGTCGGCGATCTCCCACAGCCGGGCTTCGGGGTGGACGGCGCCGGTGGGGTTGCCCGGGCTGGAAAGAATCACCGCCCGGGTGCGCGGGCCACGGCAGCTGTCGAGTGCCTCGGCCGAGAGCCGGAACGCCTCGTCGGTGGCGACCGGGACGGCGACACCGCCGGCGGCGGTGACGACCTCGGCGTGCCCGGGCCAGCCGGGCGCGGCGACCAGGACCTCGTCACCGGCGTCGGTCAAGGCCTGGACGGCGAGGAAGAGTGCGTGCTTCGCTCCGAGGGCGATCTGCACATCGTCCGCGCTCCAGGGGAGCCCGGTGTCACCGGCGACGGTGGTGGCGACAAGCGCACGCAGGGCGGGGTCGCCCTGCGCCGTCCCGTAGTGGTGGGTGGCGGGGTCGCGGACCGCGGCCACGGCGGCCTCCACCACCGCGGCGCTACTGGCCGCCTGGGGTTCACCGGCGGCGAGCGTGATGACGTCCGCGCCCTGTGCCCGGAGGGCTTCGGCCCGGGCGGCCACGGCGAAGATCGGGTTGTCCGTCATCGGTGTCGTCACCGCCCGGCAGCTTCGAAGTTGTTGTACAGGTCAAGGGTGCTGCGGCCTTCCCGAAGCTGCTTCATCAGCTCGTTCTCGTAGGCCACGCGCGCGTCGGCGCGGTCGAGGATCCGCTCGGTATCGGACGCCGGGAGGGTCACGACTCCGTCGACGTCGCCGACGACGAGGTCGCCGGTGTGGACCGTGACGCCACCGACCTTGACGGGGCGCCCGAGAACGCCGCGGAAGTCCTTGCGGGTGCCGAGGATGCTGTTGTTGCGCGAGAAGATGGGGAAGCCGAGCGCCTCGGTTTCCGCCGCGTCGCGGACGCCGCCGTCGATGAGCAGGCCCGCGATCCCGCGCTTCTGGGCGGCCACCGTGAGGATCTCGCCCCAGTGGCCGAAGCGAGCGCCGCCGAGGTCGGCGACCAGGACCGACCCGGACGGGGCCCGCAGTACGGCGTGGTGCAGGGCGAGGTTGTCGCCGCCGGCGCCCTGCACGGTGAACGCCGGGCCGCACAGCCGGGCGCCGGCCCACAGCGACCGGATCTGGGGGGACAGGGCCACGGGCAGTCCGGACGCCTCGGACAGGGTCGCGCTGGAGTGGCCGCGGGCGAGGTCGTGCGTGCTCACGAGGGGTCCTTCCGGGGCTGGTCCTTCGGGGTCTGAAGCGAGTGGTAGCCGTGCCGCGCACGCGCCTCGGCGAGTGTGGCGCCGTCGCGGACGGCCTCGACGATGACCTCTTCCACTCGGTCGATACGGCGGGCGATGTCCGCGACCTCGTCCCAGCGGGCGGCCGGGACGGCCACGGCGCCGTCGTCGTCGGCCACGAGGATGTCACCGGGACGGATGAGGACGCCGTCGACGGTGACGGCCGTCTGCACCGCAGCCACCCGGACGCGGTCCTTGCCGGTGCGCATGAACCGGGAGACCGACCAGATCGGGTAGTCGACGTCGGTCGCGATGGCGACGTCTCGGCAGGTGCCGTGGATGACGGTGCCCGCGATGCCGCGCGCGTGGGCGGCCTGGCTCATGATTCCGCCCCACACCGTGCAGTCGGTGCGGCCGGCGTTGTCGATCAGGATCACCGCGCCGGCGGGGACGTCGTCCAGGAAGTCGCCCACCGTGCCGCCGGCCTCGTCGACCGGTTCGTAGATGACGGTGAAGACCGGTCCGACCGTCCGCTGGCCCTGGCGCAGCGCGCCGATGCCGTGGAGTGAGCCGGGGAGCCCGAGTGAGTCGAGGGCGTCGGAGACCGACGCGGTGGACAGGTCGGTGACGAGGTTCGAGGTGGCGGTGGGGTCACTCATCGGACCGACTCCTTCTCTCCGGCGAGGCGGGCGTCGTGCATGGCCTGGGAGAGGGGCGCGCCCGCGCGCACCTCGTCCGCGATGGCGCGCTCCCGGGCGACGGTCGCGGTGGCGAGATCGGCCACTTCCTCGGCCCGGTCCCGCGGGACGACGACGAGTCCGGTCTCGTCGGCAAGGACGACGTCGCCCTGCGCGACCGTGAGCCCGGCGACGCCTACCGGCTCGCCGGTGGAGCGCTGCTGCAGCCTGCCCCGCGCCGTGGCCGGGACCGCCCCCCGCGAGAACACAGGGAAGTCCAGCTCACGGGCCTCCGCCACGTCGCGGCACACGCCGTCGGCGACGACGCCGCGCACACCACGAAGGGAAGCGCCCAGGCTCAGGATGCCGCCCCAGCAGGACACGTCGGTACGGCCCTGGTTGTCGACGACGATCACGCTCCGGTCGTCCGCGTTCTCGATGGCCGTGGTGGCGATGTGGGCTCCGGCCGGGCCTTCGGCGCGCGGTTCGAGGCCCACGGTGACGGCGAATCCCACCACTGCCGCGGGGCCCCACGCCGGTCGGATGCCACCGACTCCGGAGGGAAGCCCGAGCTGGTCGAGCGCGTCGCTGACCGCGGCGGAGTCGAGCGCCGCGAAGCGGTCCAGGAGAGATGAGTTGCTCATGGCTTCCACTTCAACAGCGACCAGCTATATTCGGAAGGTCTGATTTCCTCTGTCAGTAAGAGGCTGTGCGAATCATGGTCGAGATCCGGCAGGCCCGCTATTTCGTCGCGGTCGCCGAAGAACTCCACTTCGGCCGCGCGGCGCAGCGATTGCAGATGTCCCAGCCACCGCTGTCCCAGGCGATCAAGCAGCTTGAACAGCAGGTCGGCTGTCAACTGCTGCACCGTACCCAGCGGTCGGCTGCGCTCAGCCCCGCCGGAGCCGTGTTCCTGGACCACTGCCGCACCCTGATCCGGCAGGCCGAGGAAGCCGAGACCGCCGCCCGGCAGGCCGCCACCGGGCGCGGCGGACGACTGAGCCTGGGCGCCGTCACCTCGGCCTTCTCCTGGCCTCTGCCGCTCGTACTGGAGCAGCTTCACAAGGAACTGCCGGACGTCGAGATCCGCACTCAGGAGATCGACACCCACGAGGCCGCGGCAGGGCTCCTCGACCGCTCACTCGACTGGGCGATCGTGCGCCAGACCGCCCCCGTACGCGGCACCACGGCAACTCCGCTCTACGCGGACCGGTTCGTCGCCGCCCTGCCGGTCTCCCATCCAGCCGCCGATGCCTCCGGCTCCCTGGACCTGGCGGACCTGGCGGGCGCTCCATGGGTGTGGCTGCACCGCCATATCTCGCCCGACTACCACGACGCCATGGCGGCCCTGTGCCGAGCAGCCGGCTTCAGCCCCGTCCCCAACCACTGGGCACGGTCGGTGACCTCACAGATCGCCATGGTCGAGTGCGGCCTCGGCGTCACCGTCGTACCAGCCACCGCGTCCGCGTCACACCCCGCCGTCCGGTTCAGACCACTCCGCCACGCGACGGCGACCATCGAACTCACCGCAATGACGAGATCCCACCCCGGCGCGTTGGCCGAACGCCTCACCGCCCTGGCGACACAACTGACCGCAGCACAGGCACCGCCACCGCACAACTGACTGCGGACGGACCCAGCGGGCGTGAACAACGGGTCAATTGCGCTGACACCCCGTCAGGGTCAGCGTCAGATGAGCGTCGAGATGACTTCTCACCACCCCCGCGAAGATCAGGCCGCGGATCCCTCATCCAAGATGGCCATGCACAGAACCGCAGGTCAAAGGCGCTCGCCAGTCACCTGGCAGGCTCCACATCATGCACACCCGGAAACAGGTCGGTAGGTACCGTCAAGGGCCGGGCCCGCCAGAGAAGACGAAGTTCAGAGGCCCTTTGCCGCAGGCTCCAGCACCGCCACGCACTCCACATGATGCGTCATCGGAAATATGTCGGCCTGAGCATATGCTGTGACATACCAGGTCAGAGCGCTACGTCAGCTCTCTGCCTCCCTCGCCATGTGCGAAGAGCGTCAAACGAGCGTCATGACGACCGGCTCGTCACTTCCCGGGGACCGGACGGCTGCCACGACGCGGCCACCGCACCCGTGATCAGCCTGCTTCAGTCAAGGCTGCGTGCGCGGCGGCGAGGATCTCCCCGGAGAGCGGGGAGCCCTTGGTGGCCCGTGACAGGACCAGCGCACCGAACAGGGTGCACAGGCGGACGATGCCGTCCTGGTCGTCACCGGCCAGGAAATCGGCGAAGTCGGCCACCCCCTCGGCGTAGACGCGACGGGCCTCGCGCCCCCCGCCCTCGCGCGCGATGTCGGTGGCGAGCGCGGCGACCGGGCAGCCGTCCGCCGGGGCGTCGCGGTGCTCGACGGAGAGGTAGGCGTCGATCAGCGCCTGCTGGGCAGCGGCGCGCTGCCCGTCGTGCCGCTCGAGCCCGGCGCTGTAGCGCTGGGCGAGCTCGGCGAAAGCGTGCGCGGTGGCCTCGTCGACGAGTGCCTCCTTGGAGGCGAACTGCTTGTAGAAGGCGCCGTGGGTCAGACCGGCCGCCTTCATCAGGTCGGCGACGCTGACCTGCGTGCCCTGCTCCCGGAACAGCCGGGATGCGGTGTCCACCACCCGCCTGCGATTTTCCTCCGCCTGCGCCTGCGATACGCGGCCCATGACCGCCTCCCATTTGGATGTCGACTGGCATCTATCATAGACCCGTGTTTAGATTGTCTTCATAATCTAAAAAGCTGCGGGTGGCCGTGGGCGCCCGCCCCGACCAGGAGTGGACATGGAACTGAAGAAAGCCGTCGCGGTCGTCACCGGCGCCAATCGGGGCTTCGGGCGGCACCTGGCCGCCCAGCTCGTCGAGCGCGGCGCGAAGGTGTACGGTGCGGCCCGACGCCCCGAGACGGTCGATGTGCCGGGCGTCATCCCGCTGCGGCTGGACGTCACGGACGAGGCGTCGGTACGAGAGGCCGCGCGCCTGGCGTCCGACGCGACACTGCTGATCAACAACGCGGGCATCTCCACCGGCGCGACGCTGATGCGAGGCGACGTGGCTGAGGTGCGCCGGGAGATGGAGACCAACTTCTTCGGCCCGCTCGCCGCGACCCGCGCC
Source organism: Streptomyces sp. NPDC056373 (assembly GCF_042262425.1). Classification (NCBI taxonomy): domain Bacteria; kingdom Bacillati; phylum Actinomycetota; class Actinomycetes; order Kitasatosporales; family Streptomycetaceae; genus Streptomyces; species Streptomyces sp. NPDC056373. The sequence goes on from NZ_JBHJPX010000026.1 coordinate 43,682, forward strand.
TTCGCCCCCGTCATCGAGGGCAACGGCGGCGGCGCCGTGCTCAACGTCCTGTCCGCCCTGTCCTGGTTCCACCCGGCAGGACTCGGCTCCTACGCCGCGTCCAAGGCCGCCGCTTGGGCGCTGAGCGACGCGACCCGTGAGGAGCTGGCACCGCGCGGGATCACCGTCTCGGCGCTGCACGTCGGCTACATGGACACCGACATGGCCGCCGGCGTGCCCGCCGATCAGAAGGTCGCCGCCGCCGACGTCGCGGCCCAGGCCCTGGACGGCATCGAGACCGGCCTGCCCGAGATCCTCGCCGACGAGACCAGCCGGTACGTCAAGCAGAGCCTGTTCGCGGCACCCCAGCCGAACGCGGACTGACGCTCACCCCTCCCCCCCGGCGCGACCACCCTCACACCCCTCAAGCAAGGACGTCTGATGCGCTACACGACCTTCGGCCACCGGACCGGACTGCGCGTCTCCGAGTACGCGCTCGGCACCGCGAATTTCGGCACCGGCTGGGGCGCAGGCGCCGAGCCCGAGGAGGCCCGGCGGATCTTCGACCGGTTCGCCGAGGCCGGCGGCACCTTTCTCGACAGCGCGGACGGCTACCAGTTCGGCGAGTCGGAGGAACTGACCGGAAAGCTGGTCTCCGCCGACCGCGACCACTTCGTCCTGGCCACGAAGTTCACCCTCGGCGCCGCCCCGCAGCCGGACATCTCCAAGACCGGCAACAGCCGCAAGAACACGGTCGCCTCGGTCGAGGCCAGCCTGAAGCGCCTGGGGACCGACTACATCGACCTGTTGTGGGTGCACTTCCCCGACGAGCTCACTCCGATGGAGGAACTCCTGCGCGGGCTCGACGACCTGGTGAGCGCCGGCAAGATCCACCACGCCGCGCTGTCCAACTTCCCCGCCTGGCGCGTCTCGCGTGCGGTAACCCTCGCGGACCTGAAGAACTGGGCCCCGATCGTGGGCATCCAGCACGAGTACAGCCTCGTCGAGCGCACCGCCGACCGTGAGCTCCTGCCCATGGCCGAGAGCCTCGGGCTCGGCGCAGCCCTGTGGTCCCCGCTCGGCGGCGGACTGCTCACCGGCAAGTACCGCCGCTCCGCCGAGGGGCGCCTGAGCGACCTGGGCATGGTCATCCACACCGAGAGCACCGGCCAGAAGACCGCCGTCGTCGACACCGTCCTGGCGATCACCGAGGAGACCGGCGTGACGCCCGCCCAGGTGGCGGTGGCCTGGGTGCGCGAGCGCGCCGCCCGCTCCGTTGCCACGCTCGTCCCGATCATCGGCCCACGCAGTCTCTCCCAGCTCGACAGCTACCTCGGCGCCCTCGACGTCCAGCTGACCGACGAGCAGTACACCCGCCTGGCCGAGGTCAGCGCGGTGCCGCTCGGCGTGCCCCACGAAGGGATCGCCGCCACCCTGGACCGCCTCCAGGGAGGCGCCGCCGACCGCGTCACCGCCCCCGTCGTGCCGGTGGCCTGATGGCTGAACGCGGCTGAGGACGGGATGCGCCCACGCCGCAGCCAGGAGCGCAACACAGCTGTCTCGTGCCGGGAGAAGCCCGGGGCGAGCGAGACCCCGGCCTTTCACGGACGGGAAACGGAACGGAGACAACGATGAAGGCTTTCATGGTCGAGAAGTACGGCGACCAGGCCGGGATGCGCGCCGCCGAAGCACCCGACCCCCAGGTAGGTGCCGGCGACGTCCTGGTCAAGATCCACGCGGCGGGCGTCAACCCGCTGGACATGAAGATCCGCAACGGTGACCTCAAGGCGATCCTGCCCTACCGTCTCCCGCTCGTCCTGGGCAACGACCTCGCCGGGACCGTCGTCCGGGTCGGATCGTCCGTCGACCGCTTCGCCGTGGGCGACGAGGTCTACGCGCGGCCTGACAAGGACCGCATCGGCACCTTCGCCGAACTCATCGCCGTCCACCAGGACGACCTGGCGCCCAAACCGGCCACCCTCACCATGGCCGAGGCCGCCTCCCTCCCCCTGGTCGCCCTCACCGCATGGCAGGCACTGGTCGAGCGGGCCCGCGTGCAGCCGGGCCAGAAGGTCTTCATCCACGCGGGAGCCGGCGGCCTCGGCTCCATCGCCGTCCAGCTGGCCAAGGCACTGGGCGCATACGTGGCCACCACCGCGAGCACCGCCAAGGTCGACCTGGTCAAGGAACTCGGCGCAGCCGAAGTCATCGACTACCGCACACAGGACTTCACCGAAATCCTCCACGGCTACGACGTCGTCCTGGACTCCCTCGGCGGCGAGGACCTCGCCAAGTCCCTGCGCGTCCTCAAGCCCGGCGGCCAGGCCATCTCCGTCGCGGGCCCGCCCGACCCGGCCACCGCCCGCGAGCTCGGCGCGAACCCGTTCCTGCGCCTGGCCATCACCGCCCTCAGCGCCAAGACCCGGCGCCAGGCCAAGCGCCTCGGCGTCACCTACGCCTTCCTGTTCATGAAGGCCAGCGGCGCCCAACTCCGCGAACTCACCCCCCTCATCGACACCGGGAAGATCCGTCCCGTCGTCGACCGCGTCTTCCCGTTCGAAGAAACCCTCCAGGCCATGGAATACGTCGAGAGGGGACGGGCGAAGGCCGGCAAAGTCGTCGTCGCGATGACGTAAGGGTGAAAACGAGTCCCAGGCGCCAGTCACCTCCGACAGCAACAAGACCCTGCACACCCCACTCCCCCGCCACACCACCTAAGGACCCGGCCATGAGCACACCGCCCAGTTCACCCGCCCCGATGTCGTACAAGAACACGCCGAACCGCTCCGTGTCCGTGCGTGGCGTGACCTTCGCCTACCGGCGTCTCGGCCCGGACGACGGCGTACCCCTGATCCTCCTCAACCACCTGTCCGCAGTCCTGGACAACTGGGATCCCCGCGTCGTCGACGGACTCGCCGCCCGGCGCCCCGTGATCGCCTTCGACAACCGCGGCGTCGGCGCGTCCGGCGGTTCCACACCCGACACGATCGAGGCGATGGCTCGCGACACCGTGCTGTTCATCCGGGCCCTCGGGTACGACAGGGTTGACCTGCTCGGCCTGTCGATGGGCGGCTTCATCGCCCAGGTCATCGCGGCAGAAGAACCCGATCTTGTACGCAAGTTCATCCTCGCGGGCACGGGACCCGCCGGAGGCCCCGGCATCGACAAGGTCACAAGCCTCACCATCAAGGACACTGTCAAGGCCGTCCTGACCCGCCACGACCCCAAGCAGTACCTCTTCTTCACCGACACCGCCGGTGGCCGCCGGGCGGCCCACGCCTTCCTGGACCGGCTGAAGGAACGCACGAACGACCGCGACAAAGCCATCTCGCTCTCATCGTTCCGCGCCCAGCTGAAGGCCATCCACCGCTGGGGCCGCCAGGCACCGGCCGATCTGTCGCGCATCCACCAACCGGTCCTGGTGGCCAACGGCGAGAGCGATCGCATGATCCCGAGCGTCAACACCGTCGACCTGGCGGCCCGGCTGCCCCAGGGCGAACTGGAACCCCTCTACCCCGACGCCGGACACGGAGGGATCTTCCAGTACCACGACAGATTCGTCCCGCGGGCGCTCGCATTCCTGGAACGGTAGCCAGCCGCCGGACAGGTCCATGGCCCCTGCCCTGCGCTCAGCGAGACCGGCACCAGGAAATCAGTCCGCACACATCGCCACCGCTCTGGGAGCCTCGCCGACTGCGGCTCGCCTGCTGACCACGGCCGGACAGCTCGTCACCACCGGCCGTCGGTGAATCCTCCGCCTGGCCCGGCACTGGCCCTGGACCGGTCACATCACCCCAGCCCTCGACCGGCTCGCCCACGCGCCCGCCCCAGGCTGACCAGCTTCCCCGTCCCCTGGACGGCACCTCACCCCATGGAACCTCGAGGCCGACGCGCTGCTCGGCAGGTCAAGCCCGACAAGTCGATCGACCCACGCTAGCTGATCCAGGACGACCACCTCACGCGCCGTCAGAAACAGCGTCGAACGAGCGTCAGGGCATTTCCCGAACCCGTCCCTTACGGAGTGTTCTCGGCGCACGCCCCCGCTGCGAAACCGCAGGTGAGACACGTGGCGGGAACCCGCAGCACGCTCCACACGGTGGACCTGCGGAAACATGTCGGCACGACCCGCCCGCAACCTGTGGAATTAATAAATCAGAAGGTCAGAGGCCCTTTGCTGCGGACTCGAGAATTGCCACGCACTCCACGTGCGACGTCATCGGAAACAGATCGAACGCCCGAAGCGTCCGCACCCGGTACCCACCCTCACGGAAATACCCCAAGTCCCGCGCCAGCGCGGCCGGATCGCATGCCACGTACGCGATCCGCCGTGCCCCCAGCGAGGCCAGGTGCTCCACCGTCTTTCGGCCCGCCCCCGCCCGCGGCGGGTCCAGGACGATCAGGTCGACCTCCGAGATCCCCGTGCGCGGCAGCACGCTCTCGACCTTGCCCTGCTCGATCCGCACCCGCTCGAAGTCCGCGAGGTTGTGCCGCGCGTCCTCCACCGCCCGCTTGCCGGACTCGATGCCGAGGACCGCGCCCTGGTCGCCGACGCGGTCGGCGAGGGCACCGGCGAACAGGCCGACGCCGCAGTACAGGTCGAGCGCCATGTCGCCCTTGCGCGGCAGCAGGCCCTGCATGACCGCGGTCACCAGGGTGTCCGCGGCCTTCGGGTGGACCTGCCAGAAGCCGCCGCCCCCGACCCGGTGCGTGCGGCCGTCCGCGCGTTCGCGGACGAAGGGGCGGCCGTGGACGCGGTGGACACCGCCGGAGCGCTCGTCCACGCGCAGGACGGAGACGGGGCGGTCCAGTTCGACGAGCGGCAGGCGCGCGCCCGGCTTCGGGGTGAGGACCACCTGGCGGTCCTGTGAGCCCGTCGCCGCGATCGCCTCGACGGAGTCCATGCCCGTCCAGACCCGCTTCTCGATGCCCAGCTCGCTGACGCCCTCCGCGGCGATCATGCAGTGGTCGATCGGCTCCACCTCGTGCGAGCGGTGCCGGCGCAGGCCCGCCCGGCCGTCGGCGGTGACGGCGTACTGGACCCGGGTGCGCCACGCGGGGACCTGGCCCGCGGGCACCTTGTCGCCCTCGGCGGGCAGTACCGTGCCGTCCCAGCCGGCCTCCTCCGGGGTGAGCCCGGCCAGGTGCTGGAGCTGTTCGGCGATGACGTCGGCCTTCAGGCGACGCTGTGCTCCGGGCTTGGCGTGCTGCCAGTCGCAGCCGCCGCAGCGGCCGGGACCGGCGAACGGGCAGGGCTCGTCGATGCGGTCCTTGGAGGCGTCCAGCACCGTCACGGCGTCGGCGCGCAGGAACCGCGCGCCCTCCTCGCCCTCCGTCACCCGCGCCACGACCCGCTCCCCGGGCAGCGCGTGCCGTACGAACAGCACCTGGCCCTCGGACGTACGGGCGATGCAGTGACCGCCGTGGGCGACGGGGCCGACCTCGACCTCGTACTCCTCCCCCACCAGCGACTTCCTCGGTTCTGCCTGCATGGCGGGGTGACTCCAAAACGCGTGAGGGGGAAGGGCCGAACGGAAACGGCCGGACAACAGCCCACCAGTCTACGTGGCTGCCGCCCGGCCGTTTCACACGAGCCGTCCCCTCGGGGCCTGTGCTCGGAGGGGTCCTTCGAGCCGTCCCGTCGGGTAATCCCTCAGGACTTGTGCTCGGAGGACTCCTTCGACCGCACGTGTGCGGGTCCGCGCCGCACCGAGCCCGGCGCGTTCCAGTCCTGCTGCCTGCGGGCCCGCCGTTTGGCCGCCTCGGAGGACTGCAGCTGGTACGGCACCGACGTCACCATGATCCCGGGCGTGAACAGCAGCCGGCCCTTCAGCCGCAGGGCGCTCTGATTGTGCAGCAGGTGCTCGTACCAGTGGCCGACGACGTACTCGGGGATGATCACCGACACCGCGTCGCGCGGCGACTCCTTGCGCAGGCTCTTGACGTACTCGATGATCGGCCGGGTGATCTCGCGGTAGGGCGAGTCCAGGATTTTCAGCGGTACGTCGATGCCGCGACGCTCCCACTCCTCGCGCAGGGCCTTGGTCTCCGTCGGGTCGACGTTGACGCTCAGGGCCTCCAGCGAGTCCGAGCGCATCAGCTTGGCGTAGGCCAGGGCGCGCAGCGTCGGGCGGTGGATCTTGGAGATCAGCACGACCGAGTGGACGCGGGAGGGCCGCACGAGGTCGTCGCTCGGGCCCTCGGGGGCGGCGATCTCGGCTGCGACCCGGTCGTAGTGCTTCCGGATGGCCGTCATCGTCGCGTAGAAGATCACCATGCCGAGCAGGGCGACCCAGGCCCCGTGGGTGAACTTGGTGAGGAGGACGACGACCAGCACGAGGCCGGTGAAGAAGGCGCCGAAAGCGTTGATGGCCCGGGAGCGGACCATGTGGCGGCGCTTGGCCTGGTCCTTCTCGGTGGCCAGGTGGCGGTTCCAGTGCCGGACCATGCCGGTCTGGCTGAGCGTGAAGGACACGAACACGCCGACGATGTACAGCTGGATCAGGCGGGTGGAGTCGGCTCCGTAGATCCCCACCAGCAGCGCGGCGGCACCTGCGAGGAGCACGATGCCGTTGGAGAAGGCGAGCCGGTCGCCGCGGGTGTGCAGCTGGCGCGGCAGGTAGCGGTCCTGGGCGAGGATCGAGCCGAGCAGCGGGAAGCCGTTGTATGCGGTGTTCGCGGCGAGGAACAGCACCAGCGCGGTGGCCGCGGCAAGGATGATGAAGAAGAAGCTGCCCTTGCCGAAGACGGCCTCGGCGACCTGGGAGATCACCGGGTTCTGGACGTAGTCCCCGCCGAGCGGGACACCGTTGTGGAACAGGTCCTTGGCCGGGTTCTCGGCCATGCGGACGTCGGTCGCGGCGGCCAGCGCGATGATGCCGCAGAACATGGTGACGGCCAGCAGGCCCATCATGGCGAGGGTGGTCGCGGCGTTCTTCGACTTCGGCTTGCGGAAGGCCGGGACGCCGTTGGAGATCGCCTCGACGCCGGTGAGGGCGGCGCAGCCGGAGGAGAAGGCGCGCAGCAGCAGGAAGACCAGGGCGAAGCCGGCCAGGCCCTGGTGCTCGGGCTTGATGACGTAGTCAGCCGTCGGTGCCCGCATGCTGTCGCCCATGACCAGTCCGCGGAAGGCGCCCCAGGCGATCATCGTGAAGACACCGGCGACGAACACGTAGGTCGGGATCGCGAACAGCGAGCCCGACTCCTTCACCCCACGCAGGTTCATCAGGGTCAGCAGCACGATCACGCCGATCGCGCAGAGCACCTTGTGCTCGACCACGAAGGGGACGGCGGAGCCGAGGTTCTCGATGCCGGAGGAGATCGACACGGCGACGGTGAGGACGTAGTCCACGAGCAGCGCGCTCGCGACCGTCAGGCCGGCCTTGGGCCCGAGGTTGGTGTTGGCCACCTCGTAGTCGCCGCCGCCGCTGGGGTAGGCGTGCACGTTCTGCCGGTAGGAGGCGACCACGGTGAACATCAGCACGACGACCGCGACGGCGATCCACGGGCTGAAGTGGTACGCCGTCACTCCCGCGATCGACAGGACCAGCAGCACCTCGCCGGGCGCGTACGCCACGGAGGAGAGCGGGTCGGAGGCGAAGACGGGGAGTGCGATGCGCTTCGGCAGGAGCGTTTCGCCCAGCCGGTCACTGCGCAGTGCGCGCCCGATCAGGATCCGTTTGGGCACGTCGGTCAGTTTGGACACAACAGAGGATCGTAGGCGTTCGATTGCGGGGTCGCCCACCCGCCACCCCCCATCGGCGTTCCCTCTGCTCTCCGAGTGAATTCAGAGGCGCATGCGGCTGAGGATTCCGCAGGTCACCCGTTTCACATGCCTATATGACAAAGCCCCGTCCGCTTCCCGGCCGTTGCCGCCCCTGGAGGTCCCATGCACACCCCCGCCCAGCTGATCGGCGCCGCGGCCACCCTTGTCGCCCTCGGAATCCTGACGCTGGCGAGCGTGCGCAGCATCAGCCGCCGCAAGGACGTGTAGCCCGGGCGGGCCAGGCGCTCGTGGCCCCGGCTGCCCGGATCGCTCCGGCTCCGCCGGCGCCGGCCCCTCGGCTCCGGATCGCGTGGTTCATGTCGGACTCCTGCCCGGCCCGGGGGCCGGGCAGGGCCCCCGGCAACGGCCTCGGCTTTGCGGATACGTTGGAGTCGGGCGGCCGAACGCGGCACCGCCCCCGGAGGGCATCATGGCGTGATTCCACCGGCATGATGTTGCCCGGCGGCCCGCACGCAGGCCGCGACATGATGCCTCGCGAGCCGAGAGAGAGACATGAGCACGACATTCATGAAGCCCAGAGGGCCTGCAGGAAGCGCGGTGTGACGCGATGCATATTGTGATCATGGGTTGCGGAAGGGTGGGTTCCGCATTGGCCCAGAACCTGGAGCAACAGGGGCACACGGTCGCCGTGGTCGACCAGGACCCCACGGCCTTCCGCCGGCTGGGCTCCTCGTTCGGCGGCCGCCGGGTCACCGGTGTCGGCTTCGACCAGGACACACTGCGTGAGGCGGGCATCGAGGAGGCCGGCGCCTTCGCCGCCGTCTCCAGCGGGGACAACTCCAACATCATCGCCGCACGCGTGGCACGCGAGATGTTCGGCATCGAGAACGTCGCCGCCCGCATCTACGACCCCCGCCGCGCGGAGGTCTACCAGCGCCTGGGCATCCCCACCGTCGCGACCGTCCGCTGGACGGCCGACCAGATGCTGCGCCGTCTGCTCCCCTCCGGCGCCGAGCCGCTGTGGCGCGACCCCACCGGCGGCGTCCAGCTCGCCGAGGTGCACACCTCCACCGCCTGGGTCGGCCACAAGATCAGCCGGATCCAGGAGGAGACCGGCGTGCGTGTCGCCTTCCTGACCCGGCTCGGCGAGGCGGTCCTGCCCACCTCTCAGACGGTGCTGCAGGAGGGCGACCTGGTGCACGTGATGATGCGCACCGACGAGGTCGACAAGGTCGAGGCGGCGTTCGCCAAGGGTCCCGAAGAGGAGGGCGGTCACTGATGAGGGTCGCCATTGCCGGAGCCGGCGCCGTCGGCCGCTCGATCGCGGGCGAACTGCTGGAGAACGGCCACGAGGTCCTGCTGATCGACAAGGCGCCGACCGCCATCTCGGTCGAACGCGTCCCGCAGGCCGAGTGGCTGCTCGCCGACGCCTGCGAGATCACGTCCCTGGACGAGGCGGCGCTCCAGCGCTGCAACGTCGTCATCGCCGCGACCGGCGACGACAAGGTGAACCTGGTCGTCTCGCTCCTCGCCAAGACGGAGTACGGCGTCCCGCGCGTCGTCGCCCGCGTGAACAACCCCAAGAACGAGTGGCTGTTCAACGAGTCCTGGGGCGTGGACGTGGCCGTCTCCACCCCGCGTCTGATGTCGGCCCTGGTCGAGGAGGCGGTGAGCGTGGGCGACCTGGTCCGTCTGCTCCGCTTCAGCCACGGCGACGCCAACCTGGTCGAGCTGACCCTGCCGGAGGAGTCGGCCCTGGCCGGCACGCAGGTCGGCGACGTCGACTGGCCGCAGGACACGTCCCTGGTGACGATCATCCGCGGCAACCGCGTGCTGACGCCCTCCCGGGAGGACTCCCTGGAGGCGGGCGACGAGCTCCTCTTCGTGGCCGCCCAGGCCCGCGAGGAACAGCTGGAGGACCTGCTGTCGGTACGACGGAACGCGGCGGGCTGAGCGCGGCTGCCGAATCGGCGGAAGGGGCGTCCCGAGTACTCGGGACGCCCCTTCCGTTCTCGCCGGCGTCCGTCGGCTTCCGTCAGCGCGGGAGGACCACTGCGCGCGGATGGATCACTGCTCGGCGGACCGGGCGGCCGCGGCCTGCCGCTCCCGCTCCTCGGCCGCCTTCTCCTCCGCCTCCATCTCCGCGAACACGTCGATGGGCGCGGGTGCCTTCGCGAGGAAGACCCACGTCAGGTACACCGCGAGCAGGAACGGCGGGATCTTCAGGGCGATCAGGATCCAGCCCAGCTGCGTGGTGTCGGCCCACCAGTACAGCGGGAAGAGGATCGCGCACTTGGCGAGCAGGATCGTGCCCCACGCGTAGCTGGCCTTGGCGTAGGCCTTCTTGCGGCCCGGGTTCCGCGTGCGCCAGGAGAGGTTCTCCTTGAAGACCGGGCCGAGGATCAGCCCGATCAGCGGCACCCCGCACAGGGTCGTCACGATGTAGGCGAGGCCCAGCCCCAGCGTGTAGAGCATGCCGGGCAGGTAGAAGTCCTTGGCGTTGCCGGTCATCATCGCGAAGACCACGCCGAAGGCCACGCCGAAGACGCCGCTGAAGGCGTGCTTGACGGTGTCCTTCATCACCAGCCGGACCACGACCAGCACCAGCGACACGGCCAGCGCCGCGATCGCCGACATGTGGAGGTCCTTGTTGATCGTGAAGATGGTGACGAAGAGGAGACCGGGAAGCACCGTCTCCACCATGCCCCGCACGCCGCCGAACGCCTCGAACAGGGCGGCCTCGGTCACCGCCCGGGCGTCGTCCGCAGATGTCTCTTCGGTCGGCTTGTCGAGCGACGTCACCGGCTACTCCCGTCCGAGGGGTCTCAGTTCGTACTTGGGATTGAACAGCACCCGGCGGCCCCGGCTCATCGAGATCCGGCCCGACGCGATCAGCTTGCGTCCGGGCTCTATCCCCACGATGGAGCGCCTGCCGAGCCACACCACGTCCAGCGCGGCGGAGCCGTCGAACAGCTCGGCCTCCAGGGCGGGGACTCCTGCGCGCGGCCGAAGGGTGACCGTGCGCAAGGTACCAGTTACCGTCACTATCTGGCGGTCCTGACAGTCTCCGATCCGGATACAGCCGGCCGTCTCGGTGTCCTCCCGCAGCTCCTCGGACTCCAGGTCCTCCTGTGACGAGGAGAGCCGGTCGAGCATGCGCCGGAACCGGCCCACCGGCTTTTCGGAACGAGGAACAGCACTCATATCTGAAGCGTACCGGGGCCTGCTGACGAAGGGCGAGGAGCCCGTTTTCCGCACCGGCAGCCCTCCCCCGACCCGGTGACACCGCATCCCCCGGGGGCCGATCCCCGGCCCCCGGCCACGAGCCCCCACCGCCTCATTTCTCGAACCGGTACCCCATCCCCGGCTCGGTGATGAAGTGCTTCGGGTGTGAGGGATCCGCTTCCAGCTTCCGTCGCAACTGCGCCATGTACACGCGCAGATAGTTCGTCTCCGTCCCGTACGACGGCCCCCACACCTCCTGGAGCAGCTGCTTCTGCCCCACCAGGCGGCCGTTGTTGCGCACGAGGACCTCCAGCAGGTGCCACTCCGTGGGCGTCAGCCGTACGTCCTTGCCGGCGCGGTCGACCTTCTTCGCGGCCAGGTCGACGGTGAACTCGCCGGTGTCGACGACCACGTCGCCCTCCCCGCCGGCCGGCTCGGCCCGGCGCACGGCGGCCCGCAGCCGGGCCAGCAGCTCGTCCATGCCGAACGGCTTGGTGACGTAGTCGTCGGCCCCCGCGTCCAGCGCCTCGACCTTCTCGTCGGAGGAGTGCCGGGCGGACAGCACCAGGATCGGCACCCGGGTCCAGCCGCGCAGCCCCCTGATCACCTCGACGCCGTCCATGTCGGGCAGGCCCAGGTCCAGGACGACCACGTCGGGGTGGCGGGCGGCGGCGAGGCGGAGGGCGGTGGCACCGTCGTGGGCCGCGTCGACCTCGTAGGCGCGTGCCTTGAGGTTGATCACGAGGGCGCGCACGATCTGCGGCTCGTCGTCGACCACCAGGACGCGGGTCATGAGGCCTGCCTTTCCGGTTCTGCGGTGGGGTGCTGCTCCGGGCGGGATGCCGCCGCACGGAGGGAGAGGACCATGGTGAGCCCGCCGCCCGGGGTGTCCTCGGCGTTCAGGGTGCCGCCCATGGCCTCGGCGAAGCCGCGCGCCACCGCGAGCCCCAGACCCACCCCGGCGCCGCGCGGGGCGTCGCCGTGGCGCTGGAAGGGTTCGAAGATGCGCTCCTTGGCCTCGTCGGGGACGCCGGGCCCCCGGTCGACCACCCGCACCTCGACCCGGTCGGCCAGCGCGCTGGCGGCGACCAGCACGGGCGCGCCGGGCGGACTGTACTTGACGGCGTTCTCGACGAGGTTGGCCACCGCCCGCTCCAGCAGCCCGGGGTCCACGGCGACCATGGGCAGGGTCTCGGGCACGTCCAGGCACGCGCTGCCCTCGGGGACCCCGCCGAGCGCCATCGGCACCACCTCGTCGAGGTCGATCTCGCGGATCAGCGGGGTGACGGTGCCGGTCTGGAGGCGGGACATGTCGAGGAGGTTGCCGACGAGGTGGTCGAGGCGGTCGGCGCCCTCCTCGATGCCCTCCAGCAGCTCGGCCCGGTCCTCCTCCGACCACTCGACGTCCTCGGAGCGCAGGGAGGTCACGGCTGCCTTGATCCCGGCGAGGGGGGTACGGAGGTCGTGGCTGACGGCTGCCAGCAGGGCCGTGCGGATGCGGTTGCCCTCCGCGAGCGTGCGGGCCTGGTCGGCTTCCTCCTGGAGCCGGCGGCGGTCCAGGACGACGGCGGCCTGGGCGGCGAAGGCGGCCAGCACCCTGCGGTCCTCGGCGGGCAGCACACGGCCGGTCAGCGCCAGCGCCATGTGGTCCCCGACGGGCATGTCCACATCCGCTTCGTCGGGCCGCTCGACGGGACGTCCCCGGCCGACGCGGCCGGCGCAGGTCCAAGGCTCGACGTCGCTCGCCCGTTCCAGCAGGGCCGCCGACTCCATGCCGAAGGTCTCCCGTACGCGTTCCAGCAGGTCCTCCAGGCCCGTCTCGCCGCGCAGCACGTTGCCGGCGAGGAAGGACAGGATCTCGGACTCGGCCCGCAGCCGGGCCGCCTGGTGGGTACGGCGGGCGGCGAGATCGACCACGGAGGCCACCGCCACGCCGACCGACACGAAGATCACGATGGCGACGATGTTCTTCGGGTCGGCGATGGTCCACCGGTGCAGGGGCGGGGTGTAGAAGTAGTTCAGCAGCAGGGAGCCGACCGCCGCCGAGGCCAGGGCGGGCAGCAGCCCGCCGAGCAGTGCGGCCGCCACCGTCAGCGCCAGGAAGAGCAACATGTCGTTGGCGAGGCCGAGGTCGACGGCGCTGAGCAGCGCCGCGAGGAGGGGCGGGCCGAGGACACCGGCGATCCAGCCCCAGGCCCGCCGGGAGCGCCCGAGGCGGGCGTCCCTGGCCACCGGCAGCCCGCGGCCCTTGGCGACCTCGCCGTGGGTGACGATGTGCACGTCGAGGTCGGGGCCCGAGTCCCGGGCGACCGTCGCGCCGACGCCGGGCCCGAAGACGTACTGCCAGGCCTTGCGGCGCGAGGAGCCCAGCACGATCTGGGTGGCGTTCACGCCCCGGGCGAAGGCGAGCAGCGCGGCCGGTATGTCGTCGCCGACGACATGGTGGAACGTTCCGCCAAGGTCTTCGACCAGGGTGCGCTGCAGCGCCAGTTCCTTGGGCGAGGCGGAGGTCAGCCCGTCGCTGCGGGCTATGTAGACGGCCAGCACCTCACCGCCGGCGCCCTTCTCGGCCAGCCGTGCGCCCCGGCGGATCAGTGTGCGGCCCTCCGGTCCGCCGGTCAGACCGACCACGATCCGCTCGCGCGAGCCCCAGATCTTCGACACCCGGTGCTCGCTGCGGTACTGGGTGAGGTAGGCGTCGACCCGGTCGGCCACCCACAGCAACGCCAGCTCTCGCAGGGCGGTGAGGTTGCCGGGACGGAAGTAGTTCGACAGGGCGGCGTCGACCTTGTCGGGCTGGTAGATGTTGCCGTGCGCCATCCGCCGCCGCAGCGCCTCGGGCGTCATGTCGACCAGCTCGACCTGGTCGGCCCGGCGCACCACCTCGTCCGGCACGGTCTCCTGCTGCCGCACGCCGGTGATCGACTCGACGACGTCGCCGAGGGACTCCAGGTGCTGGATGTTGACGGTCGAGACCACGTCGATGCCCGCGGCGAGCAGTTCCTCCACGTCCTGCCAGCGCTTGGCGTTGCGGGAGCCGGGGACGTTGGTGTGGGCGAGTTCGTCCACCAGGGCGACCTGGGGGCGGCGGGCGAGGACGGCGTCGAGGTCCATCTCGGGGAAGACGCCGCCGCGGTACTCCAGCTCCCGGCGCGGCACCTGCTCCAGGCCGTGCAGCATCACCTCGGTGCGGGGCCGTCCGTGGTGCTCGACGAAGCCCACCACGCAGTCCGTGCCCCGCCCGACGCGGCGGTGCGCCTCGGACAGCATCGCGTACGTCTTGCCGACGCCCGGTGCCGCGCCCAGGTGGATCCGAAGCTTGCCGCGTGCCATGGCCCCATTGTCTTCCCGTGGTGTGCCGACTGCGCAGCGTCGACCCTAAGGCCCGAAGGCAGGGCGTTCGGGTCCCCGGCCCGGCTCCGGGGCGCACTTTGACGGAACTCTGACGCGGGCGGGCGGGCGGACCGGGCACCGGGGTCCCCGCCCGGCGCCCGGTCGATCCGGGGGTCAGGCGGGGTTGTCGCCGTGGGTGAGGGTCTCGCAGGCGACGAAGAGGTTGTTGCCGCCGGCCGGGCGGTTCCGCCGGGTCAGCCTCGCGGCGTTGGTCATGGCGTGCCCGGGGCGGTCGGCCAGGGCGTTGTGGCCTACCTCGGTCACCGGCCCAGCCCGAGCGTGAGCGAGCCGCCGCACAGCCGGGTCTCGGCATCGGCGCGGAGCCGGTCACTCGGCGTGGAAGCCGAGAGGGCCGCACCCCTCACGGAGTACGGCCCTCGACGTCGTACGACTAGCGCACCTCGGTGATCTCCGGTCCGCGCTGGAGCTGGCCCATTCCGCCCGCGAAACGGGAGCCCTCCTCCTGCTGGACGCCCTCGGGGACCATCTGGGCGTCGTTCGGAAGCTTCAGGACGATCGGGTCACGGGGCGCCATCGGGCCCTCACCGCGGACCACGACCGTGTCCCGGAAGACCTGCTCGAGCAGCCCTGCCGCCTGCGGCTGCACGGCACCCTGGCCCGAGATGACCCCGCGCAGGAACCAGCGGGGGCCGTCCACACCGACGAACCGCACGACCTGGAAGCCGCCGGTGCCGTCCGGCAGCTGCACGGGCACCTGCGCGCGCAGCTCCCACCCCAGCGGTCCCTCGACCTCGTCGACGATGCCGCCCTGCTGGGTGATGCCGGTGCCGATCTCCTCGCGCACCTCGCCCCAGATGCCCTCGCGCTTGGGCGCGGCGAAACCCTGGAGCTGGATGGCACTGTCGCGCAGCACGACCGTGGCCGCCACGATCGCGTCGCCCGCGACCTCGACCCTGAGTTCCATGCCGTCGACGCCCGGCACGAACAGACCGCCCAGGTCGACCCGGCCCTCGCCGGGGTCACGGACCTCCGAGTCGTCCCAGGGCCCGTCGGGGCGCGGCGCGGGCTCCAGCCTCAGGCGCTCGCGCTCTTCGTCCGCCTCGGTGTCGACACCGTCGACGACCTGCTCGGCCTCGCCGGCCGCGTCCTCGGCGGCATCCCTCTTCTTGCGACGTCCGAACACGTCACTGTCCTTCCCGGTCGGATACGACCGAAGCGTATCGATTCCCACCCGTCCGACCGCCCAGGGCGGCCTGACCGCTTGTGCCGCTCGTCCCGTCCACCGCGGCATGGCCGCCGGTGGACCCGAAGCCCCCTTCGGCCCGCGCGGAGCCGGGAAGTTCCGCAACCTCCTGGAAGCGGACCCTCTCGACCTGCTGAACCACCAGTTGGGCAATCCGGTCGAAGCGCTCGAACCGCACGGCCTCGCGCGGGTCGAGATTCACCACGATCACCTTGATCTCCCCACGGTACCCGGCATCAACCGTCCCCGGGGCATTCACCAGGGCGACGCCGCAGCGAGCGGCCAGACCGGATCGCGGGTGCACGAAGGCCGCGTACCCCTCCGGCAGCGCCACAGACACTCCCGTGGGCAGCACGGCCCGTTCACCGGGCTCCAGTCGGCACGCCTCGGTGGTGCGCAGATCGGCCCCGGCGTCCCCGGGCTGTGCGTACGCCGGAAGCGGTACGTCCGGATCGACGCGCCGGATCAGCACGTCCAGGGGATCACGGCTCACGGGTTCACCTCGAAGGCACGGGCGCGCCGGATCTGGTCCGGGTCGTTCATGGCCGCCTGGATCTCCTCCTGGCGGCCGTGGTCGACGAAGTGGTCGACCTTCACCTCGATGAAGAGGGCTTCGGCGCGCACGGCGACGGGGCCTTCGGGACCGCCGACGCGTCCGGTCGCGGTGGAGTAGATCTTCCGCCCCGCCACGGCCGTGACCTCCGCCTCCAGGTGCAGCGTGGTGCCGACGGGCACAGGCCGCACGAAGTCGGTCTCCAGCCGCCCGGTCACCGCGATCGTGCGCAGCAGCCAGCTCAGCGAACCGAGGGTCTCGTCCAGCGCGGAGGCGAGCACACCGCCGTGCGCGAGGCCCGGGGCACCCTGATGGGCGGGCTGGACGGTGAACTCGGCGGTGAGCGACACGCCCTCGCCGGCCCGCGCTTCCAGGTGCAGCCCGTGCGGCTGGTCGCCCCCGCAGCCGAAGCACTCGCCGTAGTGCGCGCCGAGGAGCTCACCGGGCGCGGGCGCGTCCGGGTGCCGCACCGGTTGCACGGCGTCGGCCGGGGGTCGAAGAGCTGCGGAATCACCACTCACAGCCGGAGACCTTACCCGCGCGTCGGCCCCTTTCGGACACCATGTCAAGCTAGGCCCCATGCAGCTCTCCGCCGCTCCGTACGAAGAACGCCTGACCGCTCCGCGGACCTGGTGGCTGATCTCGTTCCTCGTGGGCGTCTCGATGGCCCTGATCCTGCTCCCGTTCGGCACCCTGCCGACGCTCGGAGGCCTGGCAGGGGGCACCGCGGTCGCGGCCGTCGCGGCGAGCTCGTACGGCTCGGTGCGCATCCGCGTGGTCGGCGGATCCCTCATCGCGGGCGAGGCGAAGATCCCGCTGGAGGCCCTGGGCGAGGCTGAGGTGCTGGACGCGGAGGAGGCCCGCGCCTGGCGCACCTACAAGGCCGACCCGCGCGCCTTCCTCCTGCTGCGCGCGTACATCCCCACGGCTCTGCGCGTGGAGGTCACGGACCCGCAGGATCCGACTCCGTACCTGTACCTGTCCACGCGCGAGCCGGAGCGCCTGGCGGAGGCGCTGCGGACGGCCGAGCCGCAGTAGCACACCCGACCGAGGCGTCACCCGGCCGTCGCGTCGACGGGCCCGTTCCGGCGTCCGGCGTCGTACGCGACGGTGCCGGACGGGCCGGTCTCAGTGCCCGTCGCCCTGCTTGCCGTCGGGTCCGCCGTCGCGCCGGTGGTCCGTGTGGCGGCCCAGGGGGTCGTGCGTGATCTCGCCCATCTCCAGGGCGTCCACCGGACGTTCGAGAGCAGGGAGCGCCTCCAGGGCCTCCCAGGACACCTGGATCTTGCGCAGGTCCCCTCGGATCCGCCCGGCGAGCTTTCTCGTCTCGCCGCGGTTCATGACCGCCCCTACGGCGGCTCCCACCAGGAACGGCATCAGGTTCGGCATGTTGCGGACCATGCGCTTCATGATCCGCTGCCGCAGTTCGCGCTTCATGCGGCTGTTCAGCGCCGTGCTGAAGGTCGACGGCTTGGACGCGTCGATGCCGCGCTCCCCCGACCAGGAGTCGAGGTACGCGGTGCTGCGCTGTTTGAGATTGCCGGGCGGCCGTACGCCGTAGACCTCGTGGAGTTCGGCGATCATCTTGAGCTCGATCGCCGCGACGCCGGTGACCTCTGCGGCCAGTTCCGTCGGCATCGCCGGGGGTACGGGGAGCATCGCGGCCGCGCCGACGCCTGCTCCGACCGTCGCCGTCGCCTTCGCCGCGCCCGCCACGAGCTTGTCCGCCAGCTCCTCGGGGCCGAGGCCCGGGAACTGCCTGCGCAGTGTCGCCAGGTCCCGTACGGGGACGCGCGGGGCCAGTTCGATGATCCGGTCGGCGAGGTAGGCGAGTCCCGCCCGGGCCCGGTCGCCGCCCTTGCGGGCACCGTCTCTGGCCCGCTCGCGGATCGTCCCCGCCCGCCGTCTCGCGACGGGTGCGGGGACGTCCACGGATGCCGGGAGGTCACTCCGGTCCGCTGTGGGTTCGAGCGAGGCCGTCCCCGGACCGGTTGAGCCTCGCTCGTCGTCACGCACGCCGTACTGCGGGCCGGTGATCGGCCCTTCGTCCGCCTTTCGCTTGGAGAAGCGGCGCTTCCAGGGAGGGGTCGAGCCAGTCACGGCCGACCCGCCCTCAGTCGCAGTCGCGGCAGATCGGCTGACCGTTCTTCTCCCGGGCCAGCTGGCTGCGGTGGTGCACCAGGAAGCAGCTCATGCAGGTGAACTCGTCCTGCTGCTTCGGGAGCACCCGGACTGCCAGCTCCTCGTTCGAGAGGTCGGCTCCGGGCAGCTCGAGGCCTTCGGCGGCCTCGAACTCGTCGACGTCCACGGCGGAAGCCGACTTGTCGTTCCTCCGGGCCTTCAGCTCTTCGAGGCTGTCCGAGTCGACGTCGTCGTCGGTCTTGCGTGGAGTGTCGTAATCGGTTGCCATGGTCGCTCTCCCCCTCTGGGTGTCTGCGGTGTCTCCCGCACGTAACGCGTGAGAGGCCGGACTTGTGCCCGACCTGAGGCGGAGATTTTGCCTCACATCAAGGTCTGTTACTCAATCGACACCCAACCGGACTCCTGACGAGTGATCGGCTTGGATGGCGATGGGGACCGTACACGGTCCGAATGCTGCACGCCAAAGGCGTCTCACCGTGTACTTCCCGTGATCAAGACCCCCGAAAACCGGGATTTTCCCGGCTTTACGACAGCGCGCATGATCACGGAGAGTAGATGGCCGGAAAGGCGTCCCTGTGATCGATCACACACGGTGCACGCGCGGTGAAGGCTCAGAAATTCCGCGCAAAGCGAACATCCCCGTGTGCCGCCGAGTTGATCGGCGACATGATCTCAGATGGGCAGGGTGACGCGCATGACGAGTCCACCCCCTTCACGCGGCTGGGCATAGATGTGCCCGCCGTGCGCGCGGGCCACGGACCGGACGATGGACAGCCCGAGCCCCACGCCCTTGTCGCTGCCCGTCCGCTCCGTGCGCAGCCGCCGGAACGGCTCGAAGAGGTTGTCGATCTCGTAGGCCGGCACCACCGGGCCCGTGTTGGAGACGACCAGGACCGCCTGGCCGTGCTCGACGTCGGTGGTGACCTCGACCCAGCCGCCCTCCGCCACGTTGTAGCGCACGGCGTTCTGCACGAGGTTGAGCGCGATCCGCTCCAGCAGCACGCCGTTGCCCTGCACGACCGCGGGCTTCTGCTCGCCCCGGATCACGACGCCCTTGCTCTCGGCCTCGCCGTTCACCTGGTCGATGGCCTGCGAGGCGACCTCGGCGAGGTCCACCGGCCCCCGCTCGACGACCTGGTTGTCGCTGCGGGCGAGCAGCAGCAGGCCCTCGACGAGCTGCTCGCTGCGCTCGTTGGTGGCCAGCAGCGTCTTGCCGAGCTGCTGGAGCTCCATCGGGGCGTTCGGGTCGGACAGGTGCACCTCAAGGAGCGTGCGGTTGATCGCCAGCGGCGTGCGCAGCTCGTGCGAGGCGTTGCCGACGAAGCGCTGCTGGGCCGTGAAGGCGCGCTCCAGCCGCTCCAGCATGTCGTCGAAGGTGTCCGCCAGCTCTTTCAGCTCGTCGTCCGGGCCGTCCAGCTCGATCCGGCGCGACAGGTCGGAGCCCGCCACCGCTCGGGCGGTGCGGGTGATCCGGCCCAGCGGCGACAGGACGCGGCCGGCCATCGCGTAGCCGAAGGCGAAGGCGATGACCGCCAGGCCCAGCAGGGCCAGCAGGGAACGGCTGAGCAGGTTGTCCAGCGCGACATGACGCTGGTCGTCGATGCACTTGCTGATCGCCGCGTTGAATTCGGCGAGCGTCGGACTGGCGGAGGCGACCGCAGGGCAGCGATCGCTGGCCACCTTGATCTCCGTGCCGCCGACGATCTTGAAGAGCGGCTCGTTCCCGGTGTTGAGGGCTTGGGCGGCCAGCAGATAGATGATCGACAGCAGCAGGATGCCGGCGATCAAAAACATGCCGCCGTACAGCAGCGTGAGCCTTATGCGGATGGTCGGGCGCAGCCACGGGAAGGGCTGGACGGGCCGACTGGGGTCCCAGGTGGGCTTGGGGGGCGTCTGCGGGGGTGCGGGAGTACTTGCCACGAGTATCAGATCCGGTAGCCGGAGCCGGGGACGGTGACGATGACGGGTGGCTCGCCCAGCTTGCGGCGCAGGGTCATGACGGTCACGCGCACGACGTTCGTGAACGGGTCGGTGTTCTCGTCCCAGGCCTTCTCCAGGAGCTGCTCCGCGGAGACGACGGCGCCCTCGCTGCGCATCAGCACCTCCAGGACGGCGAACTCCTTGGGGGCGAGCTGGACCTCCTGGCCGTCTCGGAACACCTCGCGCCGGTTGGGGTCGAGCTTGATCCCGGCGCGCTCCAGGACGGGCGGCAGGGGCACGCTGGTGCGCCGGCCGAGGGCCCGCACCCGCGCGATGAGCTCACTGAAGGCGAACGGCTTGGGCAGGTAGTCGTCGGCGCCGATCTCCAGGCCCTCGACCCGGTCGCTGACGTCACCCGAGGCCGTCAGCATCAGCACGCGCGTGGGCATGCCCAGTTCGACGATCTTGCGGCAGACGTCGTCACCGTGCACGACCGGGAGGTCGCGGTCGAGGACGACCACGTCGTAGTCGTTGACGCCGATGCGCTCCAGGGCGGCCGCACCGTCGTACACGACGTCGACGGCCATGGCCTCCCGGCGCAGTCCGGTGGCCACCGCATCGGCGAGCAGCTGCTCGTCCTCGACGACGAGTACGCGCACGTTGCTGGTCCTTCCTCATGTCCACCCGCGTAGCCCGTCACCGGGCATACGTGGGCAGGGGTCTTCGACAGGGCTCGGTGTGTTGCCCTCCATCCTGCCCTTTTCGGCCATAAGTCGGAGGTAAGGCGGGTGAGAGCCATGTGGGCCGGAGGGGGAATAAGAGATTTTCTCCGCCGGTTAGGTTTCCACGGAAGGGAGCTTGGGGAGGACGGCTTTACAT
Organism: Streptomyces sp. NPDC056373; assembly: GCF_042262425.1. Lineage (NCBI taxonomy): Bacteria > Bacillati > Actinomycetota > Actinomycetes > Kitasatosporales > Streptomycetaceae > Streptomyces > Streptomyces sp. NPDC056373. Next base: position 64,700 of record NZ_JBHJPX010000026.1, read on the forward strand.
CCCACGATCACGCTCTGCTGGCGCCGCACCACCATGCGGTGCGCATCAATCCGCTTTCCGCAGGGCGGGCGTGGGTGTCCGGCACCGTCGCCGCCCGGCCGAGCGGCGCTGGGCATCCACATGCGGCGTGATCGTCCCTTCCGAACGGCACACCCCCGTGCCATCGACCCACGACCCAGGACGAGGGGGCGCAGCATGGACGCTTTCACCGCAGGACTTCTGCAGCGCATAAGGGCGACCGAGTCCGATCTGTCCCGGGCTCGCGACGAGGGCGACGAGTTCCTCGTCGACGTGGAGCAGGGCGAGCTCGACGACCTGCGCCGTCTCGCCGCCGAGCACGGTGTGCAGGTCGGCGCCACGAGCGTCTGATCACACGGCGAAGCGGCGGGCCCCGGCGAATCCAGCGCCTGGGGCCCCCCCGTTTGCCCCCGGGGGGGTGAACAGGGGGTTAAACCCACCGACGG
>NZ_JBHJPX010000027.1:0-64496 GCF_042262425.1 Streptomyces sp. NPDC056373
TGCTCGTTCGACATGATCTGCAGACCGGGCCGGGCGAGCTCGGCGCGCATCAGCAGCGCCATCACGCCACCGATGACGAAGAACGCGAAAGACGTGGCGAGGTACATCGTGCCGATCGTCTTGTGGTCCGTCGTCGTCAGCCACTTGACCACGACACTGCCGCGGTTCTGGCGCCTGACCGGCAGCTCGTCCTGGTAGTGGGACCCTGCTGCCGCGGCACCCTGGGGTTCGTTGAGGATGCTCACAGGTTGTTCGTCTCCCGGTTCTTCTCGTGGCTCGTCTGCGCGATGCCGGCAGGAACGTAACCGTTCTGCTGCTTGTCCACGAGGTCCTTGAGGTGCTGCTCGTAGCGCTCGGGGGAGACGACCTTCACGTTGAACAGCATCCGAGAGTGGTCGACGCCGCAGAGCTCGGCGCACTTGCCCATGAAGGTGCCCTCCTTGTTGGGGGTCACCTCGAAGGCGTTGGTGTGGCCCGGGATGACGTCCTGCTTCATGAGGAACGGCACCACCCAGAAGGAGTGGATGACGTCACGCGAGGTGAGGATGAAGCGGACCGTCTTGCCCTTGGGCAGCCACAGGGTCGGGCCCGGGTTGCCCGTCTGCGGGTTCCGGGTGCCGGGGGTACCGCAGTCGTTGACGCCGCCGGCGTTGGCCGGGAAGTCCTTCTTGAACCGGTCCGGGATCGCGTCCAGGTCCTTCGAGGTCTTGGCGTCCCCGGTGGAACCGGCGACCGGCTCGATGTAGTTGAAGCACCAGCTCCACTGGAAGCCGACCACGTTGACCGTGACGTCGGGCTTCTTCTTGAGGCTGAGCAGCTCGGACTCGTCACGAGCGGTGAAGTAGAACAGCACCGAGACGATGATGAGCGGAACCACGGTGTACAGCGCCTCGATGGGCATGTTGTACCGGGTCTGCGGAGGAACTTCGACCTTGGTGCGGCTGCGCCGGTGGAAGAAAGCACTCCACAGGATCAGACCCCACACCAGCACGCCGACGGCGAGCGCAGCCGCCCAGGAACCCTGCCACAGGGAGAGGATCCGGGGAGCCTCTTCCGTGGTCGGGGTGGGCATACCAAGGCGGGGGAAGTCTTCCCAGTTGTACGAGCAACCGGTGGCTGTCGCCAAGACCAGGCCCGCGGTCAGTGCCTGCAGCAGCTTCCGCCGCATCGGGCGCCGCGGCGAGCGGTCGGAGCCGTTGGGACTCACGTAGCGCCTTCCCGAGAGTCTCGCCCGCGCGGATCGGCTGCGGCCTGGCCTTCTCGCTGGTCGGTCGCGGCCCTGCGTCGGGCAGGGGTTTGGATGTTTATGCGGACCAAACCCTAGCCGACGCCCTCCGGGGGTTCTCGGGGAGGGGTGCCTACTCACCCGGGCGGTTCGCTGAATTGGCGGCTGCGGGTGGTTTGCGGCTGTTCGCGCCGTTCCCCGCGCCCCTGAGGTTCGCCGTTCCCCCGGACGTTCTAGCGTTGCCGTGTGGGTTACTTCGATGCCGCTTCCGGTGCTCCGCTCCATCCCGTCGCCCGGCAGGCTCTGCTGGCCTCCCTCGATGAGGGATGGGCGGATCCCGCACGTCTGTACAAGGAGGGGCGGCGGGCCCGGATGCTGTTGGACGCGGCGCGGGAGGCCGCCGCCGAGGCCGTGGGGTGCCGGCCGGACGAGCTGGTCTTCACCTCGTCCGGAACCCGTGCCGTGCACACGGGGATTGCCGGAGCGCTGGCCGGGCGCAGACGCGTCGGGCGCCACCTGATCGTGTCAGCGGTCGAACACTCTTCTGTCCTCCATTCGGCCGAGCTGCACGAGGCGGCCGGAGGGTCCGTCACCGAGGTGCCCGTCGACCGGGGCGGGGCGGTGGACCCGGTCGTCTACGGCGATGCCCTGCGCGGGGACACCGCTCTGGCCTGTCTGCAGTCGGCCAACCACGAGGTGGGCACGGAGCAGCCGGTCGCGGCGGTGGCGGAGCTGTGCCGGGAGGCCGGGGTGCCGTTGCTGGTGGACGCGGCGCAGTCCCTGGGGTGGGGGCCGGTGGAAGGGGGATGGTCGCTGCTCGCGGGCAGTGCGCACAAATGGGGCGGGCCGTCCGGGGTGGGGCTGCTGGTGGTGCGCAAGGGCGTGCGGTTCGCGGCGCAAGGGCCGGTGGACGAGCGGGAGTCGGGGCGGGCGCCCGGTTTCGAGAACATCCCGGCGATCGTGGCGGCGGCGGCGTCGCTGAGGGCCGTACGGGCGGAGGCGGCCGAGGAGGCCGTGCGCCTGCGGGGGCTGACGGAACGGATCCGGGCACGCGTGCCGCGCCTGGTGACCGACGCCGAGGTCGTCGGTGATCCGGTGCGCCGGCTGCCCGGGGTCGTCACCTTCTCCTGTCTCTACGTCGACGGCGAGGCCCTGCTGCACGAGCTGGACCGCGAGGGCTTCTCGGTCTCGTCGGGATCGTCCTGCACGAGCAGCACCCTGACGCCGAGCCATGTGCTGCGGGCCATGGGCGTGCTGAGTGAGGGAAATGTGCGGGTTTCGCTGCCGCTCGGGACTGCGGAGGAGGACGTGGAGCGGTTCCTGGACGTCCTCCCCCGGGCAGTGGCGACGGTGCGGGAGAAGCTGGGGGCGCCGGTCTCCGGGACGGTCATGCGGGAGGACGACGTGCTCGTCGTGGACTCCCTGGGCAAGCGGTGCCCGATCCCGGTCATCGAACTCGCCAAGGTCATCGGCGACGTGCCGGTGGGCGGCCTGGTCCGGGTCCTCTCCGATGACGAGGCGGCGCGGCTGGACATTCCCGCGTGGTGCGAGATGCGGGGACAGGAGTATATGGGCGAGGAGCCGGCGGAAAAGGGATCGGCGTACGTCGTCCGCCGGGTGAGCTGAACGCCCTGGGGGCGCGGGGCTGTGTCGACATGCGGCTGCCGCCGCGGGGCGCGACCAGCCCCCACACCCCCAAGACGGCGGATCAGCCCAGACGCCCCCGAACCTCTTCCGCGGCCTCGTCCCCGTACGCCTTGGTGAACCGCTGCATGAAGTGCCCGCGCCGCAGCTGGTACTCCTGCGTGCCCACCGTCTCGATGACGAGGGTCGCCAGCATGCAGCCGACCTGCGCGGCACGCTCCAGGGAGACACCCCAGGCCAGACCGGAGAGGAACCCGGCACGGAAGGCGTCGCCGACGCCGGTCGGGTCGGCCTTGCGCTCCTCGTCGGGCGTGCCGACCTCGATCGGGTCCTCGCCGACCCGCTCGATGCGCACGCCGCGCGCACCGAGGGTGGTCACCCGGTGGCCCACGCGGGAGAGGATCTCCGCGTCGCTCCAGCCGGTCTTGGTCTCGATGAGGCCCTTCTCGTACTCGTTGGAGAAGAGGTAGGTCGCCCCGTCCAGCAGGATGCGGATCTCCTCGCCGTCCATCCGGGCGATCTGCTGGGAGAAGTCGGCGGCGAAGGCGATCTTCCGGGAGCGGCACTCCTCGGTGTGCCGGAGCATGGCCTCCGGGTCGTCGGCGCCGATGGAGACCAGGTCGAGACCGCCCACACGGTCGGCGACGGTCTTCAGCTCGATGAGGCGGGCCTCGCTCATGGCGCCGGTGTAGAAGGAGCCGATCTGGTTGTGGTCGGCGTCGGTCGTGCACACGAAGCGGGCGGTGTGCAGCGTGTCGGAGATGCGGACGGACTCCGTGTCGACGCCGTGCCGGTCGAGCCAGGCCCGGTACTCGTCGAAGTCCGCGCCCGCCGCGCCGACCAGGATCGGGCGGGTGCCGAGCTGCCCCATGCCGAACGCGATGTTCGCGGCGACACCGCCGCGGCGCACGTCGAGCTTGTCGACCAGGAACGACAGCGAGACCGTGTGCAGCTGGTCCGCTACGAACTGGTCGGCGAAGCGGCCGGGGAAGGTCATGAGGTGGTCGGTGGCGATGGAGCCGGTGACTGCGATGCGCACGGCGTGGATTCTCCTGAGGGAGGCGGACCTTGACAGTTCACGCTATCGGGTGGGCTGGGCAGCGCTGAAGGCATCGAAACTACCCGATAGTAGATCTTTCTCGGTGAGCTCGACCGTGCATACGGTGCCGCTATGACGAACCTCAAGGTCCATGCGCCCGTTCCGGTCGATCTCGAAGGCGATCTGGCGTCGCTGCCGGGTGACGGGGCACGGATGGCACCGCACTGGGTGGTTCCCCGGATCACTTCGCGACCGGTCTCCCCGGCCCTGATCCACGGTGTGTCCGTACCTCCGGCGTCGGCGCGGCTGCTCGACGCGATGTCCGACTACGGGGACTGAACGGCGCACTCGCGGGAACCGTGTGCTCCCCCGCTGCGTCCCATCGCTGTCCCCCGTAAAGGGGAGGCGGGATACGACCCACCAGAGGTCCATGGGTGACCGGGCAGGGTCCCATGGGACAGCTGTGCAGCTGAAGGAGCGATGCGGTGAACACCGAGCGACCCGACAACGACGCCGACGCCAGGGAAGCGGCCGGCGCCACCGCAGACGCCCCGAAGGCCGAGGAGCCGGGCACGGAGGCGGCCCGGGCGTCGACGGAAGGCGAGGGGTCGGGCACGGAGGCGGCCACGGCGTCGAGCACCGAGGCGGCCGGGGCGTCGACGGAGAGCGACGGGTCGGCGGAGAGCGACGGGTCGGCGGAGGCCGGGAGCGGGGCCGCCGAGTCTCCCGAAAGCCCGGCCGACGACGAGCAGGCCGCTGAGGCGGAGGTGAAGGCGCAGGCGCCGGCCCCCGCGGTCGTGGAGTCCGGCACGCCGGAAGCCGCGGAGACGGGCACGCCCGAGGCCACGCAGGGCGACGACGGCCGGTCGGCCGCGACCACCGGGGACCGGCAGGGCGACGCCGAGCCGTCCGCGGATGCCGAAGCCGCGACGGACGCCCGGGAAGACGGGGTCGCCACGGACACCCGCGAAGACGGGGACGCCACGGACACCCGCGAAGACGGGGACGCCACGGACACCCGTGAAGGCGGGGACGCCGAGGGCGTTCGCAGCGGCTCGGTGCCGGTGGCGGTGCCGGAATCGGCGTCCGCTCGCGAAGGCACCGCGGACGACACCGAGGCCGGGGCAGCCCGCTCCCGAGCCACCCCCGGACCCGCCGGTGACCTGCCCCGTGACGAGGAGGACCCGGTCCGCCACGGCGGGGGCCGCCCCCGGACCCCCGCGATCATCGCCTCCGTCGCCGCCGCCGTGCTGCTGATCGGAGGTGGCGGGGCCTGGCTCGCCGCCAACGCAGCCAGTGGGCCGGGCGGCGGCACCACCTCCGGGGCGCCCGGCGGGGACGGCACTCCCCCGCCGCTCGCGCTCGACGGCTACTCGGAGTCCACGCCCGGCGGCGGCAACGGCATCGCACCGGGCGAGCCCAACCCCTACGGCGCCACCTACCGCGTCGACGGCCCCCTGCCCGACGGTCCCGGCAAGGCGCCGGTGTACCGGGCGCGGGGTGAGGTCACCGAGGCGGACGTGGCCCGGCTGGCGAAGGCCCTCGGAGTCGAGGGGACGCCGGTGGCGCAGGGCGAGGGCTGGAGGATCGGGGGCCAGGACGGGTCGGGGCCGAGCCTCCAGGTGAACAGGCAGGCACCGGGCTCCTGGACGTTCAGCCGGTACGCCCCGGGCACGGACGACTGCAAGGGCATCGGCACCTGCACGGCGGCCCCGCAGTCCGGCGGCACGCCGGTGAGCGAGGAGGCGGCCGAGAAGGCCGCCGCGCCCGTGCTGAAGGCGGTGGGTCAGGGCGACGCGAAGCGCGACGCGAGCCAGGTCATGGGGGCCCAGCGGGTGGTGAACGCCGACCCCGCGGTCGGCGGACTGCCCACGTACGGCTGGACGACCGGGATCACGGTCGGCGCGGACGGCGAGGTCGTAGGCGGCAGCGGACAGCTGAAAAAGCCGGTGAAGGGCGACACGTACCCCGTGGTCGGCGCCGAGAAGGCGCTGGAGCTGATGAAGGGGCAGCCGAAGAACGACCACCGGATGGGCATCGGCGGCTGCGCGAGCCCCGTGCCGCTGAAGGACCGGCTGGAGCAGCCCTGCGGGCAGCCGGCGAGCGGTGCTCCCGAGCAGGACGGCGTGACGGTCCAGAACGCGGTGTTCGGGCTGGCCTCGCACGTCGTGGACGGGCGGCAGGCGCTGGTTCCGTCCTGGCTGTTCGAGGTGACGGCGCCGGGCGCGAAGGACCCGTTCACGGTGACGTACCCGGCGGTGGAGCCGAAGTATCTGGCCTCCCCCGAGCCGAGCCGGCCGAGCGACAGGCCGACGTCGGCTCCCGGGCCGCGCGAGGTGAAGGTGGACGGCTACCGGGCCGAGGGCGCGGAGCTGACGGTGACCTTCACGGGCGGGGTGTGCGCCGACTACGACGTGACGGCGAGCGAGGGGGCCGACGAGGTGACGGTCACCGTGACGTCGACCCCGTGGCCGGACAAGGTCTGCGTCATGATCGCCAAGCAGTTCCAGAAGACCGTGCAGCTGGACGAGCCGCTCGGTGACCGGGCCGTCGTGAACGAGGACGGCAAGGCGGTGCCGCTGGCGAAGGAGGGTGCGCGGCTGCCGGCTCCCCCGGTGCGGGAGCGGTAGGAGCGACGCACAGCGCGAAGGCGGCGGCCCCGTCGGAGGGGGCCGCCGCCTTCGTCGTGTCCGCGGCCGCCGGTGGCGGCTCGGCAGGCTCAGCTGAAGGAGTCGCCGCAGGCGCAGGAGCCCGTCGCGTTCGGGTTGTCGATCGTGAAGCCCTGCTTCTCGATGGTGTCCACGAAGTCGATCGTGGCACCGCCCAGGTACGGGGCGCTCATGCGGTCGGTGACGACCTTCACACCGCCGAAGTCCTTCTCGACGTCGCCGTCGAGGGCGCGCTCGTCGAAGAAGAGCTGGTAGCGCAGGCCGGAGCAGCCGCCGGGCTGGACGGCGACGCGCAGCGCCAGGTCCTCGCGGCCTTCCTGGTCGAGCAGCGCCTTGACCTTGGACGCGGCGGCGTCGGTCAGGATGATGCCGTCGGTGACGGTGCTGGTCTCGTCCGATACGGACATCTACATCTCTCCCGGGTTGTACGGAGACTGCTTGCCGACGGTTGCAACCGGCGGGGCCGCGGATTCATTCCGGGCCGGGCTCTCGATCCCGGCTCCTTTTCATGCTCGCACACGCGCCGGGAACCGGAAAACGTCTCTTTCCGGGTCTTCCCGGGAATGAACGGCGGCTCACCGGGATTCACGTCACACCGACGCTATGGCCATCGTCAAAGTGACGTGAAGCAGTTATGATAGATAGCGTCAAATCGACGAAAAGTCGCAGAAACAGAAAGGGTGCGTGTCGTGACCACCGCCCAGACCCAGGAGCTCGACGTACAGCCGACGCCCCTCGCCCTGCTGCTCCTCGGCCGTGAGGCCGACCCGAAGAGCGAGCGCGGTGTGGAGTGTCCCGGCGACCTGCCCTCGCCGTCCGACCCGGACCTGGTGGAGCGCGCCCGCAAGGCGAAGGAGAAGCTCGGGGACAAGGTCTTCGTGCTCGGCCACCACTACCAGCGCGACGAGGTCATCCAGTTCGCCGACGTGACGGGTGACTCGTTCAAGCTCGCCCGGGATGCGGCCGCCCGCCCGGAGGCCGAGTACATCGTGTTCTGCGGCGTTCACTTCATGGCGGAGTCGGCGGACATCCTGACGTCCGACGACCAGAAGGTCGTCCTGCCCGACCTCGCCGCCGGCTGCTCGATGGCCGACATGGCGACGGCCGAGCAGGTCGCCGAGTGCTGGGACGTGCTGACCGAGGCCGGGATAGCCGAGCAGGTCGTGCCCGTCTCGTACATGAACTCCTCCGCCGACATCAAGGCGTTCACCGGCAAGCACGGCGGCACGATCTGCACCTCGTCCAACGCCGAGCGGGCCCTGGACTGGGCGTTCGAACAGGGCGAGAAGGTGCTCTTCCTGCCCGACCAGCACCTGGGCCGCAACACCGCCGTGCGGGACATGGGCATGTCCCTGGAGGACTGTGTCCTCTACAACCCGCACAAGCCGAACGGCGGTCTGACGGCCGACGAACTGCGTGCGGCGAAGATGATCCTGTGGCGCGGGCACTGCTCGGTGCACGGCCGCTTCAGCCTGGACTCGGTGAACGACGTGCGCGAGCGGATCCCGGGCGTGAACGTCCTGGTCCACCCCGAGTGCAGGCACGAGGTCGTGGCAGCCGCCGACTACGTCGGTTCGACGGAGTACATCATCAAGGCCCTGGAGGCCGCCCCGGCCGGCTCCAAGTGGGCCATCGGCACCGAGCTGAACCTGGTCCGCCGCCTGGCGAACCGTTTCGCTCCGGAGGGCAAGGAGATCGTCTTCCTCGACAAGACGGTCTGCTTCTGCTCGACCATGAACCGCATCGACCTCCCCCACCTGGTCTGGGCCCTGGAGTCACTGGCCGAGGGCAACCTGGTCAACCGCATCGAGGTGGACAAGGAGACCGAGGCCTTCGCGAAGCTGGCCCTGGAGCGGATGCTGGCGCTGCCGTAACCGTCGTCCGGCCGGCCGTCACCCCGAGCGCGGTGTGCGCTCGGGGTGGGCGGGGTCGAGGCTGAACACCCCGCCGCCCGGTGCGGCCACCACCAGCCTGCGCCCGTCGACCAGCACCTCGGGGCCCTCCCCCTCACCGGGGCTCTCTTCGTCCTCGGCACGCTGCCGAGTCCGCCACAGCCGGTCGCCGGTGCGGGCGTCGAGACCGGCCACGCGGCCGTCGGTGCCCGCCACGTACAGGGTGCGCGTCCGCTCGTCGTACCGGGCGGGGCCCGGCTCCCGGACGCCGGTCCGGGTCCGCCACAGCGTCCGGCCCGACGAGGGGGACACGGCGGTCACCATGAAGGGCGGTGTGCCGATCATCTGGCCGGTCTCGGTGAGCGTCTGGTGGTTCTCCGCCGCGCGGGAGATGCCGAATCGATGACGCGCGGGCCGTCTTCGGCCAGCAGGACGTTGGCCGGCTTCAGGTCCCGGTGCACCACACCGGCCCGGTGGATGTCGCGCAGCGCCTCCACCAGCCCCAGGGCGAGGCCGCGCAGTTCGGCCTCCGGCAGGGTCGCCCCGGTCGCGGATCCGCCGGGCGAGCGAGGGCTAGGGGACGAACTGGGTCGCCATCCATGGCCGGACCGCGTCCGGGTCGGCGTCCAGGACGGGGGCTGTGAAGGCTCCGCTGACCTTGCGGACCGCGGCGACCTCCTGCCGGAAACGGGTGCGGAAGACGGCGTCCGCGGCGTACTGGGCGTGGACGACCTTGACGGCCACGTCACGGCCCGAGCGGGCCCTGGCCCGGTAGACGACGCCCATGCCCCCGGCTCCGAGCCGGTCGAGCAGCCTGTAGCCGCCGACCGACTCCGGGTCGTCGCTGTGCAGCGGCACGCCCGAATCCCCTTCCCCCGTAACGCCGTTCGGGGCCACAGGATAAGAAACGGGACATGGCGGCGGCCGGGCACCGGCCGTCACAGGTCCGGTGCCCGGCCGCCGTCGGGTCAGGACGTCACACGCGTGCGTGCTCCGGTTCCGTCGCGTCCGTCCGCTGGGCCGGGAGGCCCTTCTTCGCCGCGCGCTTCTTCGCCCGGCGCTCCTTGCGGAGCTCGACCATCGCGTAGAGCGTCGGGACGAGCAGGAGCGTGAGCAGCGTCGACGTCACCAGACCGCCGATCACGACCACGGCCAGCGGCTGGGCGATGAAGCCGCCCTCGCCGGTGATGCCGAGGGCCATCGGCAGCAGGGCGAAGATCGTTGCCAGGGCGGTCATGAGGATCGGGCGCAGCCGGTGCCGGCCGCCCTCGATCACGGCCTCGACGACGCCGTGGCCCTGCTTGCGGTACTGGTTGATCAGGTCGATCAGCACGATCGCGTTCGTCACCACGATGCCGATGAGCATCAGCATGCCGATCATGGCCGGGACGCCCATCGGGGTGCCGGTGGCGATCAGCAGGCCGATCGCGCCGGTGGCGGCGAACGGGATGGAGACGAGCAGGATCAGCGGCTGGACCAGGGACCTGAAGGTGCCGACCAGCAGCATGAAGACGATCGCGATGGCCGCCAGCATCGCCAGGCCCAGGTTGACGAACGCCTCGTCCTGGTCCTCGGAGACACCGCCGATCGACGCCGTGGCGCCGTCCGGGAGCTTCAGCGCGTTGATCTTCGACTGGAGCTGGGCGCTGACCGCGCCGGTGTTGTCGCCGGTCGGCTTCGCGGTGATGGTGGCCGCGCGCCGGCCGTCGATGCGGGTCATCGACACCGGGCCGTCGACCTGCTTCACCGTGGCGATGTCGCCGAGCTTCACCGCGCCGCCCAGGCGCAGGTCCTGAAGCTGCTTCAGGGTCCTGGCGGGCTTGGCCGAGCGGATGACGACGTCGCGCTCGGTGTCGTCCAGGACCGCCTTGGCAGCGGTGGTGCCGCGGACGGCCTGTGCGACGGCCGCGCCGAGGGTCTGGTCGTCGAACCCGGCCGCGGCCGCCTTGTCGTTGGCCTTGACCGAGATGCGCGGGACGCTGGTGGCGAGGTCGCTGGAGACGTCCGTGACGTCGTCGAGGGAGGCGACCGACTTGCGGACCTTCTCGGACGCGGTGCGCAGGACGCCGGCGTCGGCGGCCTTCACGACCACGCTGAGGTCCTGGCTGCCGAAGCCGTCACCGGCGGCGACGGTGGTCGTGCCGATGCCCTTCAGACCGGCCAGGCCCTTCTCGATGCCGCTCTGGACGTCCTCGTAGGACGCCGAGTCGTCGAGCATCACCTGGTACGAGGCCTGGTTGGTGTCCGTGCCGCCGCCGAAGGCCGCCATGAAGCCGGACGAGCCGACCGTGACCTGGTAGTCCTTCACGCCCTTGGTGCCGGCGAGCAGCCGCTCGACCTTCTTGGCCTGGGCGTCGGTCGCGGACAGGCTGGTGCCGGGCTTCAGCTCCTGCTTGACGGTGAGGACTTCCTGCTCGCCCTGGTCGAAGAAGTTCGTCTTCAGCAGCGGCGCCATGCCGAACGTGCCGACCAGGACGACGATCGCGAGGGCCACGCTGGTGAGGCGGCGGCGGGTCGCGAAGCGCAGGACGGGGACGTAGATGCGCTGGAGGCGGCTCTTGGCCTCCTTCTCCTCGGCCAGCCGACGAGCCTCGGCCGCGTCCTCCGGGGTGCCCTTGGGCGGGCGCAGGAACCAGTACGAGAGCACCGGCACGACCGTCAGCGAGACGAGGAGGGACGCCAGCAGCGCGGCCGTCACGGTCAGGCTGAACGAGCCGAACAGCTCGCCCACCATGCCGCCGACCAGGCCGATCGGCAGGAACACCGCGACCGTGGTGAGCGTCGAGGACGTCACCGCGCCCGCGACCTCACGGACGGCCTGGAGGATCGCCGAGTGGCGCTCCTCGCCGTAGCCGAGGTGGCGCTTGATGTTCTCCAGGACCACGATCGAGTCGTCGACGACACGTCCGATGGCGATGGTCAGGGCGCCCAGGGTGAGGACGTTCAGCGACAGGTCACGCGTCCACAGCACGATCAGGGCGAGGACCACGGACAGCGGGATGGACACCGCCGTCACCAGGGTCGAGCGGATCGAGGCCAGGAAGACGAGGATCACCAGGACGGCGAAGAGCAGGCCGAGCGCGCCCTCGGTGGTCAGGCCCTTGATGGACTTGGACACGGCCGGGCCCTGGTCGCTGACGACCGTGAGGTTCGCGCCGGAGCCGAGGTCCTTGCGCAGGCCCGGGAGCTTGTCCTGGACGGCGTCGGAGATGGCGACCGCGCTGCCGTCGCGGTCCATCGTCACGGCGACCGAGAGGCTCGGCTTGCCGTCGGTGCGGGTGATGGAGTCGGCCGTGGCCTCCTGCTGCTTCACGGTGGCGACGTCACCGAGCCGCACCGGCTTGCCCTTGCCGGGCTCGCCCGTGACCATCAGGTCCTGGATCTGCTGGAGCGAGGTCAGGCCGCCGCCGACCTGGACGGTGCGGTTGGTGCCGTCCTCGTCGAAGGAGCCGGCCGGGACGGTCGCGCCGCCCGCCTGGAGCGCCTGGGAGAGGGACTGCGAGGTCAGGCCCGCCTTGGCCAGCTTCGCGTCGTCGGGCGTCACGGTGACCTGGAGGTCGCGCACACCGTCGACGGTGACCTGGCCGACGCCGTCGATGCTCTTCAGGTCCGGCACGACGGTCTTGTCGAGCTGGTCGGCCAGGGCCTGCTGGTCGCGGCCGGAGGTGACGGCGAGGACGACGGTCGGGATGTCGTCCGTGGAACCGGCGATGACCTGCGGGTCGACGTCGTCAGGGAGCTGGACGCGGGCCCGGTTGACGGCCTGCTGGACGTCGGCGACCAGTTGCTCGGTGTCGTTGCCGTAGTCGAAGGACGCCATGATCACGGCGTTGCCCTCGCCGGCGGTGGAGGTGACGCCGCTGATGCCGTCGACGGCTTCGAGGGTGTCCTCGATGGGTTCGACGACCTGCTTCTCGACCACGTCCGGTGACGCGCCCTGGTACGGCGCCAGCACGGACACCATGGGCAGTTCGATGGTGGGCAGCAGCTGCTGCTTGAGCTGGGGTATCGCGATCGCCCCGAAGACGAGCGCGATGATCGAGATCAGTCCGATCAAGGCCCGTTGCGCGAGGCTGAACCTGGACAGCCAGGACATGGGTGAGGGTCTCTCTTCTGTTTAACGGCAGAAGCGGCAGCGGACGCGCAGATGAGCGCCCGCCCCTACACCCTGAGCCATGCGGGAACCGGGTTTCGTAGGCCCCAGGTCCAAATCCTTATACGGCGCATACTCCGGTCGCAGTACGGCCGGGTCGAGTTCACTCCACCCTTGGACGGACCAGGCCGGACTCGTACGCGGTGACCACCAGCTGGGCGCGGTCCCGGGCGCCGAGCTTGGCCATGGCCCGGTTGACGTGCGTCTTCACCGTCAGCGGGCTGACTTCGAGGCGCTCGGCGATCTCGTCGTTGGAGTGCCCGCCTGCGACCAGGACCAGCACCTCGCGTTCGCGGACGGTGAGCGAGTCGAGCCGTTCGCCGCGGCCCGGGTCGCGGTCGTCGTCGGCCGGGTCCTGCGTGGCGAGGAACCGGGCGATCAGGCCCGTGGTGGCCGCCGGGGAGAGCAGGGCCTGGCCACCGGCGGCGATGCGGATGGCGTTCAGCAGCTCCTCGGGTTCGGAGCCCTTGCCGAGGAAGCCGGAGGCGCCGGCCCGCAGCGACTGCACGACGTAGTCGTCGACCTCGAAGGTCGTCAGGATGACGACCCGGACGTCGGCGAGCTCGGGGTCGGCGCTGATCAGGCGGGTCGCGGCGAGGCCGTCGGTGCCGGGCATGCGGATGTCCATGAGCACGACGTCGGCCCGCTGCTCCTTCGTCAGCAGGACCGCTTCCGCGCCGTCGGAGGCCTCGCCGACCACCTCCATGTCGGGCTCCGAGTCGACGAGCACACGAAAGGCGCTGCGCAGCAGCGCCTGGTCGTCGGCGAGCAGGACACGGATGGTCATGCGGGGCCCTCCCCGGTCGGTGTTCGGTTCTTGACCGGCAGGATCGCATGGACGCGGAAGCCGCCTCCGTAGCGGGGACCGGTGGTGAGGGTGCCGCGCAGGGCGGTGACACGTTCGCGCATGCCGAGCAGTCCGTGACCGCCGCCGCTGTCCTGCGGCTCGTGCTCGCCGCTGCCGTCGTCGAGCACGGTGATCTCGATGTGCGGTCCGACGCGGACGACGCTGACCTCCGCCTTGGCCTGGGGTCCGGCGTGCTTCTGCACGTTGGTGAGGGCCTCCTGGATGATCCGGTAGGCGGCCAGGTCGACGGCGGCGGGCAGGGCGGTGCCCTGGTCGGCGCGGGCGACCTCGATGTGCAGGCCGGCGTTGCGGAAGGTGCCGGTGAGTTCGTCGAGGCGGTCCAGGCCCGGGGCGGGTTCGGTGGGGGCCTCGGGGTCGTCGGAGTGCCGGAGCAGGCCGACGGTGGCGCGGAGTTCGTTGAGCGCGGAGCGGCTGGCCTCGCGGACGTGCCCGAGGGCTTCCTTGGCCTGGTCGGGGCGCTTGTCCATGACGTGGGCGGCGACCCCGGCCTGCACGTTGACCAGCGCGATGTGGTGGGCGACGACGTCGTGCAGGTCCCGGGCGATGCGCAGGCGTTCCTCGGCGACGCGGCGGCGGGCCTCCTCCTCACGGGTGCGCTCGGCCCGCTCGGCGCGCTCCCTGATGGCCTGGACGAAGGCGCGGCGGCTGCGGACGGCGTCGCCGGCGGTGGCGCCGATACCGGTCCAGGCGAAGATCGCGAGGTTCTCCTGGGCGTACCAGGGCAGGGAGCCGGCCGACATGGCGGCGCCGGTCAGCACCGTCATGGTGAGCAGGCCGACGCGCCAGGTGGTGGGGCGGTCGGTGGTGGAGGCGACGGTGTAGAGCGCGATGACGGCGGACATGGCGACGGGGGTGCGGGGGTCGCCGGTGAGGGACTCGATGACGGAGAGGGCGCCGGTGAGGGCGAGGACCGTCATGGGGGCACGGCGGCGGAAGACCAGGGCGGCGGCGCCGAGGGTCATGAGGACGAGGCTGAGGGGGTCGGGTGTGCGCAGGGCCCAGCTGACGCTGTCGCGGTGGCGGGGTTCCACGAAGGAGCCGGCGACCATGCAGACCAGGACGGCGAGGGCGAGGACGGCGTCCAGGGCCAGGGGGTGCGCCTTGGCCTGGTGTCTGGCCCGCGCGAGGGTGCTCACGGGGGTTCACGGTAGCCGGGGTGGGTGTGCGGGGGTATGGGGGCCGGGTGTGAGGTGCTCGGCGTCGTGGCTGAGGTCCGGTGGGTCCGCAACCCGGCGGTGCGGGGTGCCGCCCGCGCCCACCCTCCCCCAAGCTCTCGGCTTCGCTCGACCAGGGGGGACCCCCATCGCCCCTGGCGGCACGCATGCCCGCAGCGAGGTCAGCCCGGAATCAAGCCGTCGTCGCTCAGGAGCTCCCGGACTTCCTCCAAGGTCGCGTCGGGAGACGGCAGGATCAGTTCCGAGGGTTCCAGGGAGTCGTCGGGGAGGGGGTCGCCGAGGTCGCGGACCCTGGTCAGGAGAGCCTGGAGGGTGCGGCGGAAGCCGGGGCCGTCGCCGTTCTCCATTTCCGCCAGGAGCTCGTCGTCCAGCTTGTTCAGCTCGGCGAGGTGGCCGTCGGCCAGACTCACCTGGCCCTCCCCCATGATCCGTACGATCATGTCGCCCTCCTAGGCGTGGACCCCTACTGCTTGTCGAAGCGCGGAGTGTCCTGCGGCTGCTGCTGGGACTGCTGCTGGCTCGTGCCACCTTCGAGGGCCTGCTGCCCGCTGCTCGGGCCTCCGGCCAGCTCGGCCTTCATGCGCTGCAACTCCAGCTCCACATCCGTACCACCGGAGAGCCGGTCCAGCTCGGCCTGGATGTCGTCCTTGTGCATGCCGGACTGGTCGTCGAGGGCGCCGGAGGCGAGCAGCTCCTCGATGGCGCCGGCGCGGGCCTGGAGCTGGGCCGTCTTGTCCTCGGCCCGCTGGATCGCCAGGCCGACGTCGCCCATCTCCTCGGAGATGCCCGAGAAGGCCTCGCCGATCCGGGTCTGCGCCTGCGCCGCGGTGTACGTCGCCTTGATCGTCTCCTTCTTCGTACGGAAGGCGTCGACCTTGGCCTGGAGCCGCTGGGCCGCGAGGGTGAGCTTCTCCTCCTCGCCCTGGAGCGTGGCGTGCTGCGTCTCCAGGTCGGTCACCTGCTGCTGGAGCGCGGCGCGGCGGGAGAGCGCCTCGCGGGCGAGGTCCTCGCGGCCCAGCGCGAGCGCCTTGCGGCCCTGGTCCTCCAGCTTGCCGGACTGCGACTGCAGCTGGTTCAGCTGCAGTTCCAGGCGCTTGCGGGAGGTCGCCACGTCGGCGACGCCACGGCGGACCTTCTGCAGCAGCTCCAGCTGCTTCTGGTACGAGTAATCGAGGGTCTCGCGCGGGTCCTCGGCCCGGTCAAGGGCCTTGTTCGCCTTCGCGCGGAAGATCATCCCCATACGCTTCATGACACCGCTCATGGGCTTCGCGCGCCCCCTTCTGACCGACTCCGGCAGCTGCTCCTGCGACAGAACCCACAGTACGGGCCCTGCATCCATTACCGCACTGTTCGGGGACGGATGCGCTCATCCCCAAGGACGACTGCGTACGCTCCCGCTCCGGCGTAGGGAGTAGGTGGTCCCCGGGGTTGCCGGAGCCGTACACCCCGGGAAACATCCGGAGGCGTACGCAACGTCCCCTCTGTCCCCTTACTGACGACTGGTGTTGCCGGATCGTTCCCCACCGGGCTGGGGTCCATGCCCGGAAGCCCTTACCCTTGGGTTTTGTGTTCCGTAGCCGTGCGAAGGATGAGAAGGCCCAGGACGCCGACAAGGCGCCGGTGACCGACTCCAGTCAGCCCCGTCACCCCGAGGCCCCCAAGGGCCGCCCCACGCCCAAGCGCAGTGCGGCCCAGTCGCAGCGCCGCAGCGTGGCCAACACGTCGACGACGCGCAAGGAGGCCGCCAAGCGACAGCGCGCGGAGCGCCGTACCGCGATGGAGCGCCAGCGCCAGGCGCTGGCGAGCGGCGACGAGCGGTATCTGCCCGCGCGTGACAAGGGACCGGTCCGCCGGTTCGCGCGCGACTTCGTCGACTCCCGCTTCAACATCGCGGAGTTCTTCCTGCCGATGGCCGTGGTCATCCTCGTGCTGAGCATGGTGCGGGTGGCCTCGCTGCAGAACATCGCGTTGCTGCTGTGGCTCGTGGTGATCGTGCTGATCGTGCTCGACTCGTTCGTGACGTCCTTCCGGCTGAAGAAGCAGCTGAACGAGCGCTTCGCGGGTGAGAACAAGCGCGGCGCCGTCGCCTACGCCCTGATGCGCTCCCTCCAGATGCGCCGGCTCCGGCTGCCGAAGCCGCAGGTCAAGCGCGGAGAGCGGCCCTGACCACGACGCCGTTCTCCGGGGGTGCGGCGGATGCCTGGCTGGACAGGCTGGGCGGGCTGCGCGATGTCGTCCGTCAGGAGCTGGTGGCCCGCCAGCTGGACGAGCAGATAGTCGGGCGTTTTCCGGTGGGTCAGCGCCTGCGGGTGCTCGACGTGGGGATGGGCCAGGGCACGCAGGCGCTGCGGCTGGCCCGTGCCGGGCACCAGGTGACCGGTCTGGAGCAGGACTCCACGATGGTCGCCGTGGCCCGGGAGTCCCTGGCCGGGGAACCGGAGGGCATCCGGGAGCGGATGCGGATCATCGAGGGCGACGGCCGGGACACCGGCGTGCACTTCCTGCCGGGCAGCTTCGACGTGGTGCTGTGCCACGGCGTCCTCATGTACGTCGAGGAGCCCGACCCGCTGCTGGCGGGGCTGGCCCGGATGCTCGCGCCCGGCGGGCTGCTGTCCCTGCTCGTGCGCAACGGGGACGCGCTCGCGGTTCGGCCGGGGCTGTCCGGTGACTGGGCAGACGCGCTGAGCGCCTTCGACACGGTCTCCTACCGCAACCGGCTGGGGCTCGACGTGCGGGCCGACCGGCTGAAGGACCTGACGTCGACGCTCGCGGGGATCGGGGCGCCGCTGCACGCCTGGTACGGGGTGCGGGTGTTCACCGACACGGCGGCGGACGGCGCGGAGGTGCCGGCCGACGTGGAGACGCTGCTCGCGGTGGAGGAGAAGGCCGGGCGGACGGATCCGTACCGCGGGGTGGCGGCGCTGCTGCACCTGTGCGGGGTGCGCGGCTGACCCGCGCGGGCGGGGTGGTGGGGCGAGGGCCGTGGGCCCCCGCCCACCGGGTTCACGCCTCGGCCGCGTGCAGGCTCATCGGCCCGTAGATCTCCGTGGCGTCCTCGAACAGCCGCACCTGGTCGGCGCCGCCCTCCTGGAGGGCCTTCCAGTGCTCCCCGATCCAGGACTCGGCGTCCCCCTGCGTGGGGAACTCCTCCGGCGGCACCGCGGGCTGGACCTCCGTCCCGTCGGTCTTCTCGAACCGCCACGTCCATGCCGCCATGTACGCCTCCCATGTGTGTGAGCACACTGCACAGCGAAAGCCGGATCTTGGTCCGGCTCCCGCCCAGAGCCTAAGCGCTTCCCGGGGTGGGGCGTTATAGGCCTTGCGGGGGGTGCGGGTGTCCGGCCGGGCACGGGTCGTGGGGGGATCGGCGCAGTTCCCCGCGCCCCTGTCGGGGTGCCTCCATCACGCGGGTCCCGTGCGCTCGGGTGAGAATCGTTGCGTGGAACTGACTCTGCTCGGCACCGGTGCGCCCTCCGGACTTCCCCGTCCCGACTGTCCCTGCGCGGCCTGTGCGGCTGCTCTCGGCCCCGACGCCCGGGCGGCCACCTCGCTGCTGCTGGACGGGGCGCTGCTGCTCGACCTGACGCCGGGCGCGGCGTTCGCGGCGGCGCGGGCGGGGCGTTCCCTGACCGGCGTGCGGCAGGTGCTGCTGTCGCACCCCCACGACGGGCCGGCGGTCGAGGTGCCCGCCGGGCTGCCGCAGCCCGGACGGGTCCCGGACGGGCGCGAGTTGACGCTGCTGACGGGACACAGGGTGCGTGCGGTGGCGCTGGACGCGCCGGGCACGGGGTACGCGGTGACCGGTCCGGAGGGACAGCGGCTGCTGTATCTGCCGCCGGGCGGGGCCCCGGCGGGTCTGGAGCAGCCGGCCGAGTCCTACGACATGGTGCTCGCGGACGTCGTGGGGCGGCCGGACGCGCTGGCCAGGCTGCGGGCGGTGGGCGCCCTCGGCCCGACGACCGACGTGGTCGCCGTCCATCTGGACCACGGCCTGCCGCCCGGCCCCGAGCTCGGACGGCGGCTCGCGGCGGCCGGGGCACGGGCCGTGCCGGACGGGGTGACGCTGGTGGTGGGGGCGTACGAGGAGGTGCCGGACGTGCCGCGGCGGACCCTGGTGCTGGGCGGCGCACGGTCGGGCAAGTCCGTGGAGGCCGAGCGGAGGCTGGAGGCCTTCCCCGACGTGCTGTACGTGGCGACGGGCGGGTCCCGCAACGGGGACACGGAGTGGTCCTCGCGGGTGGCGGCCCACCGGGACCGGCGGCCGGGGTCGTGGCGGACGGTCGAGACCTGTGACCTGGTGCCGTTGCTGGAGGCCGAGGGGCCGTCGTTGCTGATCGACTGCCTGTCCCTGTGGCTGACCGACGCGATGGATTCCGCCGGGGCGTGGGACGACGCGGTGTGGGCGGAGCGCGGGGAGAAGGTGCTGCGCGAGCGGGTGCGGGAGCTCACGGAGGCGGTGCGGGCCACCCGGCGCACCGTGGTCGCCGTGTCGAACGAGGTGGGGTCGGGGATCGTGCCGTCGACAGCGTCGGGACGGCGCTACCGCGATGAACTCGGGCGACTGAACGCACAGTTCGCGGACGAGTGCGAGCATGTGCTGCTGGTGGTGGCGGGGCAGGCGATGGTGCTGCGGGGCTGAGGGAGGGCTCCCGGAGGCCGAGACCGCGCCCGACGCCGACGTGATCGCCCTGAGGTCCGGGCGGCCCTGACGCCGGGCTCCCCCTCGCGCCTCTCTCGGCCTCGGCCACGGCCACGGTCTACGGCTACGGCTACGGCTACGGCTACGGCCACGGTCTACGGGGCTGTGCGGGCGATCACCCGGTAGGTGTTCGCGAAGCGCGTGCGGCGGGCCACCGGGGCGATGAGGTGGTCCGCCAGTGCCGCCAGGGCCACCAGGGGGAGACCGGCGCGGAGCAGGGCCGCACGGGCGTGCCGTTGCACGGGGGGCGGGGGGACCGCCCGCCAAGGGGTGTCCGGGGCAGGCAGCGCGTGGGAGAGAGCCAGGGACGTGGCGCCCGCGAGGTCGTGGGGGACGTGGACCGGGCGGTGGTCGAGCGTCAGGACCGTGCAGCCGGCCGACTCCAGTTCCGCGCGGATGTTCTGCGGGGGCAGCAGGTGGAGGTGGCGCGGCTGGTCGTAGGGGAGCCACCAGCGGCCCAGCAGGGCCGCGAAGACGCAGCGGGGGCTCAGGGTCTCGATCAGCAGGTGGCCGCCCGGGCGCAGCACGGAGAGGGCGGCACGGAGCTCCGCCCGGGGATCCGCCGTGCCCTCCAGGTGGTGGAGCATGCTGACCACGTCGTAGCGGGCGCGCAGCGGGCCGGCGATCCGGGGGTCCGTCAGGCGGCCGACGTGGGCCTCCTCGACGCGGTCGGCCGTGCGGGCGCGGACCACGCGCGCGGTGGGGTCGAGGCCGTCGAAGGACGTGTAGGGGAAGAACTGACGGGCCGTGGCGGGGAAGCGGGCGTGGCCCGTCCCGACGTCCAGCCAGCTCTCCGGCTCACCGCAGCGCACCATCGCGCGGGCCGCCGCGCGGTGGCGGCGGGGGCTGCCGCGCAGGGCGAGGAGGCCGTCGCTCGCCGGGTCCCGGGGCGCCCCGCGCGCGGTCCGGTGGTAGAGGGCGAGACCCTCCACCGTGAGGCGGGGGTTCTGGAAGGTGTGTCCGCAGTCCCGGCACGCGTCGACGGTGAAGCCGCCCGGCTTGTACTGCCGCAGGTCACCGGTGCGCAGGCGGTTCCGCAGCCGGTCGGAGCCGCACCAGGGGCAGTCCTCCCGGCGCGGTTCGTGGACCCGTGCGGTCGGCTGGGAGAGAGGGGGTGCGGACGAGGCGGGGTGTGCGGGCATGGGCGGCTCCCGGGCGCGACGGCGTAGGGCGAGGACGTACGGCAGGGATGTACGGCGGGGACGTACGGCAGGGAGTCGCACGACCGTGTACGGCCACGTACGACCGTGCACGACCACGTACGACAATCTGCCGCAAAACGGAACGTATGGGATGACGATCTCGGGTGCAACGACGTCGCCTTTACGGAGTGGTGATGTGGCGCCGT
Organism: Streptomyces sp. NPDC056373; assembly: GCF_042262425.1. NCBI lineage: Bacteria > Bacillati > Actinomycetota > Actinomycetes > Kitasatosporales > Streptomycetaceae > Streptomyces > Streptomyces sp. NPDC056373. Next base: position 20,713 of record NZ_JBHJPX010000027.1, read on the forward strand.
GCTGTTCGACCCGGGCCGGTACTGTTCGGCGAATGAGCTCGCTTAATCTCGACGACTTCACCGATCTGATCGAGCGTCCGGACGGCGGGATCCGCCGTGACGCCGAGGCACGCCGGGAGCGACAGGTCGTGCCGCCCGGGTCGCTGGGCCGACTCGACGAACTGGGTGAGTGGCTGGCGGCGGCGCAGTCCGCCGTACCGGTCCGGCCGGTCGAACGGCCGCGGGTGGTGCTCTTCGCCGGTGACCACGGCGTCGCCGAGCTGGGCGTCTCGGCCCGTGCCGCGGGCAGCGCCGGGGAGTCGGTCCGCGAGGTGCTGGAGGGCGGCCGGCCCGTGTCGGTGCTGGCACGGCGGCTCGGCGTGCCGGTGCGGATCGTCGACATGGCCCTGGACTGTGACCCCGAGGCCCTGCCGGCGGACGTCGTGCGGCACCGGGTGCGGCGCGGCAGCGGGCGGATCGACATCGAGGACGCGCTGACCCCCGAGGAGGCCGAGGCGGCCTTCCTGGCCGGGGTCGCGGTCGCCGACGAGGAGGCCGACTCGGGCACGGACCTGGTGGTGCTCGGCGATGTGAGCGTCGGCGGGACCACGGTGGCGGGCGTGCTGGTCGCGGCGCTGTGCGGGGTCGACGCGTCGGTCGTGACCGGGCGCGGTGGGCAGGCGATCGACGACCTGGCGTGGATGCGCAAGTGCGCGGCGATCCGCGACGCCTTGCGCCGGGCGCGTCCGGTGCTCGGGGATCAGTTGCAGCTGCTGGCGGCGGTCGGCGGGGCCGACATCGCCGCGATGACGGGCTTCCTGCTGCAGAGCGCGGTGCGCAAGCTCCCGGTGGTGCTCGACGGGGTCGTGGCGGCCGCGTGCGCGCTGGTCGGTCAGCGGATCGCGTTCCGGGCACCGGACTGGTGGCTGGCCGCGCACGACAGCGGCGAGCCCGGGCAGGCGAAGGCGCTGGACCGGATGGCGCTGGAGCCGCTGCTCACCCATGGCGTGACCGTCGGGGAGGGCGCGGGCGGCCTGCTGGCGCTGCCGCTCGTGCAGGCCGCTGCCGCGCTGGCGGCGGAACTGCCCGAGAAGCCGAAGGAGTCCGAGAACCCGGAAGGGGCCGAGGCGCCGGAAGGGACCGAGAACCCGGAAGGGCCTGAGAACCCGGAAGGGCCTGAGGAGTCACAGGCGCCCGGGCAGCCGTAGAGACCCAGGGCTTCTCAGAGGCCCGGGCAGCCGTAGGGGTCCGGGGCCCGTCAGAGGCCCGGGCCGAGGCATCCTCAGGGTCCGGGGAGCCGTAGAGGCCTGGGGTCTCCTCAGAGCCCGGGCGGGCGCAGAGGCCCGGGCGGCAGGGCGGGGCCCGGTCCCAGAGCCCGGGCGGACGCAGAGGCCCGGGCGGCAGGGCGGGGCCCGGTCCTTGCAGGGCGCCCTCCGTGCACTGTCGGTCGCGAGATCCAGGTCACTCACGCCTGGCTCAACTTCGTCCCGTTCCGGTCGGTCTTGGAACGTGGTGTCGGTTTGACTGAGTCGCAGACACCCTCCATCCAAGCCATGCACGGACGAGGACGACCGCCGGATGACCACGCTCGCCCGCTGGGCCCGCGCCGAATGGGGTGCGCTGTACGCCGCGGTGCGCGGGCCGCTGGCCGAGCGGCGGTGGCGGGCCGCGCCGATGGCGGTCGCGGCCGTGTGCCTCACGGCCGCCCTGCACGTCGTGCACAACCAGGCGTGGGGCTACCGGTTCGTGCAGAACGCCGGCGGCGTGCGGGCCGAGGACCCGTTGTGGCTCGCGCTGCTGCGCACGCCGCTGTCGCTGTTCGTGCCCGCGCTGGACCTGCCGGCGTGGGGCGCGCTCGTGCAGATCCTGCTGGTGTTCGGCATCGCCGAGCTGTGCCTGGGCCGGTGGCACACCCTGGCCCTCGCCTACGTCGCGACGCTCGCGGGCACGCTGTACGCCCGCCTGGGCATCTGGCTGGGCCCCGACTTGCCGCTCGGCCTGCCCGCCTCGGACGCCCGGGTCGTGGACACCGGGCCGTCCGCGGCGGTGGTGGGCCTGGCCGTCTTCCTGGGGTGGCGGTATCGCGCGTACGTCACGGCCTCCGTGGTGATCGTGGCGATGGTGGCCGAGGTCGCGCTGAAGGGGAACCTCGCGGGCAAGGAGCACCTCGCGGCGATCGTGGCGGTATTGGCGCTGTGCGCGGTCGGCGAGCTGCGTCAGCGGCGTTCGAGGGACCGTGCCGGCTCGGGGTCGGGGGCTCCGCCGATCCAGTCCTGAACAGCGCGCATGGGGGTCACCCAGCGGCGGTCGTGGTGGTAGGCGCGCAGGGCGGATCTGGCCCGGGCGCGGGGCCGGTTGCGGTAGAAGCGCTTGGCCCACGGGGAGGTGGGCCGGGCCAGCCGTACGGCCGCGATGATGGCGATGAACGGGATGATCAGGCCCACGACAGCCAGGCGTACCTTGCCCTTGAACAGGGCGATCAGGGCGAACGCGAAGTTCACGAGGATGTTCAGAAGGACGACGGCGCGGTTCTGCTGCTGGTCGTCGTTGAGGTCGTTGACGCCCAGCGGCGAGAAGCCGATCAGGAGCAGGCCGACCAGGGAGGCGGTGAGGACGACCATCTCCACGCTCTTGCGGCCGTCGGGGGTCCAGTAGACGTCGGCGAGATGCAGGACCAGGGCGAACTCGTCGAGGACGAGGCCCGCGCCGATGCCGAAGAACACCGCCGCCAGACACGACCCGAAGCCGTGTTGACCGCCCGCCACCGCGCCGAAACCGCCGACGATCGTCAGGACGACCCCGGGGACCACGTGGTGGACGTGGACGCCACCGCTGCTGACATTTCCGAAGGGACCCTTGCCCGCCCGGATGAGACGGGTGATCAGCCGGGTGATCAGGAAGGTCAGTACGAAGGCGACGAGAGCGAGAAGCAGCGGCAGCTTGCCTGGTTCGATGATGTTCCGCTCCAGCCATCCCATATGTGAACTTTATCCTCGGCTGCCGTTCCCGCTCCCCTGACCGGCCGGTAGCCTGCGCCGGTGCCCAGAACCTCGCCCCTCGACGGCCTCCGCTTCGCCTTCGGCACCCTGACGGTGATCCCCGTCCGGGTGACCCGGTGGGACCGGGAGGCGGCACGCGGCGGCATGCTGTGCGCTCCGCTGGCGGGCCTCGCGGTCGGCGCCGCCGCCGCCGGGTTCGGACTGGCGCTGCTCTTCCTCGGTGCGGGCGCCCCGCTCGCCGCCGTGGCGACCGTCGCCGTGCCGGCCGCCCTCACCCGGGGGCTGCACCTCGACGGGCTCGCGGACACCGCCGACGGGCTCGGCAGCGGCAAGCCCGCCGAGGACGCCCTGCGGATCATGAAGCAATCCGACATCGGGCCGTTCGGGGTCATCACCCTCGTCCTCGTGCTGCTCGCCCAGGTCGCCGCGCTCGCCCAGGCCTACGACGCCTCCTGGGTCCGGGGCGCATGCGCCGCCGTCGTCTCGGCGGCCCTCGCCCGGCTGGCCCTGACCCTGGCGGCCCGGACCGGGGTGCCGGCGGCCCGGCCGGAGGGGCTGGGCGCGGCCGTAGCGGGTGTGGTGCCGGTGCCGGGCGCCGTGATCGCCGCGGTGGCCGTCACGGTGGCCGCGGCAGCGGCGGGCGCCCTCTTCGGGCCGTACGGCGTGATCCGTACGGTGCTCGCGGCCGTCCTCGCCCTGGCCGCCTCGGAGGCGCTGCTGCGGCACTGCAGGCGCCGGTTCGGCGGGGTCACGGGGGACGTCTTCGGCGGCCTGGCGGAGACGGCGGCGACCACGGCGCTGGTCGTTCTGTCACTGGGCTGAAACGATCTCCTCGCCGCCGCTCCCTCGCCGGCCGGTTCGCGGGCACCTCCGTCACCGGGACCGGGTTCAGCAAGGCCGTCACCGTGCCCCCGGTCCGTACTTTCCGAGCAACGAACCGGCGGTTCGGGCGACGCGGCCGGGCCGTGTGACCCGGTTCACCGGTGTGAGGGATCAAGAAATGGCCACTACGCCACGGGGAGGTGAACACCCGCAGGAATGAGCGAACGAGGCCACGCGCGTAGTCTCGTCGTCGGGTGTTCGCCGCACCGGGGAAGGCCCCGTGAGACCCGCACCGGAAGGTCGGCATAGGGTCGGCTGTCGGGCCCGGTCGACCCACACCGTTCGACCTCAGCAACTTCACATCGGAAGCGAGATTTCACCACCGTGACTGCTCTCACTCTCAGCACCGCCGCGGCGCCCGGTCTGCGGGCCGACGCGATCGTGATCGGTGTCGCCAAGGGTGCCAAGGGGCCGGTCGTCGCACCGGGCGCCGAGGCCGTGGACAAGGCGTACGACGGCAGGCTCGCCGGCGTTCTGGAGACTCTCGGCGCCTCCGGCGGCGAGGGCGAGGTGACGAAGTTGCCGGCGCCGTCCGGCTTCAAGACACCGCTCGTCCTGGCGGTCGGCCTGGGCGCGGTCCCGGAGAAGGACGCCGACTACGGCACGGAGGCCCTGCGCAAGGCCGCCGGTGCCGCCGCCCGCGCCCTGGCCGGGTCCAAGAAGGCCGCCTTCGCCCTGCCGCTCGGCGACGCCGCCGACGCGGGCGCGATCGGGGAGGGCGCGCTGCTCGGCGCGTACTCCTTCGACGCCTACAAGGACAACGGCAAGGACCCCAAGGCGAAGAACGGCAAGGCTCCCCTCGCCGAGATCGCCCTGCTCGGCGGCAAGCCCCGCGACAAGGCGTACAAGGCCGCGATCGAGCGCGCCGTCTCCGTGTCCGAGGAGCTCAACCGCGCCCGCGACCTGGTCAACACCCCGCCGAACGACCTCAACCCCGAGTCGTTCGCCGCGATCGCCCAGGCCGCGGCCAAGGAACACGGCATCAAGATCCAGGTGCTCGACGACAAGGCCCTGACCAAGGGCGGCTACGGCGGCATCCTCGGCGTCGGCTCCGGCTCCGCGGCCACCCCGCGCCTGGTCAAGCTGTCGTACACCTCTTCCAAGGCGAAGAAGCACCTCGCCTTCGTCGGCAAGGGCATCACCTACGACTCGGGCGGCATCTCGCTGAAGCCGGCCGGTCACAACGAGACGATGAAGTGCGACATGGCCGGTGCGGCCTCGGTGTTCGCCGCGGTCGTCGCCGCCGCGCGTCTCGGCCTGGAAGTCAACGTCACCGGCTGGCTCGCCCTGGCCGAGAACATGCCCTCCGGGTCCGCGACCCGTCCGGGTGACGTGCTGCGGATGTACAGCGGCAAGACGGTGGAGGTGCTCAACACCGACGCCGAGGGCCGGCTGGTGCTCGCCGACGCGCTGTGGGCGGCGTCGCAGGAGAAGCCGGACGCGATCGTGGACGTGGCGACGCTGACCGGGGCGATGGTGCTGGCGCTGGGCAACCGGACGTTCGGGATCATGGGCAACGACGACGCGTTCCGCGCGGCGCTGGTCGAGGCCGCGGAGGAGGTCGGCGAGCCGGCCTGGCCGATGCCGCTGCCGGAGCACCTGCGCAAGGGGATGGACTCCCCCACCGCCGACATCGCGAACATGGGCGAGCGGATGGGCGGCGGGCTGGTCGCCGGTCTGTTCCTGCGCGAGTTCGTGGGCGAGGGGATCACCTGGGCGCACCTGGACATCGCCGGGCCTGCGTTCAACGAGGGCGGGCCCTTCGGGTACACGCCGAAGGGCGGCACGGGGACGGCTGTGCGGACGCTGGTGCGGCTGGCCGAGCTGACGGCTGCCGGGGATCTGGGCTGACCTTCGCCTGAGAGCCCGGTCTCGTCCGTCGTGTGGCGAGTGCGGGGGCGTGGGGGCTGTTCGCGCAGTTCCCCGCGCCCCTTGGGACGCTGCCCTCCAGGCGTCCCCCATTGGCTCATCTGAACGTGGGGCGTCTCACACCGCAGCCCGGCGTCTCCTTGTGTGCCGACAAGTGCGAAGATGGGGCACGGCAGGACAGGGCCCCACCGAAGGGCCGAAGAACGAGCGGCCGGACACCAGCCGCCTGCCGGTCCTCGAAGACCGGCTCACGGCGCACATGCATGGAGGACGTGACGTGGCGAACGACGCCAGCACCGTTTTCGACCTAGTGATCCTCGGCGGTGGCAGCGGTGGTTACGCCGCGGCCCTGCGCGGGGCGCAGCTGGGCCTGGACGTCGCCCTGATCGAGAAGGACAAGGTCGGCGGCACCTGCCTGCACCGGGGATGCATCCCCACCAAGGCCCTGCTGCACGCGGGCGAGATCGCCGACCAGGCCCGCGAGAGCGAGCAGTTCGGTGTGAAGGCCTCCTTCGAGGGCATCGACATCGCCGGGGTCCACAAGTACAAGGACGGCGTGATCGCCGGTCTGTACAAGGGCCTGCAGGGGCTCGTCGCCTCCCGGAAGGTGACGTACATCGAGGGTGAGGGCCGCCTCTCCTCCCCCACCTCCGTCGACGTGAACGGCCGCCGCGTAGAGGGCCGCCACGTCCTGCTCGCGACCGGCTCCGTACCCAAGTCGCTTCCCGGCCTGGACATCGACGGCAACCGGATCATCTCCTCCGACCACGCCCTCGTCCTGGACCGCGTGCCGAAGTCCGCGATCATCCTGGGCGGCGGTGTCATCGGCGTCGAGTTCGCCTCCGCGTGGAAGTCCTTCGGCACCGAGGTCACGATCGTCGAGGGCCTGAAGCACCTCGTCCCGGTCGAGGACGAGAACTCCTCCAAGCTGCTGGAGCGCTCCTTCCGCAAGCGCGGCATCAAGTTCAACCTGGGCACCTTCTTCCAGAAGGCCGAGTACACCCAGGACGGCGTCAAGGTCACCCTCGCCGACGGCAAGGAGTTCGAGGCCGAGGTCCTGCTGGTCGCCATCGGCCGCGGCCCGGTCTCCCAGGGCCTCGGCTACGAGGAGCAGGGCGTCGCGATGGACCGCGGCTACGTCCTGGTCGACGAGTACATGCGCACCAACGTGCCGACCGTCTCCGCCGTCGGTGACCTCGTCCCGACCCTCCAGCTCGCGCACGTCGGCTTCGCCGAGGGCATCCTGGTGGCGGAGCGCCTGGCCGGTCTGAAGACCGTTCCGATCGACTACGACGGTGTCCCGCGGGTGACGTACTGCCACCCCGAGGTCGCCTCCGTCGGTATCACCGAGGCCAAGGCCAAGGAGATCTACGGTGCGGACAAGGTCGTCGCTCTGAAGTACAACCTCGCGGGCAACGGCAGGAGCAAGATCCTGAACACCGCGGGTGAGATCAAGCTCGTCCAGGTCAAGGACGGTGCCGTCGTCGGCGTCCACATGGTCGGCGACCGCATGGGCGAGCAGGTCGGCGAAGCTCAGCTGATCTACAACTGGGAGGCGCTGCCCGCCGAGGTCGCGCAGCTCATCCACGCCCACCCGACCCAGAGCGAGGCGCTCGGCGAGGCCCACCTGGCCCTCGCTGGCAAGCCCCTCCACGCGCACGACTGACCCCTCGGTCGACGAACGCGACGACACAGACTTCCGCACTTTCCGTAAGGAGCAACCGAAACCATGGCGGTTTCCGTAACCCTTCCGGCGCTCGGTGAGAGCGTCACCGAGGGCACTGTCACTCGCTGGCTGAAGGCCGAGGGCGAGCGCGTCGAGGCCGACGAGCCGCTGCTCGAGGTGTCGACCGACAAGGTCGACACCGAGATCCCCTCGCCCGCCGCCGGTGTCCTGGCCTCCATCAAGGTCGCCGAGGACGAGACGGTCGAGGTCGGCGCCGAGCTGGCCCTGATCGACGACGGCAGCGGCGCGCCCGCCGCCGCCGAGGCCCCGCAGGCCGAGCAGGTCGCCGAGCCCGCTCCCGAGCCGGCCCCGGCCGCCCCGTCCACCGAGCAGGCCGCCCCGGCGCCCGCTCCCACCGCCGACGCCGCCGCCGGCGGCGGCTCCGCCGAGGGCACGGACGTCGTCCTGCCCGCGCTCGGCGAGTCCGTAACCGAGGGCACCGTCACCCGCTGGCTGAAGTCGGTCGGTGACAGCGTCGAGGCCGACGAGCCGCTGCTCGAGGTCTCCACCGACAAGGTCGACACCGAGATCCCGGCGCCCACCTCGGGCACCCTGCTGGAGATCGTGGTCGGCGAGGACGAGACCGCCGAGGTCGGCGCCAAGCTCGCCGTCATCGGCGAGGCGGGTGCGGCTCCGGCCGCCGCCCCGGCGCAGGAGGCCTCGGCCGCCCCGGTTCAGCCCGAGCCCGCGCAGGCCCCGGCTCCGCAGCAGGCCGCTCCGGCCCAGCAGGCCCCGGCCCCGCAGGCCCCGTCGGCTCCGGCCCCGCAGCAGCAGACCACCCCGGCTCCCGAGCCGGTCCCGTCCGCTCCGGCGCCCGCCCCGGCTCCGGCCCAGGCCCCGGCCGCTCCGGCCGCTGCCAAGCCGGCCGACGACGGCGCCTACGTCACCCCGCTGGTGCGCAAGCTCGCCGCCGAGCAGGGCGTCGACCTGGCGACCGTCAAGGGCACCGGCGTCGGCGGCCGTATCCGCAAGCAGGACGTCGTCGCCGCCGCCGAGGCCGCGAAGAGCGCCGCCGCCACCCCGGCCCCCGCCGCTGCCGCCCCGTCGGCCGCGAAGAAGGCCCCGGTGCTGGAGGCGTCCCCGCTGCGCGGCCAGACCGTCAAGATGCCGCGCATCCGCAAGGTCATCGGCGACAACATGGTCAAGGCCCTGACCGAGCAGGCCCAGCTGTCCTCGGTGGTCGAGGTCGACGTCACGCGCCTGATGAAGCTGCGCGGCCGTGCCAAGGACTCGTTCGCGGCGCGCGAGGGAGTCAAGCTCTCCCCGATGCCGTTCTTCGTCAAGGCCGCGGCCCAGGCGCTGAAGGCGCACGCGCCGATCAACGCCAAGATCAACGAGGCCGAGGGGACCATCACCTACTTCGACACCGAGAACATCGGTATCGCGGTGGACTCCGAGAAGGGCCTGATGACCCCGGTCATCAAGAACGCCGGTGACCTCAACCTCGCCGGTATCGCCAAGGCCACGGCCGACCTGGCGGGCAAGGTCCGCGCCAACAAGATCACCCCGGACGAGCTGTCCGGCGCGACCTTCACCATCTCCAACACCGGGTCGCGCGGCGCGCTCTTCGACACGATCATCGTGCCGCCGGGCCAGGTCGCGATCCTCGGCATCGGCGCGACGGTCAAGCGCCCCGCCGTCATCGAGACGGAGGAGGGCACGGTCATCGGCGTCCGCGACATGACGTACCTGACCCTGTCCTACGACCACCGCCTGGTGGACGGCGCCGACGCCGCCCGTTACCTGACGGCGGTCAAGGCCATCCTGGAGGCAGGCGAGTTCGAGGTCGAGCTCGGCCTGTAATCGCCGACCAGCCGCACACATCGGTGCCCCGTCCGGATTTTCCGGGCGGGGCACCGTCGTACCCCAGGGGCGCGGGGAACTGCGCGAGCAACCACAACCAACCGTCAGCCGAACACCAATCCCAAACCCCCTGTGTAAGTCTCGTCTCACCTGCACCAAGACACCCCCGCCCGCCCCACCCGCGGAGCGAACCGGCCGTATTGTCTAAACGTCAATCCCGACTGAGGAGCCCTCATGACAGCGCCCGTCATCCACTCGCTCCGCGAGCAGATCCGCGAGCACATCCTGGAGGGGATCATCAGCGGACGCTGGCAGCCGGGCGAGCGGATCGTCGAGCGCCGGATCGCCACCGAGCTGGAGGTCAGCCAGACCCCGGTCCGCGAGGCCCTGCGCGAGCTGGAGTCCCTCCGTCTGATCGAGTCCGCTCCGAACAAGGGCGTGCGCGTCCGCAACCTCACGGCCGCCGACCTGGAGGAGAGCTACCCGGTCCGGGCCGGCCTGGAGGCCATCGCCGCGGAGCTGGCCGCCCAGGGCCTCGCGGAGGACTGCACGGCACTGGAACCCCACGTCAGCGCCCTGTACGAGGCCGACCGCGTCGCCGACGGCACCGCCCAGGTCCGCCACACCGTCGCCTTCCACCGCGAGCTGGTCCGCGCCGCGGGCAACTCCGTCCTGCTGCACACCTGGGAAGGCCTCGGCATCGAGGTGTTCACGGCCCTGTCCATCCGCTGGCTGGGCACGCAGCAGCAGTCGTACGCGGAGGAGCACGAGGAGCTGGTCGCCGCGTTCAAGCGCCGTGACCCCCGGATCGCCGAACTCGTGAAGGCGCACGTCCTGGGCTGCGCGCCCCGGGCGTGACACTCGAGCACATCCCCGCTCAAAAGCCTCCGACCTGCGAAAACCATGCCAAAATCAGTCACCGCGTGCCACGGCCGGAGGCACCGCGTGCCTACTTTCTCGTGATCAAGAGGTTTTGCCCCTCAACCCTTTGATCGATCATCGATCAGGGAGTTACAGTCGCCGACGGGCTTCCACCGAAGCCTCAGCCCTGTCCTGCCAAAGACAAAGGGCACCCCCGATCCCCGTATGTGAGGGAACCCCCTTCGACTGAGGAAGGCGGCGACATGACCGACCCCAACGCCATCCAGCCGAGCGAGCTCGACCAGCTCCCCGACCGGGACCCCGAGGAGACCGCCGAATGGCAGGCCTCCCTGGACGCGGTCACCAAGGCTGCCGGGCCGCACCGTGCCGCATACCTGATGCGCCGCACGCTGGAGCGCGCCGAGGGCGCCGGCATCGCGCTGCCGAAGCTCCTCGAGACCGACTACGTCAACTCCATCCCCACCTCCGCCGAGCCGTCGGTGCCGGGTGACGAGGCGATGGAGCAGCGGATCACCGCGTGGAACCGCTGGAACGCGGCCGCGATGGTCACCCGCGGCAGCAAGTACGGCGTCGGCGGCCACATCGCCACCTTCGCCTCCGCGGCCTGGCTCTACGAGACGGGCTTCAACCACTTCTTCAAGGGCAAAGAGCGGGACGGCTCCGGCGACCAGCTCTACATCCAGGGTCACGCCTCCCCCGGCATCTACGCCCGCGCGTTCCTCGACGGCCGTCTGAACGAGGAGCAGCTCGACAACTTCCGCCGGGAGGCGGGCGGCAACGGCCTGCCCTCCTACCCGCACCCGCGCCGGCTGCCCTGGCTGTGGGAGTTCCCGACGGTCTCCATGGGCCTCGGCCCGCTGTCGGCGATCTACCAGGCGCGCTTCAACCGCTATCTGGCCAACCGCGGCATCAAGGACACCGCCGGTTCGCACGTGTGGGCCTTCCTCGGCGACGGCGAGATGGACGAGCCCGAGTCGACGGCGGCCCTGGCGCTCGCCGCCCGTGAGGAGCTCGACAATCTCACGTTCGTCATCAACTGCAACCTGCAGCGCCTCGACGGCCCGGTCCGCGCCAACTTCAAGATCGTGCAGGAGCTGGAGGCCCAGTTCCGCGGCGCCGGCTGGAACGTCGTCAAGACGCTGTGGGGCACGGCCTGGGACGAGCTGTTCCAGCTCGACACCACCGGCGCGCTCGTACGCCGGCTGCGCCAGGTACCGGACGCGCAGATCCAGACGTACCAGACCCGCGACGCGGCCTACATCCGCCAGGACTTCTTCGGCGGCGACCCGGCGCTCGTGGAGATGGCGAAGCTGCTGAGCGACGACAAGATCCTCGAGTGTTTCCACCTCTCGCGCGGTGGTCACGAGTCCCGCAAGGTGTTCGCCGCGTACAAGGCGGCCGTCGAGCACAAGGGCGCGCCGACCGTGATCCTGGCCCAGACGGTCAAGGGCCACACCCTCGGCGAGGGCTTCGCGTCGAAGAACGCCAACCACCAGATGAAGAAGCTCTCGGTGGACGAGTTCAAGAACATGCGCGACCTGCTGGAGCTGCCCATCAAGGACAGCGACTTCGTCGACGGCGTGGTGCCCTACGGCCACCCGGGCGCCGACTCCCCCGAGGTCCGCTACCTCCAGGAGCGGCGTGCCGCCCTCGGTGGTCCGGCCCCGGCCCGGCGCGTGCACCCGGTCGCCCCGCTGCCCGCCCCGGCGGAGAAGGCGTTCGCGTCCTTCGACAAGGGCTCCGGCTCGCAGAACGTGGCCACCACCATGGCGTTCGTCCGTCTGGTCAAGGACCTGGTCCGCGACAAGGAGACGGGCAAGCGCTGGGTGCCGATCGTCCCGGACGAGGCGCGCACCTTCGGTATGGAGTCGCTGTTCCCGTCGCTCGGCATCTACTCGCCGAAGGGCCAGACGTACGAGCCGGTCGACCGTGACCAGCTGATGTACTACAAGGAGGCCCAGAACGGCCAGATCCTCAACGAGGGGATCACCGAGGCCGGTTCGATGGCCGACTTCATCGCCGCTTCGACGTCGTACGCGACGCACGGCGAGGCGATGATCCCGTTCTACATCTTCTACTCGATGTTCGGCTGGCAGCGCACCGCCGACCAGATGTGGCAGCTCGGCGACCAGCTCGGCCGCGGCTTCCTCGTCGGCGCCACGGCCGGCCGTACGACGCTGACGGGCGAGGGCCTGCAGCACGCCGACGGCCACTCCCCCGTGATCGCGGCGACCAACCCGGCGGCGCTGTCGTACGACCCGGCGTTCGCCTACGAGGTCGCGACGATCGTCAAGGACGGTCTGCGCCGGATGTACGGCGAGGCGGCCCCGGGCGAGGACCAGAACGTCTTCTACTACCTGACCGTCTACAACGAGCCGATGCCGCAGCCGGCGAAGCCGTCCGTGGACGGCGTCGACGAGGGCATCGTCAAGGGCCTGTACCGCTTCAACACGGCGGAGTCGACGGGCATCACGCCCCCGGCGAACGCCCCGCGGATCCAGCTGCTCGGCTCCGGTACCGCCATCCACTGGGCGCTCAAGGCGCAGCGGCTGCTGGCCGAGGAGTGGGGCGTGGCGGCCGACGTGTGGTCGGCGACGTCCTGGAGCGAGCTGCGCCGGGACGCCCTGGAGGCGGACGAGGCGCTGCTGCGCGGCGAGGAGCGGGTGCCGTTCGTGCGGCAGGCGCTCCAGGGTGCCGAGGGCCCGGTGCTGGCGGTCTCCGACTACATGCGCCAGGTCCCGGACCAGATCGCGCAGTGGGTCGAGCAGGACTGGTCCTCGCTGGGCGCCGACGGCTTCGGCCTGTCGGACACCCGTGAGGCGGCCCGCCGCCACTTCGGCGTGGACGCGGAGTCGATCGTCGTCGCGGCCCTGGCCCAGCTCGCGGGGCGCGGCGAGGTGAAGGCGGCGTCCGTGAAGGAAGCGCGCGAGCAGTACGGCCTGTAGGGTCTGCGGCCCCCATCGGTCCCGGTCGTTCGTCGACTGCGGGCCGGTGGGGGCTTGTCGCGCAGTTCCCCGCGCCCCTGCAACAGACCCGCCCCCCCCCCACAGACACCCGATCCGGACACGCACCATGATGGCCCCATGCGTGCTGCCCGGCTGATCAAGATGGTGCTGTTGCTCCAGTCCCGGCCCTCCATGACGGCCGCCGAGCTCGCCCGTGAGCTGGAGGTCTCGGAGCGGACGGTCACCCGGGACGCTCAGGCCCTGTCGGAGGCCGGCGTGCCGGTGTACGCGGACCGCGGCCGGGTCGGTGGCTACCGGCTGGTCGGCGGGTACCGGACACGGCTGACCGGGCTGCACCGCGGTGAGGCCGAGGCGCTGTTCCTGTCCGGTGTGCCGGGGGCGCTGCGCGAGATGGGCCTGGAGGACGCCGCCTCGGCGGCCCGGCTGAAGGTGTCGGCGGCGCTGCTGCCCTCCCTGCGGGACGCTTCCCGGTCCGCCGCCCAGCGGTTCCACCTGGACGCGCCGAACTGGTTCAAGGAGCCGAAGACGCCCCCGCTGCTGCCGGCCGTCGCCGACGCGGTGTGGGACGACCGGCGGATCAGCGCCCGCTACCGGCGCGGCGAGGACGAGGTCGTCCGGGAGCTGGAGCCGTACGGGCTCGTGCTGAAGGCGGGTGTCTGGTACCTGTGCGCCCGGGTGGCCGGGCCCGGCTCGTTCCGGGTCTACCGGATCGACCGGTTCACCGCGGTGGACGCCGACGGTGAGCGCTTCGAGCGGGAGGCGGACTTCGACCTGCCCGCGTTCTGGGAGGAGCGGGCCGAGCAGTTCGCCCGGTCCATCCTGCGGGCGCGGGTGGTGGTGCGGCTGTCCCCCGACGGGGTGCGCGCACTGCCGTACGCCCTCGACTCGGTGTCCGTGCGGGAGGCCCTCGCGGACGCGGACGCCCCGGACGCGGACGGCTGGGTGACAGTGGCCCTGCCGGTGGAGTCCGAGGAGGTCGCCCTTACCCAGCTGGCGGCGCTGGGGCCGGAGGTGGAAGTACTCGCTCCGGAGAGCCTGCGCGAGCGGTTCGCCGCGGACGCGGAGCGGCTGGCCCGGCTCTACCGGCCCGGGAGCGGCGCATAACGATCCCGCGCACTCCGGGTGCGTCCCTGTGTCCGAGGCCCGATGCTTGACCCGTGATGGACGAGACGGAGTTCTGGGAGCTGGTGGACGACGCCCGGGAGGCCGCCGAGGGCGACCCCGAGGAGCAGGCCGACCTGCTCGTGGACCGGCTCGCCCAGCTGGACCCGGACTCGGTCCTGGACTTCGCCCGGCACTTCGAGTCCCGCTACAACCGCGCCTACCGCTGGGACCTGTGGGGCGCCGCCTGGGTGCTGCTCGACGGGGCGAGCGACGACGCCTTCGACTTCTTCCGGTGCTGGCTGATCGGCCAGGGGCGCGAGGTGTTCGAGGGCGCCGTGCACGATCCGGACGCGCTCGCCGATCTGCTGGACGACTTCGACGAGGAGATCGACGGCGACGGCGAGGAGCTCGGCTACGCGGCGGACGAGGCCTACGAGCAGCTCACCGGTGTGGTCGCCCCCGACCTCGAGATCGCGCCGGCGCCCCCGGAGCCGGAGGGCACGCCGCTCGACTTCGAGAACGAGGGGCTGCTCGCCGATCGCTATCCCCGGCTGTGGCGGCGCTTCAGGGGCTGAGGCCGCGGAACCGGTCGGACGGCTGACGACATCAGGGCCGACCGGACGGCGGCCGACAGCGTGGGGCCGGTCAGACGGCAGCTGACAGCGTGAGGCCGGTCAGACGGCGGCTGACAGGGTAAGGCCGGTCAGGCGGCAGCTGACAGCGTGAGGCCGGTCAGACGGCAGCTGGCAGGGTAAGGCCCGGTCAGACGGCGGCTGACGCTCGGGGCTGCTCAGGCGGCCCTGCGGCGGCTCGTGTCGGACGGGATGTACGCCTGTGTCTGATCGGCCCGTGCCGCGTGGTGCATCGGGGCGGCGTTGGCCTGGTCGAGGGCGGAGGCGGTGCCCGCGGCCGGTCCCAGGACGACGCTCACGACCGCGCAGAGCACCGCCCAGGGGCCGCACGCCCTCCCCGCCCGCGGTCCCCGCTCCCCCGCGTCGCCCGGGGCCTTCGTACGGCTGTCGTTCATGGTCCCCACCTCCGGTCGGCTGCCTGTGGGGACGACCGTAGGAGACCGGGATGTCAGGACGCCGCGCGTTCGCTGTGGCCTTGCTGTGGGTTGTCCGGCCGGCCCTGGAGACGGGCCGCGAGCTGTCTGATCTCGGGCAGGCGGGCGTGCAGGGCAGCGCCGGGGCAGCTGGTCATGTAGCCGTCGTTGTGGCCCGCGACGGCGGGCAGGCGGGCCGTGGTGCCGGCCGCGTACCGGCTCAGGCCGTTGCTGGAGACCAGGCGCACGTCCGCGCGCGGGTCGGTGCCGCTCAGGCCCAGTTTCCAGGCGGACAGCGCGGCGATCGCGCGGATCATGGGCTGCGGGACGGGCATGCCCTCGGTGAAGGTGCCGAGGGCGGCGATGCCCGCGGTGCGGTGGTTGAAGCCCTGGGTGTGGGCACCGGTGACGGCCCGCTCCACGCCCCCGGCGCGGCCTTCGTAGATGGTGCCGCAGCGGTCGACGACGAAGTTGTAGCCGATGTCGTCCCAGTCGCGGGTGCCGGTCTGGCCGGTGTAGAGGTCCCGGATGATGCGGGGCGCGTCGGCGCAGTCGTAGCCGTTGGGCGAGTCGGTGTGGTGGACGAAGACGGCGGCGACCCGGTCGTCGTAGCGCGGGCGCGGCTGGGCGCGGGCGGCGTCGCCCAGCCAGTGCGCTCTCGGCTCGATGGGCGGGCGCGGGGCGGTGTGGGCCGTGGCCGGGGAGCGGGCCGGGGCGGCGCGGGAGCCGGTGTCGGCGGCGTTCTCCACGCCGTGGGCGCACAGGAACAGCGCCACGACGGCGGCGGCGCCCGGCAGGCAGCCGAGCAGCACGCGGACCGCGCGCGGGAGGCCGGCTAGGGGGTGTTGTGAAAGTCCGGTGCGGTGCCCGCGGTGTCCGGTGCGTGCCCTAGGCGTGCCGGACGAAGGCCCTCGTAGCGGAGCTACTCGGGTCTTTGGCCGGTGCGGCGAGGGTGCGTGCCGGGCGCAGTGGGTGCTGTGCGGGACTTTCACAACATCCCCTGGGCCGGGCACCCCGTCGGCGGAGCGCCTGCGTGCGCCCCGCCGTCTTCGGAAGACACGCATGGTCCCACTGTCGGCCTGATCCGGTCCGTCCGCGATGTGTGGTGTGCCACCCGGTGGAACCATCGTCACGGTCCGCGGCGTTTTTCCTTGTGCACGCCCGCGGCCGATTCCGATCATCCGTGCGCGTGTGACTGATCACCGGGCCCTCCCCCCGCGTATTAAGGGGTTCCGAGAGAAAGGCGGCGTGCGTGGACCTGCTCGACATCCTGCTGTTGCTGGTCGTCCTGGCCTACGCGGCGTCCGGGTACCGGCGCGGGCTGGTGGCCGGCTGTGTGTCGCTGGCGGGCTTCGTGGGCGGTGCGGTCGTCGGCGTGTGGATCCTGCCGTGGGTCATGGACCTGGTGGAGGCGGGCACGACGCGGGCGACGCTGACGGCGGTGTTCACGGTGCTGCTCCCGGCGGTGGTGGGGCACGAGCTGGCGGGGCGCGTCGCGCTGCGGCTGCGGCGGGAGCTGGACCGGGGGCCGCTGCGGGTGGCGGACGGGATCGGCGGGGCGGTGGCCAACGCGGTGGCCGTGCTGATCGTGGCGTGGGTGGCCGCGAGTGTCCTGGGCGCGTCCTCCTCGCCGCTGGTCACCTCGGCGATCCGGGACTCGCGGCTGCTCGGCGCCGTGCAGCGGACGATGCCGGACACCACCCCGGCCTGGTTCTCGGGGGCCACGTCCGCGCTGACGCAGGCGGGCTTCCCGCAGGTCTTCAACCCCTTCGAGAACGAGTCGACGGCCGAGGTGGCCAAGCCGACCGGTGACAGCGTCACGGCGGCCGCCACCGAGGCGGCCAAGCGGAGCACGGTGAAGGTCGAGGGCGTGGCGGGCACCCAGGGCCGCGAGGGCAGCGGGTTCGTCTACGCGCGCGAGCACGTGATGACCAACGCCCACGTGGTGGCGGGCATCGACGAGCCGACCGTGCAGATCGGCGGCGTCGGGCGGACGTACGAGGCGCGGGTGGTGCTGTTCGATCCGCAGAAGGACGTGGCGGTGCTGTACGTGCCGGGCCTCAGGACTCCCGTGCTGCGCTTCGACGACGACGCCGAGCGCGGTGACTCCGCGGTCGTCGCCGGCTATCCGCAGGACGGCGACCTGAACCTCCAGGCGGCGACCGTCGCGAACCGGGTGCGGGCCACCGGCCAGAACATCTACAACGACGGGACGGCCACCCGGGAGATCTACTCGATCCGCTCCACGGTCCGCCCGGGCAACTCCGGCGGCCCGCTGCTCACCACCGACGGCCGGGTGTTCGGTGTGGTCTTCGCCCGCTCCACCTCGGACGCCGAGACGGGCTACGTCCTGACGGCGGACGAGGTCGCCTCCGACGCGCGGCGCGCGGCGGGCGCGACAGCACCGGTGGACACGGGCGAGCCGGCCGCGTCGTAGCCCCGGCTCACAGGAAGCGCCCCATCACCACGTCGTCGACGTAGGACCCGTCGAGCAGGAACTCCTCGGGCATGACCCCCTCGACCACGAACCCCTCGGCCGCGTAGAGCGCCCGGGCCGGGGTGTTGTGCCCGAGGACGCGCAGGGTGATGCGGCGGGCGCCGCGCCGGCGGGCCTCGTCGACAGCGGCCCGGATCAGTGCCCGCCCGACCCCCCGGCCGCGCGCCTCCTCGGCGACGGCGAGGCCCTGGATCTGGCGGACGTGCCGGTTCGAAGCGAGCGGAGTGGGGAAACCGAGCAGAACGTAGCCCGCGAGGCGCCCGCCGAGCTCGGCGACCAGGCAGTCCTCGGGGGCGTGCCGCTCGTTGAAGAAGGGGGCGTACGGCGGCTGCGGCTCGGGCTTGACCGCGTGCAGCGGCGACCAGGCGAGCCGGTCGAGCAGGGCCAGCCCGTCGTCGTCCTCGGTGCGGGCGGTGCGGATGCGCGGTTCGGGGAGCTCGGACATGGGCGTCACCCTACGGCGAGCTGATCGAGGCCTTGCAAGGGTTTTACGGGGCCACCCGGCAGGATGGATTTATGGAACATTCAAGATTCGCGGTGGCGGGTGCGTCCGGGCTCATCGGCAGCGCCCTGGTGCGGTCGCTGACCGCCGACGGACACGAGGTGCGCCGCCTGGTGCGGGGCACGCCCCGCTCGGCCGGGGAGATCCGCTGGGACCCCGAGGGCGGTCGGGTGGACGCGGCCGGGCTCGCCGGGTGCCACGCGGTGGTGAACCTGGCCGGGGCCGGGGTGGGCGACCGGCGCTGGACGGATGCCTACAAACGGCGGATCCGGGACAGCCGGGTGAACGGCACGGCGGCCCTCGCCGAGGCGGTCGCGTCGCTGGACGCGAAGGACCGGCCACGGGTCTTCGTGAACGGCAGCGCCATCGGCTACTACGGCGAGACCGGCGAGCGCACGGTCGACGAGAGCGCGCCCGCGGGAGAGGGCTTCCTGCCCGCGCTGTGCGTCGAGTGGGAGGGGGCCACGGCCCCCGCCCAGGAGGCCGGTGTCCGCACGGTGTTCACCCGGACCGGGCTGGTCGTCTCCCGCGAGGGCGGTGCCTGGGGGCGGCTGTTCCCGCTGTTCCGGGCGGGGGCGGGCGGACGGATGGGCGACGGGCGGCAGTACTGGTCGTTCGTCGCGCTGCACGACGAGGTCGCCGCGATCCGGCATCTGATCGAGACCGACGGCTTGTCGGGGCCGTTCAACGTGACCGCGCCGAATCCCGTGACGAACCGTGAGATCACGGCGGCGATGGGGCGGGTGCTGCACCGCCCGACCTTGTTCCCGGTGCCCGCGACCGTCCTGCGGACCGTGCTGGGCGAGATGGCGGGGGACGTCCTGGGCAGTGCCCGGGTACTGCCGGCGCGTCTGCTGGAGTCGGGCTTCCGGTTCGCCTTCCCGGAGATCGAGGGAGCGATCCGAGCGGCCCTGTGACGGTTCGCCGGCGGGTGCCGACCGGGCCGACGGCGACGCACACCGGGCCGCCCGATCCGGACCCGGTCGGCACACGCGAAGCGCCCAACCGGCAACCCGACCGACGCGCACCGGCCACCCGCCCCGGACCCGGTCGGCACACGCGGAGCGCCCAACCGGCAACCCGACCGACGCACACGGGCCGCCCGCCCGGCAACCCGACCGGCGCGCACCGGCCGCCCGCCCGGCAACCCGACCGGCGCGCACCGGCCGCCCGCCCGGCAACCCGACCGACGCACACGGGCCGCCCGCCCGGCAACCCGACCGGCGCGTACCGGCCGCCTGTCCGGGATGCGACCGGTCGTTCCGAGACACCTTCCCGATCCGCACACCAGCCTCCTGTGACCACTTGATGCCCACAAGGGGTCCGAATGCGACCGCCGTGCGACCGTGCCCTGCCGATGCGCGACTCCCGCTGACCGATCACGGTCCTACCCTCGACCAGAACTCGCGTATCCCTGCGGCCTGTTGAGGGCATGACGTCTCCAGCGCCCGCGCAACCTCGAGGAGGGGCACGTGCTTGAGCCCGCGTACCAGGCGGACGTGGTCGTCGTGGGGGCCGGGGTCGCCGGACTCTCGGCCGCGCACCGGCTGACCAGCGCAGGAGTGACGACCATGGTCCTGGAGGCCGCCCACGGGGTCGGCGGCCGCATGGCGACGGAGAAGGTCGACGGCTTCCGGCTCGACAGGATCGGCCAGTTGCTGTCCACGGCGTATCCGGAACTACGGCAGACACCCGGTCTCGACGGGCTGGTGCTGCGGCCCTTCGCGCCCGGTGTCCTGCTGCACGGCGACGGACGCCACCACCGCGCCGGCGTACAACCGGGCGCAGGGGGCGCAAGGGGCGCACTGCACGCGGTTCGCGCGCTCGCGAGTGCTCCCCGGTCGCCGGCCGCGCCCCGGCAGACCCGGAGGCCGGCGGCCGTGCCCGGCCGGCAGGTCTCGGTCCCCCGCAGTCGGCCCGGTGCTCCGCTCGGCACGGCCGTCGACCAGGCCCGGCTCGGTGCCGCCCTGACCCGGCTCGCGGGCACACCGGCCGAACGGCTGCTCGCCCGACCGGAGTTGCCCGCCGGGGAGGCCCTGGCGGCGCGCGGACTGCCCGCCCGTACGATCGACGGCTTTCTGCGTCCGCTGCTCGCCGCCCTGCTGTGCGACCCGGGCCTGACGACGTCCAGCCGGTGCGCGGACCTCGCGCTGCGCGCCTTCGCGCGGGGCCGGTTGTGCCTGCCGGAGGGCGGTGCGGAGGCCCTGCCGGAGCAGCTGGCGCGCACGCTGCCGCCGGGCACGGTGCACACCGGCGTGCGCGTCACCTCCGTCTCGACGACCTCGGTGACCACCGCGGAGCACGGCGAGATCCGGTGCCGGGCGGTTCTGGTGGCGACGGGCGCGCGCGCCGCCGCCGAGCTGCTGCCCGGGCTGCGGGTGCCGGAGTTCCACCCGGTGACGGTGGTGCACCACACGACCGACGAGCCGCCGGAAACGGGTGCGTCACTGCTGCTCGACGCGGACCTCGGCGGGCCGGTCGCGCACACGGCGGTGGTCAGCCAGGTCGATCCGACCCGGGCGCCGGCGGGGCGGTCGCTGGTGTCGTCGACGGTGCTCGGGCGGCCTCGCGGGGACATCGACACGGCGGTGCGCATGCACCTGGCGCGGTTGTACGGGGTGTCGACGGCACGGTGGGAGACGCTGGCGGTGCACCGGACGGTGGATGCGGTGCCGGCGATGCGGCCGCCGCATGATCTGCGGCGGCCGGTGCGGTTGATCGCCGGGCTGTACGTGTGCGGGGATCACCGGGACACCAGTACGGTCCAGGGGGCCTTGCACTCCGGGCATCGGGCGTCGGCGGCGATCTTGGCGGACTTGAGGGTCGGGCGGTCCATGCACGTTGCCGATCCGCTGCCCAGCGTGCCACGGGCTGCTTAGGCGATTCCTCGGGTGCCGGTGCGTCGGGGCTTGTCACGCAGTTCCCCGCGCCCCTGAAAGCAGGGCACCTCAGCCAAGGGCCGCTACCTTGTCGCGGTAAGTCCGTACCGGTGCCGCGTCCTTGTACGGCTCCAGGCGTCGCTCGAAGTCCCTGACGTACTCCACCGCCCGTACCGAGCGCATCTCGGCCGCCTGGCCTGCCGCTTCCGCTGCGAGCTGGCAGGCCTGGTCGAGTTCGCCGAGGCCCAGGCGGGCGGTGGCCAGGACCACGCGGCAGAAGAGGCGGCTGCGGGCGTAGGAGGGGGCCCGCAGCTGGAGTGAACGCTCGGCGTGCTGGGCGGCGGCACGGAACTGCTGCAGGTCACGGTGGCAGTGGCCGAACTCGTCGGCGAGCTGGGCCTCGTCGAAGAACCTCGCCCAGTGCGGCACGTCGTCCCCGGGCCGGGCCGTCTCCAGCGCGCGTTCGGCCCGGACCAGCGCCGCGGTGCAGGCCCGGACCTCGCCGAGCACCCCGTGCCCGCGCGCCTCGGAGGCGTGCAGCAGGGCCTGGACGACGGGCGGGCCGGAGGTGCCGACACCCTGCTGGGCCACGCGGGCGAGCTGGACGGCCTCCCGTCCGTGCCCGAGGTAGACCGCCTGCCGGCTCATGGTGACCAGCACGTAGGCCCCGTACGCGCGGTCCCCGGCCGCCTGGGCGAGCCGCAGGGCCTGCACGAAGTAGCGCTGGGCGAGTCCGTGTGCGGCGATGTCGTACGAGGTCCAGCCGGCGAGCCGGGTCAGGTCGGCGGCGGCGGCGAAGAGCCGGCGGCCGGTCTGCTCGCCGTAGGTGCCGCGCAGCATGGGCTCGCACTCGTGCTCCAGGTAGCGCACGAGGGCCTGGCGGGCGTGGCCGCCGCCGTAGGCATCGTCGAGGGTGCGGAACAGCTCGCCGACCGAGCGCAGGGCGGCGATGTCGCCGGCGGTGACCTTCTGGCCGGGTCCCCGCTCGGCCGGGCCGCGCCGGCGGGGCAGGGACGAGGCGCCCTGCTCGGTCGCGGGCGTGGGGCGGAGCGCCGGGCGGCCCTGCGCCGGGATGCGGGACACGGGCGTCTCGCCCCGGGCGACCTTCTCGTCGGCCCGGCCGATCAGCCAGTCCCGGCTCGGCACGACGAGCCCGGCCGGGGTGAAGGCGATCTTGCGGAGTTCGGCGTGGCTGCCGGAGTCCTTGCGCCACAGCCCGCTGACGATGTCGACGGCCTCCTCGGGGGTGGCGGCGAACTCGAGCCCCGCGTAGACCGGGGCGCAGGCGTCCAGACCGAGGTCCTGGGCGGTGAGGCGGCGGCCCAGGCGCCGGGTGAAGACCTCGGCGATCAGGGCCGGGGTGGTGCCCCGGGGCTGCTGCCCGCGCAGCCACCGGGTGACGGATGTCTTGTCGTATCTCAGATCGAGCCCGTGTTCGAGACCGAGCTGGTCCACGCGACGGGCGAGTCCCGCGTTGGAGAACCCCGCTTCTGCGATGAGCGCGGCGAGCTGTCGGTTGGGGGTGCGCTGCGCGGGTCGTTCCGTCATGGTGCGGTGCGGTCTCCTGCCTTCCGGTGTCGGTGTCTGCCGGATTGCCTGTGAGCAGGCCTTTTGGCTTGCTGGACGGCGCGAATGTAGCGGAGAGTAAACACCCCATCACACACTTTCGCGGACATTCATCCGATCGTGTGAGGATTGCCCCCGGGACTGACGTGTTCGGGCCGGACGTACAGTGGCTTGGGCGCGCTATGTGCCTGACACACCCGTCCGAGGGAGGCGCTTGCCGTGAGTGAGTTGCGGTTCGTCCGCATGGGGTTCGGTGACGAGGCCGTCGAGTACCAGGAGGCGTGGGACGAGCAGCGCCGGGTGCACGCGGCGCGCTTCGCCGACGAGGTCCCCGACACCGTGCTGCTCCTGGAGCACCCCCCGGTCTACACGGCCGGCCGGCGCACGGCGGACGACGAGCGGCCCCTCGACGGCACGCCGGTCGTCGACGTGGACCGCGGCGGCAAGATCACCTGGCACGGCCCGGGCCAGCTGGTGGGCTACCCCATCCAGAAGCTTCCGCGCCCGGTGGACGTCGTGGCACACGTACGCCGCCTGGAAGAGGCCCTCATCCAGGTCTGCGCCGACTTCGGCCTGGAGACGAGCCGGGTCGAGGGCCGCAGCGGTGTCTGGATCCTGGGCGACCCGGTCGAGCAGCGACCCGTGCTCGGAGGGCTCTCGCTGGACTTCGACCCGCGTCTGCACGACGAGGAGTTCGACCCGCGCATGAACGGCCCGGAGTACGCGCCGTCCAACGCGGGCCAGCGACGCGAGGACCGCAAGATCGCCGCGATCGGCATCCGCGTCGCCAAGGGCGTTACCATGCACGGCTTCGCGCTCAACGTGAACCCCGACAACAAGTGGTTCGACCGGATCATCCCGTGCGGCATCCGCGACGCGGGCGTCGCCTCGCTGGCCGGCGAGCTCGGCCGGGACGTGACGATCGAGGAGGTCCTGCCGGTCGTCGAGCGTCGCTTGCGGGAGGTCCTGGAGAACGCGGAGCTGAAGCCGCGGGAGATCGAGAAGACACCCGCGGCATAAAACGGCCCGTGCCGGAGCTGGAGGGGTAGCGCCCACACAGGCATTCAAATCAACGGGCGTACCCTTGAGGACGCCGAAGAATCAATCGCTAGGGAGCCGGTCGTGTCCGCAGTCGCACCCGACGGACGCAAGATGCTGCGCCTGGAGGTCCGCAACAGCCAGACCCCCATCGAGCGCAAGCCCGAGTGGATCAAGACCCGGGCGAAAATGGGCCCCGAGTACACCGCGATGCAGAAGCTCGTGAAGAGCGAGGGCCTGCACACGGTCTGCCAGGAAGCCGGCTGCCCCAACATCTACGAGTGCTGGGAGGACCGGGAGGCAACGTTCCTCATCGGTGGCGACCAGTGCACCCGGCGCTGTGACTTCTGCCAGATCGACACCGGCAAGCCCGAGGCCCTCGACCGCGACGAGCCGCGCCGCGTCGGCGAGTCCGTGGTCACGATGGACCTGAACTACGCCACGATCACCGGCGTCGCCCGCGACGACCTGGAGGACGGCGGGGCCTGGCTGTACGCCGAGACCGTGCGCCAGATCCACCAGCAGACCGAGGGGCGCGAGGCCGGGCGCACGAAGGTCGAGCTGCTGGCCCCCGACTTCAACGCGGTCCCCGAGCAGCTGGCGGAGGTCTTCTCCTCCCGGCCCGAGGTCTTCGCGCACAACGTCGAGACGGTCCCGCGGATCTTCAAGCGCATCCGCCCCGGCTTCCGCTACGAGCGCTCCCTGAAGGTGATCACCGAGGCGCGGGACTACGGCCTGGTCACCAAGTCGAACCTGATCCTCGGCATGGGCGAGACCCGCGAGGAGGTCAGCGACGCGCTGAGGCAGCTGCACGAGGCGGGTTGCGAGCTGGTCACCATCACGCAGTACCTGCGGCCCTCCGTGCGCCACCACCCGGTGGAGCGCTGGGTCAAGCCGCACGAGTTCGTGGAGCTCAAGGAGGAGGCCGAGCAGATCGGCTTCTCCGGCGTGATGTCCGGGCCGCTGGTGCGCTCCTCGTACCGCGCCGGGCGGCTCTACCAGATGGCCATGGAGCAGCGTTCCGCCGCTCCGCGGCAGGGGGACGGGCAGGTCGCGGCGCAGGCCGTCTGACGAACCGTCACCGCCCCTGCCCGCCAAGGGGCGAGACAAGCGTGTGAATTCGCGCACAAGAGACTACTCGGCAGTAGCGTCCGATTCGACGCGGTCCTGACCGTCCTCGCAGATGAGGGCACATGTCAGGACCGCGTCGGCGTTCCACCGCTCCCCGCCGGCCCTTCATGGGTGTTTGACCGGCCGGTCACGCGCTGGTAACACCAATCAGTAACGCTGGACTCACAGCACGTACACCCGCACTCGAGGGGGGACCTCACCCATGCAGGCCGCGCCGCCCGTCCGCGCCACAGCGATCCCGTCCTTCACGACCGCCCTGCGTGCCGTCGAGTCGCTGCTGATGCGCAGCGGCCAGCGCACGGCCCGCCGCAACGCCTGGACCTCCGTGCTGGAGGACCGCCGCCGCGCCAAGGACCGGGTCGAGACGCAGCGCGTCATCGAGCAGTCCCTGTCCGTCCGCTCCGTCCGCCCCTGACTCCGGGCCCTCCCCCAGGGGCACCCGCGGACACTGCCGTCGTCGGGGCTTGTGGGGCCACGTAGACTGCGTGGCATGGCGAGGAAGGAACCTGCAGCGGACGCTGCGAATGCGGGGCGACTGAAGCAGATCGCCCTGACCTACAAGATGACCCGCAAGGCCGACAAGAAGATCGGTCTTGTACTCGCGGCAGTCGGAATCGTCACCTTCGGTGTCTTCCTCGCGATCGGTTTCTTGATCGGTCACCCCATCTATCTCGGCATCCTGGGCCTCCTGCTCGCCTTCCTCGCGTCGGCGATCGTGTTCGGGCGCCGGGCCGAGCGGGCCGCCTTCGGGCAGATGGAGGGACAGCCCGGGGCCGCGGCGGCGGTGCTCGACAACATCGGCCGGGGCTGGACGACGACCCCCGCGGTGGCGATGAACCGCAACCAGGACGTGGTGCACCGCGCGGTCGGCAAGGCCGGCGTCGTCCTGGTCGCCGAGGGCAACCCGAACCGGGTGAAGACCCTGCTGGCCGCCGAGAAGCGGAAGATGAACCGCATCGTCGCGGACGTCCCGGTGCATGACCTGGTCGTGGGCACGGGCGAGGGCCAGATCGAGCTGAAGAAGCTGCGGACGACCATGCTGAAGCTCCCGCGCGTGCTGACCGGCCCGCAGGTCACGGCCACCAACGACCGGCTGCGTGCGCTCGGTGACCTGATGAGCAACATGCCGCTGCCGAAGGGGCCGATGCCGAAGGGCATGCGCCTGCCGAAGGGCGGGCCGAAGGCTCGCTGACATCCGCACACGACATGAACGAGGGGCGCCCGGATCACACCGGGCGCCCCTCGTTCGTGTCGGCCGTGTCGGCTCGTTCTCGTCGGTCCGTGCCGGCCGGCCGGTCCGTGCCGGCCGGTTCACACTTAGGTCAGATGCGGACCTCGACCGTGCCGGCCAGCCGGTCGTGCAGGCCCCGGCCGTCGCGGTCCCAGATCAGCGCGGGGATCGCGAGGAAGAGCAGGACCGTGCGCAGGGCGGCGCGCCAGGGGCTGACCCGGCCGGTGTCCAGGGCGAGCACGCGCAGGCCGAGGAGGCGCTTGCCGGGGGTGAAACCGATGGTGCCGACCGTGAGGACCATCAGCGCGAACATGATGAGCGGCGCCCAGGTCTGGGCCGCCTCGTTGTAGCTCTGCGTGATGAGACCGTATGCGATCAGGAGACACAGGCCCCAGTCGACGGCGAGGGCACCGATCCGGCGGCCCGGGCGGGCGATCGAGCCGGGTCCCTCCTCGGGCAGACCGAGCTGCTCGCCCCGGTATCCGAAGTCGACACCGGCCTCTTCCGCGGCCGCGCGGGGCCCAGAGAGCCAGGATCCGAGTGCTTGCCTGTTGTCCACCCGTCCACGGTACTGCGCCCGCAAATGACCAGGGCACGGCGGGGTGTGTCCGGGCTACGGTGGAGGGTGAGCCGGTTAACTTGTGCGAAACAAATGAGTCACGCCCGAGAAACCACCCGTCCCTAGGGTCGAGGTCAGCGTGTGCCACCCGCACTGGCAGCACGAACGAACTACCACCCCGGCGGGACGGTCGGGAGTAGGAGGAGCTGGATGTTCCAGAACGCCGACGAGGCCAAGAAGTTCATCGCGGACGAGGACGTCAAGTTCATCGACGTCCGCTTCTGCGACCTGCCGGGCGTGATGCAGCACTTCACGATCCCCGCATCGGCCTTCGACCCGGCCGAGGAGCTCGCCTTCGACGGCTCCTCGATCCGCGGCTTCCAGGCCATCCACGAGTCCGACATGGCGCTGCGCGCGGACCTGTCGACCGCCCGGGTCGACCCGTTCCGCCGTGACAAGACGGTCAACATCAACTTCTTCATCCACGACCCGATCACGGGCGAGCAGTACTCCCGTGACCCGCGCAACGTGGCGAAGAAGGCCGAGGCCTACCTCGCGTCGACCGGCATCGCCGACACGGCGTACTTCGGTCCCGAGGCCGAGTTCTACGTCTTCGACTCCGTCCGCTTCGCGACCAGCGCGAACGAGTCCTTCTACCACATCGACTCCGAGGCCGGCGCCTGGAACACCGGCGCCGTCGAGAACAACCGTGGTTACAAGGTCCGCTACAAGGGCGGCTACTTCCCGGTCCCGCCGGTCGACCACTTCGCCGACCTGCGTGCCCAGATCTCCCTGGAGCTGGACCGCGCCGGCCTGCAGGTCGAGCGCCAGCACCACGAGGTGGGCACCGCCGGCCAGGCCGAGATCAACTACAAGTTCAACACGCTGCTCGCCGCGGCCGACGACCTGCAGCTCTTCAAGTACATCGTGAAGAACGTGGCGTGGCAGAACGGCAAGACCGCGACCTTCATGCCGAAGCCGATCTTCGGTGACAACGGCTCGGGCATGCACGTCCACCAGTCGCTGTGGACCGGCGGCCAGCCGCTGTTCTACGACGAGGCCGGTTACGCGGGCCTGTCGGACACCGCCCGCTACTACATCGGCGGCATCCTCAAGCACGCCCCGTCGCTGCTGGCCTTCACCAACCCGACGGTGAACTCGTACCACCGCCTGGTGCCGGGCTTCGAGGCGCCGGTGAACCTGGTGTACTCGCAGCGCAACCGCTCCGCCGCGATGCGTATCCCGATCACCGGCTCGAACCCGAAGGCCAAGCGCGTCGAGTTCCGCGCGCCCGACTCCTCCGGCAACCCGTACCTGGCCTTCTCGGCGCTGCTGCTGGCCGGCCTGGACGGCATCAAGAACAAGATCGAGCCGGCCGAGCCGATCGACAAGGACCTCTACGAGCTGGCCCCCGAGGAGCACGCGGGCGTCCCGCAGGTCCCGACCTCGCTCCCGGCCGTCCTCGACCGCCTGGAGGCCGACCACGAGTTCCTGCTCGCGGGCGACGTCTTCACGCCGGACCTGATCGAGACGTGGATCGACTACAAGCGCGCCAACGAGATCGCGCCGCTGCAGCTGCGTCCGCACCCGCACGAGTTCGAGCTGTACTTCGACGTGTGATCGACGCCTGATCGAGGCATGACCGCCCGCGCCCCCGCCGTCCTTCCGACGGCGGGGGCGCGGGCGTGTGTTCTATTCTTGAGGCAGGACCGCACGGGGGTGGGATGGGAATGCCCGAGCACGAACAGGACGACCAGGAGCGCGAGTTCGACCTCAGATGGGCGGACGGAGCCGAGCACAAGGAGCCCTCCGCCCGGGCCCGCATGCTCGCCGCGCGCTGGAAGCACGACCCGCCCGGGCCGGTGCCCTTCCGCGCCGACCCGGAGCACGTCGGCTCGCGCCGCCGCTCCCCCTGGATCTCGACCGCCGTGGTGCTGGGCTGCCTGGCGGCGGTGATCGTGCTGCTGGGGTACGTCAACTTCCGGGCCCCGTACTAGGTCCGGACCGCAGGGACGAGCTCGCGTCACGGCGTCGGTCCCTGACCTCGGGGAGGGGCTCGAAGCCGGCCGCCCGGTAGGTGGAGACGGCGGCGACGTTGGAGCTCGGGGTGCACACGAGCGCGCTCGACGAGCCCAGCTCACGCAGGGCCGCAGCCGCGGCGACGGTGATCGCCTTGCCGTGGCCCTGCCCGCGATGGTCCCGGTGCACGCCCATCGGCTCGATCACCCCGGGCTTCCCCGGACCCGCCGACCACACCGTCACCGTCGCCACCGCGTCGCCCCGGCCGTCGTACGCGACCAGACACCGAGCCTCGGCGTACGGCACTCCGCCCGCCATGGCGTGCCAGTGGTCCTCCGTGAACGTGGACCTGTCGAACGACGCTCGCTGTACCGCGGCCCGGACGTACGCCTGCTCCGGCCCGATCACCTCGATCCGCACACCTGGCTCCCCCACCCGCTCCGTCAGGCCCCGGCGCAGCGGCGTCCAGGGCGCGTCGATGCTCCAGCCCTCCCGGCACAGCAGCTCCTGGACCGGTGAGCCGGCGGGCGCCTCGACGTACGCCTCGCCCTCCTTGAGCACACCGCGTTCCGGCTCGGTCAGGTCCGCCACCAGATGTCGCGCCAGCTCCTCGTCCTGGCGGACGTCCGGTGCCATCGCCAGCCGCAGCAGCTCGGGGCCGTCCAGCAACCCGACGGCGAGAATCCGTCCGCCACGGCTCCAGGTCCGTACCGCCGCGGCCGTCGCCCTCGCGCCGAAGCGCCAGAACCAGCCCACGTCTCCCGGGTGCAGCTGCATCGGCGCCCCGTCGTCCTGCCACTCCCGCAGAGCGCCCACGGCCTCGCCCAAGCCGCCGATCCCGGGTATGCCCACCTCGATCGCCATGGCCCCGATGACACACCATCGCTCCGGCGGTACGCACCCGGATTTGGCTGCTGTTAGCGTCCGGCCCCGTGGATGATCACGTGTACGTGGGCAACGCCGGTGCGGACGCCGCGCTGGACCGGGGCTGGATTCTCGGGCATTTCAAGGGGGCCGGGGATCCTCGGCACAGCGAGGACGTGGAGATCAAGTGGGGTGTGCATCCTCCGGGCGACGAGCGGGCCGAGTGGGTGCGAGGTGAGGCTCGTACCGCGCTGCTCGTGCTGATCAGCGGGCGGTTCCGGGTGGAGCTGCCCGGGCGCAGTGTGCTGCTGGAGCGGCAGGGGGACTACGTCGTGTGGGGGCGCGGCGTCGATCACTCGTGGATCGCCGAGGAGGAGTCGGTCGTGCTGACGGTGCGGTGGCCGTCCGTGCCCGGCTATGCGGTGGCCGCGGGCGGGTGACGCCGTTGCCCGGCCCGTCCGGACCACCCCTCTCGCTCGCGAGCGGGGCGCCTTTGCCCGCTCTGGGGACGTGCACGACCCGTTCATGAGCGGGGCCGGTGCACACTGGCGGTGGGACGAGTGCGTGACTGCGGGGTGAGGCAGATGCACAGCCGCTTCCGGAGCGACCGGCGGTTGACCACCCGGATGGGTGTCACGCTGTTTCTGCTCGGACTGTTGTACGTGGTGTTCGTCGCCGCGTTGATCGTGTTGCTGAAGTCGTGGGTGCTCGTCGTGGTGGTCGCGGCGGCACTGCTCGGTTCGCAGTACTGGTTCTCGGACCGCATCGCGCTGTACGCCATGCGAGGCCGGGTCGTGGAGCGGGACGAGTATCCCGAGTTGCACGGCGTCGTGGACCGGCTGTGTGCCATCGCCGACATGCCCAAGCCGGTGGTCGCCGTGTCCACGATGGACATGCCGAACGCGTTCGCGACCGGACGGAACCCCGATCACGCGGTGGTGTGTGTGACGACCGGGCTGCTGCGGCGGCTGGAGCCGGCCGAGCTGGAGGGTGTCCTCGCCCACGAGCTGTCGCACGTGGCGCACAAGGACGTCGCCGTGATCACGGTCGCGTCGTTCCTCGGGGTGATCGCCGGGCTGATCGTGCGGTTCGCCTTCTACTCGCAGCTGTTCGGCGGGGCCAGGAGGGACCAGAACACGGCGGCGATCTTCGCCGCGGTGATGGGTGTGGCCGCGACCGTGTACGCGGTCAGTTTCCTGCTGATCCGCGCCCTGTCCCGGTACCGGGAGCTGGCCGCGGACCGGGCTGCGGCCCTGCTCACCGGCCGCCCCTCGGCACTGGCCTCCGCGCTCACCAAGGTCTCCGGCGACATCGCCCGCATCCCGACCAAGGACCTGCGCACGGCCCAGGCCTTCAACGCCTTCTACTTCACACCGGCGCTGGGCCGTGAGCCCGGTGTCGCACGGCTCTTCTCGACGCACCCGAGCCTGGAGCAGCGGCTCGACCAGCTGGGCCGGATCTCCGCCGAGCTGGGCGAGGCGGCGGCACCGGGAGGGGGGTGATCGGGCGGATGGGGCTGCTGGACATTCTGCTCGGCCGGACGAAGCCGGTCGTGGCGGATCTCGACCGGCTCTTCGCGCTGCCGTCGGCGGCCGTGACGCTGGAGGCGGCGGCCGGCTTCACCCCGACCGGGCAGGGCGCGGTCTGCTTCGCCTCGGTCGAGGGTGCGGCCTTCGAGCAGTCCCACCGCGAAGTGCAGGCGCTGCTGGACGCCGACATCGACCGCGACGGACCGCCGGTGGAGCTGCGGCAGGACGACTACGGCTACTCCTGGCTGGTCTCACGCCGTGCCCCCGACCGGCTCCCCGCCCTCGTGAACGACCTGCACGCCGTGAACAGCCAGATGGAGGTCAACGGGTTCGGGCCTCAACTGCTCTGCTCGCTGGCCGGGTTCGAGGACCCCTCCGGCCGGCGGCTCGCGCTGGTCTACCTCTACAAGCGAGGTACCTTCTATCCGTTCGCGCCCCTGCCGGACGGGACGCAGCGGCGCGACAACGCACTCGAACTGCAGGTGCGGGCCGCGCTCTCCGGCGATCTGCGCATCGAGCAGGACCTGGGCCGCTGGTTCCCGGTGTGGGGGGCACCGGGACTGTGAACGCCCCTCATCGGCCGTGGGTCGCGTGAGTGAATGGCCGGATGAGCGAGCTGATCCCTTTCACGCACGTCGTCGGCGGCGAACGGCTCAAGGGGCTGTCCGCGGGCGACGGCGCGCCGGCCCGGGCGACGGTGGTGTTGCTGCACGGCGCGGGCCACGGCAGCAAGGAGCGACTGGTGCCGTGGCTGGCGGAGTTCGCCGCGCACGGTTGTCACGCCCTCGCCTTCGACTTCTCGGGCCACGGGGAGAGCACGGGCCTGCTGAGTGAGCTGAGCCTGCGCCGCCGTTTCGAGCAGGCCGTCTCCGTCATCGACGCCCGCGTGCGGGTGGACGCGCCGCTGGTCCTGGTCGGGTTCAGCATGAGCGGTCAGACGGTGGCGGACCTCGTGCGGCATTACGGGAAGCGGGTGGCGGCCCTGGGGCTGTGCGCGCCGGCCGTGTACGCGGGCGAGGCGTGGGACGTGCCGTTCGGTGCGGGCGACGGGCGGTTCAGCGAGCTCATCCGCCGCCCCGGAAGCTGGTGTGCCTCCCCCGCCCTCGATGTGCTGCGGTCGTACGAGGGGCGGGCCGTGCTGGTCGTGCCGGGCACGGACGAGGTCATCCCGTCCGCCGTGACGGACGCCTTCTCCGAGGCGCTGGCCCGTCGCGCGCAGTTCACCCACCGGGTACTTCCCGACGCCGGGCACCGTTTGGGCCTGTGGTTCCGTGATCACCCCGGCGACCGGCGGGAGTTCGTCACCGCCGTCCTGACCGGACTCGGCGAGCAGGGCTGGACGGCGACCCGCGGGTGGGTGGCCAAGCAGCTTCCCGCAGGCCGTACCGTCACCACGTCGTCTTTTCTGACCGGTGGCTGGAGCGCCCAGATGCGGCGGCTCACCCTCGACGACGGCACCGAACTGGCGTTGCGAACCTTCGTGAAGCCCTTCTTCCGGCGGCACGCGCCAGGGCTGCTGGCCCGCGAGGCGGAGATTCTCACGCTGCTGGCGGGGCAGGAGAGCGTGCCGGCCGCCGAGCTGATCGGCGTCGACGCGACGGGCGAGCACTGCGACCATCCGTCCCTGCTGATGTCGGTCCTTCCGGGGCGGGTCCGGGTCGACGAGCAGGACCTGGAGGCCCGGGTGGACCTGCTCGCGGCTCAGCTCGCGCGGATCCACCGGATCGTCCCCCGGGAGCGTCCGCGGACCTACCAGGCGTGGACCTCGCCGACTGCGATCCCCTCGGGGTGGGAACGGGCCGTGGACGTCATCCGCCGCACTCCCCCGCCCTACGACGGCTGCTTCCTGCACCGGGACTTCCACCCCGGGAACGTGCTGTTCACGGGCTCGGGGGCTGACCTGCGCATCAGCGGGGTCGTCGACTGGGTGGAGACCTCGTGGGGGCCGGCCGACCTCGACGTCGCCCACTGTGCGACAGCACTCGCGCTGCTGCACGGGCCCGAGTACGGCCTCGGCTTCCGGGAGCGCTACGAGGCACAGGGCGGGCGGCGCCTGGCCGACGCCCCGGACCATCTGTACTGGCGGCTGCTCGACGCGCTGGCCTACGTACCCGACGCGGCGAAGTTCGCGGGGCCGTGGCGGGAGCTGGGGCGGTCCGATCTGACGCCGGAGGTGATGGGCGGACGGCTGGAGGCGTATGTGACGGGGCTGCTGGAGCGGTACGGCTGAGGTGTTCGACGGGGTGTTGCGTCAGTCAGTGCCCGGGTCTCGACCACCGGGACCCGAGTATCAGCATCAATGTCAGTGCCGTCCGCGATGATGCCGTCGGGCGAGGGATGCGACGAGTGGAGGCCGTCATGGGTGCGCAGCGGTACATCGACGTGGCGGAGCGGCGGGCCCGGCTCGCGCTGCGGCAGCGGCTGGCCGGGCGGGCGCGGGCGGGGACGCCCGAGGAGGTCGCCGATTCGCTGGTCGCGCTGCACGGCACCGACCCGGCGACGGTGTACCTGGCGGTGGGAGCGCGGCTCGCCGATCCCGCGAGGACGGTGGAGGAGACCGGGCGGGCCCTGTACGAGGACCGTCGTCTGGTGCGGATGCACGGCATGCGGCACACCGTGTTCGTGTTCCCCGCCGAGCTGACCGCCGTCGTGCACGCCTCGACGGGGCTGGCCGTCGCCGCGCGGGAGAGGGCCTCGCTGCTCAAGCACATGGCGACGGCCGGTGCGCCGGACGCGGCCTGGCTGAGGGAGGTCGAGGAGTCGGCGCTGGCGGCGCTCGCCCGGCGCGGGCAGGCGACCGCGGCCGAACTCGCGCAGGACGAGCCGCGCCTGCGCGAGCAGTTCGTGTACGCGGCCGGGAAGAGCTACGAGGGGGTGCACACGGTCTCGACACGGTTGCTGAAGGTGCTGGGCGTGGAGGGGAAGGTCGTCCGCGGCCGGCCTCTCGGCTCGTGGACGTCGAGCCAGTTCCGCTGGGCCGTGGCCCCCGAGCACCCCGAGCTGGATGCCGCTCAGGCGCAGGCGGAGCTGCTGAGACGGTGGCTCGCCGCGTGCGGCCCGGCGACGGAGGCCGATCTGAAGTGGTGGACCGGGTGGCGTGTGACGGAGGTGCGCAGGGCGCTGGCCGCGATCGGGGCGGAGGCGGTGTCGCTGGACGAGGGCACCGGGTATGTGGCCGAGGGCGACACGGGCCCGGTGCCGTCACCCGGCGAACCCTGGGCCGCGCTGTTGCCCGGCCTCGATCCGACGGCGATGGGGTGGCAGCAGCGCGACTGGTATCTCGCGCCGGAGCTGCGGCCCCGGCTGTTCGACGGCAGCGGCAACGTCGGACCGACCGTGTGGTGGAACGGACGGGTGGTCGGGGGCTGGGCCCAGCGGCCGGACGGGGAGATCGTCTGGCGGATCCTCGAGGAGGAGGGTGCCGGCCGGGACGCCCGCGCGGCGATCGAGTCGGAGGCGGAGCGGCTGACCGGCTGGCTGGGCACGACCAGGGTCACGCCGCGCTTCCGCACGCCGCTGGAGAAGGAACTGGCGGCGGGCTGAGACCGACTCGTCTCCGACGAGCACCAGGACGGCATGAACGAGCGCCGGGCGCCCCGTCGTTCGGGATGCCCGGCGCTCGGATAGGAGAGGTCAGCGGGCGTACCGCATGAAGGCCCGCACCATGTGGCACGTCGTGTCCGACGGCGGGTGGACGCCGATCAGCTCCGCCGTGTCGCGGATGGTCTCGTCGCGGGCCTGGTTGGGCATGTGGACG
Organism: Streptomyces sp. NPDC056373; assembly: GCF_042262425.1. NCBI lineage: Bacteria > Bacillati > Actinomycetota > Actinomycetes > Kitasatosporales > Streptomycetaceae > Streptomyces > Streptomyces sp. NPDC056373. Next base: position 55,540 of record NZ_JBHJPX010000027.1, read on the forward strand.
CCCGAGTCGAGCAGGGCGATGGCCAGGCGCATCGCCTTGAGACGGCGGTTGTGCGTCACGTACCACTGGCGCGGCCGGCCCGGCGGCAGCGGCCGCTTCTCCACGGGCGCGTACGGCAGGTCGAGCGGAACGGGACGCTTCGCGGTGGACTGGGTGGGCAACGGCTTCGACTTCAGGGCGGCAGCGGGCACAGGCATCCTCCTGTCGCGGTCGGGCGGCTCACCGAAGACGTCTGCATCCCCGGCGCCCCACCCTCGAACACTGCTTACAGTTTACCGCCCGGCACTGACAACGGGGAGCCCGCAGAGCCCGGCAAATGCCCTGGTCGGCACGGCAATTGACCGCGTGTCACGACAGCTCCGCGAGGTACGGAAGGGGCGCCAGAAATTCGAACAAGCCGGTCGGCGCGTACCGTGTGCGCATGGAGATCTGGATCAATCCCGCCTGTTCGAAGTGCCGCAGCGCCCTGACCCTGCTCGACGCCGAGGGCGCCGACTACACCGTCCGCCGCTACCTGGAGGACGTGCCGAGCGAGGACGAGATCCGGGGCGTGCTGGAGCGTCTCGGTCTGGAGCCCTGGGACATCACCCGCACCGGGGAGGCCGACGCCAAGGAGCTCGGACTCAAGGAGTGGCCACGGGACGCCGCCTCGCGCGAGCGCTGGATCACCGCTCTCGCCGAGCACCCGAAGCTGATCCAGCGCCCGATCATCACCGCGGACGACGGCACGGCGGTGGTCGGCCGTACCGACGAGGCCGTGCGGGACGCCCTGTCGCACTGACCAGCCACCCCACCCTCGTGTGGCACAGGTCACTTGAGTGACTCCTGTAACCGCTGAGTAACCTCGTTCGGTATCTCGTACATAGCGGCGTACGCTCCCCTACCTCTTCAGGAGGCGCGCATGTCGCGCAGGAGAACTCTCGGTACGAAGAAGAAGATCGCGCTGCTGGTGAGCGCGGCGACGGTGGCGGGAGGCGGGGCCTTCGTCATGGCGAGCACGTCGAACGCGGCGCCGCCGACCCCCAGGTCGGCGTCGGAGTCGACGGTCTGCCTGGGTCTCGCCACCGCCCTCGGCAACAACCAGAAGTTCATCGCGGACCAGCGGGCCAACCCGGACGCACAGTCGGAGGCGCGGATCGCCAACCGCGAGGCGGTCGTCGCGGAGATCAAGCGGAAGCAGGAGGCGTCGGGGTGCGCCGTCGGGGAGTCGGCTCAGGACTCCCAGACCGCGCAGCCCTCGCAGCCCGCCCAGTCGGCCCAGCCGCCCGCGGCTTCGGCCCAGCCGTCACAGCCCGCCGAGTCCGCCCCCGCGGGAGACGCCGGGGACGGTGCCGCTGCCTCCGGGCAGCAGGTGTGCAACGGCTCCACGGTCACGCTCTCCGGCGAGGGCGGTGCGCCCGCCGCGTCCAGCAACCAGTTCCCGGCCGGCACGAAGCTGAAGGTCACCAACCTGGACAACAACAAGTCCACGACGGTGGAGGTCACTTCGGTCTCCGGCAGCTGTGCGCTGCTCAACAACGCGGCCTTCGAACAGGTCCGTGAGCCCGGCAAGTTCCTGATCCGCCGGGCCCTGATCGAGAAGGTGGGGTGAGGCTCCACGGCCGAGTGAATCGATGAGGCGGCGGCCACCCCCTCGGCCGCCCCTCGTACGTGTCACCGGTCCTGCCGCCCCCGGCCAGGGGTGGCAGGACCGGCGCGTGCGGGCTGTGCGGCGCCGTTCACCGGCTCGACGGAGGGGAGCCGGTGAACGGCGCCGCACCCGTGAAAACGCCCTCACGGCGTGAAGTGCGGCACAGCATGACCAGGTAACACGGGGTTCACATTCGAGCAATGGCCGGGAAATCGCCTGTTGTCAGGCTGCCGGGCAGCAGACGCGGCGCACCGGTGCCGCTGCGCCGCACGCACCCGCGATACGCGCCCAGACACACCCGAGGATGTGGCCCGTGACCTTCAAGGCTGAGTACATCTGGATCGACGGCACCGAGCCGACGGCCAAACTGCGTTCCAAGACCAAGATCATCACGGGTGCGCCCGCCGGTCTCGACGCACTGCCGATCTGGGGCTTCGACGGGTCTTCGACCAACCAGGCCGAGGGCCACTCCTCGGACTGTGTCCTCAAGCCGGTCTTCAGCTGCCCCGACCCGATCCGTGGCGGCGACGACATCCTGGTGCTGTGCGAGGTCCTGAACATCGACCTCACCCCGCACGCCAGCAACACCCGTGCGGCGCTGGCCGAAGTCGCGGAGAAGTTCGCGGCGCAGGAGCCGATCTTCGGCATCGAGCAGGAGTACACGTTCTTCAAGGACGGCTACCCGCTCGGCTTCCCCAAGGGCGGCTTCCCGGCCCCGCAGGGCGGCTACTACTGCGGTGTCGGCGCGGACGAGATCTTCGGCCGTGACGTCGTCGAGGCGCACCTGGACAACTGCCTGAAGGCCGGTCTGGCCATCTCCGGCATCAACGCCGAGGTCATGCCCGGCCAGTGGGAGTTCCAGGTCGGCCCGGTCTCCCCGCTGGAGGTCTCCGACCACCTGTGGGTGGCCCGCTGGCTGCTCTACCGCACCGCGGAGGACTTCGACATCGCCGCCACGCTCGACCCCAAGCCGGTCAAGGGCGACTGGAACGGCGCCGGTGCGCACACCAACTTCTCCACCAAGGCGATGCGCGAGGGTTACGACGCGATCATCACCGCGGCCGAGTCGCTCGGCGAGGGCTCCAAGCCGCTCGACCACGTCAAGAACTACGGCGCCGGCATCGACGACCGCCTCACCGGCCTGCACGAGACGGCCCCGTGGAACGAGTACTCCTACGGCGTCTCCAACCGCGGCGCCTCGGTGCGTATCCCGTGGCAGGTCGAGAAGGACGGCAAGGGCTACATCGAGGACCGCCGTCCGAACGCCAACGTCGACCCGTACGTGGTGACGCGTCTGCTCGTCGACACGTGCTGCTCGGCGCTGGAGAAGGCCGGCCAGGTCTGATCCGACCCGTTCGCTTCGCGCAACGCGCAGGGGCGCTCGCCGTACGCGGTGGGCGCCCCCGTTCGTCTGCCGCGGCGTCGTGGCTCGTCGCACAGTTCCCCGCGCCCCTGACGGGGCTTGTTTGTCCAAGCAGTGAGAGGAGGGTCCCGGTGGGCGATCGGCTCTGCTTCAATGGGGTCATGGCCAGCTACCGGAAGTGCGTCGCGACGGGTCGTCATGACCTCGAGCCCTTCTGGCCGTCCCGCCAGGACCACGACTTCGACCGGGTGTGTTGCCGCGCGACGAACGCGCCGGCCCTCTAAAGCCGTACACCCCGGCCTTCGGCCAGCGCGCACCGCGTACGTCCCTCGGCGAGCCCGACCACGAATCGCGGCCGTCGACCTCCCCGACGAACTCCTCGCGCGAAAGAGCTGACCTCTCATGGCGACCACTCGTTCCCTGTCCTCCGCCGCCCCTCTCACCACTCCCGCGCCGCACGGCCCCCGGCACCGGCTGCGTGCCGTCGACCGGGACGAGGTGGTCACGGTCGCGGACCTGCTGCCGCCGGGTGCCACCTGGCTGCCGGCACCGCAGCACACCCTGCCCACGCTGCCGGGGCAGCCGCCCATGATCGGCTACCTGGTGCTCGTCCCGGCCGACCAGCAGCCGCCGTTCCCGGTGGCGGTGCCGGACCTGCCGCAGGCCGCCGGCCCGGAGCCCGTCGCCGAGCCGGGCGGTGAGCCGCTGATCAGGGTCGACACCGTGCAGCGCACCGCCCGGGTGGCAGGCCGCCCGCTCGACCTCACCTACCTGGAGTTCGAGCTGCTGGCACATCTGGTGGCGCACCCGGGCCGGGTCCACACCCGCGACCAGCTGGTCGGCACGGTGTGGGGTTACGGACACGTGGGCGACGGCCGCACGGTCGACGTCCACATCGCCCGCCTGCGCCGCAAGCTGGGCGCGGAGCACCGCGACACGATCCGCACGGTGCGCCGCGTGGGCTACAAGTACGTGCCGCCGACGGGCCGCTGACGCCCGCGGACGGCCCGGCGCTCCGTCTCTGCCGACAGCAGATCCCCGTTCCGTCCGCTCACCCGGCCGGGCAGAGTCACCGGCATGAGGCTTCTGATGCTGGGTGGTACGGAGTTCGTGGGACGGGCCGTCGTGGAGGCGGCGCTGGGGCGGGGCTGGGAGGTGACCGTCTTCCACCGGGGCCGGCACGAGGCCCCGCCGGGCGTCCGCTCGCTCCTCGGTGACCGCACCGCGCCCGGCGGCCCGGCGGCCCTGGCCGACGACCCGGGCGAGTGGGACGTCGTCGTGGACACGTGGTCCGGGGCGCCCCGGGCCGTGCTGGACACGGCGCGGCTGCTGCGGGGCCGCGCCGGCCGGTACGTGTACGTGTCGAGCTGCTCGGTGTACGCGTGGGCCCCGCCCGCCGGGTACGGCGAGGACGCGCCCCTGGTGCAGGGGGCGGCGGCCGACGCGCAGCAGACCGACTACGCCCGGGACAAGAGAGGCGGCGAGCTGGCCGCCCTCGAGTCCTTCGGCGCGGACCGTTCGCTGCTGGTCCGGGCCGGGCTGATCCTTGGTCCGTACGAGAACGTCGGCCGTCTCCCGTGGTGGCTGACCCGGATGGCCCGCGGTGGCCCGGTCCTGGCGCCGGGGCCGCGGGACCTCCCCCTGCAGTACGTCGACGTACGGGACCTGTCGGAGTGGATCCTCGGCGCGGTGGAGCAGGAGCTGAGCGGGCCCTACAGCCTGATCAGTCCGCAGGGGCACGCCACGATGGGGACGTTCCTCGACGCGTGCGCGCGGGTCACGTGCGGTGCGGCCGAACTGCGCTGGACCGAGCCCGGGGTGGTCCTGGAGGCGGGCATCGAGCCGTGGACCCAGTTGCCGGTGTGGGTGCCGCCGGGCAGCGACCTGCACGACGCCCTGCACAGCGCGGACGTCTCCCGGGCGGTGGGGACCGGGCTGGTCTGCCGGCCCGTGGAGGAGACCGTGGCGGACACCTGGAACTGGCTGTGCGACATCGGCGGTGTCGCGCCCCAGCGCCCGGACCGGACACGCAAGGGCCTCGACCCGGAGGTGGAGGCGAAGGTGCTCGCGGCCGGAACGGGCGTGTGAACACCGCGCGTTCGCCGCTGCGGTGTACTCAGCACCACCCCGGGGCCGGGGGTCCGGCCCCGTGACCGGGCACGTCCGCTCGGCGAGACTGACGCCATGACCACGGACACGAAGAACGGCACCGTACGGACGACAGGGCGGGGCATCGGGCTCGCCGCGGTGCGGGGGCTCGCCCTGGCCCTCTTCTCCCTGCCGGGGGCGGTGCTGTGCTTCTGCCTGTCCCTGGTCTCGATCGCGCTCATCCCGATCGGGGTCGGCATCGTCACCACGCCGTACGTGCTGACGGGGGTCCGGGCGTTCGCGAACGCCCGGCGGGTGCTCGCGGCGGAGTGGGGCGGGGTGCGGATCCCTCCTGCGTACCGGCCGCTGCCCGAGGGCGCCAACCCCTGGGCGCGCACCTTCGGGATGCTGCGCGACCCGGCGACCTGGCGGGACCTGCGGTGGCTGCCGGCCGACATGACCGCGGGGTTCGTCACCGCGCTGCTGCCTGCGGTGCTGCTGTTCTACCCGCTGGAGGGGTTCGCGCTGGCGCTCGGGCTGTGGCGGGTCTTCCCCGACGGCTACTGGTACGGGTTCGTGCCGGTGACGGGGCAGGCGTCGGCGCTGGGTGCAGGAGCCCTGGGCCTGGTGCTGCTGTTCCTCGCGCACGTGTGGACCCCCCGTCTGCTGGGCGTCCACTTCCGGCTCACCCGGGCCGTGCTCGGCGGCAGCAAGGGACAACTGGCCGAGCGGGTGCGGGTGCTGACCGAGACGCGGCGCGACGCCGTGGACGCCTCCGCGGCAGAACTGCGGCGCATCGAGCGGGACCTGCACGACGGGGCGCAGGCCAGGCTGGTCGCCGTCGGCATGGACCTGGGCACCATCGAGGCGCTCCTCGACAAGGACCCGGCCCAGGCGAAGCTGCTGATCGCGCAGGCCCGGGCGTCCTCGGTGGAGGCGCTGACCGAGCTGCGCGAGCTGGTGCGCGGCATCCATCCGCCGGTCCTCGCCGAACGCGGTCTGGGTGACGCCGTGCGGGCGCTGGCGCTGCGGCTGCCCGTGGCCACCGAGGTGAGCGTGGATCTGCCCGGGCGGGCCGAGGCGCCCGTGGAGTCGGCCGCGTACTTCGCGGTGAGCGAGGTGCTGGCCAACGCCGTGAAGCACTCGGGCGCCGACCGGATCTGGGTCGATCTGCACCGGGCGGACGGCATGCTGCGGGCGACCGTCACGGACAACGGCAAGGGCGGCGCGGTGATCGGGGCCGGTTCGGGGCTGGCCGGGATCGAGCGGCGACTGGGTACATTCGACGGCGTCCTGGCCGTCAGCAGCCCCGCGGGCGGCCCCACCATGGTCACCGTGGAGATCCCTTGCGCGTAGTTCTGGCCGAAGACCTCTTCCTGCTGCGCGACGGACTCGTCCGGCTGCTGCAGGCGCACGGCTTCGAGATCGCGGCGGCCGTCGGGACCGGGCCCGAACTGGCCGCCGCGCTGGCCGAGCTGGACCCGGACGTGGCCGTCGTCGACGTGCGCCTGCCGCCCACCCAGACCGACGAGGGCCTGCAGTGCGCGCTCGACGCCCGCAGGAAGCGGCCGGGTCTGCCGGTGCTGGTGCTCTCCCAGCACGTGGAGCAGCTGTACGCGCGCGAGCTGCTCGCCGACGGCACCGGCGGGATCGGCTATCTGCTGAAGGACCGGGTGTTCGACGCCGAGCAGTTCGTGGACGCGGTACGGCGGGTCGCCGCTGGTGGTACGGCGATGGACCCGCAGGTCATCCAGCAGCTGCTGGCCCGCCGTTCGGGCGACGACCGGCCGCTGGCGCGGCTGACGCCCCGGGAGCGGGAGGTGCTGGAGCTGATGGCGCAGGGCCGGTCCAACGCGGCGATCGCCGGGAAACTCGTCGTGACGGAACGGGCGATCGCCAAGCACACCGCCAACATCTTCGCCAAACTGGGGCTTGAGGTCTCGGACGACGACAACCGTCGTGTGCTGGCGGTTCTGGCGTATCTCGACCACGGCCGATGAAACCGGACGAACTGATTCACCCACCGTGGGGGATCAGCAACTTCCGGTGCCGAAGGGGCTGTTGAGGACACACGGCCCTCACGAATCTCGCATCAATTTCCGAGACATCTGAACACCTGTGGGACCACCTCCGTATGGAAGGGAGCCGCTTCACTCCTGTCGGGCGCCTCGATGCCCCCGAAAAAGGAAGTCAGAGGAGTTCCATGGGACGCAACACAAGAAAACGCCGTACGCCGCTGGCCACCAAGGCCATTGCCGCATCGGCGGCCCTAGCGCTCGGTGGGGGCGGGCTGATCTGGGCAAACTTCTACGCCTCGGCGCACGAGGAGAACTCGGCGAACCAGACGAAGTCCGCGGGCGCACAGATCGCCACGATCCAGTGCCCGGACGTCGGACAGAAGCTGACCGATGTACCGGACGGCGCTCGTCAGGGGGTGGACAAGGAGCTGGCCAACCTCGACAAGCAGATCAGCGAGGCCTACACCCGTCTCGCCTCCACGCGTCAGGCCCAGGCCGGTGACGCGAGCTTCGTCGACAACGCCATCCTCGGCCCGCTGAAGTCGAAGCGGACCGCGGTCATCGACCGGATCGGCATCAACATCCGGCGGGTGGGCGGGCAGGCCCCGGGCAACCTCGAGCAGCTGGCCTCGTGCCAGGGCATGGCCGCCGACGCCAACACCACCGACGGCCAGGGCGGCGGCGGTCAGAACAACGACGGCCAGAACAACAACGACGGCCAGAACAACGACGGTCAGAACAACGACGGCGGCCAGAACAACGGCGGCGGTCAGGACCAGGGCCAGAACAACGGCGGCCAGGACAACGGGCAGGGCGGCAACGGCGGGCAGAACGGCAACGGCCCGGCGGCGGACGACTTCATCAAGATCGAGGACGTCCAGCCCAACTCCCGCAACCTGCCGAACGGCCTCGCCGCGAACGGCAACGGCGGTTCCACGGGCACGTTCACCACGGAGTGCGGCACCAACGAGAACGAGAACCGCAACTCGGACAACGTGATCGTGGCGCCCGGCGTCTCCAACGGTGCGCAGCACCAGCACGACTACGTCGGCAACCAGAACAACAACGCCTTCGCGAGCGACGACGACCTGGCCAACGGCCAGACGACCTGCCAGAACCAGGGCGACAAGTCCACCTACTTCTGGCCGGTCATCCGGATCCAGGACGGTTCGGACGACATCGACGCCGGTCAGCCCGGCGGCGGCCAGGACGGCAACGTCGGCAAGATCGTCCAGCCGGCCGAGGCCCAGCTGAAGTTCGTCGGCAACCGCACCAGCGACGTCGTCGCGATGCCGAAGGCCCTGCGCATCATCACCGGTGACGCCAAGTCCCTCACCAACGGCCTGAACAATGCCAACACGTCCTGGACCTGCACGGGCTTCGAGGACCGTCAGGTGACGGACAAGTACCCGCTCTGCCCCGAGGGCAGCAACGTGGTCCGGCTGTCCAACTTCCAGAGCTGCTGGGACGGGCAGAACATCGACAGCGCCAACCACCGCACCCACGTGGACTTCGTGGAGGCGGACGGCAGCTGCTCGAACGGCTTCAAGGCCATCCCCCAGCTCCAGGTCCGACTGGTCTACGACGTCCAGGCGCCGCAGATCAACAACGGCCAGGTGCAGAACGCCTTCGCGGTGGACTCCTTCCCGGAGCAGCTGCACAAGCCGATCACCGACCACAACGACTTCATCAACTTCTTCGACGAGAACCTGATGAACAAGATGGTCCAGTGCATCAACGACGGTCAGGACTGCAAGTAGTCCTGAACCGGTAGCGCGGAAGGCCGGCGGGGGGGGGGGGGCCCCCCCCCCCCCCCCCCCCGGGGGACCCCCCCCCCCCCCCGGGTGGGTGGGGCCGC
>NZ_JBHJPX010000028.1:0-54619 GCF_042262425.1 Streptomyces sp. NPDC056373
TCCCTGGACACCTCACGGACCACCGGCTGAGCACCTCGCCGCCCCTTCAGACTGCTCCGCACTCGGAGCCAAGATCTTTGCGGGACAGCCCTTAGTCTCACGAGAACCAGGCCGCAGGGTCGAACGGGTCCTCCGTTCCATCAGCGTCAATGATCACGATCTCGCTTTCGATCAGACTAACCTCGATCTTTCGTGATGGGCCGCCGACGGAGTCGGGGGCCCATTTCGTTGTCGGTGGCTGTGGCCGTGCAGGTTGAGGGCCCGGGTGTCGTCTCGGGTGGACGCCGGGTTCCACTGCTCCGGGCTGGATCCTCTTCTCGTAGGGACAGGCGAGTCCGTCGGTCAGCCGGGGTTCGGCAGGAGTGCAAGCCGTTCGAGGGCGTCTGTGATCTCGCGGGTCCAAGGCCAATGGTGGGCGAGGCGGAGGATGCGCCGCCGGCCGGTGGTGACGAGCTGACCGGCCGCGGAGAACAGGCGGAGCCGCAGGCGGCGCGGTTCCCAGAGGCGGGCTTGGCCGGTCAGGGCGAGCACGGGCATCCAGGCCAGCAGGTCGAGAGCGATCTGGACGATCTCCAGCCAGACCCTGTTCTGCGCGGTGTCGTGCAAGGGGAGGTTTCGCAGGCCGGTCGAACGTGCGGCCCGGATGCGGTCCTCCGCGCGGGCCCGCAGCCGATGACGGAGTTCGAGTTCGGCGATCGGCCGGTCGGGGGTGTTGGTGGCGAAGCAGGTGATCCGCATGCCGTCCGCGTCCGTGATTCTCAACTGGGCTCCGGGGTGCGGCCGTTCCTTGCGGACGATCAACCGCATGCCCTTCGCCCATCCGTCGAGCAGGTCACCGGTGAGTTCGGCGACCCATGCCCCGTCACGGACCTCGCCGCTTGTCTCGACGGCCGGTGTCCAGGCCGACGCGGGGATCTTCAGGACGTGCTGGTGGACGGCCTCGGTGATCACCATGCCGACCGAGTAGGACAGCCAGCGTCCGCGCTGGGCGAGCCAGGCCACGAACTCGTGGGTGCCGCCGCCGGAGTCGCAGCGGATCAGTGTCCGCCGTCCCCGCCGGTACTTCCCCGGCAGTTGAGCGAGGGCCAGGCGGGTGGCGGTGATGTGGTCGGCGGCCGTGTTCGAGCCCGCGTTGCCTGGGCGCAGGAGAGCCGCAACGGGTTCTCCGGTTCCTCCCGGGCCGTGGTCGACGAACCCCATGAGCGGGTGGTGGCCGTAGGTCTTCTTCCAGGTCGGGGCGGCGTCCTGCTTGTCCGAGTGCGCGACGACCAGGACCCCGTCCAGGTCCACGATCACCTGCCCGCCGGCATCCGGACCCTGCTTGCCGGCCGACTCCCATACTCTTTCGCGGACTTCGGAACGTGCGGCGCGGATCGCGGTTAGCGCCTTCTTACCCGAAGCCGCGAGGGCGTCGATCAACCGGGAGACCGTCGGATCGGAAGCCACCGGGCCGAACACGCCCGGCTCAGCCCGCAGCATGCCGACGTCGGCCAGGCAGTCGCCACCGAGTGCGACGGCCAGGGCCACATCCAGCAGGACCTTGCCCGGATCGTGCACGGCCCGCGGCTTGCGCCACGGTGTGAGTCCCGCCGATATCGCCGCGTCCAGGCCGGACTTGCGGACCGTCTCGACCAGCAACACCGAACCCGCCTGCGAGACCACGGCCCGGCCGCCGCCCTCGACACGGACACGCGGGTACGACCCGCTACGCTTCTTCACCTGGAGAGTGCTTCTTCCCTTGCAGCTGACAGGACCCTCGACAAGTCCCATCGTTGCAGGTCAGCAGCACTCTCCATTTATTTGATCAAGACCCGGACAGGCCCGCTCGCGAAAGCGCGAGGCTAAGTGTCGCCAGAGAAGCGTCACTCAACGTCGATGCCGTAATCCTGGAGGAGCTGCTCCAAGCCACCCATGTATCCCTTCCCGCCCAGCACAAAGTCCCAGTCACCGGTGGGCCTGCGCCGGAAGGATCCGAGCACCAGAGCGGTCTCCCCAGCACGCCCCTCGGAAACCTCGAGTCGCCCGAGCTCAGCCATCGCCGGGTCCAGCAGCCGGATGCCGGCATCGGTGAACCCGGAAAGGTCGGCCTCCGGATTCACTTCCGGGTCCACAGCCGCCACCAGTACGAACCGATCAGCCGCCTCCGGCAGCGCGTCGAAGGCGACACGAACGGCTGCCTTGTCCGGTCCCGCAGCCGGTATTGCGCGTACCGAGCCGTCAGGTGTCTGCGGGTTGTTGAAGAAGACGAAGTGGTCTTCGCTGAGGACCTGGCTGCCATGGCAGACCAGCGCGCATACGTCGAGTGTGACGCTGCCTGACCACGTCATACCCAGCACGTTGTAGTCGTCGAGCGGAGCCGCAGGGTCAGACAGCGTCGGCTGCGCTGGGACTCCTGGCCCTCTCTCTCCCAAGCGCCCACGAAGCCCATGCCTGTGCAGCAGGTCAACGAGTTCGGTGCCCGAGATGAGCTCCAGAGGCTTGCCACGGGCAAAGGTTTGAGAGCCCGGTCCGAAACCGGAGGTCGTCACCAGAACACCCTTGTTGGCGCCGACGTCTTGAACCGTGCCGTAAAGATCGCGCACAGCCGTGGGCGGTACCGTGTTGCGATAGCGCTTCACCTGCACGACGATCTTGCCGCCGCGGATAGGAGTCGGGTCCATCGCATCGACATCCACGCCACCATCGTTCGAGCGCTGAGTCGTCACGGCCTGCATACCCATGGCGCGGAACAGATCGGCGACGAGGGACTCGAAAGCGATCGGATCCATGTCGTACAGGTTCGGCTCGTGATCGCCACCGTGGGCAGCCACAGGACTACCGACGTCCTGGGGCTGCCGGCTCAGCCGCACGGAAGTGAGTTGGTCGGGCCGGGTTGAGATCTGTCCCCTCAGCGCGTCTGTCAGGCAGCTCACCGGGTCCACCTGCCCCAGATGCAGGTCCGTGAAAGCCGCCCGAGAAACCATGACGGTCGCCAGGAAGATCTGCGTCTGTCGACCTGTCGCCGGGTCGGGGGCGTCCACGAAGCCGTTCAGGGCTATCGAGTCGAGGATGCCGTACTCGTCCGCCGTGAACAGCTGATGCAGCACCAGCAGCATGTTCTGCCCCAGCACTTCCCGGTACAGCGCCCGACGCTGGCTCACCGGCCGTGCCGCTTCCTTGTACTGATCCTCCCGGGACAGGTACCTCACGGACTTCGCTTCCGGAACAACGTCGTACGTGGGCAGTTCCCAGTCCAGCACCAACTGCCGCCCCGCTACGTCGTAGGCCGCCGCCACCTGCCGAGGAAAACCCTCCGGCCATGCCGTCGACGCGTACAGCGCAGCGGAGAAGTACTCGACCACGGAGTCAGAATCGCCCCGCCTGACCCCCTCGGTCGTCTCAAGGACTCCGGCGTTGTGCCCACGCACCTCGGCCCGAAGAGACTCTGCCCTCTGCTCGTAGTCCCGCTGCAACGCGGCTAACTGCTGCTGCCGCTGCCCCTCGGCGACCTGCGCAGCATGCCAGTCGTGCTCGAACCGAGCCCGCGCCTCAGCCTGTGCCTGTGCTCGCCTGTTGGCGGTCCAGCCACCCTGAGCCTGGTACTGGTTCGGGTCGGGCATCCGCACCGGCCATGCAAGTGGCCCGGGATCGAACGGCGGGATGTCTTCCGCACGCATCAGAGACGATGCCCTGAAGGCCGACGCCTGGCATCCCGTAGCCAGCAGACCTTGCAGGGACGCAACCTGAGCTTCCAGCTCCTCCGTACGCCGCCTGGCCTCCGCCTGGTGGTACTCCCGGTGGCCTTGCGCAGCAGAGCGCTGGTAAGCCCGGGCCTGCCGCGCCTCCTCCCGACGCTGCCTCGCCTCGGCTTCCACCTGACGTTGTTGCTGCCGCTGAATCTCAGCCCAGGCACCGACAAAACCAGCAGAGCGACGACTCATGCGCTACAGGCCCTCCCCAGGACGTCGGCACACCCGACCAAGCTCTAGTTGCCCCCGCAACCAGTAGTAACAAAACGACTGTATCCAGCAATCGCCGTCGTGAATATCAAGTTGCCAAAGCGATCAGAACGGATCGTTCGGGCACGTCACCGCGCACCCGTTCTTCACGACGCAACCTCACCGTGCAAGGACGTCATCGAGCGCCGACACTACTGAGCCCCCTCCGGGTCGAAGGGGGCTCAGTAGTCGCCAGAAACGCTTCAGCGAGGCTCCGGAGCCTCAGACCCACTCCACCTCAGAGTGGATAGCCGAAGACCCTCCCGGGCCCGGCAGAGGCGTACAAGGCCCACACTGCTGCGCCGGCTGCCGACGGCTCGTAGCCCCGACAGCAGCCAGCGCAGCGGTCACCTCGTCCTCGCCCGCCCCCGCCAGGGCATCCATCACCCGAACGAGTGCGTCACTCACCTCAGTGCTCGTGCCCGCTCGGCGCCGGCGCGGCATTCTTGACCGTCAGAGGCAGCAGTTTCTTCCCGGTGGGACCGATTTGTATGGCCGTGTCCATCTGCGGGCACACCCCGCAGTCGAAGCACGGCGTCCAGCGGCAGTCGTCGACCTCGGTCTCGTCGAGGGAGTCCTGCCAGTCCTCCCAGAGCCAGTCCTTGTCCAGGCCCGAGTCGAGGTGGTCCCAGGGGAGGACCTCCTCGTAGGTGCGCTCACGGGTGGTGTACCAGTCGACGTCGACTCCGAAGGCGGGCAGCGTCTTGTCGGCGCAGGCCATCCAGCGGTCGTAGGAGAAGTGCTCGCGCCAGCCGTCGAAGCGGCCGCCGTCGTCGTAGACCGCGCGGATGACCGCGCCGATGCGGCGGTCGCCGCGCGACAGGAGGCCCTCGACGATGCCGGGCTTGCCGTCGTGGTAGCGGAAGCCGATGGAGCGGCCGTACTTCTTGTCGCCGCGGATCTTGTCGCGCAGCTTCTGCAGCCGGGCGTCCGTCTCCTCCGCGGAGAGCTGCGGGGCCCACTGGAAGGGTGTGTGCGGCTTGGGGACGAAGCCGCCGATCGAGACCGTGCAGCGGATGTCGTTGGAGCGGGAGACCTCGCGGCCCTTGGCGATGACCTTGGTCGCCATGTCGGCGATCTGCAGGACGTCGTCGTCGGTCTCGGTCGGCAGGCCGCACATGAAGTACAGCTTCACCTGACGCCAGCCGTTGCCGTACGCCGTCGAGACCGTGCGGATCAGGTCCTCTTCCGAGACCATCTTGTTGATGACCTTGCGGATGCGTTCCGAGCCGCCCTCGGGGGCGAAGGTCAGGCCCGAGCGACGGCCGTTCCTGGTGAGCTCGTTCGCCAGGTCGATGTTGAAGGCGTCCACACGGGTGGAGGGGAGCGACAGGCCGATCTTGTCGTCCTCGTAGCGGTCGGCGAGGCCCTTGGCGATGTCGCCGATCTCCGTGTGGTCGGCGGAGGACAGCGACAGCAGGCCGACCTCCTCGAAGCCCGTCGCCTTCAGGCCCTTCTCGACCATGTCGCCGATACCCGTGATGGAGCGCTCGCGCACCGGGCGCGTGATCATGCCCGCCTGGCAGAAGCGGCAGCCGCGGGTGCAGCCGCGGAAGATCTCCACCGACATGCGCTCGTGCACCGTCTCGGCCAGCGGGACCAGCGGCTGCTTAGGGTACGGCCACTCGTCGAGGTCCATGACGGTGTGCTTGGAGACCCGCCACGGCACGCCGCTGCGCTTCGGCACGACACGGGCGATCCGGCCGTCCGGCAGGTACTCGACGTCGTAGAAGCCGGGGACGTACACCCCGCCCGTCCGCGCCAGGCGGAAGAGGAGCTCCTCGCGGCCGCCGGGGCGGCCCTCGGCCTTCCAGGCGCGGATGATCGCGGTGATCTCCAGGACCGCCTGCTCGCCGTCGCCGATCACGGCGCAGTCGATGAAGTCGGCGATCGGCTCGGGGTTGAACGCCGCGTGGCCGCCGGCCAGGACGATCGGGTCGTCCAGGCCGCGGTCCTTGGATTCGAGCGGGATGCCGGCCAGGTCGAGGGCAGCGAGCATGTTCGTGTAGCCCAGCTCCGTGGAGAAGGACAGGCCGAACACGTCGAAGGCCTTGACCGGGCGGTGGCTGTCCACCGTGAACTGCGGGACGTGGTGCTCCCGCATGAGCTCCTCCAGGTCCGGCCACACGCTGTACGTGCGCTCGGCGAGGACGCCCTGCTGCTCGTTGAGCACCTCGTAGAGGATCATGACGCCCTGGTTGGGCAGACCGACCTCGTAGGCGTCCGGGTACATGAGCGCCCAGCGGACGTCACAGGAGTCCCAGTCCTTGACCGTGGAGTTGAGCTCTCCGCCGACGTACTGGATCGGCTTCTGCACATGCGGGAGCAGAGCTTCGAGCTGCGGGAAGACCGACGCAGCGACTTCGGCAGGCATGTCGCGCACCTTCGTGAGCTGGACTGAACTGACAGGGGTGACCATCCAGACTAACGCGGTCGCGGGGTACCTCTGTACGCCGGAGGATCAGAGGTCCGCCGTACCGTCCTTGATCCCGGCCCAGAACCCGGGCAGTTCCGCCTCCACGCGCACCGCTCGCTGCTCCTCGCGCTCGTGGAGGAGGCCGTAGGTGAAGGCGCTCTCCCCCGCCGCGTGGGCGACCGCCGACAGCTCGCGCAGGGCCTGCCGGGCCATGACGCTGTCCTGGTGCTCGCCCAGCAGGTTCTGCAGTGCCTTCACGGACTTGACCAAGGCCTTGGCCGGCTTGCCGAGGACGGGTTCGGCCGCTTCCGCCGCGTAGCGGGTGCGCTTGGCCTTCTTGCGGGCATCGTGCAGCGCGGCGTCCCGGTCGGTGCCGGTCTCCAGGTCCGCCGCCAGCTCGATCAGCCGGGACACCTTGCGGAAGTCCTTCCGCACGGCCTTGGCGATCGGTTTGCGGGGTTTCTTGCCGGCCGCCTTCAGCAGGGGCGGGTCGGCGATCAGTGCGTCCAGGGTGTCGAGCAGGGTCAGGTAGCGGTGGGAGTCCAGGACACCGAGGAGGCGGCCGCGGGCGCTGCCGTGCTCGGCGTTCGACCAGGAGTGCAGGCGCCTCGCGACCGGGCCGCGGACCAGGTCCTCGGGCACGTCGCCGACGGCCGACGTCAGCCGTTCGGTCAGCACCTCGCGGTCACGGTCCCGGCCCAGCTCGCCGGCGAGCCACTTCAGCTCGTCGGCGACGGGGCCGGTGACGGCCCGGTCGAGGATCTCACCGAACGACTTGAACGTGCTGCGCAGCCGGCGGGTGGCCACCCGCATGCTGTGCACGGAGTCCTCCGCGTCCCGGCGGACGGCGGGATCGAGCTCGACGATCGCGTCCCGCTGGGTGCGCACGTAGGCGAGCACATGGTCTCCGGCGGTCACCGGTTTCCGGGCGGGCGCCGGCTTGCGCCGCTTCCCCGGTGCCGTTTCCTCCAGGGCTCGGGCGAGCTTCGACGACGATGCCGACGGCCGTACGCCCGCCTTGCGCAGCCGCTTCTCCACCTTGTCGAGCAGGGCCGGGTCGCCCCCGTCGGCGAGCTCCACCTCGATCTCGCTCCACCGCGCTTCGCCGCCGCGTCCGGTGAGCCGCTCGGCGCGCACGGTGTCCACGCTCACCTCGGCGAGCAGTCGGCCGTCGGCGTCGAGCAGGTGCCGTACGTCTCGGTCGGAGCGCAGCCGGACCAGGGGGAGCAGCTCGCTGTCGCGCACGCGGGAGCGGACCAGCGCGGCGAGGTCCTCGGGGAGGGTGTCGGTGAGCGGGGCGCGGATCTCGTCGCGGACGTCGGGAGCGATCGGGAACTTGAGGTGCCAGCCGGCGTCGGATCCACCGGTGCGGCGGCGCAGGGTGACGGACGACGCGGCGAGGCGTTCGTCCGCGGTGTCGTGGTAGGTCGCGTCGAGGTGGGCGACGCCCCTGTCCTCGACGGCCGCGACCCCGGCGACGCCGGTCAGGTCGGGAAGGCCGCCCTCGTCGGATTCGTACTTGCGCTCGATCTCGCGTTTCGTCTCCGCCATGGCACAAATCTAGTGGCTGACCGGCCCGGACAGCAGTGGTGGACGCCCTCCGGGTGGCCCGTCCTCCTCAGGTCGTCAGCAGGGCCCGCAGCTCCTCGCCGTCCGGGAAGGGCGCGTCCTTGTCCGTCCGGGAGACGAGGTACACATGGGCGTCCTCGAACTGGTGGTACGAGAGTGGCTCCGGGCCCTGTCCGACGATCAGCGCGTTGTGCTCCAGGCGCCAGCTGACGTACCGCGTGTCGTACCGGGGCTGCCGGACGTCGTGGTCGGGCAGCCCCAGCCGGTCGGTGAAGCGCTGGACGACGGCGGCGAAGTGGGCGTCGAACTCCGGCCGCCAGGCGCCCTCCTCGCTGGTCCAGCCGGGCATGGGGCCCCAGCAGTCCTCGTCCAGGAGGCCCCCGTCGACCGAGTAGAGGTAGGCGAAGGGAAGGTGCAGCGAGCCGTCGCCGTCGCAGGTGACGAAGTGCCCCTGCGGGGTGACGTGGGTGGCGTCGGGGACGTCGGGTGTGTCCTCGTACGCCGGGCCCTGCACCGTCTGCGACCAGTCGGACCAGCCGGCGTCCCGCATCCGCGCCTCGACGGCGTCGTCGTCGGTCAGATCCAGCTCCGCCAACGTGAGGAGCTGGCTCACCAGTTCCTCGGTCACCGGGCACCGGGCCACGTACTCCCCGGACATTCCGTTCCCCCTTCCTGGGACGCTAGGCCGACATCGGCCGTTGCACCCGGATCGACTGCAACAGCCCCACCGCTATCCACACGGCGAACATCGACGATCCGCCGTACGACACGAACGGCAGCGGCAGGCCCGTGACGGGCATGATGCCGAGCGTCATGCCGACGTTCTCGAACGTCTGGAAGGCGAACCAGGCGACGATGCCCGCGGCCACGATCGTGCCGTACAGGTCCGTGGTCTCCCGGGCGATCCGGCAGGCCCGCCACAGGACGATGCCGAGGAGCAGGATGATCAGGCCGCCGCCGAGGAAGCCCAGCTCCTCCCCCGCCACGGTGAAGACGAAGTCCGTCTGCTGTTCGGGCACGAACTGGCCGGTGGTCTGCGAGCCGTGGAAGAGGCCGGAGCCGGTCAGGCCGCCCGAACCGATGGCGATACGGGCCTGGTTGGTGTTGTAGCCGACACCGGCCGGGTCGAGCTCGGGGTTGGCGAAGGCGGCGAACCGGTTGATCTGGTACTCGTCGAGGATCCCGATCTGCCAGACGGTGACCGCGCCCAGGGTGCCCGCGCCGAGCAGGCCGAACACCCACCGGTTGGACGCCCCGGAGGCCAGCAGCACGCCGAGCACGATGATGACCATCACCATGACCGACCCGAGGTCGGGCATCAGCATCACGATCAGCATCGGCACGGTGGCCAGGCCGAGGGCCTGCACGACCGTGCGGTGGTCGGGGTACTGCTTGTCGCCGGCGTCGACCCGGGCCGCCAGCAGCATCGCCATGCCCAGGATGATCGTGACCTTCACGAACTCCGAGGGCTGGAGCGAGAAGCCGCCGGGCAGCTTGATCCAGGAGTGGGCGCCGTTGATCGTGGAGCCGAGCGGGGTCAGCACGAGCAGGATCAGCAGCAGGGAGAACCCGTACAGGACCGGGACGGCCGTGCGCAGGCCGCGGTGGCCGAGCCAGATCGTCCCGGCCATCAGGGCCAGGCCGATGCCGGTGTTGAGCAGGTGCCGGATGAGGAAGAAGTACGGGTCGCCCTGGTTGAGCTCGGTGCGGTTGCGGGTCGCCGAGTAGACCAGGAGCGTGCCGAGCAGCGACAGTGCCAGCGCCGACAGCAGGATCGGCCAGTCGAGGCGCCGCGCCACCGAGTCACGGGCCAGCAGCCGCGTCCAGCCGGAGCGCTCGGGCCCGTAACCGGAGACCTGGAAGCTGTTCACACCGCCGGTCATGCTGACAACCTCCGGCTTCCCCGGCGGCGCCGCCGCCTTCGGGTGTTGCGGTTCTCGGGGGACGGCGGGGCCGACGTGACCGGCTGGAGCGGGTCCGCCGGGGCGTTCGGGTCCTTCTTCTTCGCCTGGCGGTCCTTGGCCGGGTCCTTGGGGACCTTCGGGGAAGCGATCGTGCCGTCCGTCTTGATCTTGGGCAGGGTCTTCTGCGGCGTGGGCAGCAGTGCCTTCTTCGCGTCGATGTCGCCGTCCTCGGAGACGCCGTACAGCGCGTTGTAGATGTTGCGGACGGCGGGGCCCGAGGCGCCGGAGCCCGTACCACCCTGGGAGATCGTCATGACGATCGAGTAGTCCTTGGTGTACGTGGCGAACCAGGAGGTCGTCTGCTTGCCGTAGACCTCCGCCGTACCCGTCTTGGCGTGCATCGGGATCTTGTCCTGCGGCCAGCCGCCGAACCTCCAGGCGGCCGTACCACGGGTGGCGACTCCCGCGAGGGCTCCGTCTATCTCGTCGCGCGTCTTCTGCGTCATCGGCAGCCTGCCGTGCGACTTGGGCTTGATCGGCGAGACGGTCTTGCCGTCGGCGCTGATGACGGCCTTGCCGACGGAGGGGTTGTAGAGGGTGCCGCCGTTGGAGATGGCCGAGTAGATGGTGGCCATCTGGATGGGCGTGACGAGGGTGTCGCCCTGGCCGATGGAGTAGTTGACGGAGTCACCGGCGCGCATGCGGTTGCCTTCGAGGCAGTTCTCGTAGGCGATCTTCTCGGCGTAGCTGCCGTTGCGCTTGCCCGTGCGGCACCAGGCGTCCTTGTTGGCCTTCCAGTAGTTCAGCTTCCACTGGCGGTCGGGGACGCGGCCGGTGACCTCGTTGGGCAGGTCGATGCCGGTCTCCTTGCCGAGGCCGAACTGGTGGGCCGTCTTGTAGAACCAGTCGTTGGGGTTCTTCTTCGGCTTGGTGCCGCCGTCGCGCTTCCACTCCTCGTGGGAGAGCCGGTAGAAGACCGTGTCGCAGGAGACCTCGAGGGCGCGGCCGAGGCTGATCGGGCCGTGGCTCTGGGATTCGAAGTTCTTGAAGACCTGGCCGCCGATCGAGTACGAGCTGGAGCAGTTGTAGGGGCCGTCGAAGGAGTACCCGGCGTTGACCGCGGCGGCCGTCGGGACGACCTTGAAGATCGAGCCGGGGGCGGACTGGCCCTGGATGGCGCGGTTGAGCAGCGGGTAGTTGGAGCTCTTGCCGGTGAGGCGTGTGTAGTCCTTGGCGGAGATGCCGCCCACCCAGGCGTTCGGGTCGTAGGTGGGGTTCGAGGCCATGGCGACGACGCGGCCGGTCTTGGCCTCCATGACCACGACCGCGCCGGAGTCGGCCTTGTAGTTGGTGCCGGTGTTGCGGTCGTTCTGCTTGCGGGCTTCCTTCATCGCCTCGTTCAGCTGGTACTCGGCGATCCGCTGGACCCGGGAGTCGATGCTGGTGACGAGGTTGTCGCCGGGGTGGGCCGGGTCGGCCTCGGCCTGGCCGATGACCCGGCCGAGGTTGTCGACCTCGTAGCGGGTGACGCCGGCCTTGCCGCGCAGTGCCCTGTCGTACTGGCGCTCCAGGCCCGAGCGGCCGACCTGGTCGGAACGCAGGTAGGGCGAGTTGGTGTTCTGCGCCTTCTTGATCTCCTCGTCGGTGACCGGCGAGAGGTAGCCGAGGACCTGGGCGGTGTTGGCCTTGCCGGGGCTCGGGTAGCGGCGCACGGCCTCCGGCTCGGCGGTGATGCCGGGGAAGTCCTCGGCGCGCTCGCGGATCTGCAGAGCCTGCTTGGGGGTGGCCTCGTCGGTGATGGGGATGGGCTGGTAGGGCGAGCCGTTCCAGCAGGGCTGCGGTGTCTCGGCGTCGCACAGCCGGACCTTCATCCGGACGTCCTCGGGCGTCATGCCCAGGACCCCGGCGAGCTTGGTGAGGACTTCCTTGCCGTCGTCCTTCATCTTCAGCAGGTCGGTGCGGGAGGCGGAGACCACCAGCCGCGTCTCGTTGTCCGCGATGGCCACGCCCCGGGCGTCCAGGATCGAGCCGCGGACGGCCGGCTGGACGACCTGCTGGACGTGGTTGCCCGACGCCTCCTTGGCGTATGCGGCACCCTCACGGATCTGGAGGTACCACAGGCGTCCGCCGAGGGTGAACAGGAGGGAGAGGACGAGGACCTGGATGACGACGAGCCGGATCTGGACCCGTGAGTTCCTGCCGGTCTCGGGAATGTTGGTCACTGCGGCTGCCTCCCCCTCTCGGTGTGCGAACGGATGTGCGGGGCCGGCGGTCTGCCCGGGCACGGGTGTGCGGTGTCGAGTGATGAACGCCCGGCCCACGAACCGGCGTTCCTACTGGACCGCCCCGTTCGGGTGAACTTCGCTGCGGTCACAGCCGCTTGACCCCCTTGATGCGCCCGGCGCGGGCCATCCGTGCCCGGGCGGCCTTCACGCGCAGCCCGTTGCGCTGGCTGCCGATCTTCAGGCCGGTGCCGCCGGAGAGCCAGCCGGAGGAGATGTCCGTGGCCTTGGCGGCGGCCGAGGTGGACTCGGCGAGCGGGTCGTTGTCGGCGCGCCGGGCCAGGGCCATGATCCCCGGCACGACGAACGGGGCGAGCAGCAGGTCGTACAGGGCGGCGGTGAACAGCAGGCTGCCGAGGCCCACGTGGCGGGCCGCGGTGTCGCCGACGAGGGCACCGACACCGGCGTAGAGCAGGGTGGAGCCGACCGCGGCGGCCACCACCACGACCATGGGGCCGGTGGCGGACTTCAGCCGGCCCGACTCGGGCTTCACCAGGCCCGCGAGGTAGCCGATGACGCACAGCACGAGGGCGTAGCGCCCGGCGGCGTGGTCGGCGGGCGGGGCCAGGTCGGCGAGCAGACCCGCGCCGAAGCCGACGAGGGCGCCGCCCACGTGCCCGTACACCAGCGCCAGGCCCAGCACGGTGAGCAGCAGCAGGTCGGGCACGGCGCCCGGCAGGTGGAGGCGGGCGAGGACGCTCACCTGGATCACCAGGGCGACGACGACCAGGGCGGAGGAGAGCAGGATCCGGTTGACGCGCATGGGGTGACAGCTCCTACTGCTCTTGCTGGTTCTGGCCGTCCACGGGTGCCTCGGGGGACGGCGTCACGGTCACCGTCACCGTCGGCCTGGGGGTCGGCTTGGGCTTGGGCGGGAGCACCGTGTCACGCGGGTCCTTCTTCGGGGCCTCGACGACGACACCGACGATGTCGAGCTTGGTGAAACTGGCGTACGGCGTGACGTACAGCGTGCGGGTCAGGCCGCCGCCGGAGGGGTCCACGCGGGACACCACGCCGACGGGCACACCGGGCACGAACGGCCGGTCGGCCTGCGAGCCGAAGGTGACCAGGCGGTCGCCCTTCTTCACCTCGGCCTTGCCGTTGAGGAGTTCGACGCGCAGCGGGCGGTCGCCCTGCCCTGATGCGAAGCCGAGCTCGTCGCCGGACTCCATGCGGGTGCCGACGGTGAAGTCGGGGTCGCTGGCCAGCAGGACCGTCGCGGTGTCGGGGCCGACGGTGGTGACGCGGCCGACGAGCCCCTCCCCGTTCAGGACGGTCATGTCGCGCTTGATGCCGTCGTTGGCGCCGACGTCGACGGTGATGGTCCAGGAGAAGCCCTGCGCGGCTCCGATGGCGATGACCTGGGCGCCCTTGATGCCGTACTGGCCCTGGCCGGCGATCTTCAGCATCTTGTCGAGCTGCTTGAGGCGGCTGCGGCTGCGGTCGTCGCTGCCGAGGCGGGCCTTCAGGGCCGCGTTCTCCTCTTCCAGCGCGGCGAGCCGGTCGTGCCGGTCACCGGAGTCGCGGATGGCGGAGACCGCGTTGCCGACCGGGTCGACCGCGGCCGAGACGCCGCTCTCGATCGGGCCGAAGACCGTCGCCGCACCCTGCCGGGCACCGTCGACGGGCGAGTCCTCCCCACCGCGGATGTCCACCGTGATCAACGCGAACGCGACGGCGATCAGCAGCACCAGGAGCAGCCGGCTCTCTCGTGTGTCCCTCACGTGCGGCGGCCGTGCCCTTCCTCATAGGAATTCGGGAAGCCCCAGGGAATCCCGAGGGGCTGCTTTGTGGGAGCTTATGCATCTGTATCAACGATCCGCCGCACGAGGGGAGATCGTCCCGTACGGCGGAATCGAAGAGTTATGTCATCTGCGCGGCTGGGCGTCCAGCACCTGCTGGAGCGCCTCGAACTCCTCGACGCACTTTCCGGATCCCAGCGCCACGCTGTCCAGCGGGTCCTCGGCGATGTGGATCGGCATACCGGTCTCCCGGCGCAGCCGCTCGTCGAGGCCACGCAGCAGTGCTCCGCCGCCGGTCAGAACGATTCCCCGGTCCATGATGTCGCCGGACAGCTCCGGCGGACACTTGTCGAGGGTCGTCTTGACGGCGTCGACGATCGCGTTGACCGGCTCCTCGATCGCCTTGCGGACCTCGGCCGCGGAGATGACCACGGTCTTCGGCAGTCCGGAGACCAGGTCCCGGCCTCGGATTTCGGTGTGCTCGTCGGAATCGAGGTCGTACGCCGAACCGATCGTGATCTTGATCTGCTCGGCCGTGCGCTCACCCAGCAGGAGGGAGTACTCCTTCTTGATGTGCTGGATGATCGCGTTGTCCAGTTCGTCGCCGGCGACCCGGATGGACTGGGCGGTGACGATGCCGCCGAGGGAGATGACCGCGACCTCCGTGGTGCCGCCGCCGATGTCGACCACCATGTTGCCCGTGGCCTCGTGGACCGGCAGGCCGGAGCCGATGGCCGCGGCCATGGGCTCCTCGATGATGTGCACCTGACGGGCGCCGGCCTGGGACGACGCCTCGATGACGGCGCGGCGCTCGACGCCCGTGATGCCCGAGGGCACACAGACGACGACCCGCGGACGAGCCAGATACCGCCGCTTGTGGATCTTCAGAATGAAGTAGCGCAGCATCCGCTCGGTGATCTCGAAGTCGGCGATCACGCCGTCCTTCAGCGGACGAACGGCAACGATGTTGCCGGGCGTGCGCCCGATCATCTTCTTCGCTTCGGCACCGACCGCGAGGATGCCACCGGTGTTGGTGTTGATCGCGACCACGGACGGCTCGTTGAGTACGATCCCGCGACCCCTGACGTACACCAGCGTGTTGGCGGTCCCGAGGTCGACAGCCATGTCACGGCCGATGAACGACATTGAGTTCCCCATCAGGATTCGTCTGGCCTTCCCACTAGCTTTTGAGGGCTTTTCAGGTAGGCAAAGGTGGGTGCTGTGACGTGAAGGCTTCCATCGTAGACGCGCCTTCGCGAACACTGCGGGAGGGTCTCCGCCATTGTCAGCAGATGCCGACCGCATTCGCTTCTGGAGACGGGCGTTCGGGGCCCATCGTTCCCTCGATCGCCACGCATATGCCGCAAAGTCCGGGGGCCCCGCCCCCAGACCCTGCCGTATGTGCCGGTGAGGTGCGGACGCTACGCCCGGCCGGGGAAGAAAATCTTCACTTCGCGCTCGGCGGACTCCTCGGAGTCGGAGGCGTGGATCAGGTTCTCCCGGACGATGACGCCGTAGTCGCCGCGGATGGATCCGGGGGCGGCGGCGATCGGGTCGGTCGGGCCGGCGAGCGCGCGCACCCCCTCGATGACCCGCTCGCCCTCGACGATCAGCGCCACGACGGGGCCGGACGCCATGAACTGAACCAGCGGCTCGTAGAAGGGCTTGCCCTTGTGCTCGCCGTAGTGCTGCTCCAGCGTGTCCTGGTCCAGGGTGCGCAGCTCCAGCGCGGTGATCTGCCAGCCCGCCTTGCGCTCGATGCGGCTGATGATCTCGCCGGTCAGGCCACGACGGACGGCGTCGGGCTTGAGGAGGACGAGGGTGCGCTGGCTCACGACGGGCTCCTTAGAAGGTGAAGGTCTTGCGGTGGGACGAGATTACCCGGCGTGTCGGGGCGCCTGTTACGCAGCGTCAGGTGTGGACGAGCTCGCCTGTGCCGCGAATCTGGCCTTCGCCTCGTCCACCTTCCGCCCGTAGTGGACGGACGCCCACCACAGGGCCGCGAAGATCGCGCCCAGGAAGTACATGGTCGGCACGATGAACCCCGACGCGATGAGCGCGATCTGCAGCGCCCAGCCGAGGGCGACCCCGCCCGGACGCGTCACCAGACCGCACAGCACCAGGCACAGGAGCATCGCGATGCCGCTGACCGTCCACACGGTCGCCATGGACAGGTCCGGGTCCTTCATGGCGACCAGACCGGCGAACCCGATGACGAAGAACTCGCCGATCAGCGTCGAAGAACAGAGCGTGCGCACGGGACTCAGCCCCTCCCCAGGAGCAGTCGGGCCTCGCCGACGGTGATGACGGAACCGGTGACGAGCACACCACCGCCGGAGAACTCGCCCTCCTCCTCGGCCAGCGTGATGGCGGCCTCCAGGGCGTCCGGCAGCCGCGGCTCCACCTGGACGCGCTCCTCGCCGAACACCTCCACGGCGATACCGGCGAGCTCGTCGGCGTCCATCGCGCGGTGGCTGGAGTTCTGCGTGACCACGACCTCGGCGAACACCGGCTCGAAGGCCTCCAGCAGCTCCCGCACGTTCTTGTCGCCGCTCGCGCCGACCACTCCGATGAGGCGGCTGAACTGGAACGCCTCCCCGATCGCCGCGGCCGCCGCCCGGGCACCGGCCGGGTTGTGGGCGGCGTCCAGCACGACCGTCGGCGAACGGCGCACGACCTCCAGCCGGCCCGGCGAGGCCACGGCGGCGAAGGCCTTGCGGACGGTGTCCAGGTCCAGCGCGTCGGCCCGCTGCGCGCCGACGCCGAAGAACGCCTCGACGGCGGAGAGCGCGACGGCCGCGTTGTGCGCCTGGTGCGCGCCGTGCAGCGGCAGGTACACCTCGGGGTACTCGCCGCCGAGCCCGCGCAGCGTCACCAGCTGCCCGCCGACGGCGACCTGCCGTTCGACGACGCCGAACTCCAGGCCCTCCCGGGCCACGGTCGCGTCCACCTCGACGGCCTTCTTCAGCAGCACCTGAGCCGCCTCGACCGGCTGCTGCGCCATGATGACCGTCGCACCCTGCTTGATGATGCCGGCCTTCTCCGTGGCGATCTCGGCGTGCGTGGTGCCGAGCCGGTCCGTGTGGTCGAGGTCTATGGGCGTGATCACGGCGACGTCACCGTCGATCACGTTCGTGGCGTCCCAGGAGCCGCCCATGCCGACCTCGACGACGGCCACGTCAGCGGGGGCGTCGGCGAACGCCGCGTAGGCCATGCCGGTGAGCACCTCGAAGAACGACAGCCGGTACTCCTGCGCGGCGTCGACCATCTCCACGTACGGCTTGATGTCCTGGTACGTCTCGATGAACCGCTCGGGCGCGATGGGGGCGCCGTCGAGGCTGATGCGCTCGGTGATCGACTGCACGTGCGGCGAGGTGTAGCGGCCGGTGCGCAGCTCGAAGGCGCCGAGCAGGGCCTCGATCATGCGGGCCGTGGAGGTCTTGCCGTTCGTCCCCGTGATGTGGATCGACGGGTACGACCGCTGCGGCTCCCCCAGGACGTCCATCAGCGCGGCGATACGGCTGACGGAGGGCTCCAGCTTGGTCTCGCCCCACCGGGTGGCGAGCTCGGTCTCGACCTCGCGCAGGGCCTTGTCGACCTCGGGGTCGGCGGGGCGCGTCGGGATGTCGGCGTCGGGCGGGCCGCCCTGGGTGCGCAGGGTTCGGCTGCCGGCTTCGATGACGGCGAGGTCGGGGTCGCGGTCGGTTTCCTCCGCGATGATCTCGTCGAAGGGATCGAGGGGGTCGGGCTGGTCGTCGGCGTTGTGGTCTGGAGGGAGCTCGCTCACGGGGCCCAGTCTACGGAGACCGGCTGACATTGTTTGCGGTGGCTTGTGACCGTGAGCGGCTGCGGGCCGGTGGGGGCTTGTCGCGCAGTTCCCCGCGCCCCTGGGTATGTGCCCCTGAGGTACGCGTGAGGCCCCCGGGCCTGGTGGCTCCGGGGGCCTCACGCTCGGCACGTGCCCTTACGCCTGCGGCAGGCGCTCCAGCTGGGACTGGATGCGGGTGATGTCCTCCTCCGCCTTGGTCAGGCGGGTGCGGATCTTGTCGACGACGTGATCGGGAGCCTTCGCCAGGAACGCCTCGTTGCCGAGCTTGGCGTTCGCCTGGGCCTTCTCCTTCTCGGCCGCGGCGAGGTCCTTGGCGAGGCGCTTGCGCTCCGCCGCCACGTCGATCGTGCCGGACAGGTCGAGGGCGACCTCGGCACCGGCGACCGGGAGGGTCGCCGTGGCGGTGAAGGCGTCGCCCTCCGGCTGGAGGCGGAGGAGCTGGCGGATGGCGGCCTCGTGGGGGGCCAGGGCGGTGCCGCTCAGCTCCAGGCGGGCCGGGACCTTCTGGCCGTCCTTCAGGCCCTGGTCCTTGCGGAACCGGCGGACCTCCGTGATGACCCGCTGAACCAGCTCGATCTCCTGCTCGGCGGCCTTGTCACGGAACCCGGAGTCCGTGGGCCAGTCGCCGACGACCAGCGACTCGCCGCCGGTCAGAGTGGTCCACAGGGCGTCCGTGACGAACGGGATGACCGGGTGGAGCAGCCGCAGCATCACGTCCAGGACCTCGCCGAGGACCCGCCCGGAGACCCTGGCCGGCTCGCCGCCCGCGAAGAACGTGGTCTTGGACAGCTCGACGTACCAGTCGAAGACCTCGTCCCACGCGAAGTGGTAGAGGGCGTCGGCGAGCTTCGCGAACTGGTAGTCGTCGTAGTACGCGTCGACCTGGGCGACCGTGGTGTTCAGGCGCGAGAGGATCCAGCGGTCCGCCGCGGACATCTCGGAGGCGTCCGGCAGCGGGCCCTCGATCGTGGCGCCGTTCATGAGGGCGAAGCGGGTGGCGTTCCAGATCTTGTTGGTGAAGTTCCGGGAGGCCTTGACCCAGTCCTCGCCGATCGGCACGTCCGCGCCCGGGTTGGCGCCGTTGGCGAGGGTGAAGCGGACGGCGTCGGAGCCGTAGGCGTCCATCCAGACCAGCGGGTCCACGGCGTTCGGGTTCGACTTCGACATCTTCTTGCCGAACTCGTCGCGGACCAGGCCGGTCAGCGCGATGGTGTGGAAGGGGGCCTCGCCGTCCATGGCGTAGAGGCCGAACATCATCATCCGGGCGACCCAGAAGAAGATGATGTCGTGGCCGGTGAGCAGGACGTCGGTCGGGTAGAACTTCTTGAGCTCCGGGGTCTTCTCCGGCCAGCCGAGCGTGGAGAACGGCCACAGGCCGGAGGAGAACCAGGTGTCCAGGACGTCGGAGTCCTGGGTCCAGCCCTCGCCGGTGGGCGGCTCGTCGTCCGGGCCGACGCAGACGACCTCGCCGTCCGGGCCGTACCAGATCGGGATGCGGTGGCCCCACCACAGCTGGCGCGAGATGCACCAGTCGTGCATGTTGTCGACCCAGTCGAAGTAGCGCTTCGACATGTCCTCGGGGTGGATCTTGACGCGGCCGTCGCGGACCGCGTCACCGGCCGCCTTGGCGAGCGGGCCGACCTTGACCCACCACTGCATGGACAGGCGCGGTTCGACCGTGGTCTTGCAGCGCGAGCAGTGGCCGACGGAGTGCATGTACGGGCGCTTCTCGGCAACGATGCGGCCCTGCTCCTTGAGAGCGCCGACGACGGCCGAGCGGGCCTCGAAGCGGTCCAGGCCGATGAAGGGGCCGTGGACGGTGATCACACCGTGCTCGTCCATGATCGTCAGGGACGGCAGGTCGTGGCGGCGGCCGATCTCGAAGTCGTTCGGGTCGTGCGCCGGCGTCACCTTGACCGCACCGGTGCCGAACGCGGGGTCGACGTGGGCGTCGGCGACGACCGGGATGGTGCGGTCGGTCAGCGGGAGCTTGATCTGCCTGCCGATGAGGTGCTTGTAACGCTCGTCGTCGGGGTGGACGGCGACGGCCGTGTCACCGAGCATCGTCTCGGCACGCGTGGTCGCGACGACCAGGCTGTCCTCGCCCTCGCCGTAGCGGATGGAGACCAACTCGCCCGCGTCCTCCTGGTATTCCACCTCGATGTCCGAGATGGCCGTCAGACAGCGCGGGCACCAGTTGATGATGCGCTCGGCGCGGTAGATCAGCTCGTCCTCGTAAAGCCGCTTGAAGATGGTGAGGACGGCCTTGGAGAGGCCCTCGTCCATCGTGAAGCGCTCACGGCTCCAGTCGACGCCGTCACCGAGGCGACGCATCTGGCCGAGGATCCGGCCGCCGTACTCCTCCTTCCACTGCCAGACGCGCTCGACGAACTCCTCGCGCCCCAGGTCGTGTCGGGACTTGCCCTCCTCGGCGAGCTGCTGCTCGACCTTGTTCTGCGTCGCGATACCGGCGTGGTCCATGCCGGGCAGCCACAGCGCCTCGTACCCCTGCATGCGCTTGCGGCGCGTGAGGGCGTCCATGAGGGTGTGCTGGAAGGCGTGCCCGAGGTGCAGGCTGCCCGTGACGTTCGGCGGCGGAATGACGATGGTGTACGGCGGCTTGTCGCTCTTCTCGTCCGCCTCGAAGTAACCCCGCTCCACCCAGCGCTCGTACAGCGGCCCCTCTACGTCGGCCGGCGCGTACTGGGTCGGCAGGTCGGTGCTGGGCGCTGGTGGCTGCTGCTGAGCGTTCTCGGTCACGGGGGTCAGTTTAGAGGTGTCACCGACCGGTCCCGAAACGCGTTTCGTTTGTAACGGTGGGGGCCCCGATGCCATGCACACGGCGGGTCTGCGCCAGGATGTCCGGAACACATAAGCATCTGGAGGGGAACCCAGAACATGAGCTACAACCAGCCGGGCCCGTACGGCGGGCAGCCTCAGCAGCCCGGTCCGTACGGCCAGCCGGGTCCGTACGGCCAGCCGCCGCAGGCGCCCCAGCCCGGCTACGGCTATCCCCAGCAGGCCCCTCCGCCCCAGCCCGGCTACGGCTACCCGCAGCAGCCCCCGCAGGGCGTGCCGCCGCAGCAGGCTCCTTACGGCCAGCAGCCCCCGTACGGCCAGCAGCCGCAGCCGCCCTACGGCCAGGCCCCGTACGGCGTGCCCCAGCCTCCGGCCCCGGGCGGCGGCAAGAAGAAGACCGGCATCATCCTCGGCGCGGTGGCCGTGGTCGCGGCGATCGGCGTGGGCGCGTACTTCGTGATCGGCGGGGGCGGTGGCGCGGGCGCACTGGAGGACGACGGGCCGCACAAGCTGGCCACCCCGGCGAAGGTGCTGAGCGAGTACAACCGCATCACCAAGGACGGGGAGACCGCCGGCGACGACTCCACCAAGGAACTGGAGAAGAGCGGCGTCAAGAACGGCAAGTCGGTACTGGCCTCCTACTCGACCGTGGACCCCACCAAGTACGACCCCACGGACCCGTCGTCCGCGGCCCAGATGGCGACGGCCAAGAGTGCCTCGTTCTTCGGCGTCTACGGTGAGATCTCCGACCCCGAGGCGGCCCTGGACACGTTCTTCGCCAACTTCAAGAAGTCGGCCGAGAAGGACTCCTCCAGCAGCAGCAGCAGCGGCAAGACCGAGCTGATCGGTGAGCCCGAGGAGGCGGACCTGGACGGCGCGGTCATGAAGTGCCAGGCGACCAAGGGACCGGACCCGCTGACCAAGAAGGAGCAGACCAACTGGTTCTGCGCCTGGGCCGACTACAGCACGATCGCCGTGGTCTCGTCTCGTGAGGCCGCTCAGGAGACCAGCAAGGACACCGCGATCGACATCACCACCAAGATCCGCCCGGAAATCCGCGTCAAGGCCTGACGGCGGACGAAGACACAAAGGGAAGGGCCCCGGTCGAAGACCGGGGCCCTTCCCTCATGTCTGTGTCACGCGGTCTTCTGCTCGCCCGGCCCCCGCCCCCGCGCGTCCCGCGGGATCAGCGTCGGGTTGACGTTCGACTGGACGACGTCCGCCGTGATGACGACGCGGGCGACGTCCTTGCGGGACGGGACCTCGTACATCACGCCCTGGAGGACTTCCTCCATGATGGCGCGCAGGCCGCGCGCGCCGGTCTGGCGGAGGATGGCCTGGTCGGCGATGGCCTCCAGGGCCTCGCGCTCGAAGTCCAGCTCCACGCCGTCGAGTTCGAAGAGGCGCTGGTACTGCTTCACCAGCGCGTTGCGCGGCTCGACGAGGATCTGGAGCAGGGCCTCGCGGTCGAGGTTGTGGACCGAGGTGATGACCGGCAGACGGCCGATGAACTCGGGGATCATGCCGAACTTGACCAGGTCCTCCGGCATGACCTCCTGGAACTGGTCCTTGGACTCCATCTCGCGCTTGGAGCGGATCTGCGCGCCGAAGCCGATGCCCTTGGCACCCGCCCGGGACTCGATGATCTTCTCCAGGCCGGCGAAGGCACCGCCCACGATGAACAGCACGTTCGTCGTGTCGATCTGGATGAACTCCTGATGGGGGTGCTTGCGGCCGCCCTGCGGCGGGACCGAGGCGGTGGTGCCCTCCAGGATCTTCAGCAGGGCCTGCTGGACACCCTCGCCCGACACGTCGCGCGTGATGGAGGGGTTCTCACTCTTCCTCGCGACCTTGTCGATCTCGTCGATGTAGATGATCCCGGTCTCGGCCTTCTTGACGTCGTAGTCGGCCGCCTGGATCAGCTTGAGCAGGATGTTCTCGACGTCCTCGCCGACGTAACCGGCCTCCGTGAGGGCCGTGGCGTCGGCGATCGCGAAGGGGACGTTCAGCATGCGCGCGAGGGTCTGCGCGAGGAGGGTCTTGCCGGAGCCCGTGGGGCCGAGGAGCAGGATGTTGGACTTCGCCAACTCGATGGCGTCGTCCCGGCCGTTCGCCCCGCCGTTCTCGCCGGCCTGGACGCGCTTGTAGTGGTTGTACACCGCTACGGAGAGGGCCTTCTTGGCGGCCTCCTGGCCGACCACGTAGCCCTCGAGGAACTCGTAGATCTCGCGGGGCTTCGGGAGTTCCTCCCAGCGGACCTCACTGGTCTCCGCGAGTTCTTCCTCGATGATCTCGTTGCAGAGGTCGATGCACTCGTCGCAGATGTACACACCGGGCCCTGCGATGAGCTTCTTGACCTGCTTCTGGCTCTTGCCGCAGAACGAGCACTTGAGCAGATCGCCGCCGTCACCGATGCGTGCCACGGTGTGCTTCCCCTTCGCCTGGGAGACTCCTGGACGTCTACGTCCAGCGGACTCCTGGTGCTGCCTTATGTCCGACGGTACCTTGCCGGGCCCCCCGTTCGGGCCCCCCTTGGCGCGGTTCGCTTTGACGTGAACCGAGCCAAACCGTGCCAAGGGGCGGCAGACGTTACAGCCTCTTGCCTCAACGCAGGCTCGAGTTGTCCATCTTCCGGGTGGTGATGATCTGGTCGACCAGGCCGTAGCTCAGCGCGTCCTCGGCCGTGAGGATCTTGTCGCGCTCGATGTCCTCGCGGATCTTCTCGACCGGCGTGGTGGAGTGCTTGGCCAGCATCTCCTCCAGCTGCGAGCGCATCCGGAGGATCTCGTTCGCGGCGATCTCCAGGTCGGAGACCTGACCGCGGCCGGTCTCGCTGTACGGCTGGTGGATCAGCACGCGCGCGTTCGGCAGGGCCATGCGCTTGCCCGGCGTACCGGCGGCCAGCAGGACGGCGGCGGCGGAGGCGGCCTGGCCCATGCAGACCGTCTGGATGTCGGGCTTCACGTACTGCATCGTGTCGTAGATCGCCGTGAGCGCCGTGAAGGAGCCGCCGGGGCTGTTGATGTAGACCGAGATGTCACGGTCGGGGTCCATCGACTCCAGGCACAGCAGCTGCGCCATGACGTCGTTGGCGGAGGCGTCGTCGATCTGGACGCCGAGGAAGATCACGCGCTCCTCGAAGAGCTTCGCGTACGGGTCGTACTCGCGAATGCCCTGGGAGGTGCGCTCGACGAAGCGCGGGATGACGTAGCGGGACTCGGCCTCCGGGCCGGTGTAGCGGCCCTGCGAGGCGTTCATGTCCTGCACGGCGTGCATACGGTCGTAGATCCCGCTGCCGGGGAACTGGTTCACGGTGTCTCCTGAAAAGGGCTGAGGCGGTCGGCTGGGGCTGTCTGGGGTCGCTGGGGCCCGGGAGGGCTCCGTGGGCCTCACGGGGCGCCACAGGCCCCGTGGGGACCGCTCAGGCCCCGGTGCCGCCGCCGCCCGGCATACCGGCGGCCGTCGTCATCACATCGTCGATGAGGCCGTACTCCTTGGCCTCGAAGGCGTCGAACCAGCGGTCGCGGTCCGAGTCGCGGGTGATCTGCTCGATCGTCTGGCCGGTGTGCTGCGCGGTCAGCTCGGCCATGCGCTTCTTGGTGTGCAGCAGCCGCTCGGCGTGGATCTTGATGTCCGAGGCCGAGCCGGCCAGGCCGGCGGAGGGCTGGTGGATCAGGATCTCGGCGTTCGGCAGCGCGAAGCGCTTGCCGGGGGTGCCGGCGCTGAGCAGGAACTGGCCCATCGAGGCCGCGAGGCCCATGGCGATGGTCACCACGTCGTTCTTGATGTACTGCATGGTGTCGTAGATCGCCATGCCGGCCGTGATCGAACCGCCGGGGCTGTTGATGTACAGGTAGATGTCCTTCTCCGGGTCGGAGGCAAGGAGCAGCAGCTGTGCGGTGATCTTGTTCGCGATGTCGTCGTCGACCGGCTGGCCGAGGAAGATGATCCGCTCGCCAAGCAGCCGGTTGTAGACCTGGTCGCCGAGGCCACCACCGATGGAAGGGTCGCCGGCGGCTGAGGGCATCAGATTCGTCACGTATCCACCTGCTCGTCTTACGACGGCGCCGGGCCGTCTCACGTTTCCCTGCGGGGCTGGAGCCGTTCGCAGACTCCACTGCCCTCGTATTCATGGACCCTAACGCGCGGGTCCCTTCGGGGAATCCCGGAGATGGGAGTGTTCGCCGGGGGCGTAGCGCGACGGGCTCCGCCGGGGGGCCGTGCCGTCTCGCCGTGGGCGGATCTTCCGGTGGGCGGCTGCGGGCGTGTGGGGGCTTGTCGCGCAGTTCCCCGCGCCCCTGAGGGTGAGCTGCCTCCCGGGCGTCAAGAAGGCCCCGGGGTTTCACACCCCGGGGCCCTCCTCACGAACTCACTACGACCGGGGCTCAGCCCTCGGTCTTCTCCTCGGCGGACTCGGCCGGGGTCTCCTCGGCGGCGGCCTCGGTGGACTCGGTCTCGTCCTCCTCGTCGTCGAGGTCGATGATCTCGCCGTTGGTGTCCTTGACCGTGGCCTTCTCGACCACGACGGCCAGGGCCTTGCCGCGGGCGACCTCGCCGACCAGGAGCGGAACCTGGCCGCCCTCGACGACCGCCTGGGCGAACTGGTCGGGCGACATGCCGGAGGAGGCCGCACGGCGCATGAGGTGCTCGGTGAGCTCCTCCTGGTTGACGTTCAGCTTCTCCTGCTTGACGAGCTCGTCGAGCACGAACTGGGTCTTGATGCCCTTGACCGCGGCCTCACGGGTCTCGGTCTCGAACTCCTCCTCGCTCTTGCCCTGGATCTCCAGGTACTTCGCGAGGTCGAGGCCCATCTGGCCGAGCTGGTGGTGCTCGAGGTTGTGCTTGCGGGTGTTGACCTCGTCCTCGAGCAGCTTCTCGGGGACGGGGACCTCGACCAGCTCGAGCAGCTTCTCCAGGACACGCTCCTGGGCCTGCGTGGCCTGGTCGTACTGCTTCATGTTCTCGAGCCGCTTGCGGCTGTCCGCGCGCAGCTCCTCGATGGTGTCGAACTCGGAGGCGAGCTGCGCGAACTCGTCGTCCAGCTCGGGCAGTTCACGCTTGGCGACCTGGGTGACCTTGACGGTGACCTCGGCCTCCTTGCCGGCGGCCGAGCCGCCCTTCAGCTCGGAGGCGAAGGTGGCCTCGCCACCGGCCTCCAGGCCCTTCACGGCGTCGTCGATGCCATCCAGCAGCTCGCCGGAGCCGATCGTGTAGGAGACGCCGTCGGCGACGCCGTCCTCCAGGACCTCGCCGTCGACCTTGGCCTGCAGGTCGATCGTCACGACGTCGCCGTCCTCGGCGGCACGCTCGACCGGGGCGGTGGAGGCGAAGCGCTCGCGCAGCTCCTCGACGGCCTTGTCGACGTCCTCGTCGGTGACCTCGACCGCGTCGACCTCGACCTCGATGCCGGAGAAGTCCGGGATCTCGATGGAGGGGCGGATGTCGACCTCGGCGGTGAAGTTCAGCGTCTCGCCGTCCTTCAGCTCCGTGATGTCGACCTCGGGCTGGCCCAGCACGTTGAGCTCGGCCTCGTTGACCGCGTCGGTGTAGAACTTCGGAAGCGCGTCGTTGACCGCCTCCTCCAGAACCGCACCGCGGCCGAACCGCTGGTCGATGACCCGGGCCGGGACCTTGCCCTTGCGGAAGCCCTTCACCGTGACCTGCTGGTTGATCTTCTTGTACGCCGCGTCGAGGCTGTCCTTGAGCTCCTCGAAGGGCACCTCGACAGTGAGCCGAACCCGAGTCGGGTTCAGGGTCTCCACGGCGCTCTTCACGGTTCGGTCTCCTTGTGGCTGACTTCTTGGTTTCTGCCGGGGCCAGAACGGCCCGGCGGATTTCGCCGCCCGGAGGACTTCAGACGATGAGACACACGGGCGTGCAGCTTGCATAGTAACGGCAGCGACTACACCGCCCAAAAGGCGATCACATGAGTGATCCGATGGGCGATCACGCGAGGTGATCGGGTGGCTGGTCGGGGTGGCGGGATTTGAACCCACGGCCTTCCGCTCCCAAAGCGGACGCGCTACCAAGCTGCGCCACACCCCGTCTGGTGCGACACGTAGGGTACATGCCGACGAGCGGTGCGGCCGCCGCATTTCCACCGCGGCTCCGCCTCGTCGGCCCGGGCCGGAATGCGGTGTGCGGCCGGGGGGCCCGACCCGCTACGATGCTTTCTGTGCCGCGGTCGCCCGACCTGCGGCGCGTGCTGTGCGGGCGTAGCTCAATGGTAGAGCCCTAGTCTTCCAAACTAGCTACGCGGGTTCGATTCCCGTCGCCCGCTCTGAACGCCGAAGGCCCAGGCGAGAGGTTGTCTGCCTCTCCCTGGGCCTTCCGCATGCCGGGGGGCCTTCGGCCGTCCGGGGGGACCGTGGGCCTTGTCCGGGGCGCTCTGGATCTCTCGGGCCGGTAGAGGCGCCACTATGGGGCTCAAGCAGGAGGCCCGCGCCACCGAACGGGCTTGGCGGCGTGATCGGTGGGTCGGGCACCGAGTACCAGGAGGTACCGCTATGAGTGTGGTTCCCACCCGCTCTGTACTGTCAATCGCTCGCCCGCGGGACTGGGCGGCCCTGCTCGTCGTCATCGTGATCGTCTACGCCCCGGCGACACAGATCCAGGACACCCTGACCGGTCTGATCGCTCTGTCGGGAGTGCTCGTCTCGGGCTCGGCGGTGAAAGCCGTGTCGGCTCGGTATCCGCAGACGGCCGCCTGAGGTTCCCGTCGGCCGCCCCGTACGGCTCGGGCCCGGTTCTCCGGAACCGGGCCCGACATGTGTTCCGGCGCCGAGGAGGCCCGCGTGCGCTTCCGCTTCTCCCGTCCGGCCCCTGCTCAGAGGTGGCGTACGTCCACCGTGTAGACGGAGCGGACGCCGTACGGGACGTACAGGGCGTCGCCGACGAGCAGGGGCGACGCACCGGACGTGACGAGCAGGCTGTCGACCCGGCCGCCGTCGTCGCGGCCGTCCCGGGTGTCCTCGACCTTGCCGCTGCGCGCGTTCAGCGCGGCCAGGCGGCCGCTGGGCGACGCGAAGTACACGTGGGTGGCCGAAGCCGCCGGCGGCCCCTGCCGCTCCAGGGTGGAGTTGGACTCCCACAGCGTGCGCCCGGTGAGCGGCGCGACGGCGCGGACGCCGCCGCTGCTGCGCGTGAAGTAGACGGTGCCGCGTGCCAGGTACGCCCTCGATCCCTCGGGCCGGGGTTTCGCCAGTCGGCGCACGGTGAGCTCGTGCGAGGCGACGTCGATCAGGACGAGGCCCCGGGCCGTGGCATAGCCGTCCGTGAGCACCAGGCGTCCCCCGTGCCGGCCGAGCAGTTGCAGGGCCCCCTCGGCCTCGACGGTCCAGCGGGTCCTTCCGGTGGCCGGATCGATCTGCGCGACGGTGGTCTCGGCGGTCTTCCCGCCGTCCGCCCTGGTGGTGCAGAGCAGGTAGGCGCGATCGGCCGCCGCGTCCAGCACGCAGTCGCCGCCCGACTGCGGTTCCGGCTGCCGCCAGCGCACCTTGCCCGTCTCGGCGTCCAGCAGGGCGTACTGGTCGCCCTGCGGCCCGTAGAAGGTGATGACGCCCTCGGGCACGGCCGTGGCAGCGCCCTGAGGCTCGTCGGGGGCTCTCGCCGTCTCTCCGCTGCCGGTCGGGGTCCGCCACAGTTCCTTGCCGGTGCCGGCGGCCAGTGCGTAGACCGTGTAGCTGGACCCCACGCCGCTCGTGCCCTGCGCGTCCTCGGACCCGTAGGCGTAGACGCGGTCGTCGCCGGTGCCGATGAGTGCGCCCTCGTCGCCGGTGGCGCCGTCGGGTGTGGGGTCGACGGGGCGGCTCCAGGTGTTGCGGCCGTCGGCGAGACCGAAGCGGGCCGCCATGAGGTCGGAGCCGGCGCAGACGAGGGAGGCGTCGACGACGGAGCAGCCCTTGAAGGAGGTGTCCGTGCCGGCCAGGCCTCCC
Source organism: Streptomyces sp. NPDC056373 (assembly GCF_042262425.1). Lineage (NCBI taxonomy): Bacteria > Bacillati > Actinomycetota > Actinomycetes > Kitasatosporales > Streptomycetaceae > Streptomyces > Streptomyces sp. NPDC056373. The sequence continues at coordinate 28,453 of NZ_JBHJPX010000028.1, forward strand.
TCGCTGCCCTCGGGCGCCTTCGCGGTGGCGGCCCATGGCTTCCAGCCCGTGGGGAGGCCGGCCGCGCCCTCGGGTGGGCCGGCCGCCTCGGCGGAGGACGAGGGCGGGCGGTCGTGGTCGCGGATCAGGGTGAGGGTCGTGGTGACGATCGCGGCGAGTGCGACGGCCGCGGCGGCCGAGATCAGCAGCAGCCCGTGCCGGCGGCGGCTGCGCGTGCCGGAGCGGGTGCGGGAGCGTCCGGACCCGGGCGGCCCTGTCCCGGCCGGGTCGCTCGGCGGCCGAGGCTGCGCCGTCGGGGTTCTGTCCGGCAGGGGACGGCCCGGACCGCCGTGCGGCGCCGCACCCCGCCCGGCGCCCGTCCCGGCGCGCACTCCGTCGTCCGGCCCTCCGTCCGCAACCTCGCGCAGCCCTCCGTCCGCAACCTCGCGCAGCCCTCCGTCCGCCACATCGGCTGCTCCGTCGTCCGCTACCTCGTCCGCTTCGGCGGGCAGGGCGTGGGACGTCGTACCCCGCCCGGTGCGGGCCGCCTCGGGCCAGGCCGTGCCGGCCGGCTCGGTCGGCCGCGCGCCCGGCCACGGGCGCACGGGGCGGGGCGCGCCGGTGCCGGGCACGGTGAGCGTGCCTGGGGCGTCGCCTTCACGGAGCAGCGTGAACAGTTCGTCCGCGGCGGGGCGGGACTTCTGGTGCTTCTCCAGGCAGGCACGGATGAAGGGGAGCAGTTCGCCGGGGACTCCGGTCAGGTCCGGTTCGCCCTCGACGACGCGCAGGGCCGTCTCGTACGGGCTCGGGCTGTCGAAGGGTCCGCGGCAGGTGGCGGCGTAGGTGAGGACCGAGCCGAGGGAGAACATGTCGGCGGCCGGGCCGACTTCCTGCGGGGAGGCGAACTGCTCCGGGGACATGAAGGGCGGGGTGCCCATGACGCGCCCGGTCTGGGTGAGGGCGTCCGAGGCGGCGAACTCCGCTGCGCGGGAGATGCCGAAGTCGATGACGCGGGGGCCGTCCTCGGCGAGCATCACGTTGGCCGGCTTCAGGTCGCGGTGGACGACACCGGCGCGGTGGATGTCGCGCAGCGCCTCGGCGAGACCTGCGGCGAGACCGCGCAGGCGGGGCAGCGAGAGCGGGCCGTTCTCGCGGACGTGGGTGCCGAGGTCCGCTCCCGGTATGTAGAGCGTGGCCATCCAGGGGTGCGTGGCGTCGGCGTCCGCGTCCACGACGGGGGCCGTGAAGGCTCCGCTGACCCGGCGGGCGGCGGCCACCTCGCGGCGGAAACGGGCGCGGAACTCGTCGTCGTCGGCGTACTGGCTGTGCACGACCTTGATCGCGAGGCGGCGGCCGGAGGCGGAGCGGGCCAGGTAGACCACGCCCATGCCACCGGAGCCGAGGCGGTCCTCGATCCGGTAGCCGCCCACCTTCGCCGGGTCGGAATCGCGCAGCGCCATCCCCGTACGTTCCCCCCGTCACGCACCGTCCTGTGGTCGGGGCGAGCGTAACCGCCCGTGCCCGGGGCGCTCAGCGCGGGGCTCGGGAGGGTGCGTCGTCCCGGTCAGAAGCTGATGGAGTTGATCGTCTCCGCTATCGAGTTGAGGAACCGCTGGATGTCGTCGGCCATGCCGGTCGAGGCGAGGAAGAAGCCGAAGAGGACCGCCACGATCGCGGGACCGGCTTTGATGGATCCGCCTCTCAGCAACACCACAAGGATGATTGCCAACAGCAGCACCACAGACAGTGAAATGGCCACAACTGATCACACCCTCGGTCGGTCCGCTCTCCCGGCCCGGGGACGCGACCTTGCGCACCCCGCCAGAACCATCGTGCCACCAACCCGGCCGGGCTATGCGGGCGCTGACGCATCGACCATGGCCGTGTCGTCCTCGCGCGCGTGAGCCGCCCGTGCCTGGGGACCCGACTCCGAGCAGTCGCACGGCAATTCGACGAGCCACCCGCCCAGGGAATTCGGCCGAATCGTTTCCGTCTCCACACAACCTGTACGCAGGTAATTCGAATTGTTGCCACAGGGTCATCAACACCTGTGCGGGGCAGGGTCCGAAGGGGGGCGGAAGCGGACATTCCACTGGAGTCGCCTGCTGGTCTTATGCACCACTTAGTCCGGAAGTATCACGATAAGCAGGGCCGGGGCAGTGCACACAAACCACCATCGGGCGATGTGTTGGCCATCACGCCGAGAGCGCCGTCAACTACCCGTAATCCGGGGTATGCGCAGCGAATAGCCAGGAATGACGTCCGGCGTTTTACGAATACCTGCGCGGAACGCTAGGGTGCCTCAGATGTTCCACGCTGCCTCGTCCCCCGCACGCGCAGCGAGGTCCCGGATCGTCTCCCCGAGCTCCTGGTGGGAGGGTCTGTGACGAACTCGCTGCGACCGAACGGCGACCGCAGGGCGCCACTTCCCCCGGCACATTCGCCGGCCGACGGAGTGCCGAGCCCCCGCTCGCCGCAGAGCACGCAGAAGAAGCAGAACGGCAAGCAACGCGACGCGTTCTTCGACAACGCCAAGTACCTTGCGATCGTGCTGGTGGCCATGGGCCACGCCTGGGAGCCCCTCAAGGGCGACAGCCGGACACTCGAGGCCGCCTACCAGGTCGTCTACGCGTTCCACATGCCGGCGTTCATCCTCATCTCCGGTTACTTCTCGCGCAGTTTCGACATGCGGCCCGACCGGCTGAAGCGCCTGATCACCGGCGTGGCCGTGCCGTACATCATCTTCGAGACGGCCTATCCGCTCTTCAAGCGGGTCATCGACAACGACCCGCACCAGGAGATCAGCCTCCTCGACCCCTGGTACCTGACCTGGTTCCTGGTCGCGCTGTTCATCTGGCGCCTGACCACCCCCATCTGGAACCTGGTGCGCTGGCCGCTGCCGCTCGCGCTCGGCCTCGCCATGCTGGCGACCGTCACCCCTGAGATCGGCGACGACCTCGACCTGCAGCGCGTCCTGCAGTTCCTGCCGTTCTTCGTGCTGGGTCTGGTCATGAAGCCCGAGCACTTCCACATGGTGCGCCGCCGTTCGGTGCGGATCGCCTCGGTGCCGGTGTTCGCGGCCGCCCTGGCCTTCAGCTGGTGGGCCGTGCCGCGGATGAACACCGCGTGGTTCTACCACCGGGACGCCGCACAGGAGCTGGGCGCCCCGTGGTGGACCGGCCCGGTCATGGTGCTCGCGATGTTCGGCTGCTCCCTGGTGCTGACCGCGTGCTTCTTCGCCTGGGTGCCGCGCCGCCACATGTGGTTCACCGCCCTCGGCGCCGGCACGCTCTACGGCTACCTGCTGCACGGCTTCCTGGTGAAGGCGGGCGACTACCGGGGCTGGTTCGAGGCGTCCTGGCTGCACCAGCCGGCCGGTGAGATCCTCGTGACCGTCCTCGCGGCCGCCGTCGTGACGGTGCTGTGCACCAAGCCGGTACAGCGCGTCTTCCGGTTCGCGATGGAGCCGAAGATGGACTGGGCCTTCAAGCGGGACGCGGCCGAGGCCGCCCGCGAACGCCAGGGCGCCGAGCGGCGCGAGCGCGAGAAGGTGGCCGTGGGCTGACCCACTGCCGGACGAGGGGACGGCCCGCACACTCGTGAGTGTGCGGGCCGTCCCCTTGTTTGCCTGACCCTGTTTGCCTGACCCTTGTTCGCTCGGCTCCTTGATCCCCGTGGCCGCTTGGCCGCTTGGCCGCCTTGACGGGTTCGGCGGTCCTAACTGCCCTTCAGGTGTCTCATCAGGCTCTCGAACTCCTGCCAGCCCGACAGGTCGGAGGGATCGCCCCGGAACGGGTAGTACAGCGCCGGGCGGGTCTTCGGACCCAGCTCCCGCGGAGCTTCGGACAGCGGTGTGCGGCGGGCCCGGTCACCCGGCATCTCGCGGACCTCCTCGGCACCCAGGGCGAACGCGTAGGGCACGCCGGGGCCTTCGAAGCGCGGCGGGACGGACAGGTCGCGGCGGGCCCGGCGGATCTGCACCAGCATCGACTGCAGATCGTGCCGGGTGGCGAGCGCCTCTGCCGCGGCGACCACGGCGTCCGTCGGCATGTGCTCGCCCGGTCCGTATCCGAGGACCATCGTCACGTCCTCCTCCACACCGGCCTTGGTCCGGGTGACGCGGACCGTCGCCAGGCCCGGCCGTTCCGGAGCGCCGACGACCACGAACCAGGTGGGCTCCGGGGCCCGTTCGTACGCAACGTCGGTCAACTGCCGCAGTGACCAGGGGAGGTTGGCCGGCTCCTCCGTGCCCCAGCCCGCCGGCGGCTCACCGGTGATCTCCCGCCACACCGCTTCCACCGCGCCGCCGAGAACGAGCCGGTCGTCGGCCGGGTGTACGGCACGGAACGAGATCGCCAGCTGACGCTCCCCCGTGTCGGGCTGTTCCGCGAGACCCTCCTGGAAGGACGCGGCGAGGGGCGTGCGCGGATCCTCGGGGGTCGCCTCCGGCGACTCCACTGTCACGAACAGGCCGTTGCTCCACTGCAGGACCGCTCCGGTCAGTCCGTCGTAGTAGCCGTCCCGCTCGTCCTGCACGACCCAGCGCGAGGGCCAGCCCGGGAGGCTGTTCCGGACCGCCGGGGAGAGGCGGGTGCCCGCCGGTGTGACGATCTGCAGGCCGAGGCCGGCGTTCGCGGCGGCGCTGAAGGCGTCCGACAGCCAGGCCGTCATCGCGACCACGGGACGGTCCTGGATGACGACGGCGACCTTGTCGGTGAGCACGTCCACGGCGGGTTGGGCGGCGGCCGGAGCCGGCGCCACCGTCATGCCGTCCGTCTTGACCACCGCCAGGGACCACCCGGTCTGCGGCGGCCAGGCCGTACCCCCGACCAGGGTGGCGATCCGGGCGGCGAACGTCCCGGCGAGTTCCTCGGCCTCCTTGACGCCGGTCGTGGCGCGGGCCTCGGTCCACCAGTACGGAACCTCGGGCTCCTGCGCCCCCAGCAGCCGCTCGGCCTCTCCCCTGACCTGCACGAGCAGCGGCGCCTCGACAGACACGAGCGGACGGCCCCGCGGGTCGCACAGCTGCACCACGGCGCCCTCGCCCTCGGCGCCCACCAGCAGGTCCGGGCCTCCGGACAGCAGGCCCGCGAGCACGCTCAGCGGATCGGGCATCTTCTTCGTGAGGGCGATGACATCCTTCGTCACGCGTTTACCTCGTCCCCTCGTAGACGGTCTGGATGAGCCGGTTCGGTTCGCCCCTGCGGACCAGCACACCGCGGCCGGGGGGCTGATGGCTCGCGTACACGTTGGAGAAGAGCTGCCCCTCGCTGCGGTCGCCCGCCATCACCAGTGCCGAGGCGCCGGACTCGCGCAGGCTCTGCGTCAGCGGCTCGTACAGGCCGCGGGAGGCGCCCGCGACGCGGCGGGTGAGGACGAAGTGCAGTCCGATGTCGACGGCCGAGGGGATGTACGGCACGAAAGGCGCCAGCGGCTGCTGCCCCGCGGTGGTGAGGACGTCGTAGTCGTCGACGAGGATCACGATCCGCGGACCGGAGAAGCTGCCCGGTTCCAGGTCGGCGGTGCCGGCGGCCTCGTCGGGCAGGCGCTTCTCCAGCTCGGAGGCGATACCGGCGGCGAGGCCCGCGCACAGCTTGCTGTTGTAGGCGTAGCCGCCCCGGTACTCCTCCGGGATGACACCGCGCAGTCCGCGGCGCGGGTCGAAGACGCCGAAGACCAGTTCGTCGTCGCCGTAGCGCTCGATGAGGCCGCGGGCGATCAGCTTGAGCAGGTTGGTCTTGCCGCACTCGCTGTCGCCCATGACCAGCAGGTGCTGGTCGCGGTGGAACAGGTCGACCAGGACCGGCGCCAGCTGCGTCTGATCCAGGCCGATCGGGACCCGCCGCGGTTCGGCGGCGGGTCCGGGCAGCTGGTGTGCCTCCAGGACGTGCGGCAGCACGCGCACCGGCTGGGCGACCTCGCCGGTCCAGGTGGCGCGGATCGCCCGGGCGGTGGTCTCCAGGACGGCGCCGAGGTCGGCGGTGTCGGCGAAACCGTCGGTGCGGGGCAGGGCGACCTGGGCGAAGAGCTTGCGGTCGGTGAGGACACGGCCCTTCTCCTCGGGTGACAGGGTCTCGCCGAGCTTGCGGTCGATGCTGGACTCGCTCGGGTCGTTCAGGCGCAGTTCCACCCGGGTGCCGAACTGGGACTGGGTGGCGATGCGCACGTCGTTCCAGCGCAGCATGCCGGCGACGACGTGGATGCCGTAGCCGCTGCCCCGCTTGAGGATGTCCACGACCGGTTCGTCGAGGTCCTCGAAGTCGTCGCGCAGGGCACCGAACCCGTCGACGAGCAACACGATCTCGGTGCTGGCCAGTTCGGGCACCTGGCCGGCCGCGCGCAGGGTGCGCAGCTGCTCCAGCGAGTCGATGTTGTGGACGCGGAAGAGCTCCTCGCGCTGGTCGAGCATGGCGCGCACCGAGTCGATGGTGCGGGCGGCCCGCTCCCGGTCCGCCCGGCCCGCGATCCCGCCGACGTGCGGCAACCCGGACAGGGCCTGAAGACCGCCACCGACCAGGTCGAGGCCGTAGACGCCCACCTCCTGCGGGGTGTGGGTCAGGGCCAGGGAGAGGGCGAGGGTGCGCAGCAGGGTCGTCTTGCCGGACTGCGGGCCGCCGATGATCGCGGCATGGCCTCCGGCGAGCGTGAGGTCCAGGTACCACTCGCCCTGCCACTGCCTGGTCGGGTCGTCGAGGACGCCCAGCGGAACCTGGAGCGGGCCGCGCCGCTTGGCGAGCTGCATGCCGCGTGGGCCCACCTGCACCGGCCCGGCGACCTTGTCGAGCGGGACCGCGGAGGACAGCGGGGGCAGCCAGATCTGTCGGACCGGACGGGCGCCGGAGCGCTCCAGCTGGTCGATCATCATGCCCATTTCGGTGGGGCCGGTCTCCCGGCGCCGCATCTGAGGCTCCTCGGGGGAGGCGGTGTCCTCCTGGCCGAGCGTGTTGTACGCGTCGTACTCCAGCACCAGCGGCCCGGTGTCCTCCTCGCTCTCGCGTCGGACAGGACCCCGGTAGGCGCCGGACACGTAGCCGGCCTTGAACCGCTCGTAGTGGCTGGTGTCGACCTTGAGGTAGCCGAAGCCGGGCAGCGGGGGCAGGTGGAAGGCGTCCGTGGTGTCCAGGACGGTGCGGGACTCGTCCGGGGAGAAGGTGCGCAGGCCCAGCCGGTACGACAGGTAGGTCTCCAGGCCCTTCAGCTTGCCGGCCTCGATGCGCTGGCTGGACAGCAGCAGGTGCACGCCGATGGACCGGCCGATACGGCCGATGGACAGGAACAGGTCGATGAAGTCCGGCTTCGCTGTGAGGAGTTCACCGAACTCGTCGATCACGACGAACAGGTGCGGAAGCGGCTCCAGGTCGGGCCGCTTCTCGGCGCGCAGCGCGGCGTAGTGGCCGATGTCGGCGACGTTGCCCGCGTCCTTGAGGACCTGCTGACGGCGCTTGACCTCGCCCGCGAGGGAGGCGTGGACGCGCTCGACCAGGCCTGCCTGGTTCTCCAGGTTGGTGATGACGCCGGAGACGTGCGGCAGTTTCGCGAACGGGGCGAAGGTGGCGCCGCCCTTGTAGTCGACGAGGACCATGGCCAGGTCCTCCGGCGGGTGGGTGGCGACCAGGGCGAGGACGAGGGTGCGCAGCAGCTCGGACTTGCCGGAGCCGGTGGCGCCGACGCACAGGCCGTGCGGGCCCATGCCCAGTTCGGAGGACTCCTTCAGGTCGAGCAGCACGGGCTCCTTGGCGTCGCTGACCCCGATGGGCACGCGCAGGAAGGCGCGTTCGCCGCGCGGGGCCCACAGCCGGCTCAGGTCGAGCCCGGCGACGTCGTCGATGCCGAGCAGTTCGGCGAAGTCGACGGGACCGGTCAGGGGCGCGTCGACCATCGACTCCGCGGACAGGCGCAGCGGAGCGAGCATCCGGGCGAGCCCTTCGGCGAAGGGGGCACCGATCTCGTCGACGGTGCCGTGCGCGCTGATCGGCTCCTTCTGGCGCAGATCCTCGATGACGACCCGCTCCCCGTCGACGGTGATGCGGACGCCCACGCTGCCGGGCTCCTGCACGCGCTGGTCGAGGAGGTGCAGCACGGTGACGCTCATGTCGCGCAGGCCCACCGCGTCGTCGGGGCGCGGCAGGTCCACGGCGTCGTCGCCATGCGCGTCCGCCACGACGAGCAGCCGGGAGGTCATGGCCAGGGCGTCCCGGTCGGACAGGCCGCGCCGGACCTCGGCCGCGTAGGAGGCGCGCCGGCGCAGTTCACCGCCGATCTGGCGGGCCAGCTGCGGCAGCGACGGCGCGATGCGACGGGCCGCGACGGGGCCGTCGAACTGCTCGGAGTCGAGCAGGTGCGGCAGCCACTTGGCCCACGCCCAGTCGGCGATCCGGTCGCCGGGCACGGCCAGCGCCATGGCCACGTCGTCGGGCGCGTGGGTGGCGGCGGCCTGCGCGATGAGAGCGCGGGCGACGCGGAGCGTGTCCTCGCGCCGGCCGATGACGGTGATGTTGCCGACGCGGTCGAGCGGGACGGAGAGCGGCAGTTCGGTGCCGTTGCCGAAGCGGCCTACGAGGGCGGAGGCCTCGTTCAGCATGAACTCGTCGGGCGGGGTGAGCACGGAGGATCCGGGCGGGGCCACCTTCAGGTCGCGCACCGGCATCTCGCCGGTGCCGACGCGGACCCGCAGGAAGTCCGCGTCCAGGCGGCGCCGCTCCCACAGGCGGGCGGGGTCGCGCACGATGTCGTACAGCGCGTCCGGCGGCGGGTTGAGCACCTGGGTGCTCTCACGTCGCTCCCGCTCCTCCTTGGACAGCTCCTCGCGCAGGTCCTCCAGGTAGGAGAGGTAGGCCTCGCGTTGTGTACGGCGCGTGCGCTGGGCCTTGCCGCGCTGGGAGAAGACCATGACGAGCGAGCCGAGGATGGTGACCACGAGGATGATCGCGCCGAGCCCCGCGAACTGGCTGTTGCGCACGACCGTCATCATCACGACGGAGGACATCACACCCGCGACGGGCAGCAGCGAGGTCGCGATCGAACCCGTCTTGCCGTCTGGCAGGTTGGGGGGCGCCTCGATGGTGCGCGCCTCGGGGGCGGCCGGGGGCCGGGTGGTCCGGGCCGGCCGGTGGATCAGTCGGGTGCTCATCGTCGTTGCCTTGTCCTGTGAGTCCTCGGGGTCCCTTCGTGCGGGGCGACTTCAGCGGCGCCTGTGGGAGAGCTGGAAGGCCTCCGCCGCCAGGCGGGCGGCGGCCTGCCGGGTCTCCCGCGCGAGAAGCTCGGTGCGGATGGTGCCGCCCGCCGCCAGATGCCGGTCGTAGGGCAGGACGCACACACTGGCCCCCGTCGCCTTCAGTTGCTCGGCCGCCTTCTCGAGGTCGATGCCGGTGTGCGGCACGGTCTCGGTGAGCACGACGACGGTGGAGGTGGTGATGTCGCGGGGCAGGCCGCGCATCCATTCCAGGACGGCGTGGGTGCTCGCGATCCCCTCGAGCGTGGCGGGCACGGTCAGGATCCGGGCCTGCGCGGCGGACAGGGCGGTGCGGGCGACCTCGGCGGGCAGCGTCTCGCAGTCGGCGACGGTCACGCCGAAGTAGCGGCGCATCGCCACCATGATCCGCTCGTACCCCTTGGTGTCGAGCATGGCCCCGACCTGCCCCTGGCTGCCGGGCAGCAGCCAGGCGTTCTCGGGGAGTTGCACCAGGTAGCCGGTGATGTCGAGGAGCGTCATCTGCGGTTCTACGACGTCGGCGAGATCACCGGTGGTCCAGCGGAGGCTCTCCGCGCCGAGCCTCAGCGGCAGGGATCCGAGCGCCGGATCGGCCTCGACGGCGAGGACCGGGTCCTGGCGGTAGTGGGCGTAGGTGGCGGTCAGCAGCGCGGCGACCGTCGTCTTGCCCGAGCCACCGCGGATGGAGGTCACGGCGATCTGCCGGCCGGTGGTCACCGGCTGCTGAAGCGTTTCGGCGGTCGCCGTCGTCTCGGCCACTTCGCGGGACGCCGAGGAGGCGATGGTACGGCGGACCGCGCGCAGGGCGCGGGCGGCGAACGACTCTCCGCGCCGGGGCCCCTTGCCCGCGCTCAGGAGCTTCTTGTCGACCACCGGGCGGCTGTCGGGGGCGGCACGGGAGGAGCGGGCGCGGGGAGCGGGGGCCGGCTCGGCGTACTGCACCGGCTGGCCCTCGCCGTGCCCCTGACCCTGCCCTTGGGCCTGGGGTTGGGCCTGCTGGGCGTACTGCTGTTGTTGCTGCCCGGCCGCGGCCTGCTGCTGCGCGGCGTAGTACTCGGCGTAGGCCTGCTGCTCGGCGTAGGCCTGCTGCTCGGCGTGGGCCTGCTGCTCTGCGTGGGCCTGCTGCTGGGGGTGGGCCTGCTGCTGGGCGTGGGCCTGCTGCTCTGCGTAAGCCTGCTGCTGGGGGTGAGCGTGCTGCCGGCCGTAGTTCTGCTGGGCGTAGGCCTGCTCCGGGTACGGCTGCTGCGCCTGCCCGGTGTAACCCTGCTGCTGGGCGGCGTACTGCTCGGCGTAGGCCTGCTGCTGCGCCTGCTGTCGCCCCTGCTGCTGGTCGGCCGGGCCGGGCTGCGGATAACCGTAGGCCGGTGCCTCCCCCTGGGGGTACTGGCCGACTCCGCCATGCTGCGCCCCATGGCCGGGGTCCGGCTGTTGGGGCGCCTGCGGCTGCTGCGACGCGGACGCCTGCTGGGACGCCTGTTGTGGCTGCCCGCCCTGTTGCGCGGCACGCTGCTGAGGCGTGCCGCCCCTCAGGTCGCGCAGCACGTCGTTCTGCCAGTTGTCCCCGCTCGGCATGTCGCCCTTCTCTCCTGCCACGCCCCGGCCCTGTCGTTCCGCGGAGGCGGCAGCAGGCGGGCGTCTGGTCTTCGAAGCCTCAGAACTTGTTGAGCAGCTGCCCGTAGATGCCGAACGCGCCGATGGCGAGCGGGAACAGCCCGATCACGCCGAGGGACTCGATCAGGTCGGCGAACCTGCGCAGCCGTACCCGGATGTGGTCGGGCGGCTCGATGCCGAGAACCAGCAGCGGAAGCAGTGCCGCGGCACCCAGCAGCACCAGGGCTCCGGCGCCCCCGGCGTGGTCCATCCACAGCACCGCGAGGCGCACGACGAGCACCGTCGCCGCCGCGAACAGCGCCACGACCTCGGCGACCAGTGGGAAGGCCCGCGCCCGGGAGAGCAGCACCACGGCCACGAGTGAGGGGAGGCCCACCGTCCAGACCGTCGGCTCCTTCGCGGTGGTCAGCATCCAGCCACCCGCGGTGGCCGAGGCCGCGGTCACGATGGTGGCGAGGGCGAGTCCGCGGTGCGTGGCAGCCAGGGCGTTGGCGACCTGGTGCCGGCTCACCGAGGTGCCCGTGGAACGTTTGTCGTCGAGTGCGGTGAGCCCGGAAGCCATCAGAGCGAACCGTGGCAGCAGCCCCAGCAGGATGATGGAGAACACGGCCATCACGGCGCCCGTCCGGTCCGCCCGGTCCTGGAGGAGGGCGACGGCCTCCCACACCAGGGCGACCACGACGATCGTCCCGGCCCCGATCAGCCCGCCCTTGCCCAGCGGCGAGCAGTAGGCCAGCAGCACGAGAGTGATCACCAGCGCGGCCGCGACACCGGCCAGCCGAGCCGTTCCGCCCCAGTCGTACGCGTCGGCGGCCGTCCACGCGGTGAGCAGGCCGAGCCCGCCGGAAGCCAGCAGCATCGCGGTCGCCAGACCCTGGTTGCCCGCGCCGACCTTGGCGAAGGCCGCACCCGCGAGCAGGAACAGCACGGTGACGACGGCGAGTGCCGTGGTGACGGACTCCAGGGAGAACTCCTGGCGGGCCAGCACCGCAGCGGCGACCGTGAACACCACGGTGGCAACGCCGGCGCTCACCCGGCGGGCCGCCGGACGCCAGCGCCAGATCCTCAGATCCAGGTCGTCCGCGACCTGGTCGGTGACGTCGTGCACGACCGGCGCCGGCGGCGCGGCGTGGGCACGGACGAGACGGAGCACGGCACCGTCGGGCACTTCGGCCGACGACAGCGTCGCGTCATGGGGCAGGGCCGAGCCGTCGGAGGTGATCAGCTGGCGGGTGGTCGGCCTGGTGGCCGCCCGGTCGTCCAGCAAGTGGAGTATGTCGGGCAGCAGTTGAGCGATCGGCGTGTCCGACGGCAGTACCAGATCGGCTCGTCGTCTCTCGCCGATCAAGGTGACCCGGCTCAACTGGGTCCGAGACATCGTTGCTGCGCTCACCACTCACCGGAACCTATCATCGCGTTTTTTCGGGCCCGGCCGCGCTCCGACCGCACCGCGCGGACCACACACCCCGTTCACTGCTTCTCCCCACCCGTGCCGTCGGCGCCGCTTGCGGAGGCGCTCGGCGTCGGGTCGTACTGCTGCTCCTGCTGCTGTTGCTGCTTCTTCTCCTCCGCCTTCTGTTTCGCCAGCGTGGCCTGGAGGAAGGACCAGCCGATACACCCGGCGCACAGTACGGCGGCGATCGCGATGCCCGCGAACATCTTGCCGAAGCGCTCGTCCGCCGTCCGCCGAGCGCGCTGCGCGCCGAAGAGCAACGCGTCGCGCATCCGGCGCCGGCGCACCGCCACCGACTCCAGCAGCTGGCTGTCGTAGTCCCGTGCCATTCAGTCGTCCTGTGCCTTGTCGATGCGTCCCGTGAGCGCCGGTCGGGTGCGCCACGCGTCGGTCGTTCGTACGGTCACGCCGGTGGTCAGTCGTCCGGGCCCAGACCGAGTCGCTTGCGCATGGCGGCGTACTTCTCCGTGAGCCGCCGGGCGGTGTGCTCGTCGAGTACTGCGAGGCGGTGGGGGTCTGCGTTGTGCGCGAGGTCGGCCGCCTTGACCAGCCGGGCGCCCGGTGTGGCCAGGATCCGACCGGCGTACGCACTCGGCTCCTCGTCCGGCCCCTTGGTCATGGCCCGTACGACGTCCTTGGTCTGCTGCGTGAGCGCGGCCTCGTCGAGCCACTCCTCGCTGAGGACACCGTCCTCCAGCGCGTCGTGCAGCCAGGCGGCGGCCACCAGCTCGTCGCCTCCGCCCCGGGCCCGCACGCCCTCCGCGACGGCCGACAGATGCTCGGCATACGGCCGTCCGGCCTTGTCCGTCTGTCCGGCGTGCGCGGTCCGAGCGACGGCCTCGACCTCGGCGAGACTCATCTCCTGCGGCATCCGGTCCCCCTAGCCCCCTGGCTTCGCTTCCGCAACATAAGACACGAAGGCACCCCGCGCACAACCGGGGGTCCGGCAGTCGCCAGGGCGCCTTCACATTCCTCCGGACAGTCCCGTCACGATCATGAAGAGCACCCACAGCGCGGGGATGAGCGCGATGTACGCACGGGGTCGGCGCCGTACGGGCACGCCCGGGTCGTAGCGCGGGCCGAGCGTGCCCGGCCCCGGCGCCGGGAGTCGCTTCACCTTGCGCACGGCCAGGGCGTTGCGGACCAGCGTCAACGGCGCGAAGAGGAAGAGGGAGAGGGGGCTCCACCAGCCCCAGGCGAGCGTGTGCGTGGTCAGCGCGCGGTACACGGCCAGCCCGCAGGTCATGCACATCGGGCCGTCCGTCTTCCGGAATCCCATGAGGACGACGAGGCCCCGATGCGCACGGAACGCGACGTCCGCGGCGGGAGAACCTCCGCAGAACCTGCACATGGGGAGGGACGGATCCGGGAGCTCTGGGAGATCCTGATCCGGAAGACGCCGGGGCTCGGGGCTGTGGGTGCTGCGGGAGCTCCCGTGACCTTCGGGGCTTCCGTGACTTCTGGGGCTTTCGGGGCGGATGGCGGAGGCGCGGGAGGGCTGTTCGGCGGAAGGGTCGGAATACCAGGCGCGGAGTGACTCGGCGACGGCGTCGAGGAGACCGCTCTGCAGAGCCCTGTCGATGGTCCCGTCGGAGAACTTCTCCCCTCGCACCACGGCGGTGGCGGCCCGCACGGCGTCGGCGGGCCGCAGCTTGCCCTCGGGCGAGGGCACGGGCATGGGGTTGTCCATCCACCGGTGCTCGGGCGTGACGGCACCGACGCGGTGGAGGGCGTGGACGACCCGGTCCACCCCCTCGCTGTACATGGGGAACGGCACGTGGATGGCGCCGCTCGGCGACTTCTGCCCACCGCCCCACTGCACGTCCCGGTCCTCGTCCGTGAGCGCGTCGAAGGCGTCGGCGAGCTCCCGCCACCTCTCGGCGTCGTGGCGGTCGAGCTGGTCGAGGAGACGCTGGTCGTCGGCCGGGGTGACGACGCGGGCGAGTTCCTCCACGGCGTCGGCGTCGACGGCCTCGGTGACGGGGCCGACGCCGGGTTCGTGGCTGAGCAGGTGGAGGGCACCGAGAGGGGTGAGGCCTCGGTCCCGGGCCTCACGGATCCGGGTGTACCACTCCGTGCTCGCCTTGTAGGCACTGAGACTGCTCGCCCTGCGGTCGATCCACTCGACGTCGTCGGTGCCAGCCTCTGCCCAGGCGTATCCGATCACTTCGCCGTCCGGGGCGGTGACGGCGATGTAGTGCACGGTGTTGTTCATGCTGTTGTCTCGGGGCTTCTTATTCGGAGGGGGATCGGCCGACTGCGGGCTGGTCACCCACGGCAAGGGCCTCGACTGTGGCCGCGTTCGGAGCATCGGTGAGGGAGCCTGGCAGGGGACGGCCCCGGCCACCCAGCTCAGGTTCGTTGTACAGCTCGACGAGGGTCTGCGTCGGGCGGAGCCCACGCGACTTCCTCTCACGCAACCGACGGATCCAGGACCCGCCTTCGTTCGCCGCGCGGGGCCCACCAGCCTTTCGCGGTTCGTAGGCGGCGGCATCGTCCGCGTCACTGGCCCAGAGGTACCCGAGGACCGAGCCGTCCTCCTTGTCCACGACGGTGAAGTACCGCACCGGCCTGTCGGTATGGTTCCGGTATTGCGGTGGCCCCGAAACCAAGTTGAAGTTCACGTCTTCGTCGAAGCGCGGGTTGAGCGGTCGTTCACTGGTCAAGATTTCACCTCCTCTGCTGCCACTGCGACAGCTTTCAGGGCATCGGCGAGGAGACAGCTGCCGCCCGTGGAACGAGCTACCGGGCATGTGGAGACCAGCCCACCGGATGAGCCCCGATCACCGCGCGCTCTGCACAAATGCGGTGACTCAGCTCTTCGTGGCCAGGGCAAAAACACGAACGGTACGCTGCTGAGACATGCATTGGTTGTTCTTTAGTCCCCACGGGCGAGGGACTTCACCGTTGCCGCGTTGGGGGCATCCGCCGCAGATTCCGGCAGGGCCCGCCCCCTGTTGCCTTCCGCATTGACCAACAACTCCGCGAACGCCTGCAACGGCAAGAGGCCCCGCCCCTTGGCCTCCTCCAGCCTGGCGTGCCAGATCCCGCCTTCGGCGAACGCCCGGGGCCCCGCGGCCTGCCTCGGTTCCCAAGCAGCGGCGTCGTCCTCGTCGCATGCCCACACGTAACCGAGGATCTCATTCCCCTCCTTGTCGACCACCGTGAAGTAGCGCACCGGCTTGTCTGTCTCGGTCCGGTATCGCGGCGGTCCCGGCGACACGAGGTTGAACATCATGTCGTCGGCAAAGCGTGGGTTGATCGTGCGGTTCACCACTGGCGGCGCCCCATGAAACAACTCAGTCCTTCGCAGCTAGATCCTGGACCGTCTGCAAGTTCGGGGCCTCCCTCAGGGACCCCGGAACCACGTGGCTCGGGCTCGCCGGGCCCGATTCGCCTGCGATCTCAGCTAGCGCACCTGTTGGCGTAAGCCCACGCGCTTTGGCCTCCCGCAGCTTTCGCGCCCAGCGCGCGCCTTTGTTGAACGCCTCGTCACCGCCCGCCTTGCGAACGGTCCATCCAGCGGCGTCGTCTTCGTCATTCGCCCATACGTATCCGATGATCTTGCCATCCCTGTCCACCACGGTGACGTACTGGACGGGCTTGCCGGTCGTTGCTTGGTACAGCGCGGGCCCTCCCGGTTTGGGCGTGAACCGCAAATCCTCGTTCAGCCTCGGATTGAGGCCCTGTTCCTCGCTCATTCGTATGCCGTTCCTAACTCCTGGGCAGCACTTCGCCGTACACGTGGACCTTGCCACCGTCCATGAAAACCCTGGTCACTCTGTACTCGGTTCCCCGGGCAAGCAAGAGCTCCCGCTCGTCCGCACCATAGTTGCTGACCTTCTCCAGCCAGAGGGCCGGCGTGTCCTTGGGCAGTCGAAGGTGCATGACCGCTTCCTTGTACTTGAACGCCCCTACGGGGTGATCACCAAGAGAAGTGGACGTGTACCCCTTGTCAGGGAAGGTCTGGCCGACCATGTCCATCGGCGAGCTCAGGTCGAGGTAGCCCAGGTCGGTTCCTCGCACCACCATGATGGTGTCCGGGACGGGTCGTGAGGCCAATACGCGGTCCATCTCGGCGATATCGTGCAACACCTCTGGACGCGCACGGGTGTACCCATCACTTTCCCGCAAGTATCCGTTGATGTCCTTATATGAGGGAAAGTAGTCACCTGAGTAGTCGTTGAGCGCCTGGCGTGCGGACGGGTCCAGGTTGTCGACGTAGTCGTTCCAGTAATCCTGTCCGTATCTGATCGCTGCGTCACTGTCCGCGAAGGGCAAGGTCCCTTCCGACAACTCGGCGGATGCGACCTTGTGCTTGTCCTCGACCGAGAGCTCGTCGAATTCGTCCGCTGAGACGTGCGGCTCGTATTCGAACCGGTCGGCACCCCCGCCAGACCCGGGAACATCTATGCCGTGGTGAGCAGCGTCGGCTGCAGCGGGCACCGCGTGTTCCAAGGGGCTGTGGTGGGCGGCGTCTCCGGCATCGACATGATCGCCACCGTGCACCGCGTCGTCCGCGAGACCGGCGCCGCCGGGGGCGTCGTGGCCGCCGGGATGGGGCCCGGTCGGGACGTCGTGCGCCGAGTCGGCGCCGTGGTACCAGGGGGTCGAAGAGCCAGGGTGAGTTCCGCCGCCGGGAACGTCAGGACCGCCCGTGTGCGGCGCCGGCGGAACGTCGTGCACCGGGTTGGCGCCGGTGGTCTGGCTGTACCAGGGAGTCCCCGCACCGGGGTGACCGCCGGTGTGCGGCGTGGCGGTCGGCGTCGTGTCGTACGACGACGGCTGAGGCGCGTGGTCGTACGCCGACGGGGCCGGTGCGTGATCGTACATACCCGGCGACGAGGCATGGCCGTAAGGGGAAGCGGACGGCGCGTGGCCGTACGGGGAAGCGGACGGGGCGTGGCCGTACGGGCCCGTCGACTGCGGCTGCGGCGCGTGGTCGTACGCCGACGGGGCCGGTGTCGTGTCGAAGGCGCCGCCCGGCGTGTGGCTCGCTGCGGTGGCCGGTGTCGGGGCGCTGTAGGGATTGGCGTTCGGCGTGCTGTAGTGCCCGGCCTGGGCCCCGCTGTCCGCTGTGTGCGCGGCTGCGTCGGCGCCCGCGTACGACGGCGTCGGGGCGCCCTGTGTCGTCCAGTGGGCGGGAAGCGTGGGCGTGGTGCCGTGTGGGGTCGCCGGGCCGGTGCCATGGGGAACCGGCGTCGTGTCGATCGTGCCGTTGGGCGTGACGAGGTTGCCGTTCGGGGCCAGTTGATGGCCGTCGGGGAGGTGGACCGAACCGTCGGGGAGCGTCGGGATGTCGATGTTGCCGACCCCGCGCAGGCCCTTGGTGATGTCGCCGATCTTCGACAGGCCCGCACCCGCGCCCTTGGCGATGTAGGTCATCGGGTCGATGACCCGGCCCGCCTTGCCCGCCACCGACAGCGCCTTCGCGACCGCGCCGGCCTTGCCCGCACCCGCCGCCGCACCACCCGCACCACCGGTGAACACCGTCGTCAGCACGTTGAAAGTGACCGCACCGGCCGCACGGGCGGGGTTCTTCCCCCACTCGTCCCACGCCACCAGCGCCTTGCCCGTCTCCTTCATCGCCGTGCGCGAGTCACGCAGCCAGGACGGCATGTCCTTGTCCGACGCCGTCCAGAACCACGTCTGCGCCCCGGGGATCGACGTGATCACCAGACCGGTCGCCAGCTGCGCCAGGCCCTTCCACGCCTGGCCCATCGCGTCCCAGCCGCCGAAGCCCACCAGCGTGCCCAGGCCCTTGATCGTGCCCCACACACCGTCCACGATCAGGCCGTCCCACACGAACGACTTCACCCAGTGGCCGACCTCGTACCACTTGTGCTTCTCCTCCACCGGGTCACCCCAGGGGAGTTTGGCGTTCTTCAAGTCGTCGGCGTTGAAGCCGTACTGGTTCTTCTTCTTCGAACCGTCCCCGGCCACCATCTGCGTCCCGCCCCACAGAGCGGTGATCTTGTTGTGGCAGGTCCGCTCCGCAGCCCAGAATGCCGCCACCGTGGAGGTGATGTCGTCACGCAGCTGGTTGTGCTCGTCGACCTTGTCCTCGTCGTACTCCCACTCGTCATCATCCTTGACGGACTCGACGAACGTGTGGGCCTTGGACTTCAGCTCCTTGAGCTTGGCCACCAGAGGACGAATCTCCGTGGCATACGAGGACAACGCGCCCGAGACCTTCTCCAGGCCGTCGCCGAACGTGTCCGCCTTCTCCTTCACCGGCTTCGTCGTGCCGAACAACTGCTCCGCCTCCGGAGCGTCGTAATACGCCGACAAACCCTGGAACCGGGAGTGGATGTCGCCGCCGGCGTCCCGGACATGACCCGCGTCCTTCTTCAGGTCCGCGTAATCCGTCTCGAGTTGTTCGAGGTTTCCGGTGAACTGCGGGATCTTCTCCGGCTGGATCACTTCTTTCCCACTCCAGGCAGATCCACCGCAGGCGCCTTCAGCGTGTTGCGCTGCGCCTCGGCCGCCATCTCCTCGTCACCGTTCAGATACGCCGTGGTCGCATCCACTACGCCCTGCAACGACTTGCCCGCCCGCGCCGCGACGAACTTCAGATCCTTCGTGGCGTGCTCCGCGTACTGCGACAACGCCAGGGCCACCAGACCGCCCTGCGCCTTCTCGCCACCCTCGCCGCCGCCCTCGGCGGAAACAGTGCCCGCACTGGACGCCGCCGACGTCAGATGCTCACCGAACGCCTTCGCGTACTTCTCCAGCTTCGACGCAGCATCACCCGTCGTCGTCAGCACATGAGAAATACCCTGCGGCTTCAAGTCCCAGCCGGGCACCACAAACCCCCGTCACACACCACTACCGACCACACCGAACAGAACAGACAAGACACTCACGACGCGACAAGCAGCGGCGATATCAGCCGATGTTGTCGACGGCCGCCTTCGCACGCTGGATCGTCGACTGCGCCGTGCCGTCGTTCTTCTCCAGCGTCGTCTTCAGAAGGTGGATGATGTTCTTCACCTCTTGCGAGGCGTTGTTCCACCGCTTTTCCTTGCCGTGGTACTCATCCGCGACACCGTCCGCGGTGAAGTCGGCCATCGCCGCCTGCACCTGCTTGTCACGCTGAGCGATCAACGACTCCAGACGCCCGATCACCACCTGGATGTTCGACTGCGCGTCCGTCGACGCACCCATGTCGTACGACCGACGATCCGAACCCGCGCCTGCCATCACACATCACTCCCCGAGAAAGAAAGAAACCAGCAAACAGACTGGCGAAGACCGCGACGATCAGCGGAAACGCGCCGCGTCGAAATTCGCCGCGGACATCTGCTGACGCGCGTTGTCACCCTGCTCCTGGTCACCCGACGAGAACGCCGAGTCCATGCCCGACTGACCGCCCAGAATCGCTGACAGCGACGAGTTCAGATCCGACGCGATACGGTCCGCCCGCGCCTTGAACTGGTCGAACATCACACGACCCGAACCGTTGAACTTGCCCTCCAGCGGCTGCGCCGCCGCCACCAACTGACGGACCAGACCACCCAGATCATCCGTCGAACCACGCGTGTCACGCTGCAACGACGACAACGTCTGCGCACCCATGTCGAACTTCATACCGCTGACTCGCCTCCCCCGTATGGGCTACCTCGGCGACCGCTCCCGGCCGCCTCAAGTCTCCCGTAATCACTATCAACACGGCAGTTGCCCGTGCAATCGGGATGCGAGTGAATTACGGAAGTGGCACGGAGCCATGACCGGGCTGTGGGGAACGGCGGCCGTCCGTCAGCGGGTCGCGGCGGCAGTCGGGCCCTCTCGGCAGATCAGCAGCAGTGCCCGGTCGTCGTTGACGTCCTTGGCCACGGCCTCGATGAGATGCCAGGCGGCTCCGTGGAAACCGCCGGCCACATAGCGGTCGGCCTCTCCGGTGAGGCGGTCGATGCCCTCGACGATGTCGCGGTCGGAGGTCTCCACCAGGCCGTCCGTGAACAGCATCAGCACGTCCCCGGGCCGCAGTGAGCCCTTCACCGGGTCGAACTGGGCACCGTCGTACACCCCGAGGAGCGGGCCCTCGGCGGCCTTCTCCTCCCAGCGGCCGGTGCCGGCGCTGAGCTGGAGGCCCGGCGGGTGGCCCGCGGAGTAGAGCTCGTAGTCGCCGGAGTCCAGGTCGAGGACCAGGTGGATGGAGGTGGCGAAGCCCTCGTCCCAGTCCTGGCGGAGCAGGTAGCCGTTGGCGGCGGGGAGGAAGGCGTGCGGCGGGAGGGAACCGAGCAGGCCGCCGAACGCGCCGGACAGCAGCAGGGCGCGGGAGCCGGCGTCCATGCCCTTGCCGGAGACGTCGGTGAGGACGACCTCGAGCGTACGGCCGCCGTTGGTGCGGGCCGCGACCACGAAGTCGCCGGAGAAGGACTGGCCGCCCGCCGGGCGCAGCGCCATCTCCCGGTGCCAGCCGTCGGGCAGGTCGGGCAGCTTGCTCTGCACCCGGATGCGTTCGCGCAGGTCGAAGAGCATGGTGCCGCCGCGCCGCCAGGGCACACCGACCCGGCTGCGGAACTGGGCGAGGAGCAGTCCGAAGAAGCCGCAGGCCGCGACCACGAGCACGACGCCCGGGGTGACCCTGGAGGGGCCCTCCGTGTACGGGCCGAGCTGCACCGACTCCACGATCAGGGCCGTGGCCGCCGCCGCGTACAGGCCGAGCAGGCTGGCCGGGCGAAGCAGCAGGCCGCCGACGACGACGGGCAGGACCAGTGCGGCCGGTGAGAACCACACCGAGTTCGCCAGTGTCGCCGACGCGATCACGGGAACCATCAGGAGCAGACCGGCCAGGGCGATCCAGTCCGAGCCGTTGCCGCGGAAGTAGTCGACGGCGGCGCGGCGCACGCCGACGCGGACCCGGTGCCACTGCTTCTTCAGCCGGGCCGTGAACGTCTCGGCTTCCGCGCGCCGCTCTCGTCCTGATGCCATTAGTTCGGGACCCTATCCATCGGACCAGCCCCTTGGCACGGGAGGTCCCACTTGTCCCCCGTCCGAGGGCCGACATCACAGTGAACTCCAGCGCGCCCGGCCCCGTCGCCGCCCGGCGGAAATTGCCTCGCCCGGCCCGCATCGCCCTGGTAGGCATGGTTCATGGCAACTGACGCGAACGGCCTTTCGCCCGGTCTGCGAGTCCTGCGGCCAGACGATTGGGACACGTGGTACGACGCCCTGCTCCGGGGCTTCGGAGGGGTGCCCGAGGCCGCCGAGGAGCGGGAGTTGTGGCGCTCGCTGACCGAGCACGACCGTTCTCTCGGCATCTGGGACGGGGACGAGTGCGTGGGGACGGCCGGGGCGTTCAGCTTCCGGCTGACCGTGCCCGGCGGCGCGTCACTGCCGGTCGCGGGCGTCACGATGGTCAGCGTCGCCGCCACGCACCGCCGGCGCGGCCTGCTGACGTCGATGATGCGGCGGCAGCTGGACGACGTGCGCGCCTGGGGTGAACCACTGGCGGTGCTCACCGCGTCCGAGCCGGCGATCTACGGGCGGTTCGGATACGGCAACGCGACCCTGTCGCTGGCCGCCGAGATCGACACGACCCGGGTGGGGTTGTCGGTGCCGGACGGTACGGATGACGTACGGGTGCGGTACGCGGTGCCGGCCGATGTGCTCGACGTGTGCGAGGCGTTGTACGCCAGGCTGGTTCCCGCGCGGCCCGGGATGCTGGCCCGGCGGCCCGGCTGGGAGCGGCTGGGGGTGCTCGATCCGGAGAGCACGCGGGAGGGGGCGTCGCCCCTGCAGTGCGTGCTCGCCGAGCGGGACGGCGAGACGGTGGGGTACGCGCGGTACCGGGTCAAGCCCGAATGGGAGCTGTCCGGGTCCAACGGCACGGTGACCGTGGAGGACTTGGCGGCGCTGGACCCCGCGGCGGACGCGGCCCTGTGGCGCTTCCTGTTCGGGATCGACCTGACCTCGAAGGTGACCGTGCGGTCGCGTCCGGTGGACGACACGTGGCAGTACCTGGTGTCCGACCAGCGACGGTGTCACCCGTGGTTCCGGGACTCGCTGTACGTGCGGCCGGTGGAGGTGGGCGCCGCGCTGGAGGCGCGGACGTATCAGACCCCGGTGGACGTGGTGTTCGAGGTGGAGGACGCGTTCTGCCCCTGGAACGCCGGGCGTTGGCGGCTGACCGGGGACCCGAAGGGAGCGTCCTGCGAGCGTACGACGGATGCGGCGGATGTCGCCCTGTCCGTACGGGAGTTGGGCGCGGCCTATCTCGGGGGTGTGTCGCTGGCCTCGCTGGCGGCGGCGGGCCGGGTACGGGAGATCCGGCGGGGGGCGCTGGCGGAGGCGTCGCTGGGGTTCGGGACGACCGTGCCGCCGTGGCTGCCGCACGGGTTCTGAGGGTCGCCCGGCTGTTCAGGGCCTCGTACCGGGGCGCTCGCTGTTCCAGGGGCGCCGCTCGATGCGCCTTTCGTTTCGAGGGCGCTGCTCAAGGCGCTTTTCGTTTCAGGAGCGCCGCTCAAGGCGCTTCTCAGGGGCGTTGGCAGGACGGGCACCAGAAGAGGTTGCGGGCGGCGAGGTCGGCGGTGCGGATCTCGCCGCCACAGATGTGGCAGGGCAGGTCGGCCCTGCGGTAGACGTACACTTCGCCGCCGTGGTCGTCCACGCGCGGCGGGCGGCCCATCGCCTCCGGAGTGTGCTCCGGGCGGACGGTGTCGATGCGGTTGTTGCGGACGCCCTCGTGCATGAGGTCGACGAGGTCGGTCCAGATCGCGTGCCACTCGGTGGGGGTGATGTCCTTGCCGGCGCGGTACGGGTCGATGCGGTGCCGGAAGAGGACCTCCGCGCGGTAGACGTTTCCGACACCTGCGATGACCTTCTGGTCCATGAGGAGGGCGGCGATCGTCGTACGGCTGCGGTTGATGCGGCGGTAGGCCGTGTCCGGGTCGGCGTCGTCGCGGAGGGGGTCGGGGCCGAGGCGGTCGTGTATCGCCTGCTTCTCCGGGGGCGTGATGAGGGCGCAGGTGGTGGGGCCGCGGAGATCGACGTAGGCGGTGTCGTTCGCCAGGCGGAGGCGGACGGTGCCGGTGGGGGGCGGTTCGGGGGCCGGGCCGAAGGTGACCTTGCCGAACAGGCCGAGGTGGATGTGGATCCAGTCGGTGTCACGGAAGCCGAGGAAGAGGTGCTTGCCGTGGGCTTCCGTGTGGGTGAGTTCGGTGCCGGTGAGGAGGGTGGCGGCGGGGGCGAACTTGCCCTGGGGGCTGGTGGTGCGGGGTTTCGTGCCGAGGAAGGCGGCGGCGTAGTCCTGGGCCAGGCGGTGGATGGTGTGGCCTTCCGGCACGGGTACTCCTGTGATCGTTGCCGTGGGCTCGGTGCCGGAAACGGGGTGTGCTTGTCCACCCGCCCGCCCGACACGGTCCCTCACCGGGCCGATGCCGCGGGGCTTCGCCCCGGACCCCAGGATTTGCCCACCCGCCCACCCGACACGGTCTCTGCAGAGGCTGTGGCCGAAAGGCCTCGGGGCTTCGGCCGGCCCGGACCGCTGAGGCGCCGTGGTCGGAGCTCCTCGGGGCGCGAGGGCTGTGGTTACTGCTGGGGGTGGTGCGGGGGGATGGGGGGCAGGTCGCCGGTCGTTTCGTAGGCCGACAGCATGTCGATGCGGCGAATGTGACGTTCGTCACCGGAGAACGGGGTGCCGAGGAAGGTCTCCACGAACTTCGCCGCCTCGTCCTGCGAGTGCATGCGCGCGCCCACCGCGACGACGTTCGCGTTGTTGTGCTGGCGGCCCAGCGACGCCGTCTCCTCGCTCCAGGCGAGGGCCGCGCGGACACCCTTGACCTTGTTCGCGGCGATCTGCTCGCCATTGCCCGAGCCGCCGATGACGACGCCGAGGGCGTCCGGGTCCGCGGCCGTGCGCTCCGCCGCCCGGAGGCAGAAGGGCGGGTAGTCGTCCTGGGCGTCGTAGATGTGCGGGCCGCAGTCGACGGGGTCGTGACCCGCCGCCTTCAGCCACTCGACGAGGTGGTTCTTGAGTTCGTAGCCCGCATGGTCCGAGCCGAGGTACACGCGCATGGGACGAGTGTGACATGGGTGTTTCGGGGAAGGCGCGCGGGGTGGCGCTCACAAAAACCCGAGGCGAATGTGAGCCCCATTACGGAACCTCAGGAAAACCTCAAGTAACAATCTGGATTCAGAGGTTCTCCTATTCGTTCGCCTCCGATTCACTGGACCGGCTCGTACACCGCTCGTGCGAGCCCCCCGTACACCGCCATGCCGCGAAACACCCCGTTCGTGCGGCTCGTGCGGTTCGTACGGAAGTACAGCTCCCCGGCGCAAAGGAAATCCGTTCCATGACCTCGCAGCCGACTCTGAACGAGACCGGAAACGACCCCGGAGGGCCCGGAGAACCCGGAGCCGCGGGCTCCGGGCTGCAGGCCGGGCTCAAGAACCGGCATCTTTCGATGATCGCCATCGGCGGTGTCATCGGCGCCGGCCTCTTCGTGGGGTCCAGCTCCGGTATCGCCACCGCCGGACCCGGCATCCTGCTGTCGTACGCCCTCGTCGGCACGCTCGTGGTGCTGGTGATGCGGATGCTCGGTGAGATGTCGGCCGCCAACCCCACCTCGGGTTCCTTCTCCGCGCACGCCGACCGGGCCCTCGGCTCCTGGGCCGGTTTCTCCATCGGCTGGCTGTACTGGTTCTTCTGGGTCGTCGTGCTGGCTGTCGAGGCGACCGCCGGTGCGGTGATCCTGGAGGGCTGGATACCGGCCGTGCCCCAGTGGGGCTGGGCCCTGATCGTGATGCTGGTGCTGACCGCCACCAACCTGGTCTCCGTCGGCTCCTACGGCGAGTTCGAGTTCTGGTTCGCGGGCATCAAGGTCGTCGCCATCGCCGCGTTCATCGTCATCGGCGGGCTGGCCGTGTTCGGCGTGCTGCCGGGCGTGGACAGCGACCAGGCCGGGATCAGCAACCTGACCGCGCACGGCGGCTTCCTGCCCAACGGCGCCGGCGCGATCCTCACCGGTGTGCTGCTCGTCGTCTTCTCCTTCATGGGCAGCGAGATCGCCACCCTGGCCGCCGGCGAGTCCGAGAACCCGCGGCAGGCCGTCACCAAGGCCACCAACAGCATCATCTGGCGTGTCGCCGTCTTCTACCTCGGCTCGATCGCCGTCGTCGTCTGCCTGCTGCCGTGGGACAGCAAGTCCATCACCAAGGACGGCTCCTACGTCGCCGCGCTGGACTCCCTCGGCATCGCGCACGCCGGTCAGATCATGAACTTCATCGTGCTGACCTCGGTGCTGTCCTGCCTGAACTCCGGCCTCTACACCGCCTCCCGCATGGCCTTCTCCCTCGGCCAGCGCGGTGACGCGCCGAAGGCCTTCGCCCGCACGACCTCCAACGGCGTGCCGCGCACGGCGATCCTCGCGTCGGTCGCCTTCGGCTTCGTGGCCGTGTTCTTCAACTACAAGTTCCCGGACTCCGTCTTCCTCTTCCTCGTGAACTCCAGCGGCGCCGTCGCCCTGTTCGTGTGGCTGGTGATCTGCTTCTCCCAGCTGCGCATGCGGAAGATCATCAAGGCCGAGGCGCCCGAGAAGCTCGTCGTGAAGATGTGGCTGTACCCGTACCTGACCTATGCGACTGCCGCGCTGATCGTGTTCATCCTCGGTTACATGCTCACCGACACCGAGCACGACGGGCGTCAGACCATCCTGCTGTCGCTGCTCGTCGCGGCGGTGGTGCTCGTCATCGCCTTCGTGAAGAAGGGGGTGCGCGGGGGGCGTCCGGCCGCCGACGCCACACAGGTCCAGGGTGAGGAGCGGAACGAGGTGTCGGCCGGCTGATCCTCCAGCCGTTCGTCGTTCGTCGTTCGTCGTTCGTCGTTTGTCGTTCGTCGTTCGTCGTTCGTCGTTCGTCGTTCGTCGTTCGTAGTGAGAGGGGCCCGGGGTGCGTGCAGAGGCACGCAC
>NZ_JBHJPX010000029.1:0-50416 GCF_042262425.1 Streptomyces sp. NPDC056373
TGCTCGTTCGACATGATCTGCAGACCGGGCCGGGCGAGCTCGGCGCGCATCAGCAGCGCCATCACGCCACCGATGACGAAGAACGCGAAAGACGTCACCAGGTACAGCGTGCCGATCGTCTTGTGATCAGTGGTCGTCAGCCACTTGAGGTGCCTCATGCCCCGCCTGTGTCCGCGCCCCGCCCGGGCGTCACACTTCACCGACGCGACGAGAATCACGAAAACGGGTGTGACGATCGGGAAAGTGCCGGACACGAACGGGACATGAGCAACGACGAGATCTTCGCCGCTGCCTACCGCGAGCACTACTGGGCGGTCAGCCGCTATGTCGCACGGCGACTGGACGGGCGGACCGGCGAGGTGGAGGAAGTGGTGGCGGAGGTGTTCACGGTCGCCTGGCGGCGCCGGGCCGACCTCCCGGCCGCCGCGCTGCCCTGGCTGTACGGCGTGGCACGCAACTGTCTGGCCAACGCGGTACGCGGCCACGGACGCCGCCGCCGGCTCGTCGACCGGCTCGGCAACGACGACACCGCGCACGGGCGGCACATCACGGCGGGCCCGGAGGCCGACACTCCAGGCGGCTGGGTGCACGAGGCGCTCGCCCGGCTCTCCGCCGCCGACCAGGAGGTGTTGCGGCTGACGGCCTGGGAGGGACTCGGCGTCGACGAGGTCGCCGTCGCCCTCGGCTGCGGCAGCCGGGCCGCCGCCATGCGGCTGCACCGGGCCCGGCGCCGCCTCAGAGCCGAGATCGGCCGTCTGCGTCCCGAGCTCCCGATCGCCGAGCACTCCTGCATGACCGCCCCGAAGGAACACGGCCATGGCTGACGAACTCGAACTGCTGCGCAGCGCCGACCCGGTGCCGCCCGACGGTCCCCACTTCGGAGACGGCCCCCTGGACCACAACGCCGAGCGCCGACTGCAACAACTGCTGCACGACCGGCCGGACCTCGCCCCCGGCCGTCTGCGGGAGCGCCCGGACCACGCCCGTCTGCACGACCGGCCGGACCACGCCCCCGGCCGTCTGCGGGAGCGCCCGGATCGCGCGCCCGGTCGTCTGCGCGACCGGGCGAATCGCGCCCCCGGCCGTCTGCGGGACCTGCTGCCGCCCGGGCCCGGCCGCTCCCGCTCGCGGTCCCGGTCGGCGCCCGGGCCCCGGCTGGCCTGGGGGCTGGTCGCCTGCGCCGTCGTCGCGGCCCTGACCCTCACGTTCGTACTGAGCGGCCCGAGCACCGCCCCCGCGGTCGCCGCGCCCCGCCCCCTGGTGATCGAGTCGGGCTCCACGCCCGTACCCCTGGGCCGGCTGGCCGGGCACGCGGCGGCCGCGGCGGCGGCCGACGGCTCGCCCCGCCTCCGCAAGGGCACGCACGTGCAGTCCTGGAGCCTGGGTATGTCGGACGACAAGCCCCCGATCACCCTGCCGCAGGAGCGCATCGTGCGCTGGCGGCCCGACGGCAGCCACACCGAACTCGTCGTCGCCACCGACCCGAGGCACCCGGGCAGGCCGGTCCTGTCCGACGAGGGCGGCACACCGCGGCTCGTCCAGGACCGCCACGTCCTGCTCGACCGGACGTACCCGCCGAGCTGGAGCGACGCCCCGCCCCAGTCGCCCCCGCCCCACGACCCGGCCCGGCTGCGCGCCTATCTGACGGAGTCCCAGTTCACCGACACCCCGCTGACCACGCCCGAACTGCTGGACGCCACGGCTACGCTGCTGGACCACTGGACCCTCGGCGCACGAGAGAGCGCGGCGCTCGCGCGGCTGCTGGCCGGCGCCAAGGGGCTGCGGCCGGCCGGCCAGGTGACCGACCGGCTTGGCCGGCCGGGGCAGGCCTACGTGAACGACTCCCGCGGCGTCCGCCGCATGCTCATCATGGACCCGGCCACCGGTGCCGTCCTCGGCCTGGAGAGCACCTTCACCGCCGCCGAGCCCGAGTACGGCGTCGAGAAGGGCGACGTCATGTCGTACAGCGCCTGGACGCGCTGATCACGCCCCGGTCCCGCCTCGCGATGTCTCTCCTCCTACTCGTCCCAGGCCTGGATCAGGGTCTGCTCGGCGATCTTGCCGTCGCGCAGCGTGATCATGGACTCGGACAGGACGCGCACACCGTCCGCGTACTGACAGCTCTCGCTGTAGGCGGCCTCGTCGCCCTGGACGATGCACCGCTCCACCTTGTGCGTCATGTCCCGGCTGTAGACGTCCTCCAGCATCCGGCCGATCTCGTTCCGGCCGTGCAGGACCTTGGGGTGGCTGGGCTGGGTGGTGTGGTCGACGATGCGGAACTCCGCGTCGTCCGCGTAGAGCGACAGCAGGATGTCCGGCTGTCCTTCCACACCCCGGCGCAGGGTCTCTCCGTCGAAGGCGGGGTCTGCCGCGGTTCCCATGATGGACCTCCTTCGAAGGGCCGCGACCCGCTCGGCAGCGGGCCGCGAGGGCCTCACTCCTGAGCCTCCTCCCGCCCGACGGTCACGGCAAGCGCAGCGTGAAACAGCGGGCTTCACCCGGGCCGCGCCTCAGTCCGCCGTGGCGAGGAACTGCGTCGCCGCCAGCTCCGCGTAGAGCGGGTCGGCCGTCACGAGCTCACGGTGGGTGCCGACGGCACGGACCCGGCCGGCGTCCATCACCACGATCCGGTCGGCCATCGTCACCGTGGACAGGCGGTGCGCCACGACGAGGACCGTGGTCGTCCGGGCCACGTCCGCGACGGTGTCGCGCAGCGCCGCCTCGTTCACCGCGTCCAGCTGTGAGGTCGCCTCGTCGAGCAGCAGCAGCCGGGGGCGGCGCAGCAGCGCGCGGGCGATGGCGACGCGCTGGCGCTCACCGCCGGACAGCTTGGTGCCGCGGTGCCCCACGAGGGTGTCGAGGCCGCCGGGCAGCCGGGAGACCAGACCGTCGAGCCGGGTCGTCTTGAGCACCCGCGCGAGGGCGTCCTCGTCCGCCTCCGGATTGCCCAGCAGCAGGTTGTCCCGCAGGGAGCCCGAGAGGACCGGCGCGTCCTGCTCCACGTAGCCGATCGCGGCGCGCAGCCGGGGCAGTTCCCAGTCGTCGAGGTTTCGCCCGTCCAGCGTGATCACGCCGGACTCGGGGTCGTAGAACCGCTCGATCAGTGAGAAGACGGTGGTCTTGCCGGCGCCGGACGGGCCCACGAACGCCGTCATGCCCTGCGCGGGCACGGTGAAGGTCACTCCGTGGTGGACGTGGGGCAGGTCGTCGGCGTAGCGGAAGCGGACGTCGTCGAAGGCGAGGGCGGCGGGCTCGGCGCCGGGGGAGGGCAGCGGGGCGGCCCCGGCGGCCGGTTCGGCGGGCAGGCGCAGGGCCTCCTCGATGCGGGTGAGGGCCGCGGCGCCCGTCTGGTACTGGGTGATGGCGCCGACGACCTGCTGTATGGGCGACATCAGGTAGAAGACGAACAGCAGGAACGCGACCAGCGTGCCCACGTCGATCGCGCCGGTCGCGACCCGCGCGCCGCCCACGGCGAGCACGGTGATGAAGGCGACCTGCATGGCGAGCCCCGCCGTGTTGCCCGCGGCGGCCGACCACTTGGCCGCCCGCACGCTCTGGCGCCACGACTCCTGCGCCGCCTCGTGCAGCGTCCGCTCCTCCCGGTGCTCCGCGCCGGACGCCTTCACCGTGCGCAACGCGCCGAGGGTCCGCTCCAGCGAGGCGCCCATGACGCCCACCGCGTCCTGCGCCTGCCGGCTCGCCTTGTTGATGCGCGGCACGATCACCCCGAGAATCACGCCGGCGCCCAGGATCACCGCCAGAGTGACGCCCAGCAGCACGCCGTCCACCCAGCCCATCATCACGATCGTGGCTATGAGTGTGAGCCCGCCCGTGCCCAGTCCGACCAGCGAGTCGGTGGTGACCGCCCGCAGCAGCGTCGTGTCGGAGGTGATGCGGGCCATCAGGTCACCGGGTTCACTGCGGTCCACGGCGTTGATCCGCAGCCGGAGCAGATACGACGACAGGGCGCGCCGCGCACCGAGCACCACCGACTCGGCGGTGCGCGTCAGCACGTACGAACCCAGTGCGCCCACGGCCGCGTTGGTCACGACCAGGGCCGACATCGCCAGCAGGGCGCCGGTGATGGCCCGGTCGTGCGACAGGTCGTCGATCAGGCCCCGCGCCACCAGCGGCAGCAGCAGCCCGGTCGCCCCGGTGACCAGCGAGAGCAGCGCACCGGTGAACAGGGACCAGCGGTGCGGCCGTACGTATCCGAGGAGCTGTCGCCACGGTGGTGTGGCGGTCTGGGTCTCTGCGATGCTCACGGCGCTCCCTGGGCGTCGGCGGAGCGTTCAGGCTACGTCGCCGCCGAGCCGCGCGGCCTGCCCTTTTCGAGGAAACAGGCCGGCCGATCGGCGCCCCTTGAGGATCGGTCGCGCGTAGGGTCGGAGGGGAACGGACCCGGCCGACGAAGGAGTCAGCAGCATGGCCCAGGAAGTACGCGGCGTGATCGCCCCCGGCAAGGACGAGCCGGTGCGGATCGAGACGGTCGTGGTGCCCGACCCCGGCCCGGGCGAAGCGGTGGTGCAGGTGCAGGCCTGCGGGGTGTGCCACACCGACCTGCACTACAAGCAGGGCGGCATCAACGACGAGTTCCCGTTCCTGCTCGGCCACGAGGCGGCGGGCGTGGTCGAGGCCGTCGGCCCCGGCGTCACCGATGTCGAGCCCGGTGACTTCGTGATCCTCAACTGGCGTGCGGTGTGCGGGAAGTGCCGTGCCTGTCTGCGCGGGCGCCCCTGGTACTGCTTCGACACGCACAACGCGCAGCAGAAGATGACCCTCGCCTCGACCGGCCAGGAGCTGTCCCCGGCCCTGGGCATCGGCGCCTTCGCGGAGAAGACGCTGGTCGCGGCCGGGCAGTGCACCAAGGTCGACCCGGGCGTGGCCCCGCAGGTGGCCGGGCTGCTGGGCTGCGGTGTGATGGCCGGCATCGGCGCCGCGATCAACACCGGGAACGTCGGCCGGGGCGACTCGGTCGCCGTCATCGGCTGCGGCGGAGTCGGCGACGCGGCCATCGCCGGATCACGGCTGGCCGGAGCGGCGACGATCATCGCCGTCGACATCGACGACCGCAAGCTGGAGACCGCC
This sequence comes from Streptomyces sp. NPDC056373, assembly GCF_042262425.1. Lineage (NCBI taxonomy): Bacteria > Bacillati > Actinomycetota > Actinomycetes > Kitasatosporales > Streptomycetaceae > Streptomyces > Streptomyces sp. NPDC056373. The sequence continues at coordinate 5,089 of NZ_JBHJPX010000029.1, forward strand.
CGTTCCATGGGCGCCACCCACACCGTCAACTCGCGCGAGAACGACCCGGTCGAGGCGATCCGCGAGCTCACCGGCGGCTTCGGCGCCGACGTCGTCATCGAGGCCGTCGGCCGCCCCGAGACGTACAAGCAGGCCTTCTACGCCCGCGACCTCGCGGGCACGGTCGTCCTCGTGGGTGTCCCCACGCCCGAGATGAAGCTCGAACTGCCACTGCTGGACGTCTTCGGCCGGGGCGGGTCCCTCAAGTCGAGCTGGTACGGAGACTGCCTGCCCTCCCGCGACTTCCCCATGCTGACCGACCTGCATCTGCAGGGGCGCCTGGACCTCGGCGCGTTCGTCACGGAGACGATCCAGCTCGACGAGGTGGAGAAGGCCTTCGAGCGGATGCACCACGGCGACGTGCTGCGTTCGGTGGTGGTGCTGTGATGACGACGCGCATCGAACACCTCGTCACCTCCGGCCAGTTCAGCCTCGACGGCGGCACCTGGGACGTCGACAACAACGTGTGGATCGTCGGCGACGACCACGAGGCGATCGTCATCGACGCCGCCCACGACGCCGATGCCATCGCCGAGGCCGTCGGCAACCGCCGGCTCACCGCCATCGTGTGCACCCACGCCCACAACGACCACATCAACGCCGCCCCCGCCCTCGCCGAGCGCACCGGCGCCACCATCTGGCTGCACCACGACGACCTGCCGCTGTGGAAGCAGACCCACCCGGACCGCGAGCCGGACGCCTGGCTGGTCGACGGCCAGACGATCGAGGCCGGCGGCGCCGACCTCAGGGTCCTGCACACCCCGGGGCACGCGCCCGGCGCCGTCTGCCTCTACGACCCGGGACTGGGCACCGTCTTCACCGGCGACACCCTCTTCCAGGGCGGCCCCGGCGCCACCGGCCGGTCCTTCTCGCACTTCCCGACGATCATCGACTCGATCCGCGACCGGCTGCTGACCCTGCCGCCCGGGACGACGGTCCGCACCGGCCACGGCGACTCCACGACCATTGGCGCGGAGGCCCCGCAGCTCCAGGAATGGATCACCCGGGGCCACTGACCGCGTGTCGCAGATAAAAGGCGACAGAAGATGTCCGGCTTACCCGTGACCCTGGAGGTGACAAGCAGCCACGGTCACGGGAGGTCGGACATGTCAGCTCCGTTGCAGGACAAGGTCGCACTGGTCGCGGGTGCGACCCGGGGCGCCGGGCGCGGGATCGCCGTGGAACTCGGTGCGGCCGGCGCCACGGTGTACGTCACCGGCCGCACCACCCGCGCCCGCCGCTCGGAGTACGACCGGCCCGAGACCATCGAGGACACCGCCGACCTGGTCACCGCCGCCGGCGGCCAGGGCATCGCCGTCCCCACCGACCACCTGGACCGGGCGCAGGTCAAGGCGCTGGTGGACCGGATCGCGGACGAGCAGGGCCGCCTGGACGTCCTCGTCAACGACATCTGGGGCGGCGAGAAGCTCTTCGAGTGGGACGCGACCCTCTGGGAGCACGACCTCGACAACGGCCTGCGCCTGCTGAGGCTCGCCGTCGAGACGCACGCCGTCACCAGCCACCACGCCCTGCCCCTGCTGCTGCGCAACCCCGGTGGCCTCGTCGTCGAGGTCACCGACGGCACCGCGGACTACAACGCCGAGAACTTCCGCGTGAACTTCTTCTACGACCTCGCCAAGGCCTCCGTGCTGCGCATGGCCTTCGCCCTCGGTCACGAACTCGGCCCGCGCGGCGCCACCGCCGTCGCCCTCACACCCGGCTGGCTGCGCTCGGAACTGATGCTGGACGGATACGGAGTGCGGGAGGAGAACTGGCGCGACGCCCTGAAGAGCGTCCCGCACTTCGCCATCTCCGAGACCCCGCACTACGTGGGCCGGGCCGTGGCCGCGCTCGCCGCCGACGCGGACGTGGCGCGCTGGAACGGCCGATCGCTGTCCAGCGGCGGACTCGCCCAGGTGTACGGCTTCACCGACCTCGACGGCAGCCGCCCGGATGCCTGGCGCTACCTCGTGGAGGTCCAGGACGCGGGCAAGCCGGCGGACACGACCGGCTACCGCTGACACGGAAGAGCCGGGGAACCGGCTGTTCGAATCGCCCCACCGTGCACGTATATGTCCACTCCGTGCCGGTGGGGTATGTCACTGTTCCGTCCCAGCGCGCCCGACCGCACAACCGGAAGCGTTCTCCGTCCGTCTAGCTGGCAGACATCACCGAACCGCTTTCGCGAAAGGGCAGGGCCAGCCATGGGGGACGTACGCAGACGGAGCGCCGTCGCACTGGGGATCACCGGTCTGGTGGCACCGCTCACGCTCGCGCTCGGGGCCGCACCGGCCCAGGCGGCGAGCTGCACCACGCAGGCCGGCCCGTACCAGAAGAAGGTGGAGAGGTTCCTCGGCCGCCCGGTCGACGGCAAGCAGTCCGCCGCCGACTGCAAGGCCATCAAGGCCTTCCAGACCAAGCACGGCATCACCCCGAACATCGGCTATGCCGGCTCGGTCACCTGGGGCGTCATGGACCTGATGCAGAAGCAGAAGGCCGTCGGCAAGACCCCCAACAAGGACGGCAAGTGCCCCGTGAACAAGGGCCGGATCGCCTGCGTGAACCTCACGCTCCAGCTCAGCTGGATCCAGGACGGCAAGAAGCTCGTCTACGGCCCGGTCCCGGTCCGCACCGGCCGCGACGGGTACGAGACCCGCACCGGCCTCAAGAAGATCTACTGGCGCGACATCGACCACGTCTCGTCCATCTACGACGTGCCGATGCCCTACTCGCAGTTCTTCGACGGCGGCCAGGCCTTCCACTCGGTCGGCGTCAGCATGTGGAACCCGCCGGGCTCGCACGGCTGCGCCAACATGACGAAGACCGACGCCAAGAAGTACTGGTCGTTGCTGAAGAACGGCGACGACGTCTTCATCTACGGCCGCAAGCCGGGCACCTGATCCCGGGCGCCCGGCTCGCGTCCGGCGGTGCCCCCTACTGGGGCGCGTTCCCGAAGTCTGGGATCTCCAGCCTGGCCCCGCCCTGCCGCGCCGACTCGTGCGCGATGATGCCCGGCAGGGTGTAACGGGCCGCCACCCAGGCGTTCACCGACGGCAGCGTGCGCGTGTTGACCGCCGTCACGAAGTCGTCCACCAGGAAGTGGTGGCTGCCCTCGTGACCGTTGTGGAGATGGTCGAACTCCCGCGGCAGCCGCGCCCGGTCGTGCACCGGCGCCGACCCGGAGGTGAAGGCGGCCCGCAGGTCCGGCGCGATGTGCTGCAGCGAGGGGTCGTCGGGCGCCATGGTGGGCTTGGGCTCCAGCAGTTCGCTGATGTCCTTCACCCCCTGCTTGTCCTGCCACAGGGCGACCGTGGCGAGCTGCTCCATGCTCGCCTCGGTCCCGAAGAAGCGGAAGCGGGACTCCCGTATGTGCGAGGGGTAGCCGACCCGCCGGAACTCGTTCGTACGGAACGAGCCGCCGCCCGCCACCTCGAACAGCGCGGTGGCGTTGGAGACGTCGTTGCCGAACTGGCTGACGTCCTTGTCGAATACACCGTCGCCCCGGTCGTCGGTGACACCGATCGCCGACACGCTCACCGCGTGGGTCTTCCAGGCGCCCAGCACCCCGCCGACCGCGTGCGTCGGGTACAGCAGCGGGGGATAGCTGGCGGTGGCCTTCCAGTTCTCGCCGCCGCTGTACTGGTAGGCCTCGTAGAAGCCCAGGTCCATGTCGTGGACGTAGTCGCCCTCGGCGTAGAAGAGCCGCCCGAACGCGCCCTCGGCGATCTGGTTGCGGGCGTGGACCGTGGCCGGGTTGTACTCGCTGGTCTCGCCCATCATGTACGTCAGCCCCGTGGCCTTGACCGCGTCGATGATCGCCGCGATCTCCTCCGTGCTGATCGCCATGGGAACCGCGGAGTACACGTGCTTGCCGGCGTTGAGGCCCTGGAGGACCAGCGGCCCGTGCGTCCAGCGCTGGGTGAAGATCGCGACGGCGTCCACGTCCTCCGACTCCAGCATGGACTGGTAGGACGGGAAGGTGCCCGCCAGTCCCTGGGCGGAGGCGAGGTGCTCGGCCCTCTCGGGCAGCAGGTCGGTGACGTAGACGTCGCCGACGCCGGGGTGGGCCTGGAACAGGGTGGCGAACTGGCCCGAGAACTGTCCGGCGCCGACGATGCCGAGGGAGAACGTCATGGGGGGCGTGCCCTTCACTGGTCGGGTGATCACTGCGAGAGGATCAGGTTGATCTGGTCATTGGTGCGGTCGAGGCTGCTCACGGGCTTGCCGTTGCCGTAGATGTCCTCCATCGCGGGGGCCATCAGCGCCGTCATGTCCGCCGAGTAGCTGGCGATCGGATACGAGAAGGTCCGGAAGTCCTTCTTGTCGGCCACGGGTTCGGTGAACGCCGAGACGTCGATGCCCTTCTTCCGGTAGGCGGCGACGGCCGCCTCGGTCCCGGCCGGGGTGGCGGGGAAGACGACCCCGGACCTGCCGACGACGCTCTGGCAGCGGTCCGAGGCCAGGTAGGCCACCCACTTGCGGGCGCCCACCTTGTTCTTGGAGGCCTTCGTGATGGAATCGGCGAGGCCGTTCATCATCGTGGCGCGCTTGCCGGTCGGACCGGTCGGCGTCACGGCGGTCCTGATGTCCTTGCCCTTGAAGCCGGCATACGTGGAGATCATCCAGGCCCCGTCGAACGCAGTGGCCGCCTTGCCCGCCGCGACCTGGGTGTTCGCCTGGTTGGACTGGACGTTGTAGTCGGACAGCGGCGGCATGTAGCCCTTCTTCGCCAGGCCGAAGTACCACCGGATGACCGACTGGAAGGTCTTGCTGTCGTACTGGTACTTCGTGCCCCAGCGCGGTTTGTCGAGGTAGCTCCACCCGGCGGAGGCGGCGAAGTTGCTCCACTGCGTCTGGCCGTCGCCGAACCCGCCGCCGTTGCTGGCCATGCCGTACACCTTGACGTTGTTCTTGTCGAAGCCCGGCTCGTCGCCCCGCTTGCCGTTCCTGTCGATCGTGAGGTGGGCGATGGCCTTCTCGAAGCTGCCGCCGTCCTTCGGGTTCCAGGAGAGGCCGTTGAGCTGCTCGGCGCCGAGACCGGCCTGCTCGGTCATCTTCGTGTTGTAGAACAGCGCGACGGTGTCCCAGTCCTTCGGGGCGCCGTAGCGGTGGCCGTCCTTGCCGATCCAGTTGGCGGCGAGGCCCGGCTGGTAGTCGGAGTTCTTGATGCCCAGGTCGTCGAGCGGTTCGAGGGCCTTCAGGTCGGTGAACTGGCCGAAGTACTGGATGTGGTCGGTGAACACGTCCGGCTGGGTGCCCGCGATGAACCCGGCGGTGAGCTTGGTCCAGTAGTCGCTCCACCCCAATTGCGTGATCTTGACCTTCAGTCCGGGGTTCTCCTTCTCGAAGCCCTTCGCGCAGGCCTGGTAGACGGGCAGCTGGTTGGCGTCCCACAGCCAGTACGTGACCGTGTTCGCGGAGGATCCGGCGGCGCCACCCTGCGCGCATCCGCTGACCAGGGACAGCGCCAGCGCTCCGGTCGCCGCGACGAGCGGACGAAGTCGAATTCGCATCACAGTCCCCTTACTTGATCCCGGTGAAGCCGATGGAACTGACGATGCGGCGGGCGAAGCAGGCGAACAGCACCAGCATCGGCAGCGCGGCGATCAGCGTCGCGGCCATGAGCCCGGACCAGTCGACGCCGGTCGAGGGCGTCTGCGCCCGGAACACCGCGAGCGCCACGGTCAGCACCCGCGAGCTGTCGCTGTACGAGACCATCAGCGGCCAGAAGTAGTCGTTCCAGGAGGTGATGTACGTCAGCACGCCCAGCGTGATGATCGGCGTGGACGCCATCGGCAGGACCACCCGGAAGAAGATCTTGATCTTCCCGGCGCCGTCGAGCAGCGCGGCCTCCTCGACCTCCTTGGGGATGTTCATGAAGAACTGGCGCAGGAAGAACACCGCGAACGGCGTCATGAACATGGTGGGCAGCGCGATGCCCAGCAGGGTGTCGATCAGGTGCAGCTGCTTGATGAGCACGAAGTTCGGCAGCAGCGTGAAGATGGCCGGCACCATCATCCCGGCCAGGAACAGCCCGAACACCTTGTCCCGGCCCCGCCAGCGCAGCCGCGAGAAGGCGTAGGCGGCCATGGCGGAGAAGAAGATCTGGCATCCGGTGATCAGGGTCGAGACCAGCACCGAGTTGAGCAGGTAGCGCCAGAAGTCGAGCCCGCCGCCGGCGCCGCCCTGTTTGACGGCCTCCTCGGCCGACTGCAGCCCCAGGGCGCGTTCGAAGCCGCTGGTGGTGAGGTCGACCGGCAGCGGATTGGTCGGGTCGGCGTTCAGGCCCGCGTTGGTGGACAGCGCGGTGCGCAGGATCCAGTAGAACGGCAGCAGGGTGATGAGGACGATCAGCCCCATCACGGTCCAGGCGGCGGCCCGCCCCAAGGTGAACCTGCGCCGGACCGGCCCCAGGGTCGTCGGCGGTGTTGTCGTCACGGCAGCCATGGCGGTGTCTCCCTTCTCAGCCGAGGTCGGTCCGGCCGGCCCGGGTGAGCCGGTACTGGAGGACGGTGATCGCGCTCAGCACGACCAGCAGGGCGACGGACATGGCCGAGGCGTAGCCGAACTGGAAGCGGCCGAACGCCGAGCCGTAGATGTAGTACTGCAGGACGTTGGTCGCGTTCGCCGGGCCGCCCGCGGTGGTCACGGCGACGGTGTCGAACACCTGGAACGACCCGATCACCGTCATGATCAGCACGACCGCGAGCACCGGCCGCAGCAGCGGCATGGTGATCCGCCAGAACATCCGCCACTCGCTCGCGCCGTCCACCCGGGCCGCCTCGTACATGTCGTTCGGGATGGCCTGCAGGCCGGCGAACAGCAGCAGGGCGGTGTACCCCACGTGCCGCCACACGTTGATCAGCGCGATCGTCGGGATCGCCCAGGTCTCGTCCGCGAGGAAGGGGATGCGGTCCACCCCGAGGCCGCTGACGATCTCGTTGCCGATGCCGAGCTGGGTGTCGAGGATCCACAGCCAGACCAGACCGGCCACCACGTTCGACATCAGATACGGCGTCAGCACGATCCCGCGCAGCATCGCCGACTGGGTCAGCCGCTGGAGCAGGACGGCGATGGCGAGCGCCGCGACCGTCTGGACGCCGATGTTGATGACGACGTACTCGACCGTGACCCACAGGGAGTCCCAGAAGATGGGGTCGTGGACCATGCGGACGTAGTTGTCCAGGCCCACCCACTCCGCCGGGGTCAGCAGGTTGAAGCGGGTGAAGCTCAGATAGATGCCCCGGAGCGTCGGCCAGAGCAGGAAGACCAGGAAGCCGAGCAGGGCCGGAGCGATGAAGAGCGCGGCCAGCCGGCCGTCCCCCCGGTCCTCGCCGGACACCCCCTGTCGCGGCCCGGTCCTGCTGCTGGCCTCCGCCGCGCCGCCCGTGGGCAGACGTGATGGAGGACTGCTGGAGGCGATGGTCATCGGGAGACTCCCTCGCTGCGGCGGCTCGTCCTCTGGCGGGACTTACTTTTGGTGCGAAACAATTGCCGCGTCAAGAGCCCTGCAAACATCTTTTCCCAGGAACCGACATCTGCCTAGAGTGGTCATGTTGGTTTCAGTGCGAAAAAAACGGGTGAAGGGAGTCGGACCCTCCATGACCGAAGGCACCTCCGGCTGGCTGCCGCTGAGCCCCGGTGAACGCTCCGTGGCGATCGAAGTGCTGGTCCACGGCCCGCTGTCGCGCACGGAACTCGCCCGCAGGCTGGGCCTGTCGGCCGGCAGCCTCACCCGTCTGACCAAGCCCCTGATCGAGTCGGGTCTGCTGGTCGAGGTGCCCGAGGCGGGAGCGCCCCCGGAGGCGCGCCAGGGCCGCCCATCGCAGCCGCTGGACGTCGTCGCCGACTCGGGTTTCTTCCTCGGCTTCAAGATCACCGAGGATACGGTCTACGGCGTCGTCACCACGCTGCGGAGCCACATCGTCGCCCGCCACGACCGCCCGCTCACCACCCACGATCCTGCCGAAGTCGCCGACGTGCTGGCCGGGATGACCGCCGAACTGGCCGAGGGGCACCCGCGCCTCGCCGGAATCGGCATCGGGGTCGGCGGCTTCGTCCAGGACCGGGCCGTGGTCGGCGAATCCCCGTTCCTGCTGTGGCGGGACGTCCCCCTGGCCGAGCTGGTCGAGGAGCGCACCGGCCTGCCGGTGGTCGTCGAGAACGACGTCGCCGCCCTGGTCGAGGCGGAGACCTGGTTCGGCGCCGGGCGCGGACTGGACCGCTTCGTCGTCCTCACCATCGGCGCCGGCCTCGGCTATGGGCTCGTCCTGGGCGGCAGGCGCGTGCCCTTCGCCGAGGAGGACCGCGGCTTCGGCAAGCACTGGATCGTCGACTCGCACGGGCCGCTCACCCCGGACGGCAGGCGCGGCAGCGCCGTCTCGCTGCTGACCATCCCGAGCATCCGCTACCAGGTCCGGGCCGCCACCGGCGAGGACCGCACCTACGAGGAGATCCTCGACCGGGCCGCCGCCGGGGACCCGATGCCCGCCCGGGTCGTCGGTGAGGCGGCGCGAGCCCTGGGCACACTCGTCGCGCAGATCTCCAATTTCGTGATGCCGCAGAGGATCCTGCTCGCGGGGGAGGGGGTCGGGCTGATGGACGTGGCCGGCAAGACGGTCGAGGAGACGGTGCGTGAGCTCAGGCACCCGCTCGCCGCGCCGGTCGGCCTGGAGACGAAGGTCTCCGACTTCCACGACTGGGCCCGCGGTGCGGCCGTGTTGGCCATCAAGGTGCTGGTGCTGGGATCGGCCGAAGCGTGAACGACGGCGAACTGCCCGGCGGTGAAAGGTACTCACAGGCGGTTGATGTGAACAGCCTCACGTTTACCGGGAGATGGACGTGATCAGCAACACTGTCCGAAATGACCGTTTAGCTCGTGATTACTCACATCGCCTTCACGTCCGGCGACGTATGCTTCACAGCATGTCCACCACTGTTGAAACCTCATCCGAGCGATCGGCTGACGAGGTCAACGAGGAGATCCGCGCGCTGTGGCGCCGGTCGGGCGGGACACTGAGCGTCGAGCAGCGCGAGGAGTACCAGCGGCTCGTCCTGGAGTGGGCCTCCGCGGCCCCGCAGTCGGCGCCCGCGGCCTGACCCTCGGTCCCGGCCCGCCGACGCATCGGACCCTCGTCGAAGGGCACCCCTCCAAGGGGTGCCCTTCTCGCACTGTCCTCGGCCGCTGCCGGCGTCATCCCCAAGTCGCCGAGTAGTACTGCCGATACGCCTTGCGGTCCTGTTCCGCGCGGATCCAGCGGGTCGCCACCAGGGCGACGAGGCTGCCCGCGATGACGAGCATGCCCGGGCCGACATTGCGCGGGTCGGTGAGGCGGCTCAGCAGTGTCGACACGTCCGTGCCCGTGATCGGCGCCGACGCACCCGGCGAGGCCGCGCCCTGCGATGCCGACGGGGCGGGAGCGGCCCCCGTACCGCCGGCCGATTTGGCCACGATCAGCTTGACGCCCAGCTCGGTCAGCGCCTTCGTCACCGGCTGGAAGAACGTCGTACCGCCCGCCTTGCAGTCCCCACTGCCGCCCGACGTCAGGCCGAGCGCGATGCCGTCGGCGAACATCGGGCCTCCGCTGTCACCGGGTTCCGCGCACACGTTCGTCTCGATGAGGCCGCTGACCGTGCCCTCGGGGTAGTTGACCGTGGCGTTGAGCGCGGTCACCTCTCCCTCGCGCAGCCCGCTGGTGCTGCCGCTGCGGAAGACCTGCTGTCCGACCTCCGCGTCGGCGACGCCGGTGATCCGCACGCCCTTGCCGTCACCGACCGCCACCACGTCCGCGCCCTTGCCCGCGCGGCCGGCGTCGTACTTCACCAGGGAGTAGTCGTCGCCGGGGAAACTCCCCTTGAGCGAGGTGCCGACCTGCTGGCGGCCCCGGTCGTCGGCGAACCAGACGGAACCGTCGGGACCGCAGTGACCGGCCGTCAGGATGAAGTCGCTCTCCCCGTCCGTCACGTTGAACCCGGCCGAACAGCGCCCGGCCGTGGACAGGATGGGCTGCGCGCCGTTGAGCCGTGTCGTGAACGTGCCCTCGGTGCGCTCCATGCGCACGAAGGAGCCGATGCCCTCGGCTACCTCGGTCATCCTGGACCACGCGGAGGCGGAGACGGTGCTGTCGCCCCGGACCACCACCTGGTTGTTCTTGTAGTCCAGGGCCCACGAGGTGCCGGAGACCCTGGGGGCCGAACGCAACGTCGCCGCGGCCGACTTGAGGTCGCTCATGCTGTGGCTGACCATCTTGGCCCGCGCTCCGGCGCGCTTCACCTCGGCGGCCGCCTTCTCGTCGGTCACCGCGACGACCGGCCGCCCGGACGTGTCGATCCAGCTGCCCGCCGTGCGGGCGTTGCCGAGCCGGGACACGAGGTCGGTGCCCTCGCCGGTCGCCGGCGGCGCGGTGAACGGGACGCCGATGGACGGGGCCGCCGGCTCGCTCGCCACGGCGTTGGTGACCATGGCTCCTCCGAGGAGGAGTCCGCCGACGGCCGCCAGCCGTGTCACTCGCCGGACGACCCGTCGTCGTGCGTGCCTCATGCATGGCTCCCGAACCCGAACATCACGATGTGAACACCGCAGGGCGCTCCCGGAGTTGAGTGCCCCTCATCCATACGGGCCGCAGCCCGGCCGCGTTCAGCGCACCGGTGATCTCTTCGGCGTCACCCGGCGACCGGGTCCGCGAGCAGGGCCCCGCTGCGAGCGTCGCCCCACACCGAGCCCGGATCCACGTAGGGCCGCAGCAGGGCGGTGAGCGCCGGGTCCCCGCGGCCGTTCAGCTCGTCGGAGGCGATCTTGCGGGCGATCCCGGCGAGGAAGTCCGCCACCTGCACCCGTGCGTCGTCACGCGCCACGACCAGCCGCAGCCCGGCCAGGTGGCTCCCGGCCCGCCGGGCCGTCCCCTCGATCCACGCGATGCGGTCCGGCGTCAGCATGTTCTGCCGGTCGTGCACGAGGTGGACCGGCCTGCCTGCGCCGCTCCACAGCGCGGCCGTGCGCACGATCGCCGGGAGCAGCGGGTTGAGCAACGGGATCAGCGGCGGCCCGGACAGGAGGCCGCCCCGGTACGACACCGCGCGGGGCCGGGTCGCGGCGAGTCGCTCCAGGACGCTCGCCGCGTCCGCCCGGGGCCGAGCCCGGAGCAGGGTGTCGACGGTGCCGTAGAAAGCGTCCACCGGGTCCCCGTCCTGACGGACCCGCAGCAGCTGGTTGGCCGCATCGAGGAACGCCCGCCAGCCGGCCTCCCCGTAGGCCGGGCGCCCCGCGCGGAACAGGACGGCCGCCTCGACCGCGTCGTCCAGCAGCAGGCCCAGCGTCCGGTCCACCATGAAGAACGTCTTTTCCATGAGGTGCACCCGCGCCCGTCCGTGGATCGGCCCCCGAGGCGCGAGCAGCCACTCCAGCACCGCACGGTGCTTCTCCCGCAGCAGGTGGTTCGCCTTGTACTCCTCGGCCGGTGATCTGATCCGGTCCCGGATCTCCCGTACCGTCGCCGCGGCCGCCGTCTCGGACAGCGAGACGCCGGCGTGCGCGAACACGTCCGTGTTCCCGCCGGTGAGGTTCTCACCGTCCGACCCCGACTCGTCGCAGGCGACCTCCAGCACCGCGTCCGCCGCCCCGCCCTGCTCCCCGTTCGCCGGATTCCCGCTCACCGCACGGCCCCCTATCGTGTGCCCATGACCAGGATCCCGCACGATTCGTCCGGTGAACCGAATCCCCTGCAAGTGCTCACCCTCGACCGCCTCCGGCAGCGCACGAGCATGAAGTGGCGCACCTACCCCGAGGACGTGCTGCCGCTGTGGGTGGCCGAGATGGACGTGCCGCTCGCGCAGTCCGTCGTGCGTGCCGTCACCGACGCGCTCCACCTCGGCGACACCGGCTACCCGGCCGGCACCGCCTACGCGGAGGCCCTGGCGGACTTCGCCGGGAAGCGGTGGGACTGGGACGGGCTCGCCGTGGAGCGCACCGCGATCGTGCCCGACGTCATGCTGGGTGTCGTCGAGATGCTCAGGCTGGTCACCGGCCCCGGCGACACCGTGGTCGTGAACCCGCCCGTGTACCCGCCGTTCTACCTGTTCGTCGAGCACATGGACCGACGGGTGGCCGAGGCCCCGCTCGGGGCGGACGGGCGTCTGGACCTCGACGTTCTGGAGGAGGCCTTCCGGCGGGCCGTGACGGGCGGGAGACCGGCCGCCTACCTGCTGTGCAGCCCCCACAACCCGACCGGCACCGTGCACACGGCCACGGAGCTGTCCGCCGTCGCGTCCCTCGCCGAGCGGTACGGCGTGCGCGTCGTCGCCGACGAGATCCACTCCCCGCTCGTGGTCGGCGACGCCGGCTTCGTGCCGTATCTGAGCGTGCCGGGCGCCGAGCGCGGGCTGTCGCTGATGTCCGCCTCGAAGGGCTGGAACCTGCCCGGGCTCAAGGCCGCCCTCGCGATCGCCGGGCCCGGGGCCGCCGCCGACCTGGAGCGGATGCCCGAGGAGGTGGGACACGGCCCCAGCCACGTCGCCGTCATCGCCCACACCGCCGCCCTGCACGACGGTGTCACCTGGCTGGACGCCCTGCTGGCCGGCCTCGACGCCAACCGATGGCTGCTCGCGGACCTGCTGGCCGAGCACCTGCCCGCGATCCGCTACCGTCCGGGCGATGCCACCTACCTGGCCTGGCTCGACTGCCGCGCCCTGGGGCTCGGCGACGACCCGGCCGACGTGTTCCTGCGCCACGGCCGGGTCGCCCTCAGCTCCGGCCTTCCCTTCGGCACGGGCGGCGCAGGCCATGCCCGGCTCAACCTGGGGACCTCGCAGGAGGTGCTCACGGAGGCGGTGCGCAAAATGGCGGCGGCGCTCCGCTGAGCCTGCGGACGCGCTCGTACACTGCCCGCCATGGACGACACGACGCTGGACGCGCTCGGCGCGGGAAAGTACCTGCTGATCACCAGCTACCGCAGGAACGGCACACCGGTCGCCACGCCGGTCTGGGTGGTACGCGACGGTGCGGCGCTCGGCGCGTGGACGCCCGCCGATTCCTGGAAGGTGAAGCGGATCCGCAATCGCGCCGACGTCCTGGTCGGCCCCTGCGACCTGCGCGGCAATCCCACCGGCGACCAGGTGCCCGCGACGGCGGAGATCTGCGACCCCGCCACCACCGCCCGCTATCGGGGGCTGATCGCCCGCAAGTACGGCCTGACGGGCCGGCTCACCCTGCTCGGCAGCCGGTTGCGCCGGGGTCTGGACGGCACCGTGGGCATCCGCGTCACCGTCCGCTGAGGAGGAGTCAGCTCCAGGCCCGGTACGGCTCGTCCAGCAGCTGGAAGACCGGCTCGCCCCGTACCGGGTCCTTGGCCGTGGACAGCCGCACCCGGTCGCCGCTGTGGATGCCGATCGGCGGACCCATCACCCGGCCGCGCACCACGAAGCCTTCGGCCATCTCGACCAGGGAGACGTTGCGCGCGGCGGGGGTGTTGCGGTGCACCACGGTGGAGTGGCGCACCGTGCCCGTGCCCTCGGCCCGCTCCGTGCGCAGCTCGCTGCCCCGGCAGACCGGACAGAGCAACCGGTGGTACATGGCGGTACCGCACCAGGTGCAGCGCTGGTAGAGGATGGCCTCGGAGTCCTGGCCCCTCGAGTCGAGCAGACCCGTCGCGGAGCCGGCTCCCTGCTGAGTGACGCTTCCTGAGTGGTACACGCTGGTCAACTCCCTGCACTCGGCCGGAATCCGCGCACGCGATCACTCGCGCACACGGGTGCGCGGCTCGCCGTGCCACCGTGCACGCAGCACAGAGTATGGCACTCAGTGCCACTCGTAAAGGCACTCCGTACCCTCAATGTGGCGAGGGTCAGCCCCGCCCCAGCGTCGTCTCGATCTCCTGCACGACCCGCCACAGCGGTGCCCCGCGCCGCGACACGACGACCACCACGTCCTCCGGCTGCTCCACGGCGGGCGGCACCGGTACGCCGCCGAACGTCGACTGCACATAGGCCAGCGCGCGGTCGACCGCCTCGCTCGCCTCGCCCTGCCCGTCCGAACGCAGCCAGGAACGCAGTGCGTTGTTGTGCGCCGCGACCACCGCAGCCGCGATCACGTCGGCCCGCAGGGTGCCCTCCCGGCAGGCGGCGAAGCGCCGGCGCAGGTAGGCGGCGAGGGCCCGCTCGTAGCGCCACACCACCGACAGTTCGTAGGCGCGCAGTCCCGGGACCTGCTTGGTGAGGCGGTAGCGCTGCACGGAGAACGTCGGGTTCTCGGCGTACATGCGCAGCACGAGCCGGGCCGCGTCGCAGACCCGCCCCACGGGTTCGTCGTCGTCGGAGCCGTCCGCCAGGAAGGCGGTCATGTCGGCCAGGCAGCGCTCGTGGTCCGGGAAGACCACGTCCTCCTTGGAGGGGAAGTAGCGGAAGAACGAGCGCCGTCCGACTCCGGCGAGAGCGACGATGTCGTCGACGGTGGTCTGCTCGTACCCCCGCTCCAGGAACAGCTGGAAGGCCGCCGCCACCAAGGCGTCCCGCATGGGCGGCTTCCCGGTGCCCGCCTCGGCTTTCTCGGAGCTCATGAGCGCGAACGTAGCACCCGGAGGGGACATGGCACTCGGTGCACTCTCATGGAGGTACCGAGTGCTCTGTCCATCGGACGTGACCGTCCTCTGAACCACGGCCACGGCGGCCGCGTATCCAAGGGCGGACGATCCTCGAAGACGGGCGCCCCCGGGCCCGGACGAAGGAGAGCAACGTGTCGACACCGTCCGAGTCCAGGCCGCCGCAGGACGGCCCGGTCCTCGAACCCATCCGCGTCCTGCGGCCCCGCCGCACCGACGCGCTCGCCGAACTGATGCGGGAGTTCCGGCGGGAGACCGGTCAGGAACCCGCCGGCCACGAGCCCGTCGCGCTGCCCGGCCCGCCGGCCGGCTCCGAGGCCCTGACACAGGAACTGCCGCCCGTCGCACGCGAGGCGCGCCGGCGCACGGACGCCGCACCTCCGGGAGCCGGGCTGCGCCGCGCCGCCGTCGCGGTGGCCGTCCTCGCGGCCGCCGTGATCGGCTTCGGCGGCGCGCTCCTGCTCCGCGGCGAGCACACCGGTGACAGCGCGGCGCCCGCGCCCGTGCCGCCCCGGTCCGCCGCCTCCACGGCTGACCCCACCCCCAGCCCCAGCGTCACCTCGCCCGCCCCGCCCGCCGCCGGGCCGGCGGACCCGGACGGGGTGGGCACACTGCGCGAGGGAGCGTCCGGCCCCGAGGTGGCCGAGCTCCAGCAACGCCTCCTGCACATCCCGGACGTCTACCGGGACGGCTCCACCAGCGGTCGCTACGACCCCACCCTCACCGCGGCGGTCGCCCGCTTCCAGCTCTGGTACGGCATCCGCGGCGACGAGACCGGCGTCTACGGCAACGACACCCGGGCGGCCCTGGAATCCCGCACCCCGGCGGGCACGAGCTGATGTGTGACCATGGCCGGCATGGACGAGTTCATCGACCGGCTGAACCCCGAGATGTACGTGGTCACGGCCGCCGCGGGGGGTGAACGGGCGGGCTGTCTGGTCGGGTTCGCCTCGCAGTGCTCGCTGCGGCCCGTGCGGTTCGTGGTGTGGCTGTCCGAGCTGAACCACACCTTCCGGGTGGCACGGAACGCGGACGTCCTCGCCGTGCACCTGCTCGGCCGCGAACAGTACGCCCTCGCCGATCTGTTCGGCGGACACACCGGCGACCTGACCGACAAATTCCAGGACCTCCCCCTGCGGGAGGCGTACGGCGGGGCCCTGGTCCTGCGGGACGCGCGGGCCTGGTTCGTCGGCCGGATCGTGACGCGCACGGGCGGCGGCGACCACATCGGCTTCGTCCTCGACCCGGTCGAGTGGGGCGGTCAGCAGGAGGACGACGGGCCGCTGCTGCGCCTGTCCGACGCCGTCACCATCGACCCGGGCCACCCGGTCGACTGACGACGTTCCTCGAACGCCGGGCAACGGCCGGGAAAAAGGCCGGACCGGAACGGCCACGCGGCCGCACCCTGGGCCCGGGCGCCGCACGAGGCGCCCGAACCGCCGCGAACCGAAGGCCACGCCCATGAACGGCTCCCGCATCCCCGGCCTGGTGCTGCCCACCCTGTTCCTGCTGGCCCTGCTCGTGGGCCTGTGGTGGTACTGGCGCCACCGCGGGGACTCGTGAGGCGGCGGGCCCTACCGCCCCTGGGCCCCGGGGACCCGGACGTCCACCACGCACACGTCGTCCCGCCGCGCGTCCGGCAGCATCCGTGCGAGCAACGGCCCGAGCGACCGGGGTCCGTCGCCGTGCGGGGCCGCCACCGCCTCGGCGAGCTGCTCCAGCCCCCGGTCGATGCTGTCCGGAGGATGCTCGACCAGGCCGTCGGTGTACAGGATCAGCCGGTCGCCCGGATCGAGACGGCACTCCGCCTCCTGGTAGACCGGTGTGGCCGCCGCCCCGAGCAGCATGCCGCCGGGGCGGCGCAGATACCGTGCCTTCCCCTCACGCAGCAGCAGCGGCGGGGGATGCCCCGCCTGAGCCCAGACCAGGCGCCCGCGCCTGGGCTCGTAGCGGGCCAGGACCATCGTGGCGGTCGTGTGGGAGTCGCGTGAGTGCAGCAGCAGCGTGTTGAGCCGGGCGAGCGCGCCGGTCAGGGACGAGCCCGTGATGACCATGCCCTTCGCGGTGAACCGGAGCTGGGCCATCGTGGCCACGGCGTCGACCCCGTGCCCGGCGACGTCGCCGACCACCAGCAGCGCGTCGCCGTCGGGCAGTTCGATGGCACTGAACCAGTCACCGCCCACGTGCACACCCGACTGGGCCGGCAGATAGGCGACCTCGACGCGCAACCCGGCCAGGTGCACGGGCCGGTTGGACATCGGCAGCAGCGCGTGCTGGAGCCGGGAGGCCAGGGTCCGCTCGGCCTGGAGCACGTCGTGCTGCGTCAGGATCGCCCGCTCGCTCTCGACCAGGGCCAGCTCCGCCCGCCGCCGGGCGGTCATGTCCTGGACGAAGCCGTGCACCTCCACGGGTGTGCCGTGCCGGTCGGGCACCGCTTCCGCCACCAGCCGCAGATGCCGGATGCCGCCGCTGGTCCGGATCCGGAACGGCACGTCGAACGGCCGCCCGTCGTGGACGAGTTCGCTCACCGCGCGCGTCAGCGCGGGCGTGTCCTCGGGCAGCGCGAGCTCGGGCACCTCGGGCAGGGCGACCGGGCCGTGCGCCGGGTCCCGGCCGACCAGGGAGAAGACCTGGGTCGACCAGGACGCCTCCCGCGTGGCCAGGTTCCAGCTCGCCCAGCCGAGATTGCCCAGCCGTTGCAGGTCCGCCAGCCGCTGCTCCTGCCGGTCGGAGGAGCCGTGCCGGATCCACGAGACGACGAGGGCGTCGCCCAGCGGTGCCACCCGTGCCGTGTACACGGACAGCTCGGCGACGCCCGCCACGACCTCCTCGTGCGCGAACGGCTCGCCCTCGTACGCCGTCCCGGTGGCCAGCACCTGCAGACAGCCCTGCCACAGCGGCTCGGCCGCAAGAGCCGGCCGCAGTTCCAGCAGCCGCCGCCCCGCCGGTTCCGCACCGGTCCGGCCGAGCAGATCGCCCACCTGTGCGGTCGCGGCCTCCACCCGGAAGTCCTCGGTCTCGCCCGTCGCGGCCCGCAGCGGCGTGAGCAGCATGGCCGCCACCGGCAGCGCCTCGAACAGCGCCTGCACCGCGTCCGTGGCGGCGTCGGCGTCGCGCTCGGGCGGGATCTCGAAGTCGCGCAGCCGGCCGGCGCACAGCCGGGTGACGCCCAGCAGGTGGGCGCGGTCGCGCGGCGTGAACGCCCCGGCACGGCCCCGCAGCACACCGATGCAGACCTCGGCGGAGCCCGCGGCGAGCACGGGCAGCCAGGCCCGGGAGCGCCACCGGTCGGGAGGGTCCCCGATGAGCAGGTACCGCCGCTGGTCCGCCGCGAAGTCCTCCAGCCAGCGCGGCTCACCCGCCCGCAGCGCGTCCAGCGCCGCCATCCTGCTCAGCGGCGGCACCTGGCACCACTGGGCCGCCAGTTCGTCGTCGATCCCCGCGTGCCCGATCAGTCCCAGGCCGCCGGCGGGCCTGCGGGCGTAGATCAGGACGGCGTCCGCCGACAGGTCGGGGCCGAGGTGCTCGAGCAGGCACCGGGCGAGGTCGTGCGGTGTCATCACCCGAACGAGGGCCTGGCCGAGGCGGGCCAGGGCGGCGGCGACGTCGTCCGGCACCTGCGCCTGCTCCACGGCCTCCGCCCAGCCGGGCGCCTCGGCGCCGTGGGTTCCGCTCGCCCTGCCCGGGCCGGGCGGCATGGGCGCGAGTGTGCCGAGGGTGGTCCAGCACTCCTCCAGAAGGGTGTGACGGGCGGACTTGGCCCGCTGGAGCAGCTGCTCACCCGCCGCGTCCGCGGAGCAGCCGGTCAGCGCCATCACCGCGCCCTTGGCCCGTTCCACGACAGCGGAGACGGCCGCCTGGTCGCGCAGCCGGTCCATCTCGGCGCGCTGCCGGGCGACGATCTTGGCCAGTTCGACCAGGTCCGGTGCGGCACCGGACTGCGCCGGCGTCACGGGCTCGCTCGTCACGCGTTGAGCATTGCACACCTGGCCGGGTTCGCAGACCGCCTTGTGCGCACGGACCGCTCGTCCGCCTCCGTGGCCCCTCAAGCCACATCCGCCTCGCGGGGAACCGCTCAGTTCCCGTCGCGCGGATACAGCCACAGCCGCAGCAGCCGGCTGAGCCGCGGCATCACCAGGTACGTCAGAAGCGGCAGCAGCACCAGCGGGAAGACGGCGGCCCGCAGGGGCAGCGGCCAGCCGGTGGTGTGAGGTGTCACCAGCCACTGGATGAGCAGGGTGAAGGGGTAGGCGCCGAGGAAGGTGGTGAGGACCATCTTCCAGCGGGGCGGGGCCTGCACGGTGGTGCCCGGCAGGCTGAACCAGGTCTCCATCCCGCTCGTCGACTGGCGCTCGCTGCTGATCTCGGTGGCCACGTCCTCGATCCGCCGGTGCCAGCGCGCACGCTCCTCGGACTCCAGCCAGGCGGCGAGCCGGTGCTGATCGGACCAGCGCAGCACCGCGTGGTAGCGGTGGCCGTCCTCGGGGGTCAGCCAGGAGACGCCCTCGTTGCCGGGGAACTGTCTCGCGCAGCGGGTGATGCCGTGCGTCCACTCCTCGAACCGCTGCTCCCGGCCGGGGCGCACCTGCCAGGTCAGGACCGTGGTCACCGGCTCACCGCGCCGGGCTCTCGTGGTGCTCATTCCCCCACGTGTGCCACGCGAGGCGCCGGTCATGCCCGGCGGCTCACGGCTGGCGGTTCGCCTCCACCAGGGCCTGGGTGACCGCCCGGACGCTGCGCGCGATGTGCTGGAGCTGCATGACCTCGGCCGCGTACAGCTTGATCGTGTGCTCGATGACCCCCTCGTGCAGGCCCAGTCCGGGCAGGTCGGCGCGGGCGGTCTGCAGGGCGGTGCGGGCGACCCGGATCTCGTTCTGGACCTGGATGTGGGCGTGCCGGGCGAGGAGGACGGGGTGGCGGATGAACACGGGGTAGCCGGCGTAGCGCGTGGGCACCAGTTCGCGCAGCCACTTGGCCGCCGAGCGCTCCCAGTCGTAGCTCCCGGGCGTCTTGACCTGGCAGGGCCAGTCGGGGCTGATGCGCGTGGTCGTCAGTTGCATGATCATCGCTTCCGGGTGTGCGGCGTCGTATGGGTGGACGACGGGTCGGGGCGGCCCCGGCCTAGGGGATGACCGGGGCCGCCACGGACACCCGGGACCCGGAGTGGGTAGGACCCGGCTCCACGGGTGCGGAACGGATCCGGAACCGGCCGGGTCGCGATCCGTGAGCAGTATTTATATATGCCATCCGGTTTGCAAGGTGCATGAAAACATTCATGCGTGCTTTGTTGCGGATGGTCCCCTTGTGGGATCCAGGGGCGCCGCTCAGTCCTTGAGGAAGAACTGGTGCTCGTCGGCGACCTGCTCGTACTCCTCCAGCCGCGCCTGCGTCCGCTCCGGATCCGCGTCCGTCATGGCCTGGAGCAGCGCCGAGCACATCACGCCGGGGGCCGCGTAGGAGTCGAACACCAGTCGCGACCCCGTCCCGATGGCGAAGACGACGTCGGCCTCGTCCGCGAGCGGCCCGAGCGCCAGATCGGTGATCAGGGCGACCTTGAGCCCGGCACCCCGCGCGACCCGCACGGCCGTCAACGTCTCCTGGGCGTGCCGTGGCATGGAGAAGGCCAGCACCCACGTCCCGCCCGCCTCTCGCGACTGCAGCAGCGCGTCGTAGGCGACGCTGCCGCCCCGGGTCACGAGGCGAACGTCCGGATGGATCCGGCGGGCGGCGTAGGCGAAGTACTCGGCGAGCGAGACGGAGATGCGCAGCCCGAGGACCGTCAGGGGGGCCGACGACGAGAGCTTGCGGCCGACGTCGATGACCACGCCCGGGTCGGCCAGATCCCGCCGCAGGTTCTCCAGGTTCTCGATCTCGGCGTCCACCGCCGCCTGCAGTTCGTTGCCGTGCGTCTCCTCGGCCGGGCCGACCGCGAGGGTGCCCAGCGCGATCGACTGCAGCTTCTCCCGCAGCGCGGGGTAACCGCTGAAGCCGACCGCCGACGCGAACCGCGTCACCGAGGGCTGACTGACGCCGACGCGGTCCGCGAGATCCGTGATCGACAAGAACGCCGCCTCGGTGATGTGCTCGATCAGGTACTGCGCGATGCGCCGCTGTCCCGGGGACAGCCGGGGACGGTCGAAGAGCGCCCTGAGCTGGGCAGACGGGGAAACCTCCGCTTCGGGGCCGGCCTTCCCCGAGGTGATCGCGGATGCCTGTGCGCGTGCCTGCTGCGGCGATGGCACCGGTGCGCCTCCTTCGTCTCCCACGGACGTTCAACATAGCTCACGCACATGGTGACCAGGGCTTCTCCGAGCAGCATGAGCTGCCCGGCAGGGGGTTACCCGTACGCCGGGCGGGAACCCGCCGCCGCACGCGACCGAAGTGAGGAGCCGACGACATGACCGTCCCCGAGGGGAACCGGCCCAAGACGGAGACCACCGACGAACTGCTGGAACGGCACGACGGCAACCGCACGCGCCCGCCGGGCGCCACGGGCCGCACGATGCGCGAGGCCCTGGAGGAGGCCGAGGTGCGCCCCGACGACTTCGACGACCGCTAGGGACGTCCCCGCACCCCGACCCACCTACGACGCTTCCGGCAGGAGAGACGGCATGAGTGCGCTGAGTGCGCTGGAACAGACCCTGGAGAACCGCTGGGACGCGCTGTGGGCGCGGCTCCTCGACAAGGAACCGGTCGAGGTCCTCGACGCCCTGCGGCGCGAGTGCGACGACAACGCCGTCGTGTGCCGTGAGGGCCGCGTCATGGTCCCCAACGCCTACGACGTGGAGCTCCCCGACGACGTGCACGACCATCTGACCCGCACCGGCACCGACGTGGGCCAGGCCCTCACCGACAGCCTGTCCCGGCACGCGGAACGCCGCGGTTACGAGTTCGCCGGCCCGCTCGCGGTCCACGTGGCGAAGTGCCCCGAGGTGCCCAACGGCCGCTACCGGGTGGCGAGCAGGGTCATGCAGCACGTGAGCGCGGACGGGTTCTTCTACGCGACCCACTGACCCGTGCCTGCCCTGCCACTCAGCGGCGGTACAGCGTGATCGAGTGCCCGACATCGTCGACGGGGCGGCTGGAGCCGATCAACTCGGCCAGCCGCCCCGTGGCCTTCGCGGCCGCCGAGTCCGACACGGCCAGCAGCCCTCGCACCTCACGGACCGGCACCCGCCGGGGATCCGACGCCTCGATGCCGTAGGCGGACGGCACTCCACCGCCCTTGTACACCAGCCACACCCGCTCACCCGGATACCGCTCCCGCAGCCGGTCCGCGAGCCGCCCGAGGTCCTGCCCCCAGTCCACGTTCGAGTCGTGCAGCCACTCCCGGGTCCGGCCCGGCCCGCCGAACGCCTCGTTGGAGTACGGCAGATAGAAGGGGTACGTCCGCACCGAACCGACCGCGGTGAACGCCACCAGCACCGCCACCCCGACGGACACCCACCGCCGCCTCACCACCAGCGTGCACCCCGCCGCCACCGCGAGGAACAGCGGCAGGAACACGGCGTACCGCGTCCCGAAGTCCCGCGCCCCGTGCATGGCGGCGGCCAACAGCACCAGGGGAGCGGCCAGTACATAGGGGGCGGCAGGCCGCAGCCGCCGGACACCGACGACGGCCGCAACGCCCCCGGCCCACAGCGCGAGCATCCCCAGCGGCGTCTTCACCAGCAGCGCGGCCGGCAGGTAGTACCAGAGCGAGCCGTCGTACAGCCGCCCGAACAGAAACCCCTGCCAGGGCCTGTTCTCCAGCCCGAACTGCAGGCGCATCCCGTCCCGGTAGGCCTCCGGGAACGGCATCGTCTCCACCAGCAGGCCCCGCAGCCCGTGCACCACCGGCACGTGCTGCTCCGCGACCCAGCGCAGCCGGGGATCGACCATCAGATAGGTGACCCACACGACGGCGACCGCGACCAGGGCCACACCTGACGCCGCCACCACGGCCCGGCGCCGGCTTCTCCCCGACGCCCGCCACACGGACAGCGCGGCCAGCGCCATCACCACCGGCACGGCGGGCAGCGTGCTCATCTTCGTGGCGAGCGCCGCGCCGAGCGCGACCCCCGCGAGCGGCACGTACAGCCGTGGTCTGCGGCGCGCCCGCCACACCAGCCACGCGGAGGTCAGCGCGAACCCGGCGGACGGCACGTCCAGGGTGGCGAGCGAGCCGTGGGCGATGACGTCGGGGGAGAAGCAGTACAGCGCGAGGGCGGCCAACCCTGCCACGGTCCCGGCCAGTTCACGGGCGAAGGCGAACACCACCAGAGCGAACGACAGGGTCAGCGCGATCATCGGAAGGCGGGCCCACAGCATCAGGCGCCAGGGATCGTTGCCCGACTCGTACAGCAGGTCGCGGCCCAACTGCCCCTGGTCCCCGGCGAAGGCGGCGTCGATGTGCGGATCCGCGAGGGCGACCCCCGCGCCGATGATCAGCTTGCCGAGCGGCGGATGCTCGGGGTTGTGCCGCAGCCGGTGCTCGTGCACGTACTCCGCCGCAGCCCCCACGTACACCGGCTCGTCGATGGTCGGGGTCTGCCGCACGGCGGTCGTGACCATCGCGAAGGCCATCTGGGCGAGCAGCACGACCACGAGCAGGGCCACCGGCCACCGTCTGCCCGGCTCCGGTGCGGTGCCGGCCCGTGCCGGGGGCGACAGCGACACGGGCCGCGGAACGGCGGGAGCGATCCAGAGGTCCTTCATGGCCCCACTCTGCATCAGCCCCCGCCCAAGAAAGCGCTACCGCCGCACGAGTCGCACCGACAGACCGTCAGCCGTGTACACGGGCACGGCCCGCAGCGACGCCGAGTCCAGCTCCACACGGTCGAACCGGCCGCGCAGCTGCGAAGCCGACAGGACGGCAACGGTCGTCCCCGCGGCCGGCGGCCGCTCGGCGTCGAGCCGCAAGGACAGCACACTGCCCCGGCCCAGCAGAACCCGACGGCTCACCGCCAGGGCCGCGCCGTGGTTGCGGCGCAGCGGCAGCTCCAGTGTCGACTCGCCCTCCTGGACGTACGAGCCACGCACCCGCACGACCTTGTCCACACGCAGCGTGCCGCCCGTGACGTGCACGTCGCCCTCGCCGAGTGCGCCCGGCGAGGCGGCGACCAGGGTGCCGGCCTCGACGGCGGTGTCGCCGTGGTAGCAGTTGTGTCCCGTCAGGGTGAGCGTGCCCGAACCGCGCTTGGTCAGGCCGCCGTCGCCCTCGATGTCGTTGCGCCAGCTGTCGGCCGCGTGGAAGCCCCCGGCCGACGCGTCCAGCGTCACGACCACGTCCCGCTCGAAGGCACCGTAACCGTCCGCCGCGGCGAACAGGTTCAGCCGCCCCCACTGCTCGAACCCGTCCAGCAGGACGTACCCCGACGGCAGCGCGGTCGACCGCAGCACCTCGCGCCGCTGGGCCGCGGTCAGGTACGGCAGCCGCGTCTCCAGCAGCACCTCCGCACCCTTCGGCACCGTGAGCGGGTCCTTGCGGCCGCGGCGGGGCAGGATGTACGTCAGCCGGGGCCGGACCGCGCGGGCGTTGGTCTCCCGGTCGGCGTAGGGGTCGGTGCCGGTGTCCGCGGAGTGCGCGTACGCGTACAGGGAGTCGGCGGTCGTGCCGGTCTTCTCCGTGAAGTAGGCCAGGGCCTGGGCGCGGGCCGCCGCCTTGATCCCGGAGTTGGCCGGGTCCGCCAGGGTCGCGGCGGCCAGCGCGGTGGCCATGATCCGGCC
The DNA here is from genome assembly GCF_042262425.1 of Streptomyces sp. NPDC056373. NCBI lineage: Bacteria > Bacillati > Actinomycetota > Actinomycetes > Kitasatosporales > Streptomycetaceae > Streptomyces > Streptomyces sp. NPDC056373. Next base: position 29,427 of record NZ_JBHJPX010000029.1, read on the forward strand.
GCCGAGCACATCGACGGGGGAGTGCATGCCGGCGACGATCCGGGTGTGGGCCAGTTCCAGGGCGCGCGTCACCAGCTCCTGGAAACGCTCGGGAACCGCGTACGCGTAGGCCAGCGAGGCCAGGTGCAGGGCGTTGGTGTGGCCGCTGGGGAAACCACCGTCCTCGGCCGGCTTGTCACTGCGCTGGCGCAGCAGCTGCGGCGCGACCACGACCTTCGACTCGTACACCGGGAAGCCGAACTCGTCCTTCCTGCCGGTGTCGACGACCTCGCTGTCCTCGTTCATCCGCCACGGCCGCGGGTACAGATAGGCGAACTTGGCGGGGTTGCCGGACGCCCAGTTGCCGCGCAGGGTGTCCACCAGCCGGGCCACCTGGCCCAGTTCGGAGTCGTACGAGCCGGCGCCCAGCGCGGAGCCCGCCGGGGCGTCGGCGGGCACGGCGTCGTCGATCTTGGCCGGTGGTGTGCCGTCCGGGGCGCCGGTGATCGACGTGACCGCCCTGGCCCCCGTCTTGTACAGCGAGGCGAGCGGGCCCAGACCGTCGATCATCGAGTAGCTCTGGTGCTGCCGGTCGATGATGAAGGCCTGCTTCGCCTCCGCGACGGTGCGCTCGGTGGTGATCCGCTCGCAGTAGCGCACGTTGGCGCGCAGGATGTCCGCCATGAGCGGGGTGCCGGTGTTCCAGGCGCCGCCGGTCTTCCAGACGCGGGCGAAGCCCCCCAGGGCCCGGACGACCGCGTTGGTCTCGGGCGTCTGGTTCGCCAGGATGTTGGTCTTGTAGTCGTCGACGAACGCGGCGGGTGCGGTGGCGGCCTTGGCGTCCGCTGCGCCCAGCCAGCTGACGAAGGCCGGCGCGGCGACCAGCGCGGCCGAGCCGCCCAGAGAGGTTCTGAGGAAACCCCTCCGGTTCAGGGTGGCGGCGCTGTGGTGCCCGGCGGATGACGGCATGGGTGTGCCTCTCTTCAGTTCTGCGGCCCTGCGGCCGGGTGCGATCGTGCGATCTTGCCTGATACGAAGGGGAGTTGAGTGTCCCGTGTGTCAGGTGGTGCCTACGAGAGAAGAACTACGGCCGGGCTGTGTCCCGACGGCGAGGGCGCTGCGGCCGGGAGATGTCCCGCGGGTGAACGAGGAGGCACGAGCCCCGGCACGTCACAGCAGTGATCGAGCCAGTGCCACCGCGCCCTCCACGGGCGGCTCCCGCAGCGGCCTGGTTCGGGCCGCGGGCACGGTGCCGGCGAGGGCCGCGGTGAGGGCGTCGTAGAGCGCGGGCTGGGACAGCACGGTGCCGCCCGCGACCACCACGTCGTCGACGACGGCCCCGCGCGCGGCGAGCCGGGCGACGAGTGCGGCGAGGGAGCGGCCCGCCTCGGCGATCACGGCACGGGCGAGCGTCGAGCCCGCCTCGGCGGCGGTGAAGACGACGGGAGCGTGCCGGCCCCACTCGGCGGAGACGTCGGTGGCGCTCTCCAGAGCCGCGCCCAGCGCAGGTACCTCCGGCACGCCCAGCGAGGCCACGAGGCCGACCGCCAGCTCGTCGGGTTCCTCGCCCCGGTCGTGCGCCGCCCAGGCGGCACGGGCCGCCTCCCGGACGAGACCGGCGGCGCCGCCCTCGTCGCCGAGCACGGCGCCCCAGCCGCCCACCTGGACCGTGGTGCCGTCGGGCAGCCGCCCCACGGCGACGGACCCGGTGCCGGCCACCAGACCGACCCCCTTGTCCAGACCGGCGGCGGGGACGAGAAGCTCCGCGTCACCCATGACCAGCGCGGGCACGCCGAAGGCACTCTCCAGGGCGGCGCGGATCCGCTCGCACTGGCGGGGTGTCTCGCAGGCGTGCGCGCCCACGGCGAGAGCCGAGGGCGCGGCGCCGGCCGGCAGGGTCTCGCGGACCAGGCCGGTCAGCCAGCCGGCCGCGGCCGCGGGGTCGTGCGGCCGCCAGCCGGCGCTCGAACGGACGTGATCGACGACGCGGTGGTCCCCCGCGAGGGCGCGGAGGTGCGTCTTGGTGCCGCCCACGTCGATGCCGAGCACGAGAGTGCCGGCGGAGGTGGAGTCCTGCACGGATCCTCTTTCGTCGGTGCGCAGTGCTGTGACGGCGGGCGAACCGTGCCTGAGAGAAGGGCAGTTGACAACTCTGGAAGCCCCGGGACGGGCCTCTGGCGGAGCCACGGCAGGCGAGTACCGTGATGTTCGTTAGGAAGTTAACTAACGAAGTACAGTGCGTCAAGAGGAATCCCATCGCCGCATCCCACGGACCCGTTCGCGAAGCCGATCGCCCGGGGAGAGCGGCCCATGACCTGTGTGGGGTAACTGTTGGAACATGACCTGGCAAGAGCCCCCCGACTGACCGAGAGCGCGGGCGCGGTGTTCGCGGTGCTGGCCGGGGCCGGCCGCGCGACCCGGCCGCAGCTCGCGAGCCTGGCGGGCCTGTCCAAGCCGACGGTGTCGTCCGCCGTCGCGGAACTGGAGAGCGTCGGGCTCGCCGCCCACTCCGGCACCGCCTCCAGCGGCACGGGGCGCAACGCCGCCGTCTACCGTCTCGGGCCGGCCGCGGGGGCCGTGCTCGCCGTCGACCTCGGCCCCGCCCTCACCAGGGTCCGCGGCTGCGCCCTGGACGGCACGCTGCTCGCCGAGGCCACCGGGTCCCGCGAGGGCGCAGCCGACGTCGTGCGCGAGGCGCTCGACGCGCTGCCCGCCGACGCTCCGCTGCGGACCATCGTCGTCGCCGTCGGTGACGTCACCGCGCCGCGCAAGGAGGGCAGCGGCATGCGTCCGGCGACCGCCAAGGCCGGTCCCGTCTTCGACGCCGTGACCGTCGCGCTGCCGCCGGGCGTCCCCGTCCACCTGGAGAACAACGTCAACTGCGCCGCCCTCGCCGAGCTGCACGAGGGTGCCGCACGGGGCCGCAACATCTTCGGCTACCTGCGGATCGGCGTCGGTATCGGCCTCGGCATCGTCGTCGGCGGCCAGGTGCTGCGCGGAGCGAACGGCGCCGCCGGTGAGCTGGCCCGGATTCCCTACCCGTGGGACGACGGCCGCGAGCCCCGCCACGAGGCCCTGGAGGAGTACATCGGCTCGCGCTCGCTGCTGCGGCGCGCGGCCGAGGCCTGGCCGGACACCGACGGGCCCTGCCCCCGCACCGCCGAGGAGCTTTTCGCCTTCGCCGGACAGGGCCGCGCCGCCGCCCGCGCCGTGGTCGACCGCCATGCCGTGGACGTGGGCCGGCTGGCCGCCGCCGTGACCGCGGTACTGGACCCGGGCCTGGTCGTGCTCGGGGGCAGCACCGGGGCGTTCCCGCAGCTCCTGCACGGTGTCCGGGCCGAGCTCGCCCGGCTGAGCTGGCCCACCGAGGTCGTCAGCAGCACGGTCGGCGATCTCGGCACCGTCGTGGGTGCCGCCAGGCTCGCGGTTTCGAGAGGAGTCCAAACCGTGACCGAGGTCGCCGGGGCGAAGGATTGACGGCTTCCGACTCGCCGTGCCAATGTCCGGACAAGCGCTTTCTGAGTCGGCCGGGACGCCGACTCCGGGTGAGCCTCCCGACCGTACGCGAAGTACGGCAGCCGCACGAGGGCGTGCTTGTGCGACATCGGCCGTGATGGCCGGGGACCCCACCCGTCAGGGCGATGCGGCCGGGCGAGGCCGTGCCCCCGGAAAGCGAAATTTCCTGCAAAATGCACCCGTGCCGCCTCGGCTGGCGCCGTGCTCCGTCCAGTACGACGAAAAGGGATCGAAAATGACCAGTGTGGGTGTGCGGCGCTCCCGCCGACTCGGCCGCGGCGGTATACGCCGTGTGGTTCCCCTCGCTGCCGTGGCCACGGCAGGTGCTCTTCTGCTCTCCGCCTGCGGGTCGGGCTCCGACTCGGGCGGTACCTCCAAGTCGCTGACGTTCTGGATCTCCACGGTTCCGGGGCAGGACGCGGGCTGGAAGAAGATGGTGTCGCAGTACAAGAAGGACACGGGCGTCACCGTCAAGCTCGTCAACATCCCCTACGACGGGTACCCGACGAAGTTGCACAACGCCGCTCAGGCGAACTCCCTGCCCGACGTGGCGGCCGTGCCGGCGCTGGACCCGATCTGGTCGAGCAAGCTGATCGACCTCAGCTCCATCGCCGGCAAGAAGAGCAACAAGATCAACGCCAACTTCCTCGCCAAGGACTCGTCCGGGAAGGTGCTGTCCATCCCCTCGGACGTCACCGCGTCGGGCCTGTTCATCAACAAGTCGCTGTTCAAGAAGGCCGGCGTCTCCTTCCCGACCTCGCCGCAGAAGACCTGGACCTGGACCGAGTTCATCAAGGCGGCGAACAAGGTCCGTGAGAAGACCGGAGCCAAGTACTCCCTGACCTTCGACCAGTCGCCGTCCCGGCTGCGCGCCATGGTCTACGAGATGGGCGGGAAGTACGTCCACGCGGACTCCTCCGGCAAGTTCTCGGTGGACGCGGCGACCAAGAAGGCCGTGAACACCTTCGTCGGATGGAACGACAACAAGACCATGCCGAAGTCGGTGTGGACCAGCGGCGCCGATCCGTCCGCCATGTTCCAGAGCGGTGACGTGGTCGCCTACTGGTCCGGTGTGTGGCAGGTCGCCGCCTTCTCCGAGAGCATCAAGAAGTTCGACTGGGCCAGCGTCCCCACTCCCGCCCAGCCGGTGCAGGCCAGCGACGTCAACAGCGGCGGCTTGATGGTCGGCTTCAACAACAACGGTGACGCGGCCACCGCCACGAAGAAGTTCCTGTCCTGGATCTACGAGCCGGACAACTACCGCGTGCTGTGCGAGGCCTCCGGATTCCTGCCGGTCGAGAGCGGCCTGAACCCGAAGTACCCCTTCAAGTCCGAGGCGGCGCAGGCGGCGTTCAAGCTGTACAACGAGTCGATCCCGCTCTACGCCCCGATCTCCGGCTACTTCAACGGCGCGCAGACGCAGTGGGTGCTGAAGGGCAAGAGCCTCACCGAGGACCCGACGAAGACGGAGCTCGGCAAGGCGATCAACGGCCAGCAGTCGCCCGACAAGGCCCTGGAGAACATCGTGGCCGGCTACAACCAGCAGGTCGGCGGCGGATCGTAGGCCGCGGGGCCGGGCGGCGGGGGTGAGACACCGCCGCCCGGCCCTGGACGCGCCCCGTGATCCCGGGCTCATGGCGTGAGCCCACCTGCAATCCCTTCCACCAGCACGGAGTCAGGAAGATGACAAAAAGCGCCTCGGACGTGTCCGTGAGCCCGCCCAGGAGACGCAGTAAGTACACCCTTGCGCCCCTCGTCCTCATCGCGGCCAACGTCGTGCTCTTCGCGCTGTTCTTCGTCTGGCCGGCGGTGATCGGGCTCCTCTACTCCTTCACGAACTACACGGGCGTGGGGGTGTTCCAGTGGATCGGACTGGACAACTACCACAACCTGTTCGGGGACTCCACGTTCTACGACGCGCTGACCCGGACGCTGCTGTACACCGTCCTCTTCGTCCCGCTGAACTTCGCGCTCTCGCTGCTCGCCGCCAACCTGGTGGTGAACAAGCACGCCAAGGGCGCGTCGGTCGCCCGCGTCATCTTCTTCATCCCGTGGCTGCTGTCGCCCATCGTCGTCGGCGTCCTGTGGCGGTGGCTGTTCGGTGAGAACTTCGGACTGGTCAACTACGTCATCGAGAAGCTCGGCGGGGGCGCCGTACCGTGGCAGTCGAACGCGGACCTGTCGCTGCTGGTGGTGGTGATGGCGGCAGCCTGGGCGTGGACGGGTTTCACGATGCTGCTGTTCATCGCGGCGATCAAGAACGTCCCGGTGTCGTACTACGAGGCGGCCGAGCTCGACGGCGCCGGTCCGTGGCGCAAGTTCATCAGCATCACGCTGCCGAGCATCGCGCCCACCTCGTTCATCGTCATCCTGCTCAACACGATCAACGCGATGAAGGAATACCCGGTGTTCGTCGCCCTCAACAACGGCGGCCCCGGTACCTCCAACAACCTGCTCGTCCAGTACATCTACGAGACCGGCTTCAAACGGGGCCAGATCGGCTACGCGAGCGCCGCGTCGTTCGTGCTCATGCTCATCCTGATGGCCGTCGCGATCATCCAGCTGATCGTCAACCGGCGGGTGGAGAACCGATGACAACCACAGACATGCCCCGCCCGCTCGACGCCGATGCCAAGCGAGCCGTGTCCAAGAAGCGGCCCGGCACCCCGGGCAGCGGTGGCCTCCGGCGGGCGGTGTCCGCGACCACACTGCTGTGGATCCTGGCCTGCCTCTACGGGCTGCCGGTGCTGTGGTTCATCCTCAGCTCCTTCAAGCCGGCCAGCGACCTGTTCTCCTATCCGCTGACCCTCGTCCCGCGCAACCCCACCCTGTCGGGTTTCGAGGCGGCGTGGGACAGTGCCAACTTCTCCCAGTACTTCATCAACACGGCCATCGTGTGCGTGATCACGACGATCCTCACGGTGGGTGTCAGCTGCTGCACGGGATACGCGCTCGCCAAGTACGACAACAGGTGGCTCAAGGCCTTCTTCCTCTGCATCCTGGCCACCACGATGCTGCCGGGTGAGGTCATGCTCGCCCCCGAGTTCCTGGTGGTCCGCAACCTCGGCCTCTACAACTCGTTCGCCGGCATCATCCTCCCGGCCGTGCTCACGGCGACCGGATGCTTCATGTTCCGCCAGTTCTTCCTGACGGTGCCCGACGAACTCGTGGAAGCCGCCCGCATCGACGGTGCCCGCGAACTGGCCATCTTCGCGCGGATCATGATGCCGCTCTCCCGGCCCATCATGCTGACCCTCGCCATCCTGTCCTTCCAGTGGCGGTGGAACGACTACATCTGGCCGCTGCTGATGCTCAACGACCCCAACAAGTTCACCGTGCAGATCGGCATCCAGAGCATCGTCGGCGCGCAGAACATCAACTGGTCGGTCCTGCTCGGCGCGTCGGTCATCTCCATGATCCCCCTGATCGCCATCTTCCTGGTCTTCCAGCGCTACGTCATGGGCGCCGACATCAACGCCGGACTGAAGGACTGATCTTGCCCACCCCGCTCGACCACGAGTTCGTCCGCGCGGTGGCCGCCGCCGCCGACCGGATGGCCGCCCCGCTGGTGGCCGCCTCCCACGAGGAACCCGCCGGCGTGGCCCACCGGGCTCTGGCCCGCCGGGTGAAGACGCTGATCGCGGCATACCGGTCCCCGGACTCGGCACTGCACGGCAGCGGGCAGGCCGTCGCCGCCGTGACGACCCACCTCCGCGCCCTGAGTGCCGCGCAGACGGCCACCGGCCTCTTCGCCGGCGGCGACAACGTGCAGTCCCCGCCGGACTCCGCGTTCACCGTCAACGACGTGTGCGACGCGCACGTGCTGGCCGCCGGCGCCGGGCCGGAACTGCGCGATGTCACGGCCGCGCTCGCCGAGATCGCCCGCGCCGCCTCCGGCAGTCTCCTGACCGGTGGCGTGCACACCCCGAACCACCGCTGGGAGCTGTGCGCGGCGCTGGCCCGGCTGCACCGGTCGTTCCCCGACGACCGGCTCCTCGAACGCATCGAGGAGTGGCTGTCCGAGGGCGTCGACATCGACGCGGAGGGCCTGTACTCGGAACGCAGCGCCAACTACGCCGCCTACGTGTCCAACCCTTCGCTGTTGCTGCTGGCCGGTGTCCTCGGCCGCACCGACCTGCTGGACGCCGTCGAACGCAACCTCACCACCACCCTGGACCTCATCATGCCGGACGGCACGGTGGAGACCGTCCACTCGCGCCGGCAGGACCAGAAGCACCCGTTCCCGCTGGCGCCCTACCTGCCGCACTACCGGCTGCTGGCGATCCGCACCGGCCGGGGCGACCTCGGCCGGGCGGCGACGCTGGCGGCCGCGGGCGGCATCGACGACCCCGACCTGCTCGCCGAGACCCTCCTCACCCCGGAGCTGTGCCACGTGCTGCCGGCACCGGCCGCGGAGACCCTCCCGCGTGAGCGGTACCTCACCACCGCACGCCTGGCCGCACGCGCCTCGGCCACCGCGCACACAGTGGTGTACGGCGGCTCCGACGTGCCCGAGCACCGGCGCATCCGCTCGGGCCTGGCCTGCAACCCCACCTTCCTGCGCCTGTTCGCAGGCGACGCGGTCCTGGACGCGGTCCGCCTCTCGCGGGGCTTCTTCGACCTGGGCCCGTTCCGCGCCGCCGAGATGCAACAGCCCGCCGACCACCGGTACCTGCTCACCGAGACCCTCACGGCCGCCTACTACCGGCCGCTGCCACCGGACCTGCGCCGGGACGACGGCGCCTACCGCGTGGCCGACGAGGGACGCTTCTCGGCCGCGATGGCCTTCTCCGACCGGCCTCGGGACGAGGTCTCCCACACGACCCGCGTCGAGGTCGACCTGCGGGAGGACGGTGCCGACCTGCGCATCGACATCAGCGGACCACGGGTGCCCTGGGCCCTGGAACTGACCTTCCGGCCGGGTGGTGTGCCGGAGGGTGCCGTACCGATCGGCGACGGCCGCTGGTGCCTGACGACCGGGGCGATGACCTACCGGGCCGGTGCCGACGAGATCCACATCGAGGCCGGCGTCCAGGCAGGCGAACCACTGGCCGGGCCGGACCGGAGCGAGGTACTGCAATACGACCCGGGGCAGGACCACACCGTGGTGGGCGGCACGGACGCGACGACCGGGAACCGCGTCTACATCGGCGGACTCGGCCCGCACACACTGACCGTCGCACTGCGCGCCCGCCGGACCGCACCCGCCGGCTGACGCCGGCGACCCCTGCCGTACGCCCGGTCCGTCCGGGCCTGCGTCCCGTCGGCGCGGCGGGCGACGCTCCCGCGGAACCGGGCATTGCCGGGACGCGTCACGCCGGCGACGCGGGCGAGAGGTTCAGCGTCGCGGGCGCTGCCGCCGGCCCGGACGCCTGACGGGTGCTCAGGCCCGCGCGCACGGCATCGCCGATTCCGGTACCACCAGGTCCGCCCGCGCCCGGGTCGCCGCGACCAGATCGGCATTGGGCTCGTCCGAGCGTGTCACCCAGGCCGTCGCCTCCTCGTGCGTCTTGCCGAACCGCTCGTGGCGGGCCACCAGCCGGCGGACGCGTTCCCGCTCGGCCAGCTCGCAGAACCACACCTCGTCGAGGAGGGGGCGGATCCGGGGCCAGGCACCGGTGGGCAGGAGGAGGTAGTTGCCCTCGGTGACGACCAGACGGGCCGTGGCGGGAACCGGGATCGCCCCCGCGATCGGCTGCTCCAGGACGCGTTCGAAGCCGGGTGCGTAGACGACGTCGTCGCCGGGCTCGTCGCGCAGCCGCCGCAGCAGGGCCGCGTACCCGGCCGCGTCGAACGTGTCGGGTGCCCCCTTGCGGAAGCGGCGGCCGAGGCGCTCCAGTTCGGCGTCGGCGAGGTGGAAGCCGTCCATGGGTACGTGCGCGACCCAGGGGTCACCGGTGCCGTTCAATTCCCGCACCAGGCGCTCCGCCAGGGTCGACTTGCCCGCGCCGGGGCTGCCCGCGATGCCGAGGATCGCGCGCCTGCCGCCCTGAGGGAGGGCCCGGGCGCGGTGGGCGAGGTCGTCGAAGGTGAGCGGCACAGGGAGAGTCTGTCACCCGGGGGCCGCATGCGAACGCCGGGCGTCCGCCCTCGCCCCCGCGCGTGTGGCGTGCGCCACTCACTGGAACATCTCCGGGTGGGGAACCGGTCCTGTATGACGCAGCTCGGTCTTCCCGAAAGCATCCATGCCTGTCTGTTCGACCTCGACGGCGTCGTCACCAAGACGGCCGTCGTGCACGCGGCCGCGTGGAAGGAGATGTTCGACGCCTTCCTGCGCGAACGCGACGGCGCGGACTTCCGGCCGTTCGACGCGGCGGACTACGACGAGTACGTCGACGGGCGGCCACGCGCCGACGGGGTGCGCGCCTTCCTCGCCTCCCGCGGCATCGACCTGCCCGACGGCGACCCCGACGACCCACCCGGAGCCGAGACCGTGCACGGACTCGGCAACCGCAAGAACGAGCTGGTCCTCGAGAAGATCCGCACCGACGGCGTCGAGGCCTATGACGGCACCCTGCGCTATCTGGAGGCCGTCCGCGCGCACGGGCTCAGCACCGCGATCGTCTCCTCCAGCGCCAACTGCCGTGACGTGCTCCGCTCGATCGGCGCCGAGCACTTCTTCGACGTCCGCATCGACGGCGTCGTCGCCGCCGAGCGCGAACTGCCCGGCAAGCCGCACCCCGACACGTTCCTGGCCGCCGCCGAGGACCTCGGCGTCCAGCCCTTTGAAGCGGCCGTCTTCGAGGACGCCCTGGCCGGCATGGACGCGGGCCGCGCGGGGCGCTTCGGATACGTCGTCGGAGTCGACCGGGTGGGACAGACCGACGCGCTGTACCGGCACGGCGCCGACATCGTGGTGCGGGACCTCGCAGAACTGGGAGAGACGAAGTGATCGCACAGCGGGCGTACAACGTCGAGCCCTGGACCGTGCGCGAGACGGAACTCAACCTCGACGTCCTGGCGCAGAGCGAGTCCGTGTTCGCCCTGTCCAACGGGCACGTCGGATGGCGCGGCAACCTCGACGAGGGCGAACCGCACGGACTGCCCGGCTCCTACCTCAACGGCGTCCACGAACTGCACCCGCTGCCGTACGCCGAGGCCGGCTACGGCTACCCCGAGTCCGGCCAGACCTCCATCAACGTCACCAACGGCAAGGTGCTGCGGCTCCTGGTCGACGACGAGCCGTTCGACCTGCGCTACGGGCGGCTCGTCACCCATGAGCGGACCCTCGACCTGCGGCGGGGCGTCCTGGAGCGGGTCTGCGAATGGACCTCACCGGCCGGTTCCACCGTCCGGGTGCGCTCCACCCGGCTGGTGTCCCTCACCCAGCGCGCGATAGCCGGCGTCGCCTACGAGGTGGAACCCGTCGACAGCCGGACCCGCGTGGTCGTCCAGTCGGAACTCGTCGCCAACGAGAGCCTGCCCGAGCCGGACGGAGACCCGCGCGCCGCCAAGGCGCTGAAGTCGCCGCTGGAGCCGGAGGAGGACCTCGCCGAGGGCGGCAGGCTGCGCCTGGTCCACCGCACCCGCCGCAGCGGCCTCAGGGTCGCCGTCGCCGCCGACCACACCGTCACCGGTCCCGAACGGACCACCACGAGCAGCGAGTCCAACGTGGACGTGGCCCGGCTGACCGTCACCTCCGTCCTGGAGCCGGGGGAGCGGCTGCGCGTGGAGAAGCTGGTCGCGCACGGCTGGTCCGGCGTCCGCTCCCGGCCCGCCATGAGCGACCAGGTGGAGGCGGCCCTGGCGGCGGCCGGGCACAGCGGCTGGCAGGGACTCCTGGAGGACCAGAAGGCGTACCTGGACGACTTCTGGGCGCGTGCCGACGTCGAGATCGACGGCGACGAGGAGATCCAGCAGGCCGTCCGCTTCGCCCTCTTCCACGTCCTGCAGGCCGGCGCCCGTGCCGAACAGCGCGCCATCCCCGCCAAGGGACTCACCGGATCCGGCTACGACGGCCACGCCTTCTGGGACACCGAGGCGTTCGTGCTGCCGCTGCTGACCTACACCGCGCCCAAGTCCGCCGCAGAGGCCCTGCGCTGGCGCCTCGACACGCTGCCCGCCGCCCGGGAGCGCGCCGCCCAACTCGGCCTGCGCGGCGCCGCGTTCCCCTGGCGGACCATCGAGGGGTCGGAGGGCTCCGCCTACTGGCCGGCCGGCACGGCGGCCTTCCACGTGGGTGCCGACATCGCCGACGCCGTCGTGCGCTACGTGGCCGTCACCGGCGACGAGACCTTCGAACGCGAGGTCGGCGTGGAGCTGCTGGTGGAGACCGCCCGCCTGTGGCGCTCCCTCGGCCACCACGACGACCGGGGCGTCTTCCACATCGACGGCGTCACCGGACCGGACGAGTACAGCGCCATCGCCGACGACAACACCTACACCAACCTCATGGCCCGGGCGAACCTGCTGGCCGCCGCCGACGCGTGCAAGCGCCACCCCGACGAGGCCGCGCGCCTCGGCGCGGACGACGAGGAGACGGCCGCCTGGCGGGACGCCGCCGAGGCCATGAACGTCCCCTACAACGACGAACTGCGCGTGCACGAGCAGCACTCCGGCTTCACCCGCTACCAGCGCTGGGACTTCGAGGGGACCGGCCCCGACCGGTATCCCCTGATGCTGCACTTCCCCTACTTCGACCTGTACCGCAAGCAGGTCATCAAGCAGGCGGACCTGGTGCTGGCGATGTACACCTGCGGCGCCTTCTTCGAGGAGTACTTCGACGAGGAGCAGATCGCCCGCAACTTCGCCTACTACGAGCCGCTGACCGTCCGCGACTCCTCCCTGTCGGCCTGCGTCCAGGCCGTCATGGCGGCCCGCTCCGGCCACCTCGACCTGGCGAGCGACTACACGGCCGAGGCCGCGCTCATGGACCTCGGCGACCTGGAGCACAACACCCGCGACGGACTGCACATCGCCTCGCTGGCCGGCACCTGGATGGCGCTGGTCGCCGGTTTCGGCGGCATGCGGTGCAGCGACGGCGCCCTGCGGTTCGCGCCCCGCCTGCCCGAGCGGTACAGCCGGCTCGCCTTCACGGTGGGCTTCCTCGACCGGTGCCTGCGCGTGGAACTGACCGCCGACCAGGCCACCTACACCCTGAACGCCGGGATGCCCCTGACCATCCGGCACCACGGCACCGAGGTCACCGTGAGCGAGGACGCCCCTGTCTCCCGGCCGATTCCCGAGCTGACCCACCGCCCGGCTCCGAACCAGCCCCCGCACCGCGCCCCGCACGTCCGCTGACACTCGCCACGGGTCAGGCACTTGGCCGAGTTCCGCCCTGCACCTCCCCGCCCCGCGGGTTAGCTTGATCGTGTTTTCCGATCATCGGGGTAAGGGGCGGAACATGCCTGATGGCGCGAACGCCATCCTCGTCCGCGGGCGAAGACGCGAACAGGCGGCCGGGCCGCGCGCCGCATCAGGGGCGCGCGGCAACCGGCCCCTCGCCGTCCTGGCCGCGGTCTTCGTCCTCGCGCAGCTCGTCCTGGTCCGGCCCGTCCTGGGCCTCGGCTGGGACGAGATCGTCTACGTCAGCCAGGTCACCGCCCACCACCCCGCCGCCTTCTTCAGCGCCCCCCGCTCCCGCGGCGTCTCGCTGCTGGTGGCGCCCGTCGCGTCCTGGTCGTCGTCCGTCCCGCTGCTACGTGTCTACCTCGCCCTGCTGTCCGGCCTCGCCCTCTACCTGGCCCTGCGTTCCTGGCGGGGTCTGTTTCCGGCCCGCGTCCTGGCCGTCGGCGGTGCCTTCTTCGCCTCGCTGTGGATGACCCTCTTCTACGGCCCGCAGGCCATGCCCAACTACTGGGTCGCGATCGGCGCCCTGGCCGTCGTCGGCTGCTTCCTGCGGGCCCGGGCGGAGCGCTGCGCACCGGGACTCCTGTGGGGTCTGGCGGCCGGGGCCGCGCTCATGGCGTGGATGCGTCCCACCGACGCGGTCCATGTGGCCCTGCCGCTGCTCGTCCTCGCCCTGGTGCGCCGCCGGCGGCGCCTCCTCCTGGCGCTCGTGGCGGGTCTCGCGGCGGGCGCCGTGCCGTGGGTGATCGAGGCGTACGCGAGCTACGGCGGGCTGGGCGAGCGGCTGGCGGAGGCCTCCCGGATCCAGGGCGGACTGGGCTGGCAGATCGCCGTCGACGACCAGCTGCGCAGCCTGGGCGGACGCACCCTGTGCCGGCCGTGCACCGGGTCGATGCCCAGCCCCGTGGTCACCGCCTGGTGGTTCGCCCTGCCCGTCCTGGCCGGCATCGCACTGGCCGTCGCGGCACGGGGCCGGCGCCTGGAGCGGACCCTGGTCCCGCTGGCCTGTGCGGCCACCGCGGCGCTGCCGTATCTCTTCATGATCGGCTATGCCGCGCCCCGCTTCCTCCAGCCGGCCTACGCGCTGCTCGCGATCCCGGTCGCCGAGGCGCTGTGGCACCTGGTGAGGGTCCCGGGCGGAGCCTGGCGCCCGGTGGCCGCCCCGGTCGTCGCGCTCGCCCTGGCCGGGCATCTCGCGGTCCAGTTCGCCGTGCTGGACGGCACCGTGTCCCGCAACACCGAGAGCCGCCGTGACTGGGGCCGCACCGCCGACGCCCTGCACCGGCTCGGTGTCCGCGCCCCCTGTCTGCTCACCGGCCGCGAGGCCATCCCGATCGGCTACTACACCGGCTGTTCCTCGGGCGCCACGTCCGGGAACAACGAGAACACCACCGCGGCGGACATCCTGCGCACCGCGGAGCGTCGCCCCGTCGCCCACCTGGCACCGGCCGGCGCCACGCCACCCGGCTACGCCCGGTCCTGGCCCGTCCACCGGATCTCGGACCTGGACGTCCGCGTGGCACCGGGCCACTGACACCTCCGATCGCGTTTCACGCCCGCCCGGCTCAGGTAGGAGTCGGGTCGACGGCAACGATCGAGGGGGGAACGGCATGGCGGGCGACCACGAGGGCAGGCTGGGCGAGGAGTTCTTCACCCCGGGCTCCTCGTCCTTCACCGACTTCCTGGCGGCCCACCGCCCGGAGCTGCTGAGCACCCGCCGGGTCCTGCCGGACGGTGTCCGCGCCGAGGGCGCCCCGCACGGGACGACCGTGCTGGCCCTGACCTACCGGGACGGCGTACTCGTCGCGGGTGACCGGCGGGCGACGATGGGCAACCTGATCGCCCAGCGAGACCTGGAGAAGGTGCACCCCGCGGACGACCACTGCGCGGTCGCCTTCGCGGGCACGGTCGGGCTCGCGGTGGACATGGTGAAGCTGTACCAGGTCGAGCTGGCGCACTTCGAGAAGATCGAGGGCATCCCCATGACCCTCGCCGGGAAGGCGACCCGGCTCGCCACCATGATCCGCGACAACCTGGGCCAGGCCATGCAGGGCCTTGCCGTCGTTCCGCTGCTCGCCGGCTACGATCCCGCGGCCCCCGAGGGGGAGCAGGGCCGGATCTTCTCCTTCGACGTCGTCGGCGGCCGCTACGAGAAGTTCGGCTTCCACGCCGAGGGCTCGGGATCGCCGTACGCCCGGGGCGCGCTGAAGAAGCTGTACCGCCCGGGCATGTCCCGCCGCGAGGCGGCTCTGGCGGCCCTGCAGGCGCTGTACGACGCGGCGGACGACGACTCCGCGACCGGTGGCCCCGACCTCACCCGCCGCATCTACCCGATCGTCTCGGTCATCACCGAGGACGGCTTCGAGCGGCTGGCCGAGACGGAGACGGAGGAGCTGAGCCGAGAGACGGTCGAGCAGCGCCACAGCCGGCCGGACGGACCGAACGCCGGGGTGTGACACCCGGCCGCCCCGGCTGCCCGGCGCCGCCCCGACTGTCCGGCGCCGGACCGGCGGAGTTTTGGGTTCCATGGACAAGACCTGTCGCGGGCTTTACTGCACATCACTTGCAGGTGCCCGAGGATGGCACAAGGCTGTTGACCGCAGCCGTCCGTCCGACAGAAAGACCTTCCCCCCGATGACGGCCGCCCCTGAGTCCACTCAGCGCCTCCCCGCCCCGGCCCCCGCCCAGCGCACGGCCTGGCACCGCGTCCGCACCTCCATGACGCGGCGGGAGTGGACCAGGGCCGGGGGGATGGCGGCCTTCATCCTCGCCCTGCACGTGATCGGCTGGTTCACCCTCGTGGCGGTCGTCGCCCCGGAACACCACGCCATCGGCACGCAGACCTTCGGCGTCGGCATCGGCGTCACCGCGTACACGCTCGGCATGCGGCACGCCTTCGACGCCGACCACATCGCCGCCATCGACAACACCACCCGCAAGCTGATGGGGGAGGGGCAGCGGCCGCTGTCCGTGGGCTTCTGGTTCTCCCTCGGCCACTCCAGCGTCGTCTTCGCCCTGGCCTTCCTGCTCACCCTCGGCGTGAAGACCCTGGCGGGGCCGGTCCGTGACGACGGTTCCGCCCTGCACGACGTCACCGGCCTGATCGGCACGACCGTCTCCGGCGCGTTCCTCTACCTCATCGCGGCCGTCAACCTGGTCGTCCTGGCCGGAATCTGGAAGGTGTGCCGCACCATGCGCTCGGGCCGCTACGACGAGGCCGCCCTGGAGGAGCAGCTGAACAACCGCGGCTTCATGAACCGGCTCCTGGGCCGCGTCATGAAGTCGGTCTCCAAGCCCTGGCACATGTACCCGCTGGGCCTGCTGTTCGGCCTCGGCTTCGACACCGCCACCGAGATCGCCCTGCTCGTCCTGGCCGGCTCCGGCGCCGCCTCCGGACTGCCCTGGTACGCGATCCTGTGCCTGCCCGTCCTGTTCGCCGCGGGGATGTGCCTCCTGGACACCATCGACGGCTCGTTCATGAACTTCGCCTACGGCTGGGCCTTCTCCGAGCCGGTCCGCAAGGTCTACTACAACCTCACCGTCACCGGCCTGTCCGTCGCCGTGGCCCTCCTCATCGGCACGGTCGAACTCCTCGGCCTCCTCGCCGAACGCCTCGGCCTGCACGGCCCCTTCTGGGACCGCATCTCCGGCCTCGACCTCAACATCCTCGGCTACGTCGTCGTCGCCCTGTTCCTCGCCACCTGGGTGGTGGCACTGGTGGTGTGGAGGGTCGGACGCATCGAGGAGAAGTGGTCGGGGGACCTGGCGGGGCGGGGGCGCGGCGTCAGTTCATGACCGCCATGGCGTAGGCGAGGGCCAGGGCGCCGACGAGGACCACCCCGAGGACGAGGGCGGCCGCCGTGATCACGACCGCCCCGAACAGCCCCGTCACCACGGACATACCGAGCCGGGCGACCCGACGCGCGCGGGCGGCCTCCCTGATCACGTCGGCGTCGTCGTACCAGCCGTTTTCAGCCATCACACCCTCCCGGCCGGGAGCACATACAGCCGGCCCTCACGCCCCCAGCCGCAGTTCCTTGCGCCACTTGGTGATCTGCTTCTCCGCATCCCCCGTGTACGACCACGGCGTGCGCGTCGCGCGGGGTCCCAGCATGCCCAGCAGAACGCCCGCGATGTCCGTGGCGCCCGCGGAGCAGGCTGCGTGGGCCAGGTAGTTGAAGTCGCGCAGTTCACCGGGCGCGATACCGCTCCGCGTCCGGCCCATGACCCAGCGCTGCCAGGTTCGCCGCAGGTCGCTCGAGGCACCGTCGTGGTTCCAGTGCTGCGAGAGACCCACGGCGGAGTTCCTGCCCTGTGCCGCGTCCAGGGCGAAGCGGTACTCCTCGACCCGGGCGTACTGCACCAGCACGGGCAGCGGGCAGCCGGGCGGCGCCACTCCGGCCGCGTCCCGGGCGAAGTCGTACATCAGGCCGTGCGTGCCGTGCCAGCGCGCCGAGTAGTAGTGGAGCACCTGGAGATGTCCCTCCACGCTGTAGGGATCCCGGCCGTGCAACTCGTCCCACCAGCGCCCCAGTTCCTGCCGGCGCACGCCCTTCGGGTACAGGCGTGCCGCCGAGATCAGCGACACCCATGGCGTCGGGTCCTCCGGGTGCGCCTCAGCCGCCGTCAGGCAGGCCAGCACCGCCGCGTCCACGCGGTGCTGGTCGATCGGCACGCCCCGCCCCGCGGCGATGGCCACGTTGAAGGCGCGGGCGGTCTCCGTCGCCGCCCGCAGCACCAGCGCGTCGGCGCTGTGGGCGTCGGCCGAGAGCCAGGACTCCACCGTCGAACTGCCCGCGCACACCTGCGCGAGCTGCCGTATGCGGTGCCCCCGGGCCGTCCAGTCGCGGCCGGTGGCGGCCAGCAGGTCCCGCGGCCCCTGCCAGCGGCCGATCACGACGTCCTGGCGGGCGGAGGTGAGGTCGGTGTCCCCGCAGTCGGGGTCGAAGTCGGGAGTGAAACCGCGTCTGAGACCGCGTGCCATCGGGTCCCTCTCAGAAGTCGGTGGACAGACCCTCGTGGACACGGGCGTGCGTGTCCTGTTCGTCGGGGACGTAGTCCGTCTCGACCGCGCGTGAGGCGTCCAGCTTCGCGGGACGGTAGTAGTCGCTGCCCTGCCTCCAGTACCAGAGCATCGGGATGAGCCCGATCGCGAGCCCGCCGATGCCGATCGAGATCGCGGCGCGGCTCAGTTCGCCCAGCGACTCCACGAACACCCAGAACATGAACAGGGCGCCGCACAGCGGCCACAGGCCGCCGAAGAGGAAGTTGGCCGGGGACTTCAGCAGCATCTTGCGGTAGGCGACGACCACCGCGAGTCCCGCGAGACCGTAGTAGACGGCGATCTGCAGGCCGATCGCCGAGATGGCGTCGGAGAGGATGTCGCCCACCGAGCCCAGGGCGTTGGAGGCGATGAACATCACCAGCGCCACGGACCCGACCACCACGATGGCCACCCAGGGTGTGTTCCACCGGCGGTGCACCCGGCCCAGCGCCGACGGCATCGTACGGTCCCGGCCCATCGCGAACAGCGAGCGCGTCACCTGGATCAGCGTCGTCTCCAGGGTGGCGATGGTGGACAGCATCACGGCCACGATGAGCAGTTTGCCGCCCCAGCCGGGCCAGATCTCCTCGCCGAGCACCGCCAGCACGTTCGCGTCGTTCTCCTCGATCTGCTTCGAGGTGAGGATCACGTTCACCGCGATGGTGAACACCTCGAACAGCAGGAAGACGATGCCCACCCCGATCAGGCCCGCGAGGCCCGTCGTACGGCGGCTGTTGCGGGTCTCCTCGCTGAGGTTGCTGGTGACGTCCCAGCCCCAGTAGTAGAACGCGGCGATGAGCGCGCCCGAGGCGAAGCCGGCCATGCCGTCGAAGTGCGAGAAGCCGAGCCAGGACCAGTCGAAGGCGCGGGCGTTGCCGGTGTGGAAGAAGGCGAGGACCGCGAACAGCGCCAGGACGGCCAGCTCGACACCTGACATGATCAGCTGGGCGCGGACCGTGAGCCGGGCGCCGCCGAGCACCACGCCCAGCATGACGAGGAACCAGGCCGCGCCGACCACCGTGGACAGCGCGGTGTTGTCCGCGAGACCCTCGTCGAAGAGCGCCAGCGTCATCGAACCGGCGGGCAGCGATCCGGCCACCATGAAGATCGTCGCCGAGATCACCAGCGCCCAGCCGCTGATGAAGCCGAGGAAGGGGTGGAGCGTGCGCCCCACCCACGAGTAACTGGCGCCCGCGTTGACGTCGATCCGGCCGAGGTAGCTGAACGCCAGCGCGATGCCCAGCATGGGTATCGCGCAGTACAGCAGGGCGGCCGGACTCGCCGGCCCCACCGCGCCGACCAGCACGGCGGTGGTCGCTGCCAGCGAGTACGCCGGGGCGCTGCCCGCGACCGCCATCACCACGGTGTCGAATGTGCTGAGGACATTCGCCTGCAGCCCTCTGCCCCTGCTGTAGCTCATGGATGCGCTGCTTTCACTTGTGCGCGACCGGATGCGGGCAGGCCGTCCCGGCGGCGTTGGGGGGTGGGGTGGAGCTCGCCGCCGGACGGAGGAAAGGGTGGCCTCGGCCCCGGTGGCGATGAGAAGGGATGGCGGATACCGTGCTGCCGCCGCGTCGGCAGCCGGTCACACCGTGTGTGCGAGTGATGATAGTCGTACTGATTGAGCTTTCAAGATTGACCGGTGGGTAATGTCCGCGCCCACCCACGGTTTTAACTCCTGTTGGCCCGTGCGACGTTCGGGCACCCTTCCGGCTTCGGGGGACGTCCGCCGAGGTTAGAGCCCGCGTAACGGGAAACGCGGAACGGACAGGCGAGATGAACGAGCCGAGCAGCACACAGGAAGGCAGGAGTGATGGGCACGGAACCGATGCGCCCCGAACCGATGGCGGACGACGCGTACCAGCCCACCGGTACCAACGAGGAGCAGGAGGACGCCGCGCCGCTGGACCTGCAGGACGCCGTCGACGAACGGACGTACGACGACACGCTCGACGAGGGCTACTCCCCGCCGGAGAAGCCCTTGGGCGTCACCAAGCGCGGCACCACCGCTGCCGAGCAGCACGAGGGCGAGAGCCTCGACGATCGGCTGGCCCAGGAGCTCCCCGACGTGTCCGCCGAGCCCGCCGGGGACGGCGTGGGGGACAGCCCCGACAGCGACGGCGAACCGGTGGACCCCGAGGCGGGCACCGCCCGCGCCGGCCGTCTGGTCGCCCCCGACGAGGGCGCCCACGCCGACACCACGAAGGAGACCGTCGCCTCCGACGTCGGCATCGACGGCGGGGCGGCCGGAGCGGAGGAGGCAGCCGTGCACGTGGTGGAGGACGACAGCGCGCTGCCGGAGGACGACGACGGCGGCGTGTGACCCGTCCACCGGCGTGCGGTCGTGCCGGGATGCCGATGGCTGAGACGGCTAGGGAAGCAGCTTCTCCAGGGCGGCGGGTCCCTCCGCCGCCAGCTTGCGCTCGGCCCATTCGAGGGTGCGCGGGTTGACGTCCTGGCCCGAGGCGAGGACCAGGTCCTCCGGCGACACGTCGGTGCCGGTGCGGGCGTGGAGCAGGCGGTCCGGGGTGGCGCGGTCCTCGGGCGGCCGGGATGCGGCGGGCTCTGACATCGACATGTTCTCTGCTCCTAGGGTCCGGATCGCTGGGGCGGCCCCGGTGCTGAAAAACCGGTCCGATATCACCATTCCCCGCGGGAGCGCGGCGTGCATCCGGAGAGCCCCGGCCCGGGCCGGGGCACCCCGTTCGGACGACCATGGATGTCGCGGGGTCCACCTCCGGGTGACGGTGGAGCCACGTGTCCCTGCGACTGACAGGAGCTTTTCCATGCGTACGCGTGTGACTGCCGCAGCCGGTCTGGCCTGTGCCGCCCTGTTCGCCTTCGCCGGTACGGCGAGCGCCAACGACGGCCCCGTCGGGATAGCCGTCGGCAGCCCCGGCGTTCTGTCCGGCAACGTCGTCCAGATCCCGATCGACATCGACGCCAATGTCTGCGGCAACAACGTGATCGGGCTGTTCAGCTCCGCGAGCGGCAACAAGTGCTCGATCAAGGGCTGACCCACCGGTCGTGACGTCCCGCCCGGCGGGGGGCCCCGGCCCCCCCCCCGGGGCCCCCCCCCCCCCCCCCCCCGGCCCCCCCCCCCCCGCCCCCCCCCCCCCCCCCCGCCGCGGCCCCCCCCCCCACCAGGCCGAGGGCGACG
>NZ_JBHJPX010000030.1:0-42344 GCF_042262425.1 Streptomyces sp. NPDC056373
GACGTCCACACACCCCGCAAAACGAGGGCTACCACGTCCCGGAACAAGAAGTCGACCACTCCCCGCCCCCGCCGCACAGGTTAAAGATCAAGCTAGGGGGTGTTCTGAAAGTCCCGCACAGCACCCACGGCGCCCGGCACGCACCCTCGCCACGCCTGTGCGTCTGTGCCCCGCTCCAGGCCCGCGCCCGCGTGGAGTTGTGGGCATCGGTCCGGGTGGCCAGGGTGGTTCGTCGATCGCGGACCGTACGTGGCCGGTCGCGCAGTTCCCCGCGCCCCTCACCCCGCGCCTCACCTCAGCCCGAGACCAGCCGGGCCGCCTCGTCCGCACATCCCCAGGCCACGGTGACGCCCGCGCCGCCGTGGCCGTAGTTGTGCACCAGCAGCCGCCCGTCCGGCAGGGTGTCACGCTCCAGCCGGACCGCCGGCCGGGTGGGCCGCAGTCCCACCCGGTGCCCCAGCACCCGGGCCCCGGCGACCTCCGGCCGGAGGGCCGCACAGCGGCGGATGATCGCCTCGGCCGTCTCGGGGTCGGGCTCCAGCGACCACGCGTCCTCCTCGGAGGTACCGCCGAGGACGAGTCCGCCCGGCTGCGGGAACAGATACGCGTGTTCCCCGGCCGCGTCGGTGGAGACCAGCCAGGTGTCGATCCCCGGGTTCTCCACGACGACCAACTGCCCGCGCACGGGCCGCACGGAGGGGTCCGGTACGAGCTCCCGCGCGGCGAGACCCGTGCAGTTGACCACGACGGGTGCGTCCACCTCCGCGAAGGAGGACACCGAACGCGTCTCGACCACACCGCCCGCCGCCGTGAACCGCTCCCGCAGCCACGGCAGATGGGCCGGCATGTCGATGAGCGGCAGCCGCGCCCACAGGCCCGTCCCCGCGTATTCGCCGGCCGTGGCCGCCCGCAGCCCCGGCACCCGGCCCGCCAGCCACGCGTCGGCCTCGTCGAGGCGGACCTCGCCCTGCACCCCCTCGGCCATGCGTACGCCTGCCGGTTCGGGCCCTCGCGCCAGCTCCTCGTACACCTCCAGCGACCGCAGTGCCCACACGCGTGCCGTCGCGACCGGCTCGATCCGGTACGGCCACCACAGGGCGCCCGCGACGGCGGAGGTGGTCTCATCGACGGCGTCCCGCGTCCACACCCGCACCCGTCGGCCCCGCTCCGCGAGAGCCAGAGCGGTCGTCAGCCCGATGACCCCGCCGCCGACCACCACGATCTCGCCACCCGGTTCACGTGTCATGCCCCGGACCGTAGCGGAATCCGTCATGCCGTGCTCACATCACGCGCAGTGTGGGGATACTCACCGTATGTGTGCCGAGTACGCGACCTTCGGCCTGGCGCCCGCGATGCGGGCCGGGGGAGTACGCAACGACGGTGGTTACCAGGTCCACCGGGACTTCGTGGACTTCATCGTCGACGGACGCCCCCTGCTGTTCCAGCTCTCCGACCTCGACGCGGTCTCCCCGCTCGCCTCCGACGTCCCACCCGCGATCTTCACCGCGCAGGTCCGCAGCCTGCTCCTGGAAAGCCCGCCCCCGCTGCCCGGCGGTCGCTACGTCGTCTACGGCTGCCCCGAGTGCGAGGACCTGGCCTGCGGCGCCGTCACCGCGGTGATTCGCCGCGACGGCGATGACTTCGTCTGGCGGGACTTCGCCTGGCAGACCGACGAACACGCCGACCTGGAGCTCAACGGGTACCACGGCATCGGTCCCTTCCGCTTCCGCGGCGCCGAGTACCGGACGGCGCTGAGCGCCCTGCTGAACGGCTGCGCGCCCGATCCCCGGCGCCGCGTCCTGCTGATCGGCGCGCGCGTCGCCGTCCTCGCCAGGCTGGCCGCCGCCCTGCGCACCATCGGCGTCGGCGCCGACATCGCCCGGGACGCGGACGGCGTACCCGCCGACGAACTCAGCCGCTACGGCGCTGTCGCCTTCGGTCACGCGGCCGGGGAGCGGGAACGCGCCGCCGTCCGCCTCGCCTTCGAGCGCGCCGGGGTCCCGGTCGCCCACGTCGACGGCCTCGCCCCGATCGTGCCGCTCCTCGTCGCCCAGATCGAACACGCGCTGGACCGCAGCCCGGCCGAGCAGCGC
Source organism: Streptomyces sp. NPDC056373 (assembly GCF_042262425.1). Classification (NCBI taxonomy): domain Bacteria; kingdom Bacillati; phylum Actinomycetota; class Actinomycetes; order Kitasatosporales; family Streptomycetaceae; genus Streptomyces; species Streptomyces sp. NPDC056373. Next base: position 2,094 of record NZ_JBHJPX010000030.1, read on the forward strand.
CGCCTCACCGGCCTGAGGGTGACCGACGGCGGCGCGGACGTCGACATCACCTCGGCCTGCCGCGTCACCCTGACCGTGTACCGCCTCGACCGGCTCTCCCGCACCCGCGCCCACGAGGTCTTCGACGGCGTCCTCCCGGCGGGCCGTCACCGGCTCGCCCTCGACGCGAAGGCGGCCAGGGGCCGGTCGTTCGTCGTGGCGCGCACCTCCGGAAGCGTCCTGGTGGCGGCCGTACGGCAGTGAGCGGCCCGGCGGCTAGGATCGGCGGCCTGATGACTGCCACCCTCGTCGCCAAGAACCTCGCCGCCGGCCACGGCGACCGCTCCCTGTTCACCGGACTCGACCTGGTCGTCGCGCCCGGCGACGTGATCGGCCTGGTCGGTGCCAACGGCGCGGGCAAGTCCACCCTGCTCAGAATCCTCGCCGGACTCACCGCTCCCGAGCAGGGCGAACTGCGCCTGTCCCCGCCGACCGCCACCGTCGGCCACCTCCCGCAGGAACCGGACCGCCGGCCCGACGAGACCGTACGGGCGTTCCTGGCCCGCCGCACCGGCGTCGCCGAGGCCCAGTGGACCATGGACGAGGCGACCCAGGCCCTGGTCGACGGAGCGCCCGGCTCCGACGACGCCTACGCCACCGCCCTGGAGCGCTGGCTCGGGCTCGGCGGCGCCGACCTCGACGAACGCGCCGAGGAGGTCGCCGACGGCCTCGGCCTCGCGGTCGGCCTGGACCAGCCGATGACGTCCCTGTCCGGGGGACAGGCGGCCCGCGCCGGACTCGCCTCCCTGCTCCTGTCCCGCTACGACGTCTTCCTCCTGGACGAGCCGACCAACGACCTCGACCTGGACGGCCTGGAGCGTCTCGAACGCTTCGTGAGCGGTCTGCGCGCCGGGACGGTGGTCGTCAGCCACGACCGCGAGTTCCTCACCCGCACGGTCACCAAGGTCCTCGAACTCGACCTCGCCCAGCGGCAGATCAACCTCTTCGGCGGCGGCTACGAGGCCTACCTGGAGGAGCGGGAGGTGGCCCGCCGGCACGCACGCGACGAGTTCGAGGAGTACGCCGACAAGAAGGCGGCCCTCCAGGACCGCGCCCAGACGCAGCGCTCCTGGATGGACAAGGGCGTGAAGAACGCGCGCCGCAAGGCGGGCAACGACAACGACAAGATCGGCCGCAAGTTCCGCAGCGAGGCCAGCGAGAAGCAGGCCGCGAAGGCCCGCCAGACGCAGCGCATGATCGAACGCCTGGACGTCGTCGAGGAGCCCCGCAAGGAGTGGGAGCTGCGGATGGAGATCGCGTCGGCCCCGCGCTCGGGGGCGGTCGTCGCGACCCTGCGGGACGCCGAGGTGCGCCACGGCGGCTCCGGCGGGTTCGTCCTGGGGCCCGTCTCCCTGCAGATCGACTGGGCGGACCGGGTGGCGGTGACGGGTGCGAACGGCGCCGGCAAGTCCACGCTGCTCGCCGCTCTCCTCGGCCGGGTCCCGCTTCAGGCCGGGCACGCCGCGCTCGGCTCGGGCGTCCTGCTCGGCGAGGTCGACCAGGCCCGCAAGCTGTTCCACGGCGAGGAGTCGGTGCTCGACGCCTTCCGCACGTCCGTCCCGGACACCGAACCGGTCGAGATCCGCACTCTCCTGGCCAAGTTCGGCCTCAAGACCGATCACGTCCTGCGCCCGGCGGCGAGCCTCTCCCCGGGCGAACGCACCCGGGCCGCGCTGGCGCTGCTCCAGGGCCGGGGCGTCAACCTGCTGGTCCTCGACGAGCCGACCAACCACCTCGACCTGCCGGCCATCGAGCAACTGGAGTCCGCTCTCGACGCCTACGAGGGCACCCTCCTGCTGGTCACGCACGACCGCCGCATGCTGGACGCCGTGCGCGTCACCCGCCGCCTGGAGGTGGCGGACGGCAAGGTGACCGAGCGCTAACGGGCCGTCAGGCGCGTGGCCAACTGCGGGTAGCCGACGACGAACCCCCCGTCGTCGAACTCCAGGTCGCTGCGGAAGCCGCCGGAGGAGTACCGGGCCCGCCCGGGACCGAGATGCGTGTAGGTCTGCCGCGACGGCCGCACCGCCAGGTCCGGTACCGACACCCAGGCCATCAGGAACTCCCGCTCGCCGGGCGTCCGATGGAGCCCGTGCCGGAGCACCGGCATGGTGTTGGTGAGCGGGCACAGCCCGAGATCGCAGTCGAGCGCTCCGTCGACGTCCGGGAGCGGCTCGCCGTTCGCGGTCCAGCCGCCCTCACCGTCGTGGAGCAGATCGAGCGCGCGGGTCCCGGCCTCGGCCTCCGCCGTGACAGTCAACCGCCTGGTCACGAATCCTTCGGCGGTCTCCAGCTCGTACGAGATCCAATACGGCTCCGGAACGGTACCGACAGCCCGCCCACGCGCCCGCAGCACGCCTTCTCCGAGCTGGACCCAGGCGGTCTCGAACCCCTGGCTCCCGGACACTTCCCAGGTGATGGCACGCATTCGGCAAGCCTAGAACGGAAAGGGCGCGAAGCGCCTCTTTCCCAGGGGCGCGGGGAACTGCGCGACCAGCCACAACCGGCCCGCAGCTCCCCACGGCCTCCCCGACGGAACAGTCAGCGCTTGCCACCCTTGGGGTCCGCCAGCCCCGCGCGGCGCAGCGCATCGGCCATCGCGCTGTTGGCAGGCGGCGGCGCCTGACGCGAACCGCCACCACCGCCACGGCCACCACCACGCCCACCCTGCCGCTGCTGCGGCGGACGCCCGCCGCGCTGCCGCCGCTCACCGGAGCCGCCGCCCTGCTGCCCCTGCTGAGCCGCCTCGTCCTCCAGTCGCAGCGTCAGCGAGATCCGCTTGCGCGGGATGTCGACGTCGAGCACCTTCACCTTGACGATGTCGCCGGGCTTCACCACGTCCCGCGGGTCCTTCACGAACGTCTTCGACATGGCGGAGACGTGCACCAGGCCGTCCTGGTGGACACCGACGTCGACGAACGCGCCGAACGCGGCGACATTCGTCACGACGCCCTCCAGGACCATCCCGGACGACAGGTCGGAGATCTTCTCCACGCCCTCCTTGAAGGCGGCCGTCCTGAAGGCCGGGCGCGGGTCGCGACCGGGCTTCTCCAGCTCCTTCAGGATGTCGGTGACGGTGGGCAGACCGAACGTCTCGTCCACGAAGTCCTGCGGCTTCAGCGAGCGCAGCACCCCGGTGTTGCCGACGAGCGAGGCGACCTCCTGCCCGGTGGTCTTCACCATGCGCCGGACCACCGGGTACGCCTCGGGGTGCACGCTCGACGCGTCCAGCGGGTCGCCGCCGCGGATCCGCAGGAAGCCCGCGCACTGCTCGTACGCCTTCGGGCCGAGCCGCGCCACCTTCTTCAGCTCACCGCGGGCCTTGAACGGCCCGTTCTGGTCCCGGTGCGCCACGATGTTCTCGGCGAGTCCGGAGGTGATGCCGGAGACCCGGGCGAGCAGCGGGGCCGACGCGGTGTTGACGTCCACCCCCACGCCGTTCACACAGTCCTCCACCACCGCGTCCAGCGAACGCGACAGCTTCACCTCGGACAGGTCGTGCTGGTACTGGCCGACGCCGATCGACTTGGGGTCGATCTTCACCAGTTCGGCCAGCGGGTCCTGCAGCCGGCGGGCGATCGACACGGCGCCGCGCAGCGACACGTCCATGTCGGGCAGTTCCTGCGAGGCGAAGGCGGACGCCGAGTACACGGACGCGCCCGCCTCGGACACCATCACCTTCGTCAGGTTCAGCTCGGGGTGCTTGGTGATCAGTTCGCCGGCGAGCTTGTCGGTCTCGCGGGACGCCGTGCCGTTGCCGATGGCGACCAGCTCGACCGCGTGCTCCTTCGCGAGCCGGGCCAGCTTGGCGATGGCCTCGTCCCAGCGGTTGGCCGGCACGTGGGGGTGGATGACGTCCGTGGCGACGACCTTGCCGGTCGCGTCGACCACGGCGACCTTCACGCCCGTACGGAAACCGGGGTCCAGGCCGAGCGTCGCGCGCGTGCCCGCGGGGGCGGCCAGCAGCAGGTCGCGCAGGTTCGCCGCGAAGACCCGCACCGCCTCGTCCTCGGCGGCCGTACGCAGCCGCAGCCGCAGGTCGATTCCGAGGTGGACGAGGATGCGGGTGCGCCACGCCCAGCGGACCGTGTCCTTCAGCCACTTGTCCCCGGGGCGGCCCCGGTCGGCGATGTCGAACTTGTGGGCGACGATCCCCTCGTACGAGGAGGGGCCGTCCGTCTGCTCCTCGGGCTCCAGGACAAGGTCGAGGACCTCCTCCTTCTCGCCGCGCAGCATCGCGAGGATGCGGTGCGAGGGCAGCTCGGTGAACGGCTCGGCGAAGTCGAAGTAGTCGGAGAACTTGGCCCCCGCTTCCTCCTTGCCGTCCCGCACCTTGGCGGCCAGCCGCCCGCGCACCCACATGCGCTCGCGCAATTCGCCGATCAGGTCGGCGTCCTCCGAGAACCGCTCGGTGAGGATCGCCCGGGCGCCGTCCAGCGCGGCCTGCGGATCGGCGACGCCCTTGCCGGCGTCGACGAACGCGGCGGCCGCCGCGAGGGGATCCACGGCGGGGTCGGCGAGCAGCCCCTCCGCCAGCGGCTCGAGCCCCGCCTCGCGGGCGATCTGCGCCTTGGTGCGCCGCTTGGGCTTGTACGGGAGATAGATGTCCTCCAGGCGCGCCTTGGTCTCGGCGCCCCGGATGCTCGCCTCCAGCTCCTCGGTGAGCTTGCCCTGCTCGCGCACCGACTCCAGGATCGCGGTCCGCCGCTCCTCCAGCTCCCGCAGGTAGCGCAGTCGCTCCTCGACGGTGCGCAGTTGCGCGTCGTCGAGCATCTCCGTCGCTTCCTTGCGGTAGCGGGCGATGAAGGGCACCGTGGAACCGCCGTCGAGCAGTTCCACGGCGGCCCTGACCTGCCGCTCCCGTACGCCGAGCTCCTCGGCGATCCTGCCTTCGATGGACACTGCGTTGATGGACCCGTTGGACCCGGGTGTCGTCACGATCCCGTACCGCCTTCTCCGCTGAGGTTGCGCGGCAATTGTGGCAGGTGGCACCGGCACATGGGGATCAGGGCGGCACCCGGCAGGTCCGTGTCCGGATCAGGCCCTGCGGGTGGAGGACGAGGCCCCGCCGAACAGCCGGGCCAGGGCCCGGAAGGGCAGGGTCACGACGGTGGCGATGGCACCGCCGATCTGGCGCAGCACGTCTGCAATAGCACGGAACACGGAATTCCCCTTTCTCCACTCCCGGCCGCGACAGCCGGTGGAGAGCGGGTACCTCACAGACGCGTCACTATGCGTCACCCTTGCCGATCAGATCCGCCGGGTACGCCCCGGCCACCAGAGCCGCGTGCGCGAACACCCCGCCCAGCTCGGTCAGCCGTGCCACGCCCTCCGGACCGAGGTGCTCGTACGGGGCACGGTCCAGGCGGTCCGTCTCCTCCTCGATCTCCCGGCGCAGGGCGACGCCCTGCCCGGTGAGGTCGCCGGAGGCGTCCAGCAGCCCGCGTTCCCGCAGCCGGTCCGTCGCCGCGCCCCAGTCCTCCCGGCTCCAGCCCCGGGTGGCACACACCCACTTCGGGTTCATGCCCTTGCCCGTCGCCGTGTGGGTCACCATCGCCTCCAGGCCGTCGAGACCCGCGGACATCAGAGCCGCCAGGTGCCCGTCGCCCCGGTGCTCACGCAGCAGGGTCGCCGCGTGCCAGTACGCGAGGTGCGAGTCCTCGGGGGCGGGCAGGTCGGCGTGGGCGGCGTACAGCGGCCGTGCCGCGCGTGAGCAGGCCTCGGCCGCGCGCAGCGCGAGCCGCGCGGCCTCGGCCATCTCCGCCGACGTCAGGGCCTCCTCGCCGAGCAGACGGCGCAGGGTCGCGTCCACCGCACGCGCGCGTGCCGCGAGGACCCGCGAGGGCGCGGCGGTCTCCCACACCGCCGGCACGTGCCGCGCCACCAGCTCGTACTTGTAGTTGTAGAAGGCCGCCGCCACCGGGCCGGCGCCGACCGGGCCGAAGGCGGCGGCCCGCACGGCGAAGTTCACGGCACGCGGATCGGTGACCCCGAGGGCGCCCAGCTCCCGCCCGAGATCGGGGGAGAAGTAGTGCGTCGAGTGCAGGGAGTTGAGCACGTTGTGGCAGCGTCGGCCGGCGCGCGGCTCCAGAGCGGCAGTCGTCATGCCCGGCAGATTACCAACCGCTTGGTATGTGCTCTACGGGCAGGCGCCGCATGGCAGGAAAGGTGGGCTACTCGTCATTGCGGCCATGTCCGGGCCTCGCGAAGAATCGACGGCATGGCCCCTCGCACGGTTCTCGCCGTCCTCTTCGACGGCCTGCAGAGTCTCGACGTCACCGGCCCCCTGGAGGTCTTCGCGGGCGCGGACGTGATCTCCCCAGGCGCGTACCGGATCCGCACCGCCTCCCTGGACGGCGCGCCCGTGCGGACCACCAGCGGCCTGACCCTCGTCCCCGACGAATCGCTGGCCGGGGCGAGAGACCCGGACATCCTCCTCGTCCCCGGCGGACCGGGCAGCCTGCGGCCCGACCCGCGCCTGGTGGACTGGGTGCGCGAACGCGGGCCGCGCGCCTCCCGTCTGGTCTCCGTGTGCACCGGCGCGGCCGTGCTCGCCGGGGCGGGCCTGCTGGACGGCCGCCGCGCCACGACCCACTGGGCGTACTGCGACCGGCTCGCCCGCGAGCACCCGGCCGTCGAGATCGACCCCGACCCCGTCTACGTACGCGACGGGCACATCTCCACCTCGGCCGGTGTCACCGCCGGCATCGACCTGGCCCTCGCCCTGGTGGAGGAGGACCTGGGCCGGGACGCCGCCCTGGCGATCGCCCGGCACCTCGTGGTGTTCCTTCGCCGCCCGGGCAACCAGGCCCAGTTCAGCGCCCAGCTCGCGGCCCAGACCGCTCACCGGGAGCCCCTGCGGGACGTCCAGCGGTGGATCACCGACCACCCCGACGCGGACCTGTGCGTCGACACCCTCGCGGCCCGCGCCCGTCTCTCGCCCCGCCACTTCGCCCGCGCCTTCCGCGCGGAGACCGGCATGACACCGGGCCGCTACGTGGACCGCGTCCGCCTCGAACACGCCCGGCGCCTCCTGGAGGACACCGCCGACGGTGTCGAGGAGATCGCCCGCACCAGCGGCTACGGCACGCCCGAGGCCATGCGCCGGGCCTTCGTCCGGACTCTCGGAACGCCCCCGGCCGAGTACCGCCGCCGATTCCGCCCCGCGACCACGCCCTGAACCCGTCGACAGCCATCCACAGCAACCGACAGCCACCGACAGTCAACGACGCCGGCCGACGAAAGGTCCCCATGCAGATCGCCATCGTTCTCTACGACCGCTTCACCGCCCTCGACGCCATCGGCCCCTACGAGACCATCGGCCGGCTCCCGGACGCGGAGACCGTCTTCGTCGCCGAGGAGGCCGGCCCCGTGCGCAACGACTCGGGGAACCTCGCGCTCATCGCCGACCGGACCCTGGCCGACGTACCGCACCCCGACATCGTCGTGGTCCCCGGCGGCCCGGGCCCGCTCCCGCTGGCGACGGACGGGCCCCTGCTCAGCTGGCTGCGCACCGCCGACGCCACCAGCACCTGGACCACGTCCGTGTGCACCGGCTCCCTGCTGCTCGCCGCCGCCGGACTGCTCCGCGGCCGCCGCGCCACGTCCCACTGGCTGGCCCTGGAGGAGCTGAAACGCCACGGCGTCGAGCCGACGGGGGAGCGGGTCGTCACCGACGGCAAGTACGTCACCGCGGCCGGCGTCTCCTCCGGCATCGACATGGGCCTCACCCTGCTCGGCCGGATCGCGGGCGACGACCACGCGCAACTCGTCCAGCTGGCCACCGAGTACGACCCGCAGCCGCCCTACGACGCCGGATCACCCGAGAAGGCCCCCGCACACCTCGTCGAACTGCTCCGCACGCACTCCGGCGTCATCCTGACGTAGGCACGCTCCAGCCGAACCGCGGCTGCCGGCGCTCCAGGAACGCGGCGACACCCTCCGCGGTGTCGCCGCTCGCCCGCGCCTGCCCGGCCCAGTGCGCGTCCCGGTCCGTACGTCCGTTCGCGAACTCCTTGGCCGCCGCCTGCGTCAGCTGCGAACGGGATGCCAGGACCCGGGTGAACTCGGCGACCCGCTTGCCGAGTTCAGCCTCGGGCAGCACCTCGTCCACCAGCCCGGTGCGCAGCGCCCGCTGCGCGTCGATCAACTCCCCGGAGAACAGAAGGTACTTGGCGGTCGCCGGGCCCACCAGCGACACCAGCCGCCGGGTCGAGGACGCCGAATACACGATGCCGAGCTTCGCGGGTGTCACACCGAACAGCGCCCCCTCCTCGGCGAACCGCAGATCGCAGGCCGCCGCCAGCTGCGACCCGCCGCCCACGCAGTGCCCCCTGATCGCGGCCAGCGTCGGCTTCGGGAACGCGGCCAGCGCCTCCTCGGCGCGCACGGCCAGCCCCTGCGCCTCCTCGGACGAGCCGCGCAGCGTCGAGATGTCGGCCCCGGCGCAGAACGTGCCGCCTTCGCCGGTCAGCACCAGCGCCCGTACGGCCGGATTCTCCGCGAGCTCCTCCAGCAGCGGAGGCAGGGAGCGCCACATCGTGGCCGTCATGGCGTTGCGCTTCTCGGGATGACGTATGACGACCGTCGCGACCGGCTCGGTCACGCGGTGCTCCAGCTGCGGCTCCATGCGCCGGATGCTATCCGGATGCCAAACCCGTACAACCCGAATAGTTCGCCGAGACGGCACAACAGGGGCAGGACCAGTCCCACAACTGACCGTGTCATACGCCAACGGTCAGAAGCGCTCGATACTTGCTGACTTCTGTTCAGTCCCGGGGTGCGAGGCGCATCGTTACCAACACTCGGTGTGTGGCGACAATCGAGCGCGAGGGTGGCGACCGGACTATGGACGACGACGGGCGCGGGTTCGGTCCGCGTCCAGAGGGCGGCGCGGCGCCCTTCGGCCCGGGGCCCGTGGATCCGCTGCCGTACGAAGGGGTCTGGAGGTTCACCGCACCGGCGGTTGACGCCTCGGTCCCCCAGGCACGGCACGCCGTGCGGGACCTGCTGCTGCGGCAGGGAGTGCCGGTCTCGGACGACCTGGCGCAGGGGCTGCTGCTGATCGTCTCGGAGCTGGTGACGAACGCCGTGAAGCACGCGGCCGTGCTGTCCCCGACGATCGCCGTCGAGCTGGCCGTCGGTGCCGAGTGGCTCCGGGTGTCCGTGGAGGACAACCATCCGTACCGGCCCACCGCTTTGGAGACGGACCACGGCCGCACCGGCGGGCGCGGACTGCTCCTGGTGCGCGAGGTCACCCGCGAGGCGGGCGGCGTGTGCGAGGTCGAGCACACCGCGAGCGGCGGCAAGGTGGTCTGGGCCGCCCTGCCGCTCAAAGCCGCGCGCTTCGCCTGACGCCCCCCGGCGCCGGGATCACCAGCCGGCGGACGGGCCCGTCAGCTCCCTGATGGCCGGCCGGGCCGCGTCCAGGACGGTCATGAACCAGGACGAGAAGGTGTCCTTGGTGTGCCGCTCCGCCAGCTCCGGCGGGGTCACGAACACCGTCGACGCCACCTCCTCCGGGTCCGGCCGCACCACGGCCTGCACCATGCCGACGAAGAGGTGGTTGTACTCCTGCTCCACCAGGCCGGACTCCGGGTCCGGGTGGTTGTAGCGGACCGTGCCCGCCTCGGCCAGCAGGGACGGGGACGCGCCGAGCTCCTCGAACGTGCGCCGCGACGCCGCCGCGAAGGGCGCCTCGCCGGGGTAGGGGTGCCCGCAGCACGTGTTCGACCACACACCGGGGGAGTGGTACTTGCCGAGCGCGCGCTGCTGGAGGAGCAGCCGGCCGTACTCGTCGAAGAGGAACACCGAGAACGCGCGGTGCAGCTGTCCGGGCGGCTGGTGGGCGGCGAGCTTCTCCGCGGTGCCGATCGTCACGCCGTTCTCGTCGACCAGTTCCAGCAAAATCGCGTCTGCGGTGCCGTTCGACGGGTTGTGCGTCGCGGTGGCAGGTGTGATCGGCATACCCATCCTTCACATCGGTCTTCGCGCCCCAAGTCTGCCGTACGAATCCGGCACTCCCGGCACTTCGCGGCACGCCCGCATGTCCCGCGCGGTGGCGCGGACCGCGGCCGGCACCGGTCGGACGCCGGGAAAGGGACCCGGTAGATGATCGTGCCCGGCCGGGCAGGCGGAAATTCGTCCATGCCGGGGCTGTGGGGCTCAGGGTGCGGGCCTGCGGCGGTAGGTTGCGCTCTCCGGCGCACGAGCAGCGAAGTGCGCCCCACCTGCTCCTGCCTGCCCCACCTGACCCGGATGCCCAGGCCCCACCAGAGCCTGGGGACCCACCGCGTCAGTGGCAGAGCCGCGCCTCGTGCTCCGCGTGCCCGACCGGTTCCAGCTGGAAGGTGCAGTGCTCCACGTCGAAGTGGTCGCCTAGGCAGCCCTGGAGCTCGTGGAGCATCTTCTCGTGGCCGATCGCGTTCAGGGCCTCCGAGCTGACGACGACGTGCGCCGACAGCACCGGCATGCCGGAGGTGATCGTCCATGCGTGCAGATCGTGCACGTCCTCGACACCGTCCGTCGCGAGGATGTGCGACCGCACCTCCGCCATGTCGACACCCTTGGGAGCGGCCTCCAGCAGCACGGAGAGCGTCTCGCTCAGCAGCTTCCAGGTCCGGGGGGCGATCATCAGCGCGATGACGAGCGAGGCGATCGGGTCGGCGGGCTGCCAGCCCGTGAGCATGATCACCACGGACGAGACGATCACCGTGACCGATCCCAGGGCGTCGGCCGCCACCTCCAGGAACGCGCCGCGCACGTTCAGGCTCTCCTTCTGCCCGCGCATCAGCAGCGACAGCGAGACGAGGTTCGCCACCAGGCCGATCACACCGAACAGCAGAGCCAGCCGGCCCTCGGTCTCCGCCGGCGTGATGAAACGCTGGACCGACTCGTACACGACGTAGCCGCCGGCACCGAGCAGCAGCAGACAGTTGGCCAGGGCGGCGAGGATCTCCGCCCGGGCGTAGCCGAAGGTCGCCCGCTCGCTGGGCGGCCGGTTCGCGAAGTGGATCGCGAGCAGTGCCATGCCGAGACCGAGGGCGTCCGTCGCCATGTGCGCGGAGTCCGCGACGAGCGCCAGGGAGTCGGCCAGGGCGCCGCCGACGATCTGCACGACCACGATGCCGAGCGTGATCGCCAGCGCGACGCGCAGTCTGCCGCGGTATGCCGAGGTCGCCGTACCGCCGGCCCCCGCGCCGTGCGCGTGCCCGTGATCGTGCCCAGCCCCCATGAGAAGTCAGCCTCCCTGTGTCCGCCTGATCGGTGTTCGGCGACCCCAGTGAACTACGGGGAGGGGGTATGTGCAACGCGGCACTGAACACCGTTGTCATGTGCCCTGACCTGCGGAAACGAAGTGCAGGTCAGGGCGTCACGGGGGGTCATGAGCCGTGGTGCAGCTGCCAGCCCCGCCAGGCCGACTCGGCCATCTCGCGCACCCCGCGCCGGGCCGTCCAGCCGAGCTCCGTGGCCGCCCGGGCGGCCGATGCCACCGCGCGGGGGGCGTCTCCGGGACGGCGCTCCTCGACGAGCGGAGGCCGGCGGTCGCCGGTGACCTCGCCGATGACCGTGACGAGTTCGCGGACCGAGACACCCTCACCGCGGCCGATGTTGACCGTCAGGTCACCCTGGCCGCCGCCCCCGGCCAGTCGCCGGGCCGCCGCCAGATGGGCCTCGGCGAGGTCGGCGACGTGAATGTAGTCACGCACGCAGGTGCCGTCCGCGGTCGGGTAGTCGTCGCCGAAGATCCGGGGCGCCTCGTCGCGCGTCAGCCGGTCGAAGACCATCGGGACGATGTTGAAGACGCCCGTGTCCGCCAGCTCCGGCGCGGCGGCGCCCGCCACGTTGAAATAGCGCAGACATACGGTGGAGATCCCGTGCGTCTTTCCCGCCGCCCGCACCAGCCACTCCCCGGCCAGCTTGGTCTCGCCGTACGGGTTCACCGGCGCGCAGGGGGTGTCCTCCGTGATGAGGTCCACACCCGGGTCGCCGTACACGGCGGCGGACGAGGAGAACACGAAGCGCTCGATCCCGGCCTCGGCGACGGCGTCCAGCAGGGTCACCAGACCTCCGACGTTCTCCCGGTAGTAGCGCGTCGGCTGCGCGACGGACTCGGCGACCTGCTTGCGCGCCGCGAGATGCACCACGCCCGTCACGCCGTGCTCGGCGAAGACCCGCTTCAGCAGCTCCCCGTCCAGCGAGGAGCCCCGCACGAGCGGGACCGCGGCGGGGAGCCGCGCGGGCACCCCGGCCGACAGGTCGTCCAGGGCGACGACGCTCTCCCCGGCCTCGGTCATGGCCCTCGCCACATGTGCTCCGATATAGCCGGCACCGCCGGTGATCAGCCATGTCATGGTCGCCCACCCTATGCGGACGGGTGCACGAGCTGCGCAATGTCCTCGATGTCCGATTGAGGGGGCACGGTTTGTGGGGCGGGCCCCGGATCCACGATGATGATCGCGGCAAAGGCTCGTGCGAACCGCGTCGATCCATCCGCCGAACAGGCGGTGAACGTGGCCCTCCCGGCATCCGATAGCCTCTGCCGACACGCCGCCCGGGAGCCACCGGAGAAGGCGCCCCCATCATGTACGTCACCGGCGCGGACGCGCCGGTACCCAGGGAGTGAATTCGGTTGTCGACCGCCATCCTCACCGGCCAGCCGGTCCCCGGATCGTCGATCGAGGCCGACCTGCGGTCCCTCGGGTTCGACCTCCGGACCGCGACCGACGCCGCCGAGGCCGAGACCCTCCTCGCCGAGGTACCCGGCGACCAGAGGGTCGCCCTGGTCGACGCCCGCTTCGTGGGCCACGTGCACGCGCTGCGCCTCGGCCTCACCGACCCCCGCTTCCCGCTCGCCGCGATCCCCGGCGCCGTCACCGCCCAGCCCGCCGGCCGAAAGGCGCTGACCCGGGCGATGGCCCGCGAGAACTCCGCCGGCGGCGGCACCACCCTCGTCGACAGCCTCGCCGACCGCATCCTCACCGCCCTCGACGCCGACGGCACCGCCGTGCACCGCCCGGAGCTGGGCAGTCTCGTCGCCGCCGTCCCCGTCGACCCGCAGGCCCGCAACGAGGCGCGGCAGGCGGTGAGCGACGTCGACGACGAGGCCGTACGCCTGAAGTCGGCCGTGAAGGCCCGCGACGGCTTCTTCACCACCTACTGCATCAGCCCCTACTCCCGCTACGTCGCCCGCTGGTGCGCCCGCCGCGGCCTGACCCCCAACCAGGTCACCACCGCCTCGCTGATCACCGCCCTCATAGCGGCGGCCTGCGCGGCCACCGGCACCCGCGGCGGCTTCGTCGCGGCCGGCGTCCTGCTCATCGCGTCCTTCGTGCTGGACTGCACCGACGGCCAGCTCGCCCGCTACTCCCTGCAGTACTCCACGCTCGGCGCGTGGCTGGACGCCACCTTCGACCGGGCCAAGGAGTACGCCTACTACGCCGGCCTCGCCCTCGGAGCCGCCCGCGGCGGCGACGACGTGTGGGCCCTGGCCCTCGGCGCCATGGTCCTGCAGACCTGCCGGCACGTCGTGGACTTCTCCTTCAACGAGGCCAATCACGACGCCACCGCCAACACCAGCCCCACCGCCGCCCTCTCCGACAAGCTCGACAGCGTCGGCTGGACGGTCTGGGTCCGCCGGATGATCGTCCTGCCCATCGGCGAGCGCTGGGCGATGATCGCGGTGCTGACGGCGCTCACCACGCCCCGCATCACCTTCTACGCGCTGCTCATCGGCTGCGCGTTCGCGGCCACGTACACCACGGCGGGCCGCGTGCTGCGGTCGCTGACCCGCAAGGCCAAGCGGACGGACCGGGCGGCGCAGGCGCTGGCCGACCTCGCCGACAGCGGCCCGCTCGCCCAGGGTTTCGCGCAGGCGCTCAAGAAGCCCGCCCGCGGGCTGCCGGGCTTCACCGCCCCCGCCATCGCCCTGCTCGGTGGTCTGGCGGTCGTCCTCACCGCGGCGCTGACGGACTTCGGCGGCCCCTGGCCGGTCGTCGCGGCCCTCGGCTACGTCCTGACCTCGGGCCTCGCCGTCGCCCGCCCCCTCAAGGGCGCCCTCGACTGGCTGGTCCCCCCGTTCCTGCGCGCCGCCGAGTACGGCACCGTCCTGGTCCTGGCGGCCGAGGCGGACGTGCAGGGGGCCCTCCCCGCGGCCTTCGGGCTGGTGGCCGCGGTCGCCTACCATCACTACGACACGGTCTACCGCATCCGCGGCGACGCCGGGGCGCCCCCGGCCTGGCTGGTGCGCTCCATCGGAGGGCACGAAGGGCGGACGCTGCTCGTCACCGTCCTCGCCGCACTGCTCACCGCCTCGCAGTTCAAGGTCGTGCTCACGGCACTGGCCGTGGCCGTGGCCCTCGTGGTGCTCGTCGAGAGCATCCGCTTCTGGGTCGGCGCCCACCAGGGCGGCGCACCCGCCGTACACGATGAAGGAGAAACCGCATGATCGGCCTCGTGCTTGCGGCCGGCGCCGGACGGCGTCTGCGCCCCTACACCGACAGCCTCCCCAAGGCGCTGGTGCCGGTGGGCCCCGCGGGCATAGAAGGCGAGCCCACGGTCCTCGACCTGACCCTCGGCAACTTCGCCGAGATCGGTCTCACCGAGGTCGCGATCATCGTCGGCTACCGCAAGGAGGCCGTGTACGCGCGCAAGGAAGCCCTTGAGCAGAAGTACGGCCTCAAGCTCACCCTGATCGACAACGACAAGGCCGAGGAGTGGAACAACGCCTACTCCCTGTGGTGCGGGCGTGACGCCCTCAAGGACGGGGTGATCCTCGCCAACGGCGACACCGTCCACCCGGTCTCCGTCGAGAAGACGCTGCTCGCCGCCCGCGGCGACGGCAAGAAGATCATCCTCGCCCTCGACACGGTCAAGGACCTCGCGGACGAGGAGATGAAGGTCGTCGTCGACCCCGAGAAGGGCATGACGAAGATCACCAAGCTGATGGACCCGGCCGAGGCCACCGGCGAGTACATCGGCGTCACGCTGATCGAGGGCGACGCCGCCCCCGAGCTCGCCGACGCCCTCAAGGCCGTGTGGGAGACCGACCCGCAGCAGTTCTACGAGCACGGCTACCAGGAGCTGGTCAACCGCGGCTTCCGCATCGACGTGGCGCCGATCGGCGACGTCAAGTGGGTGGAGATCGACAACCACGACGACCTCGCCCGCGGACGGGAGATCGCGTGCCAGTACTGACCCGGCTCATCCCCTCGCCGCTCGTCGTCGACATCCGCCCGGGTGCCCTCGACGACCTGGCCTGTGTCCTCGCCGACGAGCGCATCTCGCACTCCGGCCGTCTCGCCGTCGCCGTCAGCGGCGGCTCGGGCGCCAGGCTGCGTGAGCGCATCTCGCCGAGCATGCCCGGCGCCACCTGGTACGAGGTCGGCGGCGGCACCCTCGACGACGCGGTCCGGCTGGCGAGCGACATAAAGGCCGGCCACTTCGACGCGGTCGTCGGCCTCGGCGGCGGCAAGATCATCGACTGCGCCAAGTTCGCCGCGGCACGGGTCGGCCTGCCCCTGGTCGCCGTGCCCACGAACCTCGCGCACGACGGCCTCTGCTCGCCGGTCGCCACCCTCGACAACGACGCGGGCCGCGGCTCCTACGGGGTGCCGAACCCGATCGCGGTCGTCATCGACCTGGACGTCATCCGCGAGGCCCCGGTGCGTTTCGTGCGCGCGGGCATCGGTGACGCGATCTCCAACATCAACTCGATCGCCGACTGGGAACTGGCCAACCGCGTCAAGGGCGAGAAGATCGACGGACTCGCCGCCGCCATGGCCCGCCAGGCAGGCGAGGCGGTGCTCCGGCACCCGGCGGGGGTCGGCGACAACGGCTTCCTCCAGGTACTCGCCGAGGCGCTCGTCCTCACCGGCGTCGCGATGTCGATCTCGGGCGACTCCCGGCCGGCCTCGGGGTCGTGCCACGAGATCAACCACGCCTTCGACCTGCTCTACCCCAAGCGGGCCGCCGCCCACGGCGAGCAGTGCGGTCTCGGCGCGGCCTTCGCGATGTGGCTGCGCGGAGCGCACGAGGATTCGGCGTACATGGCCGAGGTCCTGCGCCGCCACGGCCTGCCCGTGCTGCCGGACGAGATCGGCTTCACGACGGACGAGTTCGTCAAGGCCGTCGAGTTCGCCCCGGAGACCCGGCCCGGCCGCTACACCATCCTCGAACACCTCGACCTGAACACCGAACAGATCAAGGACATCTACGCCGACTATGTCAAGGCCATCGGTAGCTGAACTCCGCCCCGTCGTTCACCCCGCGGGGGTGAAGGACCGGCGCAGCGGTGAGCACTGGATGGGACGCCTCTACATGCGTGAGGTGTCCCTGCGGGTCGACCGTTACCTGGTGAACACCAGGGTCACACCCAACCAGCTCACGTACCTGATGACCGTCTTCGGTGTGCTCGCGGCCCCGGCACTGCTCGTGCCGGGGATCGCGGGCGCCGTGCTCGGTGTGGTGTGCGTCCAGATGTACCTGCTGCTGGACTGCGTCGACGGCGAGATCGCGCGCTGGAAGAAGCAGTACTCGCTCAACGGGGTCTACCTGGACCGCGTCGGCGCCTACCTGACCGACGCCGCCGTGCTCACCGGCTTCGGCCTGCGCGCCGCCGACCTGTGGGGCACCGGCCGCATCGACTGGCTCTGGGCCTTCCTCGGCACCCTGGCCGCCCTCGGCGCCATCCTGATCAAGGCCGAGACCGACCTCGTCGGCGTCGCCCGGCACCAGGCCGGCAAGCCGCCGGTCAAGGAGGCCGCCGCGGAGATGCGCTCCTCCGGCATGGCGCTGGCCCGCAAGGCCGCCGCCGCCCTGAACTTCCACCGGCTGATCCTCGGCATCGAGGCGTCCCTGGTGATCCTGGTGCTGGCCATCGCCGACCAGGCCCGCGGCGACCTCTTCTTCTCGCGGCTCGGCGTGGCCGTCATGGCCGGCATCGCGCTGGTGCAGACCCTGCTGCACCTCGTCTCCATCCTCGCCTCCAGCAGGCTGAAGTGAGCGGCATGAAGGTCGGCGCCGTCATCATCACCATGGGCAACCGGCCCGAGGAGCTGCGCGCCCTGCTCGACTCCGTCGCCAAGCAGGACGGCGACCGGGTCGAGGTGGTCGTCGTCGGCAACGGCTCGCCCGTCCCGGACGTCCCCGAAGGCGTCCGCACCATCGAGCTGCCCGAGAACCTGGGCATCCCCGGCGGCCGCAACGTCGGCATCGAGGCCTTCGGCCCCTCCGGCCGGGACGTCGACATCC
Source organism: Streptomyces sp. NPDC056373 (assembly GCF_042262425.1). Classification (NCBI taxonomy): domain Bacteria; kingdom Bacillati; phylum Actinomycetota; class Actinomycetes; order Kitasatosporales; family Streptomycetaceae; genus Streptomyces; species Streptomyces sp. NPDC056373. The sequence continues at coordinate 19,383 of NZ_JBHJPX010000030.1, forward strand.
TGCTCTTCCTCGACGACGACGGACTGCTCGCGAGCCACGACACCGCCGAGCTGTGCCGCACGGCGTTCGAGGCCGACCCGAAGCTCGGCATCGTGAGTTTCCGCATAGCCGACCCGGAGACCGGCGTCACCCAGCGCCGTCACGTCCCCCGGCTGCGCGCCGCCGACCCGATGCGCTCCTCGCGCGTCACCACCTTCCTCGGCGGCGCCAACGCCGTGCGCACCCGCGTCTTCGCCGACGTCGGCGGACTCCCGGACGAGTTCTTCTACGCCCACGAGGAGACCGACCTGGCCTGGCGGGCCCTGGACGCGGGCTGGATGATCGACTACCGGTCCGACATGGTGCTGTACCACCCGACGACCGCCCCCTCGCGGCACGCGGTCTACCACCGCATGGTCGCCCGCAACCGCGTCTGGCTGGCCCGCCGCAACCTCCCCGCGCCGCTCGTCCCCGTCTACCTCGGCGTGTGGCTGCTGCTCACTCTGCTGCGCCGCCCCTCGCGCAGCGCGCTGCGGGCCTGGTTCGGCGGATTCCGGGAGGGCTGGACCACCTCGTGCGGTCCCCGCCGGCCCATGAAGTGGCGTACGGTGTGGCGGCTGACCCGGCTGGGCCGGCCCCCCGTCATCTGACAAGCTCGTATCCGGGAGACACCCGGGAGCCCCCGGGCCGTACCCTGGCCCCGGCGCGTGCCGGACCGGCACAGGCCGAGCATCTCGAAGACGAAAGTTTCCACTAGTGAGTGAGACAACGCACGACGCCACGGTCGCGGTGACCCCGCCCGCGGCGCCCGACGAGGGCCTCACGGCGGGGGAACTCGCCGCCAAGCACGGGCTGACCGTGAGCGGCGCCCGTCCGTCCCTCATCGAGTACGTCCGTCAGCTCTGGGACCGGCGGCACTTCATCCTCGCCTTCTCCCGGGCGAAGCTGACCGCCCAGTACAGCCAGGCCAAGCTGGGCCAGCTGTGGCAGGTGGCCACCCCGTTGCTGAACGCGGCCGTGTACTTCTTCATCTTCGGCCTGCTCCTGGAGGCCGACCGGGGCATGTCCCGGGAGGTGTACATCCCGTTCCTGGTCACGGGCGTGTTCGTGTTCACCTTCACGCAGAGCTCGGTCATGGCGGGCGTGCGCGCGATCTCCGGCAACCTCGGCCTGGTCCGCGCCCTGCACTTCCCGCGCGCCTCGCTGCCGATCTCCTTCGCGCTCCAGCAGCTCCAGCAGCTGCTGTTCTCGATGATCGTGCTGTTCGCCGTCGCGGTCGGCTTCGGCAGCTACCCGGACCTGTCCTGGGCGCTGATCGTGCCGGTGCTCGTCCTGCAGTTCTGCTTCAACACCGGTCTCGCGCTGATCATGGCCCGGGCGGGCGCGAAGACCCCCGACCTGGCGCAGCTGATGCCGTTCGTGATGCGCACGTGGATGTACGCCTCCGGCGTGATGTTCTCCATTCCGATCTTCCTCAAGGACAAGCCGGAGTGGATCGCGAACCTCCTCCAGTGGAACCCGGCCGCGATCTACATGGACCTGATGCGCTTCGCCCTCATCGACGGCTACGGCTCGGAGAACCTGCCCGACCACGTGTGGGCGGTCGCGGGCGGCTGGGCCGCGCTCTTCGCCCTCGGCGGCTTCGTGTACTTCTGGAAGGCGGAGGAGAGGTACGGCCGTGGCTGAGCAGCAGCAGGACGCACGCATCCCCACCGTCGTCGCGGACGACCTGCACATCGTCTACCGCGTCAACGGCGCCAAGACGGGCAAGGGCAGCGCCACCGCCGCCCTCAGCCGTATCCTCAAGCGCGGCTCCGACGACACGGCACGGGGCGTGCGCAAGGTGCACGCCGTGCGCGGTGTCTCCTTCGTGGCGTACCGCGGCGAGGCCATCGGCCTGATCGGCTCCAACGGCTCCGGCAAGTCGACCCTGCTGCGCGCCATCGCCGGTCTGCTCCCCGCCGAGCAGGGCAAGGTCTACACCGACGGCCAGCCCTCGCTGCTGGGCGTCAACGCGGCCCTGATGAACGACCTCACCGGCGAACGCAACGTCATCCTGGGCGGCCTCGCCATGGGCATGTCCCGTGAGCAGATCAAGGAGCGCTACCAGGACATCGTCGACTTCTCCGGCATCAACGAGAAGGGCGACTTCATCACCCTGCCCATGCGCACCTACTCCTCCGGCATGGCGGCCCGGCTGCGCTTCTCCATCGCGGCGGCCAAGGACCACGACGTCCTCATGATCGACGAGGCCCTGGCGACCGGCGACCGCAAGTTCCAGAAGCGCTCCGAGGACCGCATCCGGGAGCTGCGCAAGGAAGCCGGCACGGTGTTTCTGGTCAGCCACAACAACAAGTCCATCCGCGACACCTGCAACCGTGTCCTGTGGCTGGAACGCGGCGAGCTGCGCATGGACGGCCCCACGGACGAGGTGCTCAAGGAGTACGAGAAGTTCACGGGCAAGTAGCCCCACTTTCGGACAGGGCCCCGACGGAACTGTTCCGGCGGGGCCCCGCGTCTGCAAAGGAAGCGTCAACTCCGGCCCATCTCAGGAATCTTGGGGCCAATCGGTGTGTTCTCGTGATGCTCGGGACACCCTGACGAACCGTGTCGCGTTGTACAACGTAAGCTGTACCGGTCCCGAAACACGGCAATCAGGGCGATAATGCGCGACACCGCCCGTCGGACCACCGTGCGGACGGCGGGGCGGCGTGTCCGAAATAGTGTGTATTGGGTCGGCAGTGTAGAACGGGAGATGTGACGGCGATGGCTACGGAAACTCCCCAGCTCCACGCAGCACGTGCCGTCCCCGCGCCGGGCAGCCGGCGATGACGGGAACCGGCACGGCGCGCCCCCTCGATGCGGAGCGCGGCACGCTCGACAAGGCCGCCGGAGAGAACTTCCCGGTGGCCCCCTTCTTCCTGCCCCGGGCCTGGCGCACCGACCTCATGGCCGTCTACGGCTTCGCCCGTCTGGTCGACGACATCGGCGACGGCGACCTCGCCCCCGGCGGCGCCGACGCCCGCCTGCTGGGTGTGTCCCCGAGCGAGGCCGAGGACCGCCTGGTGCTGCTCGACGCCTTCGAGGCCGACCTGCGCCGCGTCTTCGACGCGACCCCGCGCCATCCCCTGCTGCGCCGCCTCCAGCCGACCGTGCGCCGCCGCTCCCTGGCCCCCGGCCCGTTCCTCGGCCTGATCGCCGCCAACCGCCAGGACCAGCTGGTCGGCCGCTACGAGACCTACGACGACCTGGTCGCCTACTGCGAGCTGTCCGCCAACCCCGTCGGCCGTCTCGTCCTCGACGTCACCGGCACCTCGACGCCCGAGCGCATCCGCCGCTCCGACATGATCTGCACGGCCCTCCAGATCGTCGAGCATCTCCAGGACGTCGCCGAGGACCTCGCCCGCGACCGGGTCTACCTGCCCGCGGCCGACATGAAACGCTTCCACGTCCAGGAAACGGATCTCGCCACGAAATCCGCCGCTGCGTCGGTCCGTGCGCTGATTGCGTACGAAGCGCAAAGGGCCCGGGACCTCCTGAATGAAGGCGCCCCCTTGGTGGGTAGCGTCCACGGCAGGCTGAAGCTGCTGCTCGCAGGGTTCGTGGCGGGGGGAAGGGCGGCCCTCGACGCGATCGCCGCCGCCGAATACGACGTACTTCCCGGCCCGCCCAAGCCCGGCAAGCTCCGGTTGCTGCGTGAGGTGGGCGTGACTCTGCGAGGAGAGGGGTGATCCGGACCGTGGAGTCTGAACCACACGCGTCCCCACCGGTACTCGCCGCCTACAGCTACTGCGAGGCCGTCACCGGGCGGCAGGCCCGTAACTTCGCCTACGGCATCAGGCTGCTGCCGACGCCTCAGCGCCGGGCCATGTCGGCGCTGTACGCGTTCTCGCGGCGGGTCGACGACATCGGCGACGGCGCGCTCGCCGGCGATGTCAAGGTGGCCAGGCTGGAGGAGACCCGGGCACTGCTCGCCCGGATCCGCGAGGACCGGGTCGACGAGGACGACACCGACCCGGTCGCGGTCGCCCTCGCACACGCCGCCGGCGCCTTCCCGATTCCGCTCGGCGGCCTGGACGAGCTCATCGACGGCGTCCTGATGGACGTCCGCGGCGAGACGTACGAGACCTGGGACGACCTGAAGGTCTACTGCCGCTGCGTCGCCGGTGCGATCGGGCGTCTCTCGCTCGGTGTCTTCGGCACCGAACCCGGGGCGCGCGGAGTGGACCGCGCGCCGGAGTATGCCGACACGCTCGGGCTCGCGCTCCAGCTCACCAACATCCTCAGAGACGTCCGCGAGGACGCCGTGGGCGGGCGGACCTATCTGCCCGCCGACGATCTCGCCAAGTTCGGCTGTTCTGCCGGCTTCAGCGGGCCGCGGCCACCGGAGGGCTCCGACTTCGCGGGTCTCGTGCACTTCGAGGTGCGACGGGCCCGCGCTCTGTTCGCCGAGGGGTACCGGCTGCTCCCCATGCTCGACCGGCGCAGCGGCGCCTGCGTCGCCGCCATGGCCGGCATCTACCGCCGCCTCCTCGACCGCATCGAGCGCGACCCACAGGCCGTGCTCCGCGGCCGGGTCTCCCTGCCCGGCCGGGAAAAGGCGTACGTCGCCGTGCGCGGCCTGTCAGGACTCGACGCCCGGCACGTGACCCGGCGGACCGTCAGGAGGCGCGCGTGACGGACACGGACGCCGCCTTCGGCGAGAAGCGGCGGGCAACCCTCCGGCCCGGGGCCGCGTCCCTGACGGAGACGGCCGGATGTGCACCGTTCGAGCAGCACGCCCGGGCCGCGGGGGAGGGGGCGCGATGACCCACGGCACACGGTCCGGGGAACCGGCCGCACAAGGGCGGCACGCCGTCGTGGTGGGCGGCGGGCTCGCCGGTGTCACCACGGCGCTCGCGCTCGCCGACGCCGGGGTGCGCGTCACACTGCTGGAGGGCAGGCCGCGGCTCGGCGGGCTCGCCTTCTCTTTCCGCCGCGGCGAACTCACCGTCGACAACGGCCAGCACGTCTACCTGCGTTGCTGCACCGCCTACCGCTGGTTCCTCGACCGCGTCGAGGGCACGGCGCTGGCCCCGCTGCAGGACCGGCTCGACGTACCCGTCCTGGACCTCGCCCGGCCCGAGGGGCGGCGGCTCGGCCGGCTGCGGCGGGACGCCCTGCCCGTGCCCCTGCACCTGGGGCGCAGCCTCGCCGCCTACCCGCACCTCTCGCTCGCCGACCGCGCCAGGGTGGGCCGGGCCGCGCTCGCGCTCAAGGGCCTCGACCTCACCGACCCGGCCCTGGACACACAGGACTTCGGCAGCTGGCTCGCCGCGCACGGCCAGTCGGCGCGCGCCGTGGAGGCCCTGTGGGACCTGGTGGGGGTCGCCACCCTCAACGCGGTCGCTTCCGACGCCTCGCTGGCGCTGGCCGCGATGGTGTTCAAGACCGGTCTGCTGTCCGACCCGGGCGCTGCCGACATCGGCTGGGCGCGGGTCCCGCTGGGCGACCTGCACGACCGGCTGGCCCGCAAGGCGCTCGACTCCGCGGGCGTCCGAACCGAGGTCCGCACCCGCGTCACCTCCGTCTGCGCCCACGGGAACGGGCAGTGGAGCGTCGAGGTCCCGGGCGAGACGCTCCAGGCAGACGCCGTGATCCTCGCCGTACCGCAGCGCGAGGCGCACGACCTGCTGCCCGCGGGTGCCCTCGACGCGCCCGAACGACTCCTGGAGATCGGCACCGCGCCGATCCTCAACGTCCACGTGGTCTACGACCGCAAGGTCCTCGGCCGGCCGTTCTTCGCCGCCCTGGGCAGCCCCGTGCAGTGGGTCTTCGACCGGACCGACGCGTCCGGGCTGCGCGAGGGCCAGTACCTCGCCCTGTCGCAGTCCGTCGCCCAGGACGAGATCGACGAGCCCGTGGCCGTGCTGCGCGAGCGGTACCTGCCCGAGCTGGAGCGACTGCTGCCGCTGACCCGCGGCGCCGACGTGAAGGACTTCTTCGTCACCCGGGAGCGCACCGCGACGTTCGCTCCCACCCCGGGCGTCGGGCACCTCAGGCCCGGCGCCCGCACCAAGGCATCCGGCCTCTATCTGGCCGGAGCGTGGACCGCCACCGGGTGGCCCGCGACCATGGAGAGTGCGGTCCGCAGTGGTGTGAGCGCGGCGGACGCCGTGCTGGGCGCCCTGGGCCGGCCCCGCCCCCGCCACCTCTTCGACTTCGAGGAGGCGGCATGATGCCGGCCCGGACCGGCGCGGCAGGCGGCCCCCGCACCCCCGGTACCGCAACAAGAGGAGAGACTGTGCCCACTGTGCCCCCGGCCTCGAAGACTGCCGAGGCGGTGGACGTGACCGCGCTCCTGGAGCGCGGCCGGACCCTGGCCACTCCGGTACTGCGGGCGGCCGTCGACCGCCTGGCGCCTCCCATGGACACTGTTGCCGCCTACCACTTCGGATGGATCGACGCCCAGGGCAGGCCCGCGGAGGGGGACGGCGGCAAGGCCGTGCGCCCCGCCCTCGCGGTGCTGTCCGCCGAGGTCATGTCGGCCGCCCCCGAGACCGGCATCCCCGGCGCCGTCGCCGTGGAGCTCGTCCACAACTTCTCCCTCCTCCACGACGACCTCATGGACGGCGACGAGCAGCGCCGTCACCGCGACACGGTATGGAAGGTGCACGGGCCCGCCCAGGCCATCCTGGTCGGCGACGCCCTCTTCGCCCTCGCCAACGAGGTGCTCCTCGAACTCGGCACCGTCGAGGCCGGCCGCGCCACCCGCCGCCTGACCACCGCCACCCGCGCCCTGATCGACGGCCAGGCCCAGGACATCTCCTACGAGCACCGCGACCGCGTGAGTGTCGAGGAGTGCCTGGAGATGGAGGGCAACAAGACCGGCGCCCTGCTCGCCTGCGCCAGCTCCATCGGCGCGGTCCTCGGCGGCGCCGACGACCTCACCGCCGACACCCTCGAGAAGTACGGCTACCACCTGGGCCTCGCCTTCCAGGCCGTCGACGACCTGCTCGGCATCTGGGGCGACCCGGTCTCCACCGGCAAGCAGACCTGGAGCGACCTGCGCCAGCGCAAGAAGTCCCTGCCCGTCGTGGCCGCCCTCGCCGCCGGCGGCTCCGCCTCCGAGCGGCTCGGCGAGATCCTCGCCGCCGACGCCAAGGCCCACGACTTCGAGAACTTCTCCGAGGAGGAGTTCGCGGCCCGCGCCGCCCTCATCGAGGAGGCCGGCGGCCGCGAGTGGACCGCCGACGAGGCACGCCGTCAGCACACCATCGCCATCGAAGCCCTCGACGCCGTCGACATGCCCGACCGGGTGCGAGCCCAGTTCACGGCCCTCGCGGACTTCGTCGTCGTACGAAAGAGATGATCACTATCGGCCGAATAGCCCTCGCGTAGTCGCCGGCCGGTGCCGTGAGTGATCACGGTGCACCGGCCGACGGCGGACCCACAGCAGCTGCACACCTTGCACCACTGCACGAAGGGGAAGCCATGACAGCGACGACCGACGGAAGCACCGGGGCCCTGCCACCCCGCGCCGCCGCGGCCAGCGACACCGACACGCACACCCCCGGGGCGGCCGGGGCACCGGAAGCCGCCGCACGCGCCGCCCGGCGTGCCACCGACTTCCTGCTCTCCCTCCAGGACGCCGAGGGATGGTGGAAGGGCGACCTCGAGACCAACGTCACGATGGACGCCGAGGACCTGCTGCTCCGTCAGTTCCTCGGCATCCGCGACGAGAGGACCACGCAGGCGGCCGCCCTCTTCATCCGCGGCGAGCAGGGCGAGGACGGTACCTGGGCCACCTTCCACGGCGGACCGGGCGAACCGTCCGCCACCATCGAGGCGTACGTCGCCCTCCGCCTGGCCGGTGACGCCCCCGAGGCCCCGCACATGGCGAAGGCCTCCGCCTGGATCCGCGCGCAGGGCGGCATCGCCGCCGCCCGGGTCTTCACCCGGATCTGGCTGGCCCTGTTCGGCTGGTGGAAGTGGGAGGACCTGCCCGAACTCCCGCCGGAGCTCGTCTTCTTCCCCAAGTGGGTGCCGCTCAACATCTACGACTTCGGCTGCTGGGCGCGGCAGACCATCGTCCCGCTCACGATCGTCTCCGCGAAGCGACCGGTACGCCCCGCACCCTTCCCGCTCGACGAGCTGCACACCGACCCGGACCTTCCCAACCCGCCCAAGCCCCTGGCGCCGCCGTTCAGTTGGGACGGGGCGTTCCAGCGGATGGACAAGGGCCTGCACGCCCTGCGGAAGGTCGCCCCGCGCAGACTGCGCAGAGCCGCCATGAACAGCGCCGCCCGCTGGATCATCGAGCGGCAGGAGAACGACGGCTGCTGGGGCGGCATCCAGCCCCCCGCCGTGTACTCGATCATCGCCCTGCACCTGCTCGGCTACGACCTCGAACACCCCGTGATGCGCGAAGGGCTGGCGTCCCTGGACCGGTTCGCCGTGTGGCGCGAGGACGGGGCCCGGATGATCGAGGCCTGCCAGTCACCGGTGTGGGACACCTGCCTGGCGGCCATCGCCCTGGTCGACGCCGGACTGCCCGCCGATCACCCGCAGTTGGTGAAGGCGGCCGACTGGATGCTGGGCGAGGAGATCGTCCGGCCCGGCGACTGGTCCGTGAAGCGGCCCGGACTGCGGCCCGGCGGCTGGGCGTTCGAGTTCCACAACGACAACTACCCCGACATCGACGACACCGCCGAGGTGATCCTGGCACTGCGCCGGATCACCCACCCCGACCCGGAGCGGCTGGAGAGGGCCGTCGTGCGCGGCATGCGCTGGACGCTCGGCATGCAGTCAAAGAACGGTGCCTGGGCCGCGTTCGACGTCGACAACACCAGCCCCTTCCCGAACCGGCTGCCGTTCTGCGACTTCGGCGAGGTCATCGACCCGCCCTCCGCCGACGTCACCGCGCACGTCGTGGAGATGCTCGCGGTGGAAGGGCTCGCCCACGACCCGCGCACCCGGCGCGGCATCGAGTGGCTGCTCGCCGAGCAGGAGCCGGACGGTTCGTGGTTCGGGCGCTGGGGCGTCAACTACGTCTACGGCACCGGGTCCGTCGTCCCCGCGCTGGCCGCCGCCGGCCTCCCCGCCGCCCACCCGGCGATCCGGCGGGCCGTGACCTGGCTGGAGTCCGTCCAGAACGACGACGGCGGGTGGGGCGAGGACCTGCGCTCCTACAAGGACGTCAGGGAGTGGAGCGGCAAGGGCGCCTCGACCGCCTCACAGACGGCGTGGGCGCTGATGGCCCTGCTCGCGGCGGGGGAGCGCGACTCCAAGGCCGTCGAACGCGGGGTCGGGTGGCTCGCCGCCACACAGCGGGAGGACGGCTCCTGGGACGAGCCGTACTTCACGGGGACGGGCTTCCCGTGGGACTTCTCGATCAACTACCACCTCTACCGCCAGGTGTTCCCGCTCACCGCGCTGGGGCGCTATCTGCACGGAGAGCCCTTCGCCGAGAGGCTGCGGGGGAGCGGTCAGCTCGGGCAACTCCACGCAAGCGGATCCGGCGCGCCGCTCGCGGGGGCCGGGGACCACCGCACGAGTGGGTCCGGCGGGTCGCTCGCAGGGGCCGGAGGCACGAGTGGGTCGGACGCGCCGCTCGCAGAGGCCGAGGGGAGCTGATGAGCGCAACCCCCGCCCCGGCCCCGCTGCTGATCGCCTGTGCGCTCGGCATCGAGCAGTTCGCCCTGCGCGCGGGCGGCCGGGGCGGGGCCGGCGGGCCGGTCACGGTGCTCCGGACGGGCATGGGCCCGGCCGCCGCCGAGCGGGCCGTCACCCGTGTGCTGGCCGACCCGGCCCTGCGCGACGCCGCCGTCCTGGCCACCGGCTTCTGCGCGGGCCTGGCGCCGGGCATGCATCCCGGCGATCTGGTCGTCGCCGAGGAGACCCGCGACCCGCGCGGTACGACGCCCTGCGTCGGGACCGAGCTGCTCGTGAAGGAACTGGCCCGCGCGCTGCCCGGCCGGACCGTGCACACCGGGCCGCTGACCGGCTCCGACCACGTCGTGCGGGGGCCCGAACGGGGCGCGCTGCGCGCGACCGGCGCGATCGCGGTCGACATGGAGTCCGCCGTCACGCTCCTGAGCGCCGTGCGCGTGGGCGAGCGCCCGGTTGCGGCCGTCCGGGTGGTCGTGGACGCTCCTGAACATGAACTCGTCCGGATCGGCACGGTGCGCGGTGGAATATCAGCTTTCCGTGTTCTTCGTTCCGTCCTTCCCGCTTTCTTCGAATGGCACCGTTCCTTGCTGCTCCCCAGGAGGTGAGCCAGATGGCCATGCCGCTCCGACAGTCCATCAAGGTCGCTACATATTTGGCTGAACAGAAGATCCGCCGGCGGGACAAGTTCCCGCTGATCGTCGAGCTGGAGCCACTGTTCGCCTGCAATCTCAAATGCGAGGGCTGCGGCAAGATCCAGCATCCGGCCGGGGTGCTCAAGCAGCGTATGCCGGTCGCCCAGGCCGTCGGGGCGGTCGTGGAGTCCGGCGCCCCGATGGTGTCCATCGCCGGCGGCGAGCCGCTGATGCACCCGCAGATCGACGAGATCGTGCGTCAGCTGGTGGCAAAGCGGAAGTACGTCTTCCTCTGCACCAACGCCATGCTGCTGCGCAAGAAGATGGACAAGTTCACGCCCTCGCCCTACTTCGCCTTCGCCGTGCACATCGACGGTCTGCGCGAGCGGCACGACGAGTCGGTCGCCAAGGAGGGCGTGTTCGACGAGGCCGTGGAGGCGATCAAGGAGGCCAAGCGGCGCGGCTTCCGGGTCACCACCAACTCGACCTTCTTCAACACCGACACCCCGCAGACCATCATCGAGGTGCTGAACTTCCTCAACGACGACCTCCAGGTCGACGAGATGATGATCTCGCCCGCCTATGCCTACGAGAAGGCCCCCGACCAGGAGCACTTCCTCGGCGTCGAGCAGACCCGCGAGCTGTTCAAGAAAGCCTTCTCCGGCGGCAACCGGCGGCGCTGGCGGCTCAACCACTCACCGCTCTTCCTGGACTTCCTGGAGGGCAAGGTCGACTTCCCGTGCACGGCGTGGGCGATCCCGAACTACTCGCTCTTCGGCTGGCAGCGCCCCTGCTACCTGATGAGCGACGGGTATGTCCCGACGTACCGGGAGCTGGTCGAGGACACCGACTGGGACAAGTACGGCCGCGGCAAGGACCCGCGCTGCGCCAACTGCATGGCGCACTGCGGCTACGAGCCCACCGCCGTCCTCGCCACCATGGGATCGCTCAAGGAGTCCCTGCGCGCCATGCGCGAGACGGTCTCCGGGAACCGGGAGTGAGGTCATGACCGCTGTCTCGCTGGGCGTCCCCGAGGTGCCGGCCCGGCCGATCGCCGAGCGCCGCGTCTCGCGCCGCATCCAGGTCGGTCCGGTGGCGGTGGGGGGCGGGGCCCCGGTGTCGGTGCAGTCGATGACGACGACCCGGACGTCGGACGTCGGCGCGACGCTGCAGCAGATCGCCGAACTGACCGCTTCCGGCTGCCAGGTCGTCCGCGTCGCCTGCCCGACCCAGGACGACGCCGACGCGCTGGCGACCATCGCGCGCAAGTCGCAGATCCCGGTGATCGCGGACATCCACTTCCAGCCGAAGTACGTGTTCGCGGCGATCGAGGCGGGCTGCGCCGCCGTCCGCGTCAACCCCGGCAACATCAAGCAGTTCGACGACCGGGTCAAGGAGATCGCCCAGGCGGCGAAGGACCACGGCACCCCGATCCGGATCGGCGTCAACGCCGGGTCGCTGGACCGGCGCCTGCTCCAGAAGTACGGCAGGGCCACCCCGGAGGCGCTCGTGGAGAGCGCGCTGTGGGAGGCGTCCCTGTTCGAGGAGCACGGTTTCCGGGACATCAAGATCTCCGTCAAGCACAACGACCCGGTCGTGATGATCGAGGCGTACCGGCAGCTGGCCGAGCAGTGCGACTACCCGCTGCACCTGGGCGTGACGGAGGCGGGCCCGGCCTTCCAGGGCACGATCAAGTCGGCGGTCGCCTTCGGTGCGCTTCTCTCCCGGGGCATCGGCGACACGATCCGGGTGTCGCTGTCCGCGCCGCCGGCCGAGGAGGTCAAGGTCGGCATCCAGATCCTCCAGTCCCTCGGGCTCAAGGAGCGCCGGCTGGAGATCGTGTCGTGCCCGTCCTGCGGGCGCGCCCAGGTCGACGTCTACAAGCTCGCCGAGGAGGTCACGGCCGGGCTCGAGGGCATGGAGGTACCACTGCGCGTCGCCGTCATGGGGTGTGTGGTCAACGGCCCCGGCGAGGCGCGGGAGGCCGACCTCGGCGTCGCCTCCGGCAACGGCAAGGGCCAGATCTTCGTCAAGGGCGAGGTCGTCAAGACCGTGCCGGAGTCGAAGATCGTCGAGACGCTGATCGAAGAGGCGATGAGGATCGCCGAGCAGATGGAGCAGGACGGCGTGGGGTCGGGGGAGCCGGCCGTCACCGTGAGCTGAGCAGCACGGAACCGAAGGGGGCCCGAGCGTGACGATTCTGGAGAGCATCCGGGGACCGCACGACCTGAAGGCGCTGTCCGAGGCGGAACTGGGGGAACTGGCTGAGGAGATCAGGGAGTTCCTGGTGCACGCGGTGGCCAGGACCGGTGGCCACCTGGGACCCAACCTGGGCGTGGTGGAGCTGACCATCGCCCTGCACCGGGTCTTCGAGTCGCCGGCCGACCGCATCCTGTGGGACACCGGCCACCAGAGCTACGTCCACAAGCTGCTGACCGGCCGCCAGGACTTCTCCAAGCTGCGCGGCAAGGGCGGCTTGTCCGGCTACCCCTCGCGCGAGGAGTCCGAGCACGACGTCATCGAGAACAGCCACGCCTCCACCGCCCTCGGCTGGGCGGACGGGCTCGCCAAGGCCCGTCGGGTGCAGGGGGAGAAGGGTCATGTCGTCGCGGTCATCGGCGACGGGGCCCTCACCGGCGGCATGGCCTGGGAGGCCCTGAACAACATCGCGGCCGCCAAGGACCGTCCGCTGATCATCGTCGTCAACGACAACGAACGCTCCTACGCTCCCACCATCGGCGGCCTCGCCAACCACCTCGCGACCTTGCGCACCACTGACGGTTACGAGCGGGTCCTCGCCTGGGGCAAGGACGTCCTCCAGGCCACGCCCCTGGTCGGCAACACCCTGTACGAGGCTCTGCACGGCGCCAAGAAGGGCTTCAAGGACGCGTTCGCCCCGCAGGGCCTGTTCGAGGACCTGGGCCTGAAGTACGTGGGGCCGATCGACGGGCACGACACCGGGGCCGTGGAGTCCGCGCTGCGGCGCGCCAAGCGCTTCCACGGGCCGGTGCTGGTGCATTGCCTGACGGAGAAGGGCCGCGGCTACGAGCCCGCCCTCGCCCACGAGGAGGACCACTTCCACACCGTCGGCGTGATGGACCCGCTGACCTGCGCACCGCTCTCGCCGTCGGGCGGCCCCTCCTGGACCTCGGTGTTCGGCGAGGAGATCGTCCGGATCGGCGAGGAGCGCGAGGACGTGGTGGCGATCACCGCCGCCATGCTGCACCCGGTAGGTCTGGGCGCCTTCGCCGAGCGGTTCCCGGACCGGGTGTGGGACGTCGGCATCGCCGAGCAGCACGCGGCCGTGTCCGCGGCGGGCCTGGCGACGGGCGGACTGCACCCGGTCGTCGCCGTCTACGCCACCTTCCTCAACCGCGCCTTCGACCAGCTCCTGATGGACGTGGCCCTGCACCGCTGCGGGGTGACCTTCGTGCTCGACCGGGCCGGGGTCACCGGCGTCGACGGGGCCTCCCACAACGGCATGTGGGACATGTCCGTCCTCCAGGTCGTGCCCGGACTGCGCATCGCCGCGCCGCGCGACGCCGACCAGCTGCGCGCCCAGCTGCGCGAGGCCGTCGCCGTGGACGACGCGCCGACCCTCGTGCGCTTCCCGAAGGAGTCCGTCGGCCCGTCGGTCCCGGCGGTGGACCGGGTGGGCGGACTGGACGTGCTGCACCGATCCTCCGAGCCACAGGTCCTCCTGGTGGCCGTCGGTGTGATGGCGCCGGTCTGCCTCCAGGCCGCCGAGCTGCTCGAAGCGCGCGGCATCGGCTGCACCGTCGTCGACCCCCGCTGGGTCAAGCCCGTCGACCCGGAGCTCCCGGGCCTCGCCGCCGAGCACCGGCTGGTCGCCGTCGTCGAGGACAACAGCCGCGCGGCCGGGGTCGGTTCGGCCGTGGCCCTGGCCCTGGGCGACGCAGACGTCGACGTGCCGGTTCGGCGGTTCGGCATCCCCGAGCAGTTCCTCGCACACGCCAAGCGCGGTGAGGTGCTCGCCGACATCGGCCTGACACCCGTCGAGGTCGCCGGACGGATCGGCGCGAGCCTGGCCGTCAAGGAAGAGCAGTCCAAGGAGCCACAGGAATGACCACCGCCGAATCCGCGTCGGAGTCGTCGCAGGCCGGGGAGTTCGACCTCGGCAAGCTGCTGGCCGAGCGCGGGGCCGAGCGCTACGAGCTGCATACCCGGTACCTCAACCACCAGCTCCCGCGCATGCTGCACACCATCGGCTTCGACAAGGTCTACGAGCGCGCCGAGGGCGCCTACTTCTACGACGCGGACGGCAACGACCACCTGGACATGCTCGCCGGGTTCGGAGTGATGGGCCTCGGCCGCCACCACCCCGTGATCCGCAAGGCGCTGCACGACGTCCTGGACGCCTCTCTCGCCGATCTCACCCGGTTCGACTGCCAGCCGCTGCCGGGCCTGCTGGCCGAGCAGCTGCTCGCGCACAGCCCGCACCTGGACCGGGTGTTCTTCGGCAACAGCGGCACCGAGGCCGTCGAGGGCGCCCTGAAGTTCGCCCGGTTCGTCACCGGCAGGCCCAGGATCCTCTACTGCGAGCACGCCTTCCACGGCCTGACCACCGGCTCCCTCTCCGTGAACGGCGAGTCCGGCTTCCGCGACGGCTTCGCCCCGCTGCTGCCCGACACGGCCGTCCCGCTCGGCGACCTCGACGCGCTGGAGAAAGAGCTGAAGAAGGGAGACGTCGCCGCGCTGATCGTCGAGCCGATCCAGGGCAAGGGGGTCCTCACCGGCCCGCCCGGCTGGCTGCGGGCCGCCCAGGAGCTGCTGCACCGGCACAAGGCGCTGCTCATCGCCGACGAGGTGCAGACCGGCCTCGGCCGCACCGGCGACTTCTACGCCTACCAGCACGAGGACGGCGTGGAGCCCGACCTGGTCTGCGTGGCCAAGGCACTCTCCGGTGGCTATGTGCCCGTCGGCGCCACGATCGGCAAGGACTGGATCTTCAAGAAGGTCTACTCGTCGATGGACCGCGTGCTGGTCCACTCGGCGAGCTTCGGGTCCAACGCCCAGGCCATGGCGGCCGGCCTCGCGGTGCTGTCGGTCATGGAGAACGAGCAGATCGTCGCGAACGTCCGGGCCACCGGTGAGCGGCTCAGGTCCCGGCTCGCGGCGCTGACGGACCGGTACGAGATGCTCGCCGAGGTGCGCGGCCGGGGGCTGATGATCGGCATCGAGTTCGGCCGGCCGCAGTCGCTGAAGCTGCGCAGCCGCTGGACCATGCTCCAGGCGGCGCGCAAGGGGCTGTTCGCGCAGATGGTCGTCGTGCCGCTGCTGCAGAAGCACCGGATCCTCACTCAGGTCTCCGGCGACCACATGGAGGTGATCAAGCTGATTCCGCCGCTGATCATCGGCGAGCGCGAGGTGGACCGGTTCGTCGACGCCTTCACGGCCGTGATGGACGACGCGCACAACGGCGGGCTGGTGTGGGACTTCGGCAAGACGCTCGTGAAGCAGGCCGTGGCCAGCCGCTGAACCGGGTTTTGCCTGTGAGGCAAGAAATTTGCCGCCGAGGCAAAGCTCCGGCTGAATGGAGGCATGAACTCCTCCGAGGCCGAGCGGCCTCCCGAGGCCGAGCGGCCCCCCGGGGCCGACTCGTCGGCCGATCCGGCGGCCGGTGGGCTGCCGCCCGTGGTGGCGCCCCAGCTTCGGGCCCTGCGGCGCCAGGCCTCCCTGACCCTGGAGGCCGCGGCCCGCGCCGCCGGGCTGTCGCCCGCCCACCTCTCCCGGCTGGAGACCGGGCAGCGCCAGCCTTCGCTGCCGATGCTGCTCGCACTGGCCCGCATCTACGGTACGACCGTCTCCGAGCTGCTCGGCGAGACGGTCGCCGACCGGGACGCCGTCATCCGCGCGGCCGACATGGAACCCACAGCGGCGGGCGGCTGGACCTACTGGCAGGCCGGTGCCCCCGGCCGTGGGATGCAGGCCCTGCGGGTCCATGTCCCGCACGGCTCCCAGGGCGACATCGTGCGCGTCCACCCCGGGGAGGAGTGGCTCCACGTGCTGCGCGGCCGGCTGCGGCTGCGGCTCGGGGACACCACGCACCGGCTCGCGCCCGGTGACAGCGCCCACTTCGACTCGCTCACCCCGCACCGGATCGCCGCCGAGGACCACGAGGGCGTCGACCTGCTCTTCGTCCACACCCTGCTGCAGAGCCCCACGGCCGCCCTGTGCCTGGGCCCCACCCCCGGAGACGTGTCATGAGCAACATGGAGGAGAAGTTCCCCCGGGCCCTGTGGGTGAGGTTGTTCGTCTACCTCATCGCCGGCCACGTCTTCGCCGCTTTCGTGTACCTGCTGTTCGAGGTCGGGGCGAAGTAGCCCCCGCTCGCGGACCTCAGTCGAGGAACCGCTCGCGCAGCCGCTCCCGGGTCTCCGCGGACAGGCCGAGCCCCTTCTCCAGGTAGGTGTCGACGCCGCCCCATGTCTCCTCGATCGTGTCGAAGGCCGCCGTCAGGTACTCGGCGCGCGCGTCGAAGAGGGGGCTGAGCAGCTCCATGACCTCGGGGGAGTAGGCCGAGGCGGCGGAGCTGGAGCGGTGCACCTTGTAGCGGCGGTGCTTGGCGTTCGACTTGAGGTAGTCCTCGACGATCGCCTCGCGCTCGACGCCCACCGCGAGCAGCGTCACCGCCACGGACAGCCCCGCGCGGTCCTTGCCCGCAGCGCAGTGCATCAGGGCGGGGACACTGTCCTCGGCGAGCGCGTGCAGCACCCGGGAGTGCTCCTCGGTGCGGTGCTTGATGATCGTGCGGTACGAGGCGATCATGCGGCCCGCGCCCTTGCCGTCCGAAAGGATCTCGCGCAGCTGGTCCAGGTCGCCGTCGCGCACCATCTTCCAGAACTCGGCGCCGTCGGCGGGGTCGCTCAACGGCAGGTTCACATTGCGCACGCCGGGCAGCTCGACGTCCGGCCCCTCGAGCTTCTGGTCCGCCGCGTTGCGGAAGTCGAAGACGGTGTGCAGGCCCAGAGTCGTCAGGAAGGCGGCGTCCTCCACGGTCGCGTGGGCGAGGTGGCCACTGCGGAACAGCACGCCATGGCGCACCCGCCGCCCGTCCACGGTCGGAAGTCCGCCCACGTCACGGAAGTTGCGCACTCCGGCCAGCTCGGGCTCGGTCGACGGGACCTGCTGTGTCACGAGGGCTCCTCCCCTTCGGCGCCGCCGGCGCGGCTCGTCGACGGGCGTCACTCGACGATACGACATGCCTGCCTGGGGCAATGAGTTGTCCACAGGCGTTGCCGGGAAGCCCCGCGGCCCCTGATGATGTTGCCGCCTGGTCGCACCTGGTCGGGCTTGTTCGAATATGTGAGGGCACGATGCTGGACATCTCCGAAGACGGTCGTACCTGGGTCCTCTCCGGGCCGGCCAGCAGCTATGCCGTCCATGTCACCGACCGGGACGAGCTGCTGCACCTGCACTGGGGCCCCCGGATCGGCCTGGCCGACGCCGAGGCCCTCGCCGTCCGGCCGCTGCCGGACTTCTGGCCCTTCGAGTCGCAGCTCGACGGACGCGAGGAGTACCCGGTCGAAGGCGGCCCCCGCTTCGTCCGCCCCGCCCTGTCCGTACGCACCGCCGAGCGACGGGGCACCGAGTGGGCCTACGCGGGGCACGACGCCGAGGACGGCGAGCTGCGGCTGCGGTTCCGCGACGGCGAGCTGGCCATCACCCTGCACTACCGGATGCGCCCCTCGGCGGATGTCGTCGAGCGCTGGGTGACCCTGGACAACCAGGGGCCGGCCGTCGAGCTGCTCCGTGCCGACTCCGCCACCTGGACCCTGCCCGACCGCGACACCTGGCGTCTGTCCCAGCTGCACGGCCGCTGGGGCGCCGAGTCCCGGCTGACCCGCTCCGGGCTCACCCACGGCGAGAAGGTCATCGGCAGCCGTCGCGGCCATACCTCCCACCAGCACCTGCCCTGGGTCGCCCTCGACACCGACGCCACCGAGGAGCGCGGCGAGGTCTACAGCTGCGCCCTGGGCTGGTCCGGGTCCTGGCGCATCGCCGTGGCCCAGCTCCCGGACGCGCGCGTGCAGATCACCGGCGGCGCCGGCTACGACGACTCGGGCCTGCTGATGCTCGGCGCGGGGGAGTCGTACACGACCCCCGTCTTCGCCGGGCTCTGGTGTGACGGCGGGTTCGGCGGGGCGAGCCGCGCCTGGCACGCCTACCAGCGGGCGTACGTGATCCCGGACGCGGACCGGGACCGGCCGGTGCTGTTCAACTCCTGGGAGGCCACCGAGTTCGACATCTCCGAGGAGCAGCAGCGGGAGCTCGCCGCGCGGGCCGCCGCCATGGGTGTCGAGCTGTTCGTGGTCGACGACGGCTGGTTCGGGGCGCGTACCAGTGACCGGGCCGGGCTCGGTGACTGGAGCCCGAACCTCGACCGCTTCCCGGGTGGGCTGAAGCCGCTCGCCGACCATGTGCACGGCCTCGGTATGCAGTTCGGGATCTGGGTCGAGCCCGAGATGGTCAACCCGGACAGTGACCTGTACCGCGCGCACCCGGACTGGGTGCAGTACCAATCAGGACGAAAGCGGACGGAATTCCGTAATCAGCTGGTGCTCAACCTCGCCCGTGAGGACGTCCGGGAGTACCTCTGGGAGCAGCTCGACGGCCTCCTCTCCAGTGCGCCGATCGACTACGTGAAGTGGGACTTCAACCGCTGCTTCACCGACGCCGGCTGGCCGGACGACGCCTACCCGCAGCGGCTGTGGGTCGACCACGTGCACGGCCTGTACGCCCTGCTGGACCGGCTGCGGACCGCCCATCCGGGGGTGGCCTTCGAGTCCTGCTCGGGCGGCGGCGGGCGGATCGACCTCGGCGTGCTGAGCCGCACGGACCAGGTGTGGACCTCCGACAACACCGACCCTCTCGACCGGCTCGCCATCCAGCACGGCTTCAGCCAGATCCATCCGGCCCGGGTCATGGCCGCCTGGGTCACCGACAGCCCGAACGCCATGCTCAACCACCGGGCCAGCTCGCTGCGGTTCCGGTTCGTGAGTGCCATGGCGGGGGTGCTCGGGGTCGGCGGCGACCTCACGAAGTGGACGCCGGAGGAGCTCGCCGAGGCGGCCGAGTGGGTGGGGCTCTACAAGGAGATCCGGCCCGTGGTGCAGCGCGGCGACCAGTACCGGCTGCGGCCTCCGGAGGGCGGGCTGAGCGCTGTGCAGTACGTCCTCGGCGAGGAGACGGTCGTCTTCGCCTGGCTGCAGGCCCAGCGCTACGGCGAGCCCGTTCCGACGCTCCGGCTGCGTGGCCTCGACCCGGCGGAATCGTATGAATGCCTTGAAACGGGAGAAGTTCACCGAGGGGCCGTACTGCTTCATCACGGACTGCGGGTCGGATTGCGCGGGGACCTGGACGCCACCGTCGTCCGCCTTAAGCGGAAGTAGCCATTCTGTCCGAATAGGGAATTTTAGCCGCTTGAGGATAACGTGCCCCGATCGCATAGGAGATGGGGTCGGGGTGCGTGACCATCGTCATATTCGTGACGATATGCTGTCGCCATGTTCACGTAATCCCCGCATTTTCCAGGGCGATTGAAGCAAGCGGGAGATCGGTAATCCACGCTCGGTGACGGCATATGTGGCGACACGTCAAGAAAAACGCCGTCACGAGCAACCGCAAGCTTGTCCTATTGCGTCGTGGTCGCTTACGTTCCACACCAATCCGGACGGACGCCTAATCCTGCCGCCGCCCGGAGCCCGCACACACTGACCCGAAGCACGGCAGGAGCGGGGGACCCACAGGTAAGACGCCTGTTCCGGTTCCCGGAACGGCTTGGGGTTCAGCCGCGCCACGGCACGGCCGGGCATCTCCAGCCCGCACCCGACAGCTCACCTCGCAGGCGACGGAGAGGAATTCGCCATGCCCGCGAAGGGTAAGCACCGCCGTCCCAAGACCCAGCGTTTCACCCGCTCCATCGCCGTCGCCGGAACCGGCGGGGCCGCTCTCGCCCTGCCTCTCATGGGGGCCGCCGGCGCCCACGCCGCCACCCCGCAGTCCGCTCCGGACAAGGCCGTCCAGTCGGCTCCGGCCGCCGCGGAAAAGGCCGCCCAAAAGGCAGACGGCGGCCGCTCGTACACCGTCAAGGCCGGCGACTACCTCGCGAAGATCGCCGGTGAGCAGCACGTCAGCGGTGGCTGGAAGAAGCTCTACGCGGACAACCGTGACGCCGTCGGCTCCGACCCGTCGCTGATCCACCCGGGCCTGAAGCTGTCGATCGGCAAGAAGGCGGCGAGCGCCCCGAAGGCCTCGGCCCCGTCCGCGCCGAAGGCCTCCGCTCCGAAGCCGTCCGCCGCCGATTCGGCCCCGAAGACGGAGACCGCCGCGAAGCCGGCCGCCGCCGAGAGCGACACCGGCGGCTTCACCCTCCCGGTGACCGGTGCCACCATCGGCACCCCGTACCACATGTCGGGCAGCATGTGGTCCAGCGGCTACCACACCGGTGTCGACTTCGTCGTGCCGACCGGCACCTCCCTCAAGGCCGTCGGCGCGGGCACGGTCGTGTCCGCCGGATGGGGCGGCGCGTACGGCAACCAGGTCGTCATCAAGCTCGACGACGGCTACTACGCCCAGTACGCCCACCTCTCCCAGCTCTCCGTCTCGGCCGGCCAGACCGTGACCGAGGGGCAGCAGGTCGGCCTCTCGGGTGCGACCGGCAACGTGACCGGACCGCACCTGCACTTCGAGATCCGCACCACGCCGGACTACGGCTCGGACGTGGACCCGGTCGCCTTCCTGCGCTCGCACGGCGTCTCCGTCGGCTGACCCACCGCACGACCACCTGCCTGACACGCCACCGAAGGCCGGACCCCGATCCCCGGGTCCGGCCTTCGGTGTGTGCGCCCGCCGTCGCCCGCCCCAAGGGATCGACAGGCGGCGGCAGTTGGGACAGAGTGATCACGGCCGGAGTGCAAGCGCTTTCCAGAGCCTTCCCGGCGGATTCCGAGGAGTTGTGTCACCGTGCCGACCACCCGCAGAGCGTTCGGAGCCCTGGCCGCCGGAGCCGCCCTGGGGGCCCTCGCCCCCACGGCCACCGCGCACGCCGCGTCCCCGCACCGCCGTCTCCTCGCACGCGACGACTTCTGTCACGGCCTCGGGCAGTGGGCGGCCGAACTGCAGGACGGCGGCACCGTCACCGCCTTACGCGGCACGCTGGAGATCGACGTACCGAGTGGCGCGACCGTGTGGTTCAGGCGGCGGCTGGACGGGCCGTACCTGCTCGAATACACCGCGACCCCCGTCTTCGAGGGCGGCGTCAACGACCGGGTCTCGGACCTCAACAACTTCTGGAACGCGACCGACGTCCGCTCCCCGGGCGACCTCTTCGCGACACCGCGCGGCGGAGCCCTCGACGAGTACGACCACCTCACGACGTACTACGCGGGCTACGGGGCCAACTACAACACCACGACCCGGCTGCGCCGCTACGTCGGCGAACCGGGCGTCCGCCCCCTCGTCTTCGACTACACCGAGCCGCTGCTGGTGCCGAACGAGCCCAACCGGGTGCGGATCGTGTCCGACGGTTCCACGGTCCGATGGTGGAACAACGGACGACTCGTCTTCGACCTCACCGATCCGCACCCCTACACCGGCGGCCATTTCGCCTTCCGGACCGTCTGGAGCCATTTCCGGATCAACGGGTTCCGGGTCTGGCGGCTCACCCCGAAACATCCCTGACAAGCGGGGTATTCCGGAGTTGGCGAACACTTTAGGAGTGGCTTATCTCACCGCCCGTCAACCCTTTCCTACGGTCGCGTAGGTCACATTCGAAGGTGAATCATGGGCTGCTGTGGCAGACGATTCGAAGAGTGACAGCAAAGCAGTGATCGGGTCGTACGTGGCGGTGGGGGACAGCTTCACCGAGGGCGTCGGCGACCCCGGCCCCGACGGGGCGTTCGTCGGCTGGGCCGACCGGTTCGCCGTCCTGCTCGCCGACCGCAGGCCCGAGGGCGACTTCCAGTACACCAATCTCGCCGTACGCGGAAAGCTCCTCGACCAGATCGTGGCGGACCAGGTTCCGCGGGCCGTCGGCATGGCCCCGGACCTCGTCTCGTTCTGCGCCGGGGGCAACGACATCATCCGGCCCGGCACCGACCCGGACGAGGTGGCCGAGCGCTTCGAGCGGGCTCTGGCCCAACTCACCGCCGTGTCCGGCACGGTCATGGTGACGACCGGCTTCGACACCCGTGGCGTGCCCGTGCTCAAGCACCTGCGCGGCAAGATCGCCACGTACAACGGGCACGTCCGGGCCATCGCCGACCGGTACGGCTGCCCGGTGCTCGACCTGTGGTCCCTGCGCAGCGTGCAGGACCGCAGGGCCTGGGACGCCGACCGGTTGCACCTGTCTCCGGAGGGGCACACACGCGTGGCGCTCCGCGCGGGCCAGGTGCTCGGCCTCGACGTGCCGGCCGACCCCGAGCAGGCGTGGCCTCCGCTGCCCCCGCGCGGCGCTCTCGACATGCGGCGTGACAACGTCGCCTGGGCGCGTGAGTTCCTGGTGCCGTGGATCGGGCGCCGGCTGCGCGGGGAGTCCTCGGGCGACCACGTGACGGCCAAGGGGGCGCTGTCGCCGGACGACATCAGGATGCGGATCGCGTCGGTGGCGTGAGCGGCTCCTGTGCGTGGGGGCCGTGCCGGGGGCCCACCCCGCACGGCCCCAGTCTCGTATTAACAA
>NZ_JBHJPX010000031.1:0-37985 GCF_042262425.1 Streptomyces sp. NPDC056373
GGCTGGGGTAGGCCCTACGTCCCGCCCGCGGGGCCGCCGGGCGGGGGGGGCGCCAGCTGCGCGACCCCCGGCCCCCGGAACGGGCGGCCCCGATGGGGGCCGCCCTTTCCGGTGCTTCGCGCTACTTCTTCTTGCCGCGCTTCTCACGCACCCGCACGGAGATGTGGATCGGCGTCCCGTCGAAGCCGAACTCCTCGCGCAGGCGGCGCTCGATGAAGCGCCGGTAGCCCGCCTCGATGAAGCCGGAGGCGAACAGCACGAACCGCGGCGGCTTGGTACCCGCCTGCGTGCCGAACAGGATGCGCGGCTGCTTGCCGCCCCGGACCGGGTGCGGGTGGGCCGCGACCAGCTCACCGAGGAAGGCGTTCAGCCGTCCCGTCGGGACCCGGGTCTCCCAGCCCGCCAGGGCGGTCTCGATCGCGGGGACCAGCTTCTCCATGTGCCGGCCGGTGCGCGCCGAGACGTTGACCCGCGGCGCCCACGCCACCTGGCCGAGCTCGGTCTCGATCTCCCGCTCCAGGTAGTAGCGGCGCTCCTCGTCGAGGGTGTCCCACTTGTTGTACGCGAGGACGATCGCACGGCCCGCCTCGACGGCCATGGTGACGATCCGCTGGTCCTGCACCGAGATGGACTCGGAGCCGTCGATCAGGATGACCGCGACCTCCGCCTTCTCGACGGCGGCGGCGGTGCGCAGCGAGGCGTAGTAGTCGGCGCCCTGCTGGAGGTGGACGCGCTTGCGGATGCCCGCCGTGTCGACGAACTTCCAGGTGACGCCGCCGAGGTCGATCAGCTCGTCGACGGGGTCGCGGGTGGTGCCCGCCAGCTCGTTGACGACGACGCGCTCCTCGCCCGCCACCTTGTTCAGCAGGGAGGACTTGCCGACGTTCGGGCGGCCGATGAGGGCGATACGCCGCGGGCCGCCGATGCCGCCCCCGCCGAAGGTCTGCCGCGGCGCGTCGGGGAGCACCTCCAGGACCTGGTCGAGCATGTCGCCGGTGCCCCGGCCGTGCAGCGCGGAGACCGGGTGCGGCTCCCCCAGGCCCAGCGACCACAGGTAGGAGGCGTCGGCCTCGCCGCTCGGGCCGTCCACCTTGTTGGCACAGAGCACGACCGGCTTGCCGGCCTTGCGCAGCAGCCGGACGACGGCCTCGTCGGTGTCGGTGGCGCCGACCTTGGCGTCGACGACGAAGACGACCGCGTCGGCGGCCTCGATGGCGTACTCGGCCTGGGCGGCGACGGAGGCGTCGATGCCGAGGACGTCCTGCTCCCAGCCGCCGGTGTCGACGACCTTGAAGCGGCGGCCCGCCCATTCGGCCTCGTAGGTCACCCGGTCGCGGGTGACTCCGGGCTTGTCCTCGACGACCGCCTCACGGCGGCCGATGATGCGGTTCACCAGGGTCGACTTGCCGACGTTGGGGCGGCCGACGACGGCGAGCACGGGAAGCGGGCCGTGACCGGCCTCCTCGATGGCGCCCTCGACGTCCTCGAGGTCGAAGCCCTCCTCCGCGGCGAGCTCCATGAACTCCGCGAACTCGGCGTCGCCGAGCGCCCCGTGGTCGTGCTCGTGGGCGCCCTCGGACGCGTCCGAGCCGTCGGGCTGGATGTGGTCGTTCATGAAGTCCGTACCTCGTCGTTCATTCGTGGTGGTCGGTGGAGTACCCGGTGGTCCGGGCTGATCCACTACTCAGTGTCGCCTGGCGCCTGGTGAGGTGCCTGGCGTTTTCCAGGTGGGCCGCCAGCTGCTTCTGGATGCGCCCGGTCGCCTCGTCCAGCGCCTTGCGCGTCCGGCGACCGCTGCCGTCGCCCGCCTCGAAGGGCTCGCCGAAGACGACGTCGACACGGGAGCGCAGCGGAGGCAGCCCCTTTATCAACCGCCCCCGCCGCTCGGAACTTCCCAGTACGGCCACCGGCACGATCGGGGCGCCGCTGCGCACCGCGAAGTACGCGAGGCCGGCGCGCAGCGAGGCGAAGTCGCCCTCGCCCCGGGTGCCCTCGGGGAAGATACCGAGCACGCCGCCGTTGTCCAGGATGCCGAGCGCCCGGGTGATCGCCGTGCGGTCGGTGGTGTCGCGGTCGACCTTGACCTGCCCGATGCCGAGCAGGAAGGGGTCCAGCGGGCCGATGAAGGCTTCCTTCTTGATCAGGAAGTGCGTCGGCCGGGGCGCCACGCCCATGACCATCGGGCCGTCGATGTTGTGGGAGTGGTTGACGGCGAGGATCACCGGGCCGCTCGCGGGCACCCGCCAGGCGCCCAGCACACGCGGCTTCCACAGCCCGTACATCAGGCCGACGCCGATGCGCCGCCCGACCTCGGCACCCCGCGCCGAAGGCAGCTCGGTCACTTTCCGGCCCGCTTCTCCTCGACGAGGGTGACGACGCACTCGATGACCTGGGCCAGCGTGAGCTCGGTGGTGTCCACCTCGACGGCGTCGTCCGCCTTGGCGAGCGGGGAGGTCTTGCGGCTGGAGTCGGCGGCGTCCCGCTTGATCAGGGCCTCGCGGGTGCTGTGGACGTCGGAGCCCTTCAGCTCACCGCTGCGGCGGGCGGCACGCGCCTCCGGGGAGGCGGTGAGGAAGATCTTGAGGTCGGCGTCGGGCAGCACGGTCGTGCCGATGTCCCGGCCCTCGACGACGATGCCCTTCTCCGCGGCGGCGGCGATCGAGCGTTGCAGCTCGGTGATCCGGGCGCGCACCTCGGGCACCGCGCTGACCGCGCTGACCTTGGAGGAGACCTCCTGGGTGCGGATCGGAGCCGAGACGTCCGCACCGTCGACCGTGATGGCAGGCCCCTCCGGGTCGGTGCCGGAGACGATCTCGGGCTTGCCCGCCACTGCGGCGACGGCGGACGGGTCGTCTATGTCGATGCCGTTGCTCACCATCCACCAGGTGATCGCCCGGTACTGGGCGCCGGTGTCCAGGTAGCTCAGCCCGAGCTGGGCCGCCACGGCCTTCGAGGTGCTCGACTTGCCGGTGCCGGCAGGGCCGTCGATGGCGACAATCACTGGCGTGGCGCTTTCCACAGTGGGGACCTTCCTGAACCGGGCTCTGCGGGGGTGAGGGCGCGAGTGCCCCGCACAAGGTTACTGGGTGCGCGTCACTCGTCCGGCCGCGCGTCCGGGGCCGCCGGACATGGCAGCCGGCGGCGCTCGGCCGTTGCCGGCCCGCCCGGCGTTCGAGGACGGGTCCGTTCAGGCCGAGGCCGGGACCCGGGGAGGGCGGAATCCCCCGGAACGCACACGGACCGCACCCCCTACTGCCGGAGCGCCCAGCCCCGTTCCCGCAGTGCGGCACTCAGCACCGGCGCCGCCTTCGGCTCCACCATCAGCTGCACCAGGCCGGCCTGTTGCCCCGTCGCATGCTCGATGCGTACGTCCTCGATGTTGACGCCCGCCAGGCCCGCGTCCGCGAAGATCCGGGCCAGCTGCCCCGGCTGGTCGTCGATGAGCACGGCCACGACCTCGTAGGCGCGCGGCGCGGACCCGTGCTTGCCGGGGACGCGGACCTGGCCGGCGTTGCCGCGCCGCAGCAGGTCCTCGACCCCGCCGACGCCCTCGCGGCGCTTGTGGTCGTCTGACGACTGCAGGGCACGCAGGGCCCGCACGGTCTCCTCCAGATCCGCGGCGACGTCCGTGAGCAGGTCGGCGACCGGCGCGGGGTTGGCGGAGAGGATGTCGATCCACATCCGGGGGTCGGAGGCGGCGATCCTCGTCACATCCCGGATGCCCTGCCCGCACAGCCGTACGGCGGCCTCCTCGGCGTGCTCCAGGCGCGCGGCGACCAGGCTGGAGACCAGGTGGGGCATGTGCGAGACGAGTGCCACGGCACGGTCGTGGGCGTCGGCTTCCATCACCACCGGCACGGCTCGGCAGTGCGAGACGAGTTCCAGGGCGAGGTTCAGCACCTCGGTGTCGGTGTCCCGGGTCGGGGTGAGGACCCAGGGACGGCCCTCGAAGAGGTCGCCGGTCGCGGCCAGCGGGCCGGACTTCTCCCGGCCGGACATGGGGTGCGAGCCGATGTACCGGGACAGGTCGAGGCCGCGTGCCTCCAGCTCGCGGCGCGGGCCGCCCTTGACGCTGGCGACGTCCAGGTAGCCGCGTCCGTCCCCCCGGCGCAGGGCGTCGGCGAGCACGTCGGCCACGTGCGCGGGCGGGGCGGCGACGATCACGAGGTCGACGGGCCCGTCCGGCGCCTCGTCCGTGCCGGCGCCGAGCGCGGCCGCCGTACGGGCCTGCTCGGGGTCCGGGTCGGTGAGGTGCACGGTGACGCCGCGCTGGGACAGGGCCAGGGCGGCGGACGTGCCGATGAGGCCGGTGCCGATGACGAGTGCGGTCCTCACTGGGCGATGTCCTTGCGCAGGGCGGCCGCGGCGCCGAGATAGACGTGGGCGATACCGGCCCGGGGCCGGTCGGACTCGATGTGCGCGAGGACGCGGACGACTCGGGGCATGGCGCCCTCGATGTCCAGTTCCTGGGCGCAGATCAGCGGCACGTCGACGATGCCCAGCTTGCGGGCGGCCGCGGCCGGGAAGTCGCTGTGCAGATCGGGCGTGGCCGTGAACCAGATGCTGATGAGGTCGTCGGCGGCGAGATCGTTGCGCTCCAGGATCTCCGTGAGCAGGGCTCCGACCTGCTCGTCCATGTGCCCGGCCTCGTCCCGTTCCAGTTGGACGGCGCCCCGGACCGCTCGTACCGCCACGGCGATGCTCCTTGCTGACGTGCGTGTCGCTCTGCCTCCCACCAGCCTAGTCAGCCCGCGCGACCCGAGTGCGCGGCGCCCGCCCGGTGAGACGCCAGGTACGGCACCTTTGGGTAAGTTCAGCATCTGAAGCTACACAAATTCCGATTTGCCCCCTTCGGTACGTTCGGAGTGACGACATGACCCACGAGACCACGCGCCGCACGGTTCTCCTCGCGACCGGCGCCACGGGTGCGGCGGCACTCGTCGCGGCCTGCGGCGGGGGCGGCGACGGCGGCTTCCGCGTCGACGGGCACCCCCACCGGCCAGGAATCGACGCACGGCCCCGCCGGGCAGGCCCTGGCCGACCTCGACGAGATCCCGGTCGGCGGCGGCAAGATCTTCGCGGACGAGAAGGTCGTGGTGACCCAGCCGGAGCAAGGCCGGCTCAAGGCCTTCTCGGCGATCTGCACCCATATGCAGTGCCTGGTGGGATCCGTCTCCGACGGCACGATCAACTGCCCCTGCCACGGCAGCAAGTTCAAGATCACCGACGGTGCGGTGGCCCACGGCCCGGCGACCCAGCCGCTGCCCGCCGAGCAGATCACCGTGGAGGGGAACTCGATCCGCCTGGCCTGAGGGCCCTCGCCAGGAACCGGGCCGTCACGCGTCCCAGAGTGCCCCGAGGGTGAGCAGGTCGCTCCGGTACTCCACGCGGTCGGCCCACTCGGTGGGCCAGGCCTCAGCGCCCAGGTACGCGCCCGCGAAGGCGCCCGTCAGGCAGGCGATCGAGTCCGAGTCGCCGGCGGTGCAGGCCGCGCGGCGCAGGGCCGTCACCGGCTCGTCGACGAAGAGCAGGAAGCACAGCAGCCCGGTCGCCAGGGCCTCCTCGGCGATCCATCCCTCGCCGGTGGCCAGACAGGGGTCGGTCTCCGGCGAGACGGTGCGCACGGCCTGCCGGAGCCGTTCGAGGGCCTCGATGCACTCGTCCCAGCCACGGGCGATGAACTGCCCGGGGCTCGGATCCCCGGCCCGCCGCCACAGGTCACCGAGCCAGCGCTCGTGGTAGTGACTGCGGTTCTCCAGGGCGTACGAGCGGAGCAGGCCGATCAGCCCGGTCGGCTCGGCGCCCTGCGCGAGCAGGCGCACGGCGTGCGCGGTGAGGTCGGACGCGGCGAGCGCGGTGGGGTGCCCGTGGGTGAGGGCGGACTGCAACTGGGCTGCGCCGGCGCGCTGTTCGTCACTGAGGCCGGGGACCAGCCCCAGGGGCGCGACGCGCATGTTGGCGCCGCAGCCCTTGGATTGGATCTGGCTGGCGTCCTGCCAGGAGCGGTCCGTGTGTTCCAGCAGCGCGCAGGCCCGCAGACAGGTGTTGCCGGGGGCGCGGTTGTTCTCCGGAGAGCGGTTCCAGGCGATGAATTCCTGTCGCACCGCCGAGGCCATCCCCTGGGGCCCGAGTACGCCCCGGTCCATCGCTGCCCGTATCCCCCGCCCGAGCGCCAGCGTCATCTGTGTGTCGTCGGTGACGATCGCCGGCGCCGGAAGTCTCATCTGGCGCCATGGCCCGCACTTGGCGAGGATCGAGGGCACGTCGTTGAACTCGGTCGGAAAGCCCAGCGCGTCCCCTAGGGCGAGACCCGTGAGCGCTCCGGTGGCGGCCTGCTTGTGGACGAGCATGGTCATGCGGGGCGTCCTTCCCGGGTGTGCCGGAGGAGGGGTGGATGGAGGGTGGTGGCGGTTCCGGCGCGGTACAGCGCGGCGGGCTTGCCGCGGCCGCCGGTCAGTCGCGCGGCACCCGGGACGGCTTCGACGAAGCCGGGGGTGGCGAGCACCTTGCGCCGGAAGTTGGGCCGGTCGAGCTCGGTGCCCCACACGGTCTCGTAGACCTGCTGGAGCTCGCCGAGGGTGAACTCGGGCGGGCAGAAGGCGGTGGCGAGGCAGGTGTACTCGAACTTGGCGCCGACGCGGTCGTGGGCGTCGGCCAGGATGCGGTCATGGTCGAAGGCGAGCGGCCCGGCCGTCCCGTACGGCACCCAGCGGGCCTGCGCGGCGTCGCTGCCGCCGTGCGCCTCGGGCGCGTCGGGCAGCAGCGCGGCGAAGGCGACCGAGACGACCCGCATCCGCGGGTCCCGGCCGGGCTCGCTGTAGGTCCGCAGCTGCTCCAGGTGCAGCCCCGAGACGTCGGACAGGCCGGTCTCCTCGGCGAGTTCACGCCGGGCGGCCGTCTCCGCCGACTCGTCCGGCTGCAGGAATCCGCCGGGCAGCGCCCAGTGCCCGGCGTACGGCTCCTGCCCGCGCTCGACGAGCAGCACGTGCAGTGCGCCCTCCCGCACGGTGAACACCGCGAGGTCGACGGTGACGGCGAAGGGCTCATGGGCGTGCTTGTCGTAGCCGTTCATGGCGAACGCGAACACCCCCTCTTATAGTCAGCACGACTATAAGAGGGGGTGCCGGTCGATCACAAGGTCTAGAGGTCGACCTCCTGCATCAGCATCCCGACCTCCGTGTTGGACAGCCGCCGCAGCCAGCCCGACTTCTGGTCGCCCAGGGCGATCGGCCCGAAGGAGACCCGGACCAGCTTGTCGACCGGGAAGCCGGCCTCCGCGAGCATCCGGCGCACGATGTGCTTGCGGCCCTCGTGGAGGGTGACCTCGACGAGGTAGTTCTTGCCGGTCTGCTGGACGACGCGGAAGTGGTCCGCGCGGGCGTAGCCGTCTTCCAGCTGGATGCCGTCCTTGAGCTGCTTGCCCAGGTCGCGCGGGATGGGCCCGACGATGTGCGCGAGGTAGGTCTTCTTCACGCCGTACTTCGGGTGGGTCAGCCGGTGGGCGAGCTCACCGTGGTTGGTGAGCAGGATGACGCCCTCGGTCTCGGTGTCGAGCCGGCCGACGTGGAAGAGCCGCGTCTCGCGGTTGGTGACGTAGTCACCGAGGCACTGCCGGCCCTCGGGGTCCTCCATCGTCGACACGACCCCGGCGGGCTTGTTGAGCGAGAAGAACTGGTAGCTCTGCGTGGCGACGGTCAGACCGTCGACCTTGATCTCGTCCTTCTCCGGGTCGACGCGCCGCCCCTGCTCCAGGACGATCTCACCGTTGATCTCGACCCGGGCCTGCTCGATCAGCTCCTCGCAGGAGCGCCGGGAGCCGAAGCCCGCGCGGGCGAGGACCTTCTGCAGCCGCTCGCCCTCCTGCTCGGCGCCGGGGAAGGTCTTCGGAAGCTTGACCTCCTTCTTCCCTGCGTACCGGTCGCGGTTGCGCTCCTCGACCTGCGCCTCGTACTCACGCGGGCGGGCCGGGGCCGTACGCCCCTGCCTCTGGGGCTGCTTGGGGCCGCCCTTCGCGCCGCCCCGGGCGGAGCCGCCGCGCCCGGACTTGGGGCCGTCCTTCGTCGCCCCGGGACCCACGTCGTAGCGGCGCTCCTCGGGGCGGGGCTTCTTCGGACGGCCGCTGCCCTGCTGGTCATCGCGGTTGTTGCCGGCGCCGCGGAAGTTGCCGCGACCACCACCACTCCCGCCGCGGCCGCCGCTGTTGCCACCACGGCTCCCGCCGTTGTTTCCGCTGCTGTTCCTGCCGCTGCTGCTTCGCATCAAAATTCCGTCTGGTCGTCTTCGTCGGTACCCGGGGTGGCCGGGCGGCTGCCCGGCACGTCGTCGTCAGGCGCGTCCGGGTCGAACGACGGTACGCCTTCCTGGGTCTCGGCCTCGATCGCCTCCGCCTCCGGGAGGAAGGGCGCGAGCTCCGGGAGCTCGTTCAGACCGCGCAGGCCCATCCGCTCCAGGAAGTAGTTCGTCGTCCTGTACAGGATCGCACCTGTTTCGGGTTCCGTGCCCGCCTCCTCTGTCAGTCCGCGCTGGAGGAGGGTGCGCATGACACCGTCGCAGTTCACTCCGCGCACCGCGGAGACCCGGCTGCGGCTGACCGGCTGGCGGTAGGCGACGACGGCCAGGGTCTCCAGGGCGGCCTGGGTGAGACGGGCCTGCTGGCCGTCCAGGACGAAGCGCTCGACGGCCGGCGCGAAGGCGGCCCGGGTGTAGAAGCGCCAGCCGTTCGCGACGTAGCGCAGCTCGAAACCGCGGCCCTGGACCGTGTACTCGTCGGCCAGCTCGCGCAGGGTGTCCGCGATCAGGCGCCTCGGCCGCTCCAGTATCTTCGCCAGGTGCTCCTCGGTCGCGGGCTCGTCCACGACCATGAGGACGGCCTCCAGCGCGGGCTTGAGGTCGAGATCTGCGACGCCGGGCGTCCCGGGCGGCAGGTCGGTGGTTGACTCGCTCACGCCTTCTTCTCCTCCTTCGGCGGCTCGGGCGGCCGGTCGAACTCGTCGGTGACCGTCGGTGTCTCGTCCCCGTCGCCGCCGGTCCACCGCACGAGCAGGTCCCCGAGCGCGGTCTCCTGCTCCAGGGCCACGGCCTTCTCGCGGTACAGCTCCAGCAGGGCGAGGAACCTCGCGACGATGGTCAGGGTGTCGTCGGTGTCCGCCACGAGGTCCCGGAAGCCGGCCTCGCCGAGCTCCCTGAGCCGGGCCACGACGATCTGTGCCTGCTCCTGCACACTGACCAGGGGGGCGTGGATGTGGTCCACGTAGACCTGCGGCTTGGGCCGCGGCTGCATCGCCTTCACGGCGAGCCTGGCGAATCCTTCCGCCCCGATGCTGATGACGACGTCGGGCAGCAGTTCGGCGTGGTGCGCCTCGAGTCCGACGGTCCGGGGGTAGCGCCGGGCCTCGTCGTCGAGCCGCCCGCTGAAGATGTCGGCGATCTGCTTGTACGCACGGTACTGCAGCAGCCGGGCGAACAGCAGGTCCCGTGCTTCGAGCAGCGCGAGATCGCCCTCGTCCTCCACCTCGGCGGCGGGCAGCAGCCGCGCGGCCTTCAGGTCGAGCAGGGTGGCGGCGACGACCAGGAACTCGGTCGTCTCGTCCAGGTCCCAGTCCGGCCCCATCGCCCGGATGTACGCCATGAACTCGTCGGTCACCTTCGACAGCGCGACTTCGGTGACGTCCAGCTTGTGCCGGGAGATCAACTGCAACAGCAGGTCGAAAGGCCCCTCGAAGTTGGCGAGCCGGACCTTGAAGACCCCGTCGTCCGCCGCCGCGTCGGCGTCACCGGCGGGGGGCGGGGGGCTCCCGGCCGCGCCCGCGGGCGGCACCATAGGTCCGGCCGCCTCCGCAGGCGGCGCCGTAGATCCGGCCTCACCCGCAGGCGGCACCGCAGATCCGGCCGCCTCCACAGGCGGCGCCGTGGTCTCAGCCGCACCCCCAGGCGGCGCC
The DNA here is from genome assembly GCF_042262425.1 of Streptomyces sp. NPDC056373. Classification (NCBI taxonomy): domain Bacteria; kingdom Bacillati; phylum Actinomycetota; class Actinomycetes; order Kitasatosporales; family Streptomycetaceae; genus Streptomyces; species Streptomyces sp. NPDC056373. The sequence goes on from NZ_JBHJPX010000031.1 coordinate 9,939, forward strand.
AAGGGCGCTGCCGTGTCCACCGGCCCGGCAGCGCCGGCATGCAGCGGCATGAGCCCGGCCCCGTCGACGGGCGGCATGCTCCCGGCCGCGCCCGCGGGCGGCACCGCAGATCCGGCCGCCTCCACAGGCGGCGCCGTGGTCTCAGCCGCACCCCCAGGCGGCGCCAAGGGCACTGCCGTGTCCACCGGCCCGGGAGCCACGGCTTCCTGAGGCGCGGACTCCGGCGGCTCGGCTTCCGGCCGCTCAGCCGGCGGAGCCGTCCACGGAGCCGTGGGCCCCCTCCCCAGCGCGCGCCGGCGGCCGGCCGGGCCGCCGGGGGGAGGTGGGGAAGCGTTCGAGGTCATGGCCTCCGCAGGCTACCGCTACCGCCCGCGCAGTCGTCGTACGAGGATGCTGGCGTCTCCGCGGGTCTCCAGGTCGGCGAGGACCACCGCGACCGCCTCGCGGACGATGCGTCCGCGGTCCACGGCCAGACCGTGCTCGCCACGGAGGACGAGACGGGCGTGCTCGAGGTCCATGAGCTCCTCGGCCGACACGTACACCGTGATCTTCTCGTCGTGCCGCTCACGACCGCTCGGGCGGCGCGAGGGGTTCCGCCCGCGCTTGCGGGGCGCGGCCGCTGCCGCACCGGCGGCAGAACCTTCCTGCGCCGCCTGCCGGCGGGCGGCGCCGGAGCGCTCGGCGGCCCCGGAACGGCTGTGGCCCTCCCCTGCCTCGCCCTGCTCCGCGTCCGCCGCTACATGCTCCGGACCGTCACCGTCGCCGCCCTGCGCGGGCACCGACTGCGGCGCGTCCTCCGCCGCAGCCGCCACGTCGCCCTCTCCCGCCGGAGCGGGCACCCGGGCGTCGCCGTTGGCCTGACGCCGGGGCTGGGACGACTGAAGCGCCATACCCCCTGTCGTACGGAAGAGTTCGTCGGCCCCCGGCAGACTCACTCGGCGTGACACCGGGCGAGCACCTCCCTGGCGAGCTGGCGATAGGCGGCGGCACCGACGGAGTTGGAGGCGTAGGTGGTGATCGGCTCACCGGCGACCGTGGTCTCCGGGAAGCGGACCGTGCGCCCGATGACCGTGTGGTAGACGTGGTCGTCGAAGGCCTCGACCACCCGCGCGAGCACCTCACGGCTGTGCACCGTGCGCGAGTCGTACATGGTGGCGAGGATGCCGTCGAGCTCCAGCTCCGGGTTGAGCCGTTCCTGGACCTTCTCGATGGTCTCCGTCAGCAGGGCCACACCGCGCAGCGCGAAGAACTCGCACTCCAGCGGCACTATCACCTTGTGCGCGGCCGTCAGGGCGTTCACCGTGAGCAGGCCGAGCGAGGGCTGGCAGTCGATGACGATGAAGTCGTAGTCGGGCAGCAGCGGCTTCAGGGCGCGCTGCAGCGTCGACTCGCGGGCGACCTCGGAGACCAGCTGGACCTCGGCCGCCGACAGGTCGATGTTGCTGGGCAGCAGGTCCATGTTGGGGACCGCCGTCTTCAGCAGCACCTCGTCGGCCGCCATCCCCCGCTCCATGAGCAGGTTGTAGACGGTGAGGTCGAGTTCCATCGGGTTGACACCGAGTCCGACCGACAGCGCGCCCTGCGGGTCGAAGTCCACGAGCAGGACCCGGCGTCCGTACTCCGCGAGCGCGGCACCCAGGTTGATGGTCGACGTGGTCTTGCCGACGCCGCCCTTCTGGTTGCACATCGCGATGATCTTCGCGGGCCCGTGCTCGGGCAGCGGGCCCGGGATCGGGAAGTACGGCAGCGGGCGCCCGGTCGGGCCGACGCGCTCGCGGCGCTGTCTGGCCGCGTCGGGCGCGAGAGTGGCCGCGTACTCGGGATCGGGCTCGTACTCCGCGTCGGGGTCGTAGAAGTGCCCCTCGGGCAGTTCGTCGTAGTCGGCGAAGTGGTTGTGGGGCGCGCCACTTCCGTCGCCGGCCATGGCGTTCACGTGATGGCCATCCATCTTCTGGTGTGCAGTGTGAGTCGCTTGCTGACTCTGGTGGGCTGCGAAGGTGCGCACAGCGACGGAGCCGACAGCCGCGTACCCCGCGGGCTCCTGGTCCCGTGCAGGCATTCCTGGTTGGCCACCCCCGGGAGTAAATGTCGACTCATTCACAAGTCGTCTTACCTCCTTGGTGACCAGGAAACTTCTAGACAGGTCAGCGTGGCACCATGCCGACAGCTGGCGACTCTATGGCGTGTCGGGCGTCCGCAGCAACACAATCCGCCGGACCCGGCCCGATGTGTCGGCAATGAAACATCCCGCTGTCAAGGGCGTACGGCCGTCGCACGGCAGGTTTCACCGGTGTGCGAATCGGTTGAAGGGTTACGTTCGAGGCGAGTTGCGCGAGAATCGCGAAGTGACCATACACACATCCGGCCGGACCTTGTCGGGCAAGGTCCGGCCGGGTGTGCGGCGTTGACGACCCGTGTTGACGTATCGCCTTTGCCGGTTGGTTGGTTAGCCGACTTTCCGGCTGTGCGGCCTCAGCCGAGCAGCGAGGTCAGCTCCACGTGCTCCACGCCGTGCGCCTCGGCAACCTCGCGGTAAACGACCTTGCCGTCATGCGTGTTGAGGCCCCTGGCCAGCGACGGGTCGCGGCGCAGCGCGTCCGCCCAGCCGTGGTCGGCCAGCTCGACGATGTACGGCAGCGTCGCGTTGGTCAGCGCGTAGGTGGAGGTGTTCGGCACCGCGCCGGGCATGTTGGCGACGCAGTAGAAGACCGAGTTGTGGACCCGGAAGGCCGGCTCGGCGTGGGTGGTCGGGCGGGAGTCCTCGAAGCAGCCGCCCTGGTCGATCGCGATGTCGACAAGGACACTTCCGGGCTTCATCCGCGAGACGAGTTCGTTGGTGACCAGCTTCGGGGCCTTGGCGCCGGGGATCAGCACCGCGCCGATGACGAGGTCGGCCTCCAGGCAGGCCTTCTCCAGCTCGAAGGCGTTGGAGACGACGGTCTGGATCTTCGTGCCGAAGACCTTGTCGGCCTCGCGGAGCTTGTTGATGTCCTTGTCGAGCAGGGTCACGTGGAAGCCCATGCCGATGGCGATCTGCGCGGCGTTCCAGCCGGAGACACCGCCGCCGATCACGACGGCACGGCCGGCCAGCACGCCGGGGACGCCGCCGGGCAGCACACCGCGGCCGCCGTTGGCACGCATCAGGTGGTAGGCGCCGACCTGCGGCGCCAGCCGGCCCGCGACCTCGGACATCGGGGCGAGCAGCGGCAGCGCGCGGCTCGGCAGCTCGACGGTCTCGTAGGCGATGGCCGTGGTGCCCGACTCCAGCAGCGCGTCCGTGCACTCCTTGGAGGCGGCCAGGTGCAGGTAGGTGAAGAGCGTCTGGTCCTTGCGGAGGCGGTGGTACTCCTCGGCGATGGGCTCCTTGACCTTCAGCAGCAGGTCGGCGGCGGCCCACACCTCGTCGGCGGTGCCCAGGATCTGCGCTCCGGCGGCGACGTACTCCTCGTTCGTGATCGAGGAGCCGACGCCGGCGTCGCGCTCGATGACGACCTGGTGGCCGTGGCGCACCAGCTCGTGCACACCGGCGGGGGTGATGGCCACCCGGAACTCGTTGTTCTTGACCTCGCGGGGGATGCCGACCTTCACGTCGATCACGGTCCTTGGCTCAGAGGGTATGGGGGGTCTTACTCAGACATACCCGGGCACGCACGGGCACACCGGGAGAGACCGCAGGAGAACGTGCGGCAGAGCCAGTCTAATGAAGGCGTTCTCGCTGTCCAGCCTTTCATTGCATCAATCTTCAGCTGATGCGGTACGGATTTCGCAGGCGTCAGGGTCATTTTGAAGGTTTGAGTCGCCGAGAATCCCCTCGGCGGCGCCCCGGTGCAGCCCCGCCGACGCGGGATCACCCAGGCGTTCGAGGGTCTCGGCGACCCGCAGGTGCAGGGCCGCCTGCAGCCGCGGATCCTCGGCGCGCCGTGCCCACTCCACGGCCTCCCGGCAGGTGCGCAGCGACTCCTCGGGGCGGCCCACGTGCTCCTGGACCCGTGCCAGCTCGCCCAGGGCCCGGGCCTGGGCGGCCACGTCGCCGTGCTTGCGGTGACCGGCGATGGCCGCCCGCCAGTTCCGCAGGGCCTCGCCGTAGCGGCCCGCCTGCGTGTGGGCGGCGGCGATGCGCCCGTAGAGCCGAGCGGCCTCGGCGCGCTCGCCCCGGGCGAGCCGGTCGACCAGGGCACGGCCGAACCAGTCGGCTGCCCGGTCGAAGTCGCCGAGCTCCAGGTGCGCGCCGCCTACGGATTCCATGGCGCGGCCGGTCGCGTACGGGTCGTTCACCTCGCGCCCGGCGTCCAGCGCGGCCCGGTAGCGCGCCAGGGCGTCGGCCGTGCGGCCGGTGCGGGCGTCCAGGTCGCCGAGGTTCAGCAGGGCGGCGGCCCGCTCGCGGGGCAGGTTCCGGCGCTCGGCGACGTCGAGGACCAAGCCGTGGATCTCGTAGAGGTCGGGTGCGGCGGCCCGGGTGCCGATGTGCGCCGCCATCGCCCGGACCAGCTGGGACATCAGCCGTCGGGCCAGGGTGTCCAGCTCCCCGTCGGCGACCGCGAGCCGGGCCGAGGCCAGCAGGGCCGGCCGGGTCAGGCGCAGCCAGTCGGCGGCCGCCCGCGGAGTGGGGAAGCGCAGCGCGCGGGGCATGTCGAGGAGCTTCTGGCGGGCCTGCGGGCTGTCGGTCTCGGTGATCGCCCGGCAGGCCTGGAGCAGCCGGACGGTGCGCTCCAGCATGCGGGCGCGGGCCAGCTGGAGATCGGCCGGGCGTTCGTGGTGCTCGGCGAGGATCCGCAGCTGCGGGTGCAGACAGCCGGGCACCTCGTACTGCGGCAGCGGCGAGTCCACCGTGTGCAGGAAGCCCAGGGTGGCGAAGCTCTCCAGGGTGGTGCGTGCGCTGTCGACCGAGCAGCCGACGAGCGCGGACGCGGTCTGCGGGTCGACGAGGCCGGCCGGGGCGAGGGCGAGCAGCCGCAGCATCCGGGCGGCGGTCGTGGGCAGGGCGGCATGGGCGAGCCGGAAGACCCGGGTCAGGGCCGTGCCCTCGGAGTCGTCGGCGCGCAGCTGCTTGGCCAGGTCGGAGACGGCGGCCTTGGGGCGGGCGGCGAGCCAGCCGCCCGCCAGCATCAGCGCGGCGGGCTGCCCCTGGCACTCCTCGGCGAGGCCCTCGGCGGCCCGGGGATCGACGGTGATGCGGACCGAGCCGGTGTGCCGGGCCAGCAGATCCACCCCGGACTTGGCGTCCAGGCCGCCCAGGATGCAGGGGCGGACGTCGGAGATGCCGGTCAGCGGGCCCTCGGAGACCGCGACTACGAGGCAGTCCGGGGCGTCGGGCAGCAGGGCGTCGACCTGCTCGGCGTCGGCCGCGTCGTCCAGCAGGAGCAGCACCCGGCGGCCGGCCAGGGCGGTGCGCAGGGCATCGGTGAGGTCGTCCTCACCGGCCCCGGCCGGCGCCTGCTCGTCCAGGGCGGTGAGGAGGTCCCGGGCGGCGCGTCCTACGGGGACGGGGGTGCCGTCGGGTTCGGTGAGGCTCGCGCGCAGCACCCCGTCGGGGTAACGGTGTGCGACCTGCCGGACGAGTTCCCCGGCGAGTGCGGTACGGCCCGATCCGGGCCGGCCGGCGATGAGCAGCACACGGGCGCGGGGCGCCTTGCGGCCTGCCAGGGTGTCCAGTCCGGCGCGCTCGATGTCGGCGCGCAGTTCCTTCAACTCCCGTGTACGGCCGAGGAACTCGCTCGCCTCCGCAGCGGGCCCGGCCGGCCGCACGTCGCCTGTCTCCACGACCTGATCCGTCACGGGCCACACTCCCGTCCCACCGCACACGCAAGCCCGCCGGGACTCCGGTTCGGGCGTGCCCCAGAGCCTAGTTCACGCTCTGCTACGTTCCGGGCGGAGCACGGCGAGCACGGCGGAGGCATCCCCCGATCGGATCAGCAGATCGTAGGACCGACACCGTCAGGGAAGCGCCTCTGAAAGGGGTGCGGGGAACTGCGCGACAGGCCACGACGATGCCGCACCCGCCCGACGAGCTCGGCGGCACTCACCCGCCGTCGCGGCACCCCCAGCGGAGCGCTACGCCTCGAACGGCCGCGCCGGCCACGGCGCCTGGGCGGGGCGCAGGGCGTCCAGCCCGTCACCCGCCCGCGCGGCGACCAGCGAGAGGACGCCCACGACCAGGCAGTTGTTGTGCAGCTCACCGGCCAGCGCACCCCGCACGAGGTCCGCCACCGGCACCCGGTCGAGTTCCATGTCGGCCTCTTCCTCCTCGACGGCGAAGCGCTCGCCCTCGGCCTCGGACAGATCGCGCGCGAGGAAGATCCGTACGGCCTCGTCGCAGCCGCCGGGCGTGGTGTAGACGTCGGTCAGCACCCGCCAGTCCTCGGCCTTGACGTGCGCCTCCTCGTACAGCTCCCGCTGCGCGGCGTGCAGCGGGTTCTCGCCGGGCACGTCGAGCAGTCCGGCCGGGATCTCCCACAGCTTGTGACGCACAGGGTGCCGGTACTGGCGCAGCACCAGTACACGGTCGGCCTCGTCGAGGGCGAGAACGGCCACGGAGCCGGGGTGGACCTGGTAGTCACGGCCGACCACGGTGCCGTCGGGCATGACCACGTCGTCGGTGCGCACGGAGGTCTTGTTGCCCGTGAAGGGGGTCGCCGTCGCCCGGATCTCCCACTCCTCCGGGGTGTCCTTGATCGTCATGCCTGTCCTTCCACGTGCCGCGCGACCTGCTGAAACGAAACCGGGGCGCACACCCTTTGAAGGGATGCACCCCGGCCACCGTACAACTGGTGTGTTACTTCGAAGTCTTCCGCTCGACCGAGGCCTTGACGAGCCCGGCGAACAGCGGGTGCGGACGCGTCGGCCGCGAGCGCAGCTCCGGGTGCGCCTGGGTGGCGACCAGGTACGGGTGGACGTCGCGCGGGTACTCGACGTACTCGACGAGCTTGCCGTCCGGGGAGGTGCCGGAGAACTGGATGCCCGCCTTCTTCTCCAGCTCGGCGCGGTAGGCGTTGTTCACCTCGTAGCGGTGCCGGTGCCGCTCCTCGACGTACTCCTTGTCGTCGTACACCTCGCGCACGATCGACCCCTCGGCCAGCTTCGCCGGGTACATGCCGAGCCGCATGGTGCCGCCCATGTCACCCTCGCCGGCGACGATGTCGAGCTGCTCGGCCATGGTGGAGATGACGGGGTGGCCGGTGGCCGGGTCGAACTCGGTGGAGTTGGCGTCGGTGATGTCGGCCAGGTTGCGCGCGGCCTCGATCACGATGCACTGCAGACCGAGGCAGAGGCCGAGCAGCGGGATCTTGTTCTCGCGGGCGTACTTGATCGCGCCGACCTTGCCGAGCACGCCGCGGTCGCCGAAGCCGCCGGGGATGCAGATGCCGTCGACGTCGCCGAGCTGCTGGGCCGCGCCCGCCGGGGTCTTGCAGTCGTCGGAGGTGACCCACTTGATCTTGACGCGGGCCCGGTTGGCGAAACCGCCGGCGCGCAGCGCCTCGGTGACCGACAGGTAGGCGTCGGGCAGGTCGATGTACTTGCCGACCAGCGCGAGGGTGATCTCGTGGTCGGGGTTGTGGACGCGGTCGAGCAGGTCGTCCCAGGTCGTCCAGTCCACGTCACGGAACGGCAGGTCCAGCTTGCGGACGACGTAGGCGTCCAGGCCCTCGCCGTGCACGGTCTTCGGGATGTCGTAGATCGAGCGGGCGTCGGGGCAGGCCACCACGGCGGCCTCGTCGACGTCGCACATCAGCGAGATCTTCCGCTTGATCGCGGTGGGCACCTCGCGGTCGCAGCGCAGCACGATCGCGTCCGGCTGGATACCGATGTTGCGCAGGGCCGCAACCGAGTGCTGGGTGGGCTTCGTCTTCAGCTCACCCGAGGGGCCGATGTACGGCAGGAGCGAGATGTGGACGACGAAGACGTTGTCACGGCCGACCTCGTGACGGACCTGGCGGACGGTCTCCAGGAACGGCAGCGACTCGATGTCGCCGACCGTGCCGCCGACCTCGGTGATCACGACGTCGACCTCGTCCGTCGCCATGCGGCGGATGCGGTGCTTGATCTCGTTGGTGATGTGCGGGATGACCTGCACGGTGTCGCCCAGGTACTCGCCGCGCCGCTCCTTGGCGATCACGGTGTTGTAGACCTGGCCGGTGGTGACGTTCGCGGAGCCGTCGAGGTCGCGGTCGAGGAAGCGCTCGTAGTGGCCGATGTCCAGGTCGGTCTCGGCGCCGTCGTTGGTGACGAACACCTCACCGTGCTGGAAGGGGTTCATCGTGCCCGGGTCCACGTTCAGGTACGGGTCGAGCTTCTGCATCACGACGCGCAGACCGCGGGCCTTGAGCAGCATGCCGAGGCTGGAGGCCGTCAGGCCCTTGCCGAGCGAGGAGGCGACACCCCCGGTGACGAAGATGTGCTTGGTCGTCGAATTACGAAAAGCGGCGGGCGGCATGGCCAAGACGGGGCTCCCGTGGTCGCGGTCTGGGGGTGCGGTGCGGCTGCCCGCCGGAAGATTCCGGGGTGCCGTCGCTGCGGTTCGGGGGTTTCCTGTCGGGCAGGGGCCCACCGGTCCACGGGCTACCAGCGTATCAGCGCCGCGGGGCGATGGCTTCCGGCCACGCTCCGCACACATCCCGACACGGAAGCGGCCACCGTCACGGGTCCCTCACCCGTTGCTCACTCGTTCGGCGTACCCGCCTTGCCTGGACGAGCACCCGGATCATCTGCGTGCGTCGTATCCTGCTCGGACACTCGCTGCCGAGCCCGTCCGGCCCAACGGCACCACCCCCCGCCCGTAACCACCGGAACAACGCGAGCTCGTCAGTTCGTTGAGCAACAATTGGCGCTTTGCGTCACGGCTGAGCGACCTGTTTTGCTTCATCGCTCAATGACGCATTGCAAGACCTGCTGAAACCCCCCTTGACCGCACTAGCGACAGCCCCCTCGTGGGGTGACGTGGCCGTTCGACTGGAGTTGCACGTGGCCGGGCGCATCGAAGACTACGCACTCATCGGAGACATGCAGACCGCTGCCCTGGTCTGCCGGGACGGGACAGTCGACTGGCTGTGCCTGCCCCGCTTCGACTCGCACGCCATCTTCGCCGGCCTGCTGGGCACCGAGGAGCACGGCTTCTGGCGGCTGGGCCCCGCGTACGCCTCCGACCAGCAGCCCCCCACCGCCGCGCGGCGCAGCTACCGGGGCGACTCGCTGGTCCTGGAGTCCGAGTGGGACACCCAGCGGGGCACGGTCCGGGTGACCGACTTCATGCCGCCGCGTGACGGCGCCCCGCAGCTGATCCGGATCGTGGAGGGCGTCTCGGGCCGGGTGCCGATGCGCTCGGCGCTCAGGATGCGGTTCTCCTACGGGCGGGTGGTGCCGTGGGTGCACAAGCACGAGGGGCGCACGGTGGCCGTCGCGGGTCCCGACTCCGTGTGGTTCGACACATCCGCCGAGACCTACGGCAAGTCGCTGACGACGTACGCGGACTTCACGGTCGCTCCGGGTGACCGGATCGCGTTCACGATCTCCTGGCAGCCCTCGCACAAGGAGCCGCCGCCGCTGCCCGAGCCGGAGCAGTCGCTGGAGGCGACGGAGGACTTCTGGCGCGAGTGGGTCGACCACTGCACGTACCACGGGCCCTACCGGGAGGCCGTGGTCCGCTCGCTGATCACGCTGAAGGCCCTGACGTACGCCCCGACCGGCGGCATCGTCGCCGCGCCGACCACCTCCCTGCCGGAGGACATCGGCGGCGTCCGCAACTGGGACTACCGCTACACCTGGCTGCGCGACGCGGCGATCACCCTGTCCTCGCTGCTGCGCACCGGCTACCGGGAGGAGGCCCGCGCCTGGCGCGAGTGGCTGCTGCGTGCGGTGGCCGGCGACCCGGAGAACCTGCAGATCATGTACGGCATCGCCGGTGAGCGCGAGCTCGGCGAGGCGGAGCTGGACTGGCTGCCGGGCTACGAGAACTCCACCCCGGTCCGGGTCGGCAACGGCGCGGCCCACCAGCTCCAGCTGGACGTGTACGGCGAGGTCACCGAGGCCCTTCACCTGGCCCACATGACCGGCCTCGCCCGCAACGACTACGCCTCCCTGCTCCAGCTGAAGCTGATCCGCTACCTGGAGGACCACTGGCAGGACCCGGACGAGGGCATCTGGGAGGTGCGCGGCCCACGCCGCCACTTCGTGCACTCCAAGGTGATGGCCTGGGTCGCGGTCGACCGCACGATCAAGCTGATCGAGTCCGGCGACGCGGACGGCCCGCTGGAGCGCTGGCGCGAGCTGCGCGACGACATCCACCGGGACGTGTGCGAGCGGGGCTACGACAAGGAGCGCAACACCTTCACGCAGTCGTACGGCTCGAAGGAGCTGGACGCCTCCCTGCTGCTGATCCCGCAGATGGGCTTCCTGCCGCCCGACGACAAGCGGGTCATCGGCACGATCGAGGCGATCCAGCGGGAGCTGTCCACGCCGGACGGCTTCATCCTGCGCTACCCGACCACCAGCGGCGACGAGAACGTCGACGGCCTGCCCGGCGACGAAGGGGCCTTCCTGGCCTGCTCGTTCTGGATGGCCGACGACCTGGCGATGATCGGCCGCGTCGACGAGGCCCGCAAGCTCTTCGAGAAGCTGCTGTCCCTGCGCAACGACCTCGGTCTGCTGGCCGAGGAGTGGGACCCGCGCCTGCAGCGCCAGGTCGGCAACTTCCCGCAGGCGTTCAGCCACGTGCCGCTGATCGACACGGCGCTGCGTCTGACCGCTTCGGGCGCCTACGGCGGCTGAGCGGGCCCGTGGAGCCGCTCCCGCCTAGGCTGGAGGCACAAGATTGCCCCTTTGTGGAAGGGGGCGGCCATGGCTTCCCTCTCGAAGGCGGGCGCGGCCCTCGCCGCGCTTCGCGCAGAACTGACCGGGGACGTCTTCGCCCCTGAGGACCCGCGCTACGACGAGGCCCGGGCCGTCTTCAACGTCATGATCGACCGGCGTCCCGCGGTGATCGTCCAGTGCGAGACCGTGGACGACGTGGTGCGGGCCGTGCGATGCGCCAGAGACCTCGGGCTGCCTGTCGCGGTGCGCGGCGGCGGCCACAGCGTGGCGGGCATGGCTCTCAACGACGGCGGCATGGTGATCGACCTGCGCCGGATGCACGCGGTGGTGGTGGACCCGGCAGGACAGGCGGCCCGTGTCGCCGGCGGGGCCACGATGAGCCATCTGGACCGGGCCACCGAGCCGTACGGCCTGGCGACGACCGGGGGCCGCGCCTCCACGACCGGAGTCGGCGGCTTCGTGCTGGGCGGCGGCACCGGCTGGCTGGACCGCTGGTGCGGGCTCGCCGTCGACAACCTGCTCGGCGCCGAGCTCGTCACCGCCGACGGCGGCCGCGTCCACGCGAGCGCCGACGAGAACCCGGAGCTGTTCTGGGCCCTGCACGGCGGCGGCGGGAACTTCGGCGTCGCCACGGCCCTCACGCTGCGGCTGCACGAACTGCCCGAGTTCTCCATCGCGATGGTCCTGTACCTGCCGGAGCACGGCCCGGACGTCGTACGGACCTTCCGCGAGGTGATCACGGCCGGGCCGGACGAGGCGGGCGGCGGCGTCCTCTACTTCACCGGCCCGCCGGAGGAGTTCGTCCCCGGGCACCTGGTCGGCCGGCTGGTGTGCGGGGCGCTGCTGACGTACGCCGGCGGTGAGGACGACATGCGCAAGGTCGCCCAGCCCCTGCTCGCGCTGCCGCACGAGGCCGAGATCGTGGGGCCGATGCCGTACGCCGACGTCCAGTGCATGCTGGACGATCCGCCCGGGATGCGGAACTACTGGTCGGCGGAGTACCTCGGGTCCGCGCCCGACGACTTCGTGGACGTCTTCTGTGCCCTGGCCTCGTCGGTGCCCGTACCGACGGGCACCCAGCACGTGCTGTTCCCGCAGGGCGGGGCGATCGCGGCCGGACCGCGCGAGTACCCGGTGCCGTTCCGGGACGCGCCCTGGGCGGTCCATCCCTTCGGGATCTGGGAGGACCCGGCGGACGACGAGCGGTGCGTGCGGTGGGTCCGGGACGTGCGCGCCGACGTACGGCCGTGGAGCACCGGCGACGTCTATCTCAACTTCATCGGGAACGAGGGCGGCGACCGCGTGGTGGCCGGCCTGGGTGCGGAGAACACCCGGCGGCTGGCGGAGGTGAAGCGGCAGTACGACCCGGACAACGTCTTCCGTTTCAACCACAACATCACACCGGCCTGAGGGGCCGCGCCGATCAGGGCGCCGTCGGCTTGAGCGCCGTCAGGGTGCGCTCTCCCGCCGGGTCGCCCGCCGTGGCCGGGACCAGGGCGATCTCGTCGAGTCCGGCCTCGGCGTAGGCGGCGATGCGGGCGCGGACGGTGTCCGTGTCGCCGACCAGGGCGATGGTGCCGGCGGCCTCCGGCGGCAGGGCCCGCAGCAGGGTGTCCGGGTCGGCGCCCTTGGCGGCCAGCTCGACGACTGCGGCGAACCCCGCGTCGACGAACATGTCGCTGTAGCCCGGCACGGCGAGGTAGCCCACGACACTGCGCAGGACCTGCGCGAGCGACTCCGGCTCCGGGTCGACGGCGGCGGGCAGCCAGGCGGCCAGCCGCGGTGGTGTACGGCCCGCCTCCGCGGCGGCGGCGAGCATCCTGGCCCGCAGCATCCGGACCTGCTCGGGCGAGACGAGGTCGAGCAGCATCCGGTCGGCGTGCGCGACGGCCGCGGCCACCGCCCGCTCCCCGAACGCCGCGACGGTGACCGTTCCTCCGGGCGGCGGCAGCCGGCGCAGTAAGCCGCTGCCGGGCACGACGGGCTCGCCGGGCACACTGTGCATCAGCGTCCGCACGGCCGCCGCCGACTCCGCGAGGGCGGCGGCGGGCCGGGTGCGCGGTCGGCCGTGCACGCCCTCGACGACGCGCTTGCTGGACGTGCCCAGGGCCACTCCGACGGGCCGGCCGGTGACGGCCGCGGCCGAGGCGGCGCCCCGCACGATCGTGAGCGGGTCCCTCACCGACACCGGCACGGGCCCGGCGGTCAGCGCGACCTGCTCGGTGGCCGCGCCGATCGCCGCGGCCAGGACGAAGGAGTCCCACGTGGGTCCCTCGCCCGCCCACACCTCCCGGTACCCGAGCCGGTCGGCGAGTACCGCGACCCGCAACGGCTCCTCGAGCGGACCGTCGTCCTCCCGCCCCACCGCGACCACGCTCATGTCCATGACGGCGCCCTACCCGGCCGATCACCCCGTAATCCGGGGCGATCCACCCCGGGGCCCCGGCGGTGATCGTCCCGCTGCCCCTTCGGAGATGTCCGTGAGGCACCCGCGCGGGTAGCGTCCGGCACATGGACAGCGGGACGGACAGCGCGCACGACACACAGGGCGCCGGGATCACCGTGCGGCGGGCGCTGGAGCTGCCGGGGCTGCGCAGCGGGCTGCCCGAGGTGCTGGCGGGTGCCGAGCGGCTCGGGCGGACCGTGCGCTGGGTGCACGCGGGCGAGGTGCCGCACATCGCCTCGCTGCTCAAGGGCGGAGAGCTGCTGCTGACCACGGGCTACGGGCTGGGCACCCGCCCCGCCGAACAGCGGGCGTTCGTACGCACCCTGGCCGAGCGTGGCATCGCGGCCCTGGTCGTGGAGCTCGGCCCACGCTTCACCCGGCTGCCCGCCGCCCTCGTCGACACGGCGCGCGCGGCCGGGCTGCCGCTGGTCCAACTGCACCGCGAGGTGGCGTTCGTCACGGTCACGGAGGAGGTGCACACCGAGATCGTCAACGGCCACTACGCCCTGCTGCAGCGGGCCGAGGAGGTGCACCGGCGCTGCACCCAGGCCGTGCTGGGCGGTGGCGGCGTGCCGCAGGTCCTCGGCATCCTGGCCGACTTCGCGGGCAACCCCGTGTTCCTGGAGACGGCGGACGGGCAGTTGCTCTACGCCGCCGGGGCCGGTCCCGAGGGCGCGGACCCGCTCCAGGTGTGGGAGGGGCTGCGCGGTCAGCACAAGGACGAGCCGCCGCTCGCGGGGTCCGTCCTGGTGGACGTGCCGGGCGGCGGGCCCGGCAGCGGCGGCGTCCGGGCACGTCTCGTCCTGCTGCCGGTGCGCACTCCCCTGGCGCCGGTGCACCGGATGGCGGCCGAACGGGCCGCGGGAATCCTGGCCGTGGTGCTGATGCAGGCGCGCCAGGAGGAGGAGCTGGCGGCGCGCGGACGCGGCGACTTCCTCACCGACCTCGCCGAGGGCCGGGTGACGGCCGAGGACGCCCCGGCGCAGGCCCGCGTGCTGGGCTTCCGGCCGGGCGAGGGGCCGCTGCTGCCGGTGGTCATGCGGCTCGGGGAAGCCCTGTCCCCGGGCGGGGGAGGCTGGGCCGTGCCGGCCCGGGCGATCTCGGAGGAGCTGGCCTCGGTGGGCGTGCCGGTACTGCTCGGCGTGCGGCCGCTGGAGGGCCGTGTGCTGGTGCTGCTCGGGCTGCGCGCGGAGTCGGAGCGGGCGGCGGTCGCGGACCGGGTCGCGGCGGCGCTGCGGGCAGGTGCGGGCCGGGCCGGGATGCCGCGGCCGGGCGGGCAGCCGCCGGTGGTGGTCGTGGGGACGGCCGGTGGCTGGCCGGCGGTGGCCGCGGGCCTGCGGCACGCGGCGGAGACGGCCACGGCGGCCCAGGGACTCGCGGACCGGCCCTGGTACGACGCCCGCCGGCTCGACATCGACCTGCTGCTGTGGCGGCTGCGCGACCACCCGGACCTGGCCGCCTTCGTCGACCGCGCCCTGGGCCCGCTGCTGGAACACGACCGCCGTTCCCGGCCGCCGCTGCTGCCCACGCTGACGACCTACCTGGCCCACGCGGGACGCAAGGCGGAGACGGCCCGGGAGCTGCACCTGAACCGGCAGACCCTCTACAACCGCCTGGCCCGCATCGGGGAGTTGCTGGGCACGGACCTCGACGACCCGCAGACGGTCCTGGCCCTGAGCCTGGCCCTACGGGCCCGCAGGCACGTCCCGTAGCGCTCTACGTGAGGGGGCGGAGCTGTGTCAGCTCGTCGTACACGCTCAGCACCTGGGCGACCGTCTCGTCCTCGGTCGGCCAGGTGGCGGCCTGCCGGGCGCCCCTGGCCGTCAGCAGTTCCCGGCGTGCCGGGTCGTCGAGCAGCCGTACGACGGCATCGGCGAGGGCCTTCGCGTCACCGTACGGGACGAGTTCGGCCGCGTCGCCGACGAGTTCGGGGATGCCGCCGACCTCCGTCGCGACGAGCGGCACGCGCGCGTGGAGGGCCTCCTGGGCGAGGACGGAGCGGGCCTCCCAACGGCTCGGCAGCAGGGCGAGGTCGGCGGCGGCGAGCAGGTCGGCGATGTCGTCGCGCCGCCCGATGAGCCGGACCGGCAGCCCCTCCTCCTCGATCCGGCCCTGGAGTTCACCGCGCAGCGGCCCCTCCCCGGCGATCACGACCAGCGGCACGGGATCGAGCCGGCGCCAGACGCGCGCGGCGTCCAGCAGCACGTCGTACCCGCGGTGCCGTTCCAGGGAGCCGACGGCCATCAGCAACGGCCTGCCGATGGCGCCGAGTTCGGCGCGCACCTTGGGCCGCAGCCGGTCGGGGTCGTCGGGTTCGCGGGGGCTTCGGGGGCCGGGCAGCGCGACGGCCGCGAGCCGGGCGTCGCGCGCGCCGGTGAGCCGGGCCCGGTCCACGAGCGGCGAGGTCGTGCCCAGCACGACGGTGGCCGCCTTCACGACCCTGCGCTCCAGCACCCGCAGCATGTGGGCACGGGCCCCCTCGGCGTGCGCCCGGTCGTGCCACGTCACCACCAGCGGTGTGTGCACGCGCCGCCCGCTGAGGGCGAGGACGGTACGGAAGGAGGCGTGCAGGCCGTGCGCGTGCACCAGATCGGCGTGGGCGCAGGCGGCGCGCAGGGCCGCCACCGACACCGGGTCGCTGGCGCGCGGCACGTGCACGTGGTCGGCGCCGACTCCGCTGAAGTCATAGGCGCGATCGGCCTCATAAGGGGCGCACACCGTGACTTTCACGCCCCGCGCGACGAGCCCCGCGGCCAGCGAGCGCACATGCGCACTGCTGGCGGCATTGCCTCCGCCCAGCACCTGCACGGTGCGCAGCGGCGATTGGCCGTGCGGTGAGTGGCTGCTCACGGGGGTCACGTGGCCGGGCTCCTGGTTCGGGTCGGGCGGTCACGACGCGGTTTCGCACGCGTACTCCGCCAAGGATGCCAGGACATAAGGGTGTTCCGGGAACGCCGGAGCCCCCGCGACGCGACAGCGGTGGCGCGGCATCGGGGATGTGCGCCGGGCCGGGTCACCCACACGAGTGAAATCGGGCGACCCGCCCGGCCTCGCCGTGCCACCGCCGGTGGCGCGGCCTCCGACTCGGGAGCCGCGCCACCGACATGTCCGAACGACAGGTGCTAGGCGTCCGCCCTGGCAGCCGCGAGCAGCTCCTCGGCGTGCGCCCGGGCCGTCTCGGAGTCCTCCTGGCCGGCGAGCATGCGGGACAGCTCCCGGACCCGGTCCTCGCCCTCCAGGACCTTGACGCCGGAGCGGGTCACGGACCCGTCGTTGGTCTTCTCGACCAGCAGCTGCCGGTCGGCGAAGGCAGCCACCTGGGGCAGGTGCGTCACGACCACGACCTGTGCGGTCTTCGCCAGCCGCGCGAGCCGCCGGCCGATCTCGACCGCCGCCTTGCCGCCGACCCCGGCGTCGACCTCGTCGAAGAGGTACGTCGGCACGGGATCCGTCCCCGCGAACACGACCTCCACGGCCAGCATCACCCGGGACAGCTCACCGCCGGACGCGCCCTTGGCGATCGGCCGGGGCGGCGCGCCCGGGTGCGGGGCCAGCAGCAGCTCGACCTCGTCGGCGCCCGCGGGGCCGTAGGCGACCGGACGGCCGCCGACCTCGACGCCGTCGGGGTCCTCGGTCTGCCGGATGTCGAAGGACACGCGCGCGTGCGGCATGGCGAGCGAGGCCAGCTCGGCGGTGACGGCGGCGGCGAACCGCTCGGCGGCCTCCGTCCGGGCGTCCGTCAACGCCTGTGCCAGCCCGCCCAGTTCGGATCGCAGCGCGTCCCGCTCGGCGGTCAGCTCCCCGATCCGCTCGTCGTCGCCGTCGAGTTCGGTGAGCCGCGCCGCGCTCTGCTCGGCCCAGGCCAGCACGGTGGCGATGT
This sequence comes from Streptomyces sp. NPDC056373, assembly GCF_042262425.1. Classification (NCBI taxonomy): domain Bacteria; kingdom Bacillati; phylum Actinomycetota; class Actinomycetes; order Kitasatosporales; family Streptomycetaceae; genus Streptomyces; species Streptomyces sp. NPDC056373. The sequence goes on from NZ_JBHJPX010000031.1 coordinate 27,068, forward strand.
CCTCGCCGTACTTCCGGGTCAGCCCGGTGAGCGCGGCCCGCCGCTCCTCGACGGCCGCGAGCCGCAGCGGATCGGCGTCCAGGTCGTCGGCGTACCCCGCCAGGTCGCCCGCCGCGTCGCGCAGCAGGATCCCGATCTCCCCGACGCGGTCGGCGAGCGCGGCCAGCGCCGAGTCGTGCGACCGTACGGCGTCCAGGGCCCGCTGGGCGCCCGCGACGAGGGTCCCGGCGTCGACGCCCTCCGGATCCTCCGGGTTGCCCGCGAGGGCGGCGTGCGCGGCCGCCGCGGCGGATGCCAGCGCCTCGGCGTGCCCGAGCCGCTCGGCCTCCTCGGCCAGCTCCACGTCCTCACCGGCCCGGGGTTCGACGGCGGCGATCTCGTCGAGCCCGAAGCGCAGCAGGTCGGCCTCCTGGGCCCGTTCCCGCGCCCGGGTGGTGATCTCGTCGAGCTCGGTCGCCACGGCGCGCAGCCGCTTGTACGCCTCGCCGTACTTGGCCAGCGGCCCGCCGACCGCGTCGCCCGCGTACCGGTCGAGCGCCTGCCGCTGCCGGGACAGCTTGAGCAGCCCCTGCTGGTCGGTCTGCCCGTGCACGGCCACCAGCTCGTCGGCGAGCTCGGCGAGCACGCCCACGGGAACGCTGCGGCCTCCCAGGTGCGCCCGCGAGCGCCCCTCGGCGGAGACGGTACGGCTGATCAGCAGGGCCCCGTCGTCCAGCTCGGCCCCGGCCTCCTCGGCGCGCACCGCGGCCGTGGCGTCGCGGGGAACGGTGATGCGCCCCTCCACGACGGCCTTGCCGGCCCCGATCCGCACGAGCGCGGGGTCGGCCCGCCCGCCCAGCAGCAACCCCAGGCTGGTGACCACCATGGTCTTGCCCGCACCCGTCTCACCGGTGACCGCGGTGAACCCGGGCGACAGCTCGACCACGGCGTCGTCAATCACGCCGAGCGACCGTATCCGCATCTCCTCCAACACGGACACGACCTTACGAGGTCATGGCGGGCGAGTGCGACTGGCCCGCCCCTGTCACCCGCGAGAGTGGTGATCGGCTTCTCGGGGGCGCGGGGCTGTATCGATATGCGGCTCCGCCGCGTGGGCGCGACGAGCCACAGATGCCCCGCACCCGCCAACGGCGAACGACCAGGCTAATGAGGGGCGCCCCGCCACCCGGAAACGGGCAGCGCGAACTTGGCCACCAGCCGGTCCGTGAAGGACGCGTGATGCAGCCGCGCCAGCCGCACCGGCACGGCTCCCCGCCGCACCTCCACCCGCGCCCCGGCGGGCAACTCCACCGTCCGCCGCCCGTCGCACCACAGCACACCGGGCGGAATGTGGGGCAGAACCTCCACAGCCAACACGGAATCCGGCGATGTCACGAGCGGCTTGGCGAACAGCGCGTGCGCGGAGATCGGCACCATCAGCAGCGCCTCCACCTCCGGCCACACCACCGGCCCGCCGGCCGAGAAGGCGTACGCCGTCGACCCGGTGGGCGTGGCGCACACGATCCCGTCGCAGCCGAAGCCCGTGACCGGCCGTCCGTCGATCTCCAGGACGATCTCCAGCATCCGCTCGGCGGACACCTTCTGCACGGCCGCCTCGTTCAGCGCCCAGTCCGTGTGCACGATGTCGCCGTTCTGGTGCACCACGACGTCGACGGTCATCCGCTCCTCGACCTCGTACGCCTTGGTCACCACCCGGTCGACGACCTTGTCGAGGTCGTCCCGCTCGGCCTCCGCGAGGAACCCGACGCGCCCGAGGTTGACGCCGAGCATCGGCACGCCCGACGCCCGGGCGAACTCGGCGCCGCGCAGCAGCGTGCCGTCGCCACCCAGCACGATCAGCAGCTCACAGCCGTCGAGGCACTGCGGGGTGGCCTCCCTGACCAGCTCCACCTCCGACGGCAGCGGCAGGTCGCGCGCCTCGGCCTCCAGGACGCGCACACCGAGGCCGGAGCGCAGCAGCCCCTTCACGACGAGCTCGGCACTGCGCACGGCCGCGGGCCGGCCCGTGTGAGCGAGCAGGAAAACAGTACGAGCTCGGTTCTCGGTCAACGCGGCCCCTCCGCCACTGCACGGTCTGCCTCGGCCGGGTCCAGTTCCGGTGCCCCGGACCGCAGCCAGAGAAAGTATTCGACATTGCCCGACGGCCCGGGCAGCGGACTGGCCGTCACACCCTTCACCCCGAGCCCCAGCCCCCAGGCCTTCTCGGCCACCCCCCGTACCGCTTCGGCCCGCAGCTGGGTGCTGCGCACCACTCCCCCGCTGCCGAGGCGCTCCTTACCGACCTCGAACTGCGGCTTGACCATCATCACCAGATCGGCGTCCGGTTTCACGCACCGCACCAGGGCGGGCAGGACCAGCCCGAGCGGGATGAAGGACAGATCCCCCACGACAAGATCCACTGGCTCCCCATCGATCGCTTCAAGCGTCAACTCGCGTACGTTCGTACGGTCCTTGACGGTGACGCGTTCATCCTTCTGAAGGGACCACGCGAGTTGTCCGTATCCGACGTCCACGGCGACGACATGGGCGGCGCCCGCCCGGAGCAGGACGTCGGTGAAACCGCCGGTGGACGCGCCCGCGTCCAGCGCCCTGCGCCCCTCGACGACCAGCCCCTGAGGGCCGAACACCGCGAGCGCGCCGGCCAGCTTGTGACCGCCGCGCGAGACGTAGTCGGGGTCGCTGTCGTCCTGGGTCACCACGATCGCGGCCGCGGTCTCCACCTGCGTGGCGGGTTTCGTCGCGACGGTCTTGCCGACGGAGACCCGCCCCGCGGCGATCAGCTGCGCGGCGTGCTCACGCGAGCGCGCGAGCTTCCGGCGGACCAGCTCCGCGTCCAGACGGCGACGTGCGACTCCTGCCACGTTCGGTTCAGCTCCTAGGTGCGTTCGGCATCGGGGGCCCCGGAGGTCCCGGGCGTACGTCGAGCGCGGTGAGCGCGTCGCGCAGCCCCCGGTGTACATCCTCGTACACCTCGAGATGCCCGTCCGTGGCGAGGTGGTCCGCGTCGCCGAGCCGGTCCAGGGCCACGTCCACCCCGGCGTCGCCGGTGGGCGTGCGGGGCACGTTCAGGGGAGCGGGGGCGGCGGGGTCGTACGCCGGCTCCTCCTCCGCCGCCGGAGGGGCCTCGGGAACTGCGTCGTCCATGCCCCGACGCTACCGCGAACCGCTGCGGTACCGTCGACCGCGATGGCCACGATCGAGGAGTGCCGCAGCGCACTCGACAAGCTCTCGGACAACATGCAGCGCGCCGAAGGGGACGTCCGCGACGCCGCGGGCATGGACCGCTCGGTGAGCTGTCACATCACGGACCTCGACGTCACCTTCGCCGGCCGGATGCGCGGCGGGCGGATCGAGGTGCACGACACCGTGCAGGGGCCGCCGCCCGGCAAGGCCGAGATCAGACTCGCCATGACCGGCGACGACCTGGTGGCCCTGGTCGGCGGCGAGCTGAACTTCGCCAAGGCCTGGGGCTCGGGCCGGGTGAAGCTGCACGCCGGTGTGCGTGACCTGCTCCAGCTCAGGAAGCTTCTGTAGCCGCGAGCTGCCCGGCCGTCCCCTGCCCGGCCGTGCTCGGAACGCGGGCCTTGCGGGCCGCCGGCACGACCAGCGGTGTGCCCGTCTCCGGGTCGTCGATGACCTGGCAGCGCAGCCCGAAGACCTCCTCGACCAGCTCGGCCGTGACGATGTCCTTGGGCGCGCCTTCGGCGATGACCCGGCCCTCGCGCAGGGCGATGAGGTGGGTGGCGTAGCGGGCGGCGTGGTTCAGGTCGTGCAGCACGGCGACGAGCGTGCGGCCCTGCTCCTCGTGCAGCTCCGCGCACAGGTCCAGGACGTCGATCTGGTGCTGGATGTCCAGGTAGGTCGTCGGCTCGTCGAGCAGCAGCAGGGGCGTCTGCTGGGCGAGGGCCATGGCGATCCACACGCGCTGGCGCTGGCCGCCCGAGAGTTCGTCGACGTAGCGGTCGCCGAGCTCGGCGACGCCCGTGCGCCGCATGGACTCCTGCACGACCCGCTCGTCCTCGGCGGACCACTGGCGCAGGAGGCCCTGGTGCGGGTAGCGGCCGCGGCCGACGAGGTCGGCGACCGTGATGCCGTCGGGCGCGACGGACGACTGGGGCAGCAGACCGAGGGTCCGCGCGACCTTCTTCGCGGGCATCGACTGGATGACGTTCCCGTCCAGCAGCACCCGGCCCCGGCTCGGCTTGAGCATCCGCGACAGCGCCCGCAGCAGCGTCGACTTGCCGCAGGCGTTGGGGCCGACGATCACCGTGAACGACTGGTCGGGTATCTCCACCGACAGCTGCTCGGCGATGACCCGCTGGTCGTAGGCGAGGGTGACGTTCTCGGCGGACAGGCGGTTCACGGTGCTCCCTTGGTAGTTCAGTCCGCTGGTGTTCTTCTCCACCCCGGCGCTCATATCCGGCCCGCCCGGCGCTCGCTGACCAGCAGCCACAGCAGGTACACCCCGCCGAGCACACCGGTCACCACGCCCACGGGCAGCTGCTCGGCGCCGAAGGCCCGCTGCGAGACCCAGTCGGCGACGACCAGCAGGGTGGCGCCCATGCACAGCGAGGGCAGCAGGTTCGGCCCGGGCGAACGGGTCAGGCGCCGGGCCAGCTGCGGCGCGGTGAGCGCCACGAAGCTGACGGGACCGGCCGCGGCGGTGGCGGACGCGGTGAGCAGCACGGCCGCCACCATGAGCAGCAGCCGCACGCGCTCGACCCGCACCCCGAGGGCGTACGACGCGTCGTCGCCCATCTCCGTCATGCGCAGCCCGCGCGCGTTGACCAGGACGAGCGGCACCAGTACGGCGGTCAGGGCGAGCAGGGGCCATACCTGGTCCCAGTCGCGGCCGTCGAGGGACCCGGTCATCCACACCACCGCGCGGGCGGCGTCCACGATGTCCGACTTGGTGAGCAGATAACCGTTGACCGCCGTGACGATCGCGGAGACGCCGATGCCGACCAGGACCAGCCGGTAGCCGTGCACGCCCCGTTTCCAGGCGAGCAGGTAGATGGCGAGCCCGGTCACCAGACCGCCGAGCAGCGCCCCGGCGGCGACCTGGTTGGCGCTGCCCGAGGTCAGCACGATCACCGCGAGCGCCCCGGCCGTCGCCCCCTGCCCGAGACCGAGCACGTCCGGACTGCCCAGCGGGTTGCGGGAGATGGCCTGGAAGAGCGCGCCGCCCAGTCCCAGCGAGGCTCCGACCAGCAGCCCGACCAGGACCCGTGGCAGCCGCAGCTCGTTGACGATGAACTCCTGGCCCGGATTGCCCTCGCCGACCAGCGTCCGCAGCACGTCGGCGGCCGGGATCGGGAAGTCGCCGGTGCCGATGAGCACGACACTCGCCACGAGCGCCGCGACGAGCAGCAGGAGCACGACGACGAGGGCCCGCACGTCCAGGCGTACGGAGAGCCCGCCGGTCCGCACGACACGGTTGGTGGTCTTCACAGCTGCGCCGTCCTCCGCCGTCGTACGAGAAAGATGAACACCGGACCGCCGAGGATCGCGGTGACGATGCCCACCTGGAGCTCCGAGGGCCGGGCCACGATCCGGCCGAGGACATCGGCGCCGAGCAGCAGCACGGGCGACAGGATCGCCGCGTACGGCAGGATCCAGCGCAGGTCGGGTCCGGTGAAGGAGCGCACCACGTGCGGCACCATCAGCCCGACGAACACGATCGGCCCGCAGGCGGCGGTCGCGGCACCGCACAGCACGGTCGCGGCCAGCATCGACAGCGCCCGGGTGCGGTTGAGGTCGGCACCCAGGGCCTTGGCGGTGTCGTCGCCCATGGCCAGCGCGTTGAGCGGGCGGGCAAGGGCCAGGGCCAGGGCCGTGCCGGTCAGCAGGAACGGCAGGACCTGCGTGATGGTCGAGTTCGTCGCCGAGGCCAGCGAACCGACCGTCCAGAAGCGCATCTTGCCGAGCGCCGCCTCGTCCATGATCATCACGGCCTGGAGGTAGCCGTACAGCGCGGCGCTGATGGCCGTGCCGGCGAGCGCGAGCCGCACCGGCGTGGCGCCGCGGCTGCCGCCGAGGAACCAGACCAGTGCCCCGACCGCGGCCGCGCCGAAGAACGCGAACCAGACGTAGCCGCTCAGTGAGGTGACCCCGAAATACGTGATGGCCGTGACGACCGCGGCGGAGGCACCGGCGTTGATGCCGAGCAGTCCGGGATCGGCCAGCGGGTTGCGCGTGAGTGCCTGCAGGACCGCCCCGGCCAGACCGAGCGCGGCTCCTGCGAGCAGCCCGAGCAGAGTCCGCGACACCCGCTCCGCCACGACGACGTCGCCGTAGGTACCCGAGTCCTCGAACAAGCCGTGCCAGACCTGGCCGAGGGACAGCTCTTTCGCTCCGATCGCGATACTCGCCAGCGCGACGAGCACCAGGATCGCCACGGACAGGAGGAGCCCGAAGGCTCGGACCGCCCGTCGGGTCGGGGGCGCGGGGGCGGTCTCCGCGCGCTGTTCGGGGGGACTCTCGACCAACACGTAGTTAGGTTAGCCTACCCTCGCATTCGGGCAAGATTCGGTGTCCCGCCCCGCCGCGGTACCCGGCCCGGGCGCTGACAGACGCTCAGATTCCCAGCCGCGCCAGCGCCTTCTCCCCGTCCAGCTCGCACACACCCTCACCAGCCGCCGTCCACGCCACGGCACACAGCGCGCGCAGCCCGTCCAGGGCCTCGCCCTCCCCGTCGAGCTCCAGCCGGTCCGCCCCGGCCGTCGCCGTCCAGCCCCCGCACCGGAAGCCGCCCTCGCCCGCCGCGACGACCTCCGGCTGACCGGCGAGCATCCCGCGCAGATCGGCGTCCACATACGTCGGCCGGTGCTGCGGCGGCGCGGCCAGCAGCTGCGCGCCGTCGGTCACGCCGGTCAGGACGAGCAGCGAGTCGACCTCCCCGTTGAACGCGCCCTCGATGTCCGTGTCCAGCCGGTCCCCGACCACCAACGGCCGCTGCGCCCCGGTCCGCAGAATGGTCTCCCGGTGCATCGGGGGCAACGGCTTGCCCGCGACCTGCGGCTGTGCACCCGTCGCGATCCGGACGACCTCCACCGCGGCCCCGTTGCCCGGGGCGATGCCACGCCCGCTGGGAATCGTCAGGTCGGTGTTGGACGCGAACCACGGCACGCCCCGCGCCACCGCGTAGGACGCCTCGGCGAACCGGCCCCACGGCAGATCGGGCCCGCCGAATCCCTGCACCACCGCCGCCGGATCGTCGTCCGCCGACTCCACGGGCACGAGCCCCCGCTCGCGCAGCGCGACCCGCAGCCCCTCACCGCCGATCACCAGCACCCGGGCGCCCTGCGGCACCTGCTCGCTGATCAGCCGTGCGACCGCCTGCGCCGAGGTGATGACGTCCTCCGGGTCCGTCGGTATCCCCAGGTCCGTCAGATGCCCGGCCACGGTGTCGGGGGTCCGCAGCGCGTTGTTCGTCACGTACGCCAGGCGCATCCCGCCCTCCCGGGCCGTGGCCAGCGACTCGACCGCGTGCGCGATCGCGCTCCCGCCCGCGTACACCACACCGTCCAGATCGAGCAGCGCCGTGTCGTACGCCTCGCTCAGGGCCTGCCCACTGCCCTCGGGCCTCGTCCTGACGCTTCGGCTCATCCCGCATCGCTCCTCGTTCGACGGCTTTCCCCCGATCATCCCCCATGCCACCGACAGCCGTACGATGCCGGGATGAACACAGCAGGTCACTCGGAGGCAACAGCGCACCGAGGCCTGGAACTCACCCCGTTCCGAGGCCTTCGTTACGACCCCGACCGGGTCGGCAGCCTTGCCGCGGTCACATCTCCGCCGTACGACGTCGTGGTGCGCCCCGACGGCCTGCACCACCTCGAGTCCGCCGACCCGTACAACATCGTCCGTCTGATCCTCCCCCAGGCCGCCACGCCCAGCGCCCGCAACGAACGGGCCGCCGACACCTTGCGCCGCTGGCTGTCCGAGGGCGTCCTCACCACCGACCCGGAACCGGGCCTCTACGTCTACGAGCAGCAGGACGGCGGTGGCATGCTGCAGCGCGGCATCATCGGCGCCCTGCGCGTGTCGGACCCGTCGGAGCAGCTGGTGCTGCCGCACGAGGACGTCATGCCGCACGTCGTCGCCGACCGCGCGGCCCTCATGCGGGCCACCTCGGCCAACCTCGAACCCCTCCTGCTCACCTACCGGGGCGACGGCTCGACGACCGCCACGGCGGATCTGATCGAGCGCACCGCCGCCCGGCCGCCGCTCCTGGCCACCACCACCGAGGACGGCTTCCGCCACCGCCTGTGGTCGGTCACCGCCCCCGGGGACCTGGCCACGATCCGGACGGACCTCGGCCGGCACCAGGCCCTGATCGCCGACGGCCACCACCGCTGGGCGACCTACCGGCGCCTGCGCGCGGAGCACCCCTCCCCCAGCCCGTGGGACCACGGCCTGGTCCTCCTCGTCGACACGGCCCGCTACCCCCTCCGGGTCCGCGCCATCCACCGCCTCCTGCACGACCTGCCGGTCGCCGAGGCGGTGGCCGCCCTGGAGGGCCACTTCCGCGTGCGCCGCCTCGCCGCCCCACTCGCCGAGGCATTGGAGACACTGGCCGACGCGGCCTGCGCCGGCAACGCGTTCCTGCTGGCCGGCGACGGCGCCTTCCACCTCGTCGACCACCCGGACCCGGACCTGCTGGCCCGTACGATCCCGGCCGACCGTCCCGCTGCCTGGCGCACCCTGGACGCGACGGTGCTGCACGCCACGCTCCTCGAACATGTCTGGCGCATCTCCGAGGACTCCCCCGCGCACATCGCCTACATCCACGACACGGCGGCGACGGTCGAGAAGGCGGAACGCGACGGTGGCACGGCCGTCCTGATGCACCCGGTCCGCGAGGAGGTCGTCCGCGAGCTGGCCCGCCAGGGCGTGACGATGCCCCGCAAGTCGACGTCGTTCGGCCCGAAACCGGCGACGGGCCTGGTGCTGCGGGCGCTGGACCTCTGACCTCCGACAGGACGGAAGCCGGCGCCGGCACGACACCGAGTGGACGCGCCGACATGACGAAGGGGCGGGACCCGAGGCCTCACAGCCCGGCTCCCGCCCCTTCTCCTACGGACGTCAGTTCTTTCCCAGGGACGTCAGTCGGACCCTGCGGACGTCAGTCCTTGTCGCTCTCGGCTTCAGGCTCAGCCTCTGCCTCGTTCTCGGTCTCGTCCTCGTTCGCCTTCGGCGGGGCCGGAGCCTGGTCGTCCTCGACCTCGACCATGGCGTCGACGAACTCCACGCCATCCAGCTCGGCGAGCCGGTCCGACGCGTCGGTGCTGCCGTCACGGTCGGCCTCGACGGCCTTCGCGAACCACTCCCGCGCCTCGCTCTCCCGCCCTGCGGCGAGCAGGGCGTCGGCGTAGGCGTACCGCAGGCGCGCGGTCCACGGCTGCACGGAGTTCGCAGCCAGCTCGGGGCTCTGCAGCGTCACGATGGCCGCGTCCAGCTGCCCCATGTCCCGCCGGGCACCGGCGGCGACGAGCCGCATCTCGACCTGACCGGCCTTGTCGAGCTTGTGCACCTCGGGTGCCCCGGCCATGTCCAGGGCCTTCTCCGGCCGGCCGAGCCCGCGCTCGCAGTCGGCCATGACGGGCCACAGGTCGATGTTCCCGGTCATCCGCTTGGCGGCCCGGAACTCGGCCAGCGCCTCGCTGTACTTCTGGCTGGCGTACGCGGCGAAGCCGGCGGCCTCGCGCACGGCGGCGACCCTCGACGCCAGCCGCAGCGCCACCCTGGAGTAGCCGTAGGCACCCTCGGGGTCCTCGTCGAGGAGCCGCGCGACCATCACGAGGTTCCTGGCGACATCGTCCGCGAGCGTCTTGGGCAGGCTCTGCAGCTCCTGCCGTACGTCCTTGTCGATCTCGTCACCCGTGACGTCCTCGGGGATCGGCAGCCGCTTGATGGGCTCCCTGTCCCGGTCGCGGTCCTCACGGAACCGGCCCGGTCCACCCCGGTCGTCCCGGCCGCGGAAACCGCCCCGGTCACCGTCACGCCGATCGCCGTCGCGCCGGAAGCCACGGTCACCGCGGTCGTCACGCCGGGGCCCGCGCCCACCACGGTCGTCCCGGCCGCGGAACCCACCACGGTCGCCACGGTCACCTCGGGTGTCGTCCCGACGGAACCCACCGCGATCGCCACGGGCGTCGTCCCGACGGAAGTCGCTGCGGGCGTCGTCCCGACGGAAGTCGCTGCGGTCGCCACGGGGGCCGTCCTCGCGGCGGAAACCGGGACGCCCGCCCCGGCCGCTGTCGTCGCGCCGGAAGCCACCGCGGTCGCCACGGTCGTCACCCCGACGGACGTCCCCACGGCGGTCGTCCCCGCGCCGGTCGTCCCGACGCTCATCACGGCGCTCGTCGCGGCCCCGGAAACCACCTCGGTCGTCTCGCCGGAAACCGCCACGGTCACCGCGGTCGCCGTCGCGCGGGCGGCCCCGGTCATCACTGCGGAAGCCGCGGTCGCGGTTGTCGTCGCGGCGGAATCCGCCACGGTCCCGGTCGTCACGGCGGGGGAACCCACCGCGGTCACCGTCTCGCCGCTCGCCACGCCGGTCGTCGCGCCTGTCGTCCCTGCGGTCGTCACGCCGGTCGTCGCGCCGGAAGGCGGGGCGCTCGCCGCGGTTGTCGCGGTCGTCACGGCGGAAGGGCGGACGCTCACCGCGGTCGTCCCGACGGAACCCGCCCCGGTCACGATCGTCCCTGCGCGGTCCACGGTCACGGTCGTCACGCCGGCCGAAGCCACCGCCACGGTTGTCGTCACGCCGGAAGCCGCCACGCTCACCGCGGTCGTCGCGACGCTCACCACGGTCATCCCGGTCGTCACGGCGGAAGGGCGGACGCTCACCGCGGTCGTCCCGACGGAACCCGCCCCGGTCACGATCGTCCCTGCGCGGTCCACGGTCACGGTC
>NZ_JBHJPX010000031.1:38085-38778 GCF_042262425.1 Streptomyces sp. NPDC056373
GTCACGCCGGCCGAAGCCACCGCCACGGTTGTCGTCACGCCGGAAGCCGCCACGCTCACCGCGGTCGTCGCGACGCTCACCACGGTCGCCACGGTCGCCTTCACGACGCCCGTATCCTCCGCGGTCGTTGCCGCCACGGTCGTTGTCGCGGCGGAAGCCTCCACGGTCTCCGCGGCCCCCGCGCTGACCGCCGCGGTCGTTCCGGTCGCTCCGGTCCCCCTCCCGTCGCCGCTGGTCGCGCTCCGGTCGGTCGTCGGGAGAGTTGGTGGACATGGTGACTCCTGTCTTCGGTACCGCAAGTCATTCTCGCGCAGCCGGGTGCCCAGCGCGCACTGCAAAAACAAAAAGGACCCTTGGTCCCAGCTGAACGCTGGGACCAAGGGTCCTTTCCAAAGATTGTTCGGCGGCGTCCTACTCTCCCACAGGGTCCCCCCTGCAGTACCATCGGCGCTGTAAGGCTTAGCTTCCGGGTTCGAAATGTAACCGGGCGTTTCCCCTACGCTATAACCACCGAAACCCTAATGGTTTCGAGCGAACAAGCACACTCTTCAATTGTGAGTTCAGCTCAAAGCCGACAACTGTTCGTTGTCTCAGAACTAACACAGTGGACGCGAGCAACTGAGGACAAGCCCTCGGCCTATTAGTACCGGTCAACTCCACACGTTACCGTGCTTCCATATCCGGCCTATCAAC
>NZ_JBHJPX010000032.1:0-34968 GCF_042262425.1 Streptomyces sp. NPDC056373
CCCGCGCCATTTTCTCACACCCCCTCGGTCTGCCCGGCCCCCTGGTCTAACCCCGCCGGGGGGGGGGGGGGGGGCCCCCCCCCCCCCCGCCGCGGTGTCTCCGGTGCGACGGGCACCCGCCCGGGCTCCGCACCGGACGACCCGGCGGCCCGCACCCCGAGGTGCGGGCCGCCCGGGCGGAAGGTCAGTGCGCGGCCGGGTCCGGGAGCGCCGACCGGTCGAGTTTGCCGTTGGGGGCGAGAGGGAGGCGGGGCAGGGTGACGAACGCCGCCGGGATCATGTAGGCGGGCAGCCGTTCGGCGACGTGCCGGCGCAGCGTGCGCGCGGACGGTGCCCCGGGGGAGCCGTCCGGGCCGGCGAGGACCAGGTAGGCCACCAGCCGGTTGCCGCCGGAGCCCGGATCCGGGCGCAGCGCCACCGCGGCCTGGGCGACGCCGGGGTGCCGTGCGAGAGCGGCCTCGATCTCGGCGGGTTCGATCCGGAAGCCGCGCACCTTCATCTGGCCGTCGCCGCGCCCGACGTGCTCGAGGAAGCCGTCCGCGTTCCAGCGGGCCAGGTCACCGGTGCGGTACATCCGCGAACCGGGCGGTCCGAACGGGTCCGCCACGAAGCGCTCGGCCGTCGCCCCGGGCCTGCCGTGATAACCGCGGGCGACCGACCCGGCGACGTACAACTCGCCGGTCACGCCGGGCGGTACGGGAACCAGCCCGGGGCCGAGGACGTAGGTCCGCATGTTGTCCAGCGGCCGGCCGATGGGCACGCTGCCGCCCCGCCAGTCGTCCGGGACGGTGAACGCGGTGGCGTAGAAACTCTCGGTCTGGCCGTAGGCGTTGACCACGCGCGCTCCGGGGACGGCGGTGCGCAGCCGCTCCACCAGGTCCGCGGGCAGCCGCTCGCCGGCGAACATCAGGACGTCGGCGCGCACTCGCCCCGCGATGCGGTCGGTGAGTTCGGCGAACACCGACGGCACGGTGTGCAGCACACCGCCCCGCCAGCCGCTCCGCTCGGCGAGCACCAGGACGTCGCGCACGACCTCCACGGTGGCCCCGGTGGTGAGCGCGGTGAACACCTCGAACACGGAGACGTCGAAGTTGATCGAGGTTCCCGCCAGCACACGGGTGCCGGGCCGGATACCTGCCACGGCCGCCAGGCGGGTGACGCCGTTGACGATGTTGGCGTGTGTGACGGCCACGCCCTTGGGAACCCCCGTCGAACCCGAGGTGTACATCACGTACGCCAGGTGTCCGGGCCCCACGGGGACCCGGCGGCCCGTCTCCCCGGGATCCCGGAGGACGAGGTCTTCCATGAGACACACCGGGGCAGCGGGGTCCGGGAGGTCCCCGGCGGTCTCCTTGTCGGTCAGCACGAGGTCCGGTGCGGCGTCGCGGAGCAGGAAGGACAGCCGCTCGGCCGGGTACCGGGGGTCGACCGGCAGATACGCGGCGCCGGACCTCAGGGTGCCGAGCAGGGCCACGACCAGGTCCGCGGAGCGAGGCAGGGCGAGGGCGACGAGGGACTCCGGGCCGGCGCCGGCCCGGAGCAGCCGTGCCGCCAGCCAGTCGGCACGCTCGTCGAGCCGACGGTACGTCAGTGACTGCTCGCCGCACACGACGGCGACCGCGTCCGGGGTGGCCGCGGCCTGCCGGGCCACCAGGTCGGGCAGCGAGGCGTTGGGGGTGGGTGCCCGGCGGCCCACCAGGTCCTCCAGCAGCAGCCGGTGTTCGGCCGGGTCGAGGACCGCGGCTGCGCTCGCCGCGTTCCCGGGGCGGTCCGCGAGCTGCCCGAGCACCCGGGTGAAGCGGTCCGCCAGCGCCTCGGCGCCAGCGGGGTCGAAGAGGTCGGCGGCATACTCGAGCCGGCCCGCCGGCGCCCCGTCACCGGCCCCGAAGCCGTGCGGGAAGCGGAGCACCAGATCGGGCACGGAGTCGCCGGCGAGGCCGCGGTCCTCGGTGATCGACAGGCCGGCCGGCACTGTCCCGGACGGCCAGGTGACGGCCTCGCCGGTCGTCACCATCACCAGGAAGAGCGGGTGCCGGTCCGCGGGGGCCTCCGGGGCCAGCTCGGCGACCAGCCGGGCGAACGGCACCCGGGTGCGCTCCCGTGCGGCTTTCGTCCGTTCCCGCACCCGGTCGACCAGGTCGGCGAAGGAGGGGTGGCCGGACACGTCGGCGCGCAGCACCCATGTGGTGCCGGGCAGATCGGGTGCCACGCCCCGGGCGACGTGGACCCCGACGGGCAGGTCGGTGCCGGCGCCGAGCTGGTGCAGCAGGGCGCACAGGGCCGCTTGGATCACCATGGCGGGGCTCGCGCCGCGGTCCGCGGCGAGCTTGTGCACGGCGTCCGCGACGCCGTGGTCCAGGACCAGCGGCACGCTGCCGGTGCGGCCGCTCGCCACCGGAGGGCGCGGGTGGTCGTACGGCAGCGGCAGCGTGTCCGGTGCCTGGGCGAGCGCCGCACGCCAGTGGGCGGTCTCGGCCGCGACGACGGCATCCGTCCCGGCCGGGGCCGGGCCGGTGGCGGCGCCATCGGGCCGCCCCGCTGCGGCGCGGCCCTGGCGGACGGCGGGCGGCTCCTCGCCCGCGTACCGGGCGGCGAGGGCGTCCGCCAGATCGCGCACCAACGCCGCGGCGGGCCGGTCCTGTACGGCGAGGGGGTGCAGGACCAGGATGAGGACGTGCTCGTCGGCGGCCGTGCGCAGGATGCGGGAGCGCAGCGGCGGCTCGGCCGACAGGTCGAACGGGCGCTCACGCAACTCCCGCACCGCGTCGGTCAGTGCGTGCGGCGCGACGGCCTGAACCCGCGGGCGCGGACCGGCGTCCGCCGAGGGCGGGACACGCCGGGCGGGAGTCCCGGAGGCGTCCTCGCACAGCAGTGAGCGCAGGATGTCGTCGCCGGCCGCCGCGTCGGCGACCGCCGCAGCCAGGACGGCACCGTCGAGGGGCCCGCTGAGGCGCCACACGAGGGTGGTGTGCCGGGCGCCCTCCGCACCCTGCGGGCGGCGGACGAACCGCAGGCACTGCTGCGCGAACGACAACGGGATCATGCGTACCTTCTCCTTCGGCGTCCTGCTGGTGTCGTCGTCCGGCCGCGGCCCACCGCCCGCCGCTTCCGGCGGACCGGTCAGTCCTGTCGGGCCACGGCCGCCTGCCGGGGCGCGGCCAGGGGGCCCGCCGGGGCGAGCAGTTCGGGCGTGAGGTCGCGGACGCTGCCGCAGCCGCCGAGCGTCAGCGCGAGATCGAGTTCGGCGAGCAGGCAGCGCAGCACGTGCCGCACACCGTCGCGGCCGTCCAGGGCCAAGCCGTACAGGTAGGGCCGGCCGAGGAGCACGGCGTCCGCGCCGAGCGCCAGGGCCTTGACCACGTCGGCGCCGGTGCGCACACCGGAGTCCATGAGCACCGGCACGCCGTCCCCCACGGCCGCGCGTACGGCGGGCAGGCAGTCCAGGGCGGCGACCGTGCCGTCGAGCTGGCGGCCGCCGTGGTTGGAGACGATCACGCCGTCGGCACCGTGCCCGAGGGCCGCACGGGCGTCCTCGGGGTGCAGGACGCCCTTGACCAGGAGGGGCAGGTCGGTCAGTCGCCGCAGCCACGGCAGACGGTCCCAGGTGAGCGCGGGGTTGGCGGAGACGGCCGCCCAGTGGGCCACGGCCTCGCGCGGTCCGGCCTCCGGGGGCAGTGCCGCGTTGAAGATCGGATCGGAGGTGAAGTTGGCCAGTCCGGCACCGTGCAGGAAGGGCAGGTAGCCGTGGTCGAGGTCGGTGGGGCGGTAGCCGAAGGCGGGGTTGTCGACGGTGAGGACCAGGGCGCCGTAGCCGGCGGCCTCGGCGCGCCGCACCAAGGACTCGGCGAGCGCCCGGTCCGAGGGCCAGTACAGCTGGAACCAGCGCGGTTGTGAGCCGGCCGCCGCGGCGGCCTCCTCCATGGAGTGGGAGGAGAAGCACGACAGGACGAAGGGCAGGCCCACGTCGGTGGCGCCGCCGACGGAGGCGAGTTCACCGCCGGGGTGGACGACGGTCTGGGCGGCGACGGGCGCCAGCAGCACCGGTGCGGCCAGGTCCTGTCCGAACAGCCGCACCCCCAGGTCGCGCCGGGTGATGCCGCGCAGCATCCGGGGCACGATCCGCCACCGGTCGAACGCCTCACGGTTGCCGCGTCCGGTCGCGCCGCTCCCGGCGTCGCCCACGACGTAGCCGTACGCGGACGGCTGCAGCACCTGGCGCGCCGACTCCTGGAGGGTGGTGAGGTCGGTGGAGAGGCGGGACGACCGGCCGTCCGGTCCGGCGAGGTAGATCTCCCGCACCAGGTCGGCCGGCGGGCCGGCGGTGCGGACGGCAAGGTCCTCGCGGATCCGGCCGGCGAGCAGCCGTGCGCTCTGCCCCGCCCGTTCGGTCAGCGCGAAGTGGTCGCCGGGATGTACGGCGAGGGCGTGTGCGGCGGTGGTGTGCCGGGCCCAGCCGCGCATCTGGTCGGCGGTGTTCTTGGGATCGTCCTCGGCGACCAGGACGGTGAGGGGGACGGTGAGCGCGGTGTCCGGCTCGCACCGGTAGCGGCGCAGCATGCGGTGGTCGGCGCGCAGCAGGCGCAGCACCTCGGCGCGGAGGTCGGGTTCGGCGAGCAGGGCGTCGGGCACGCCGCCCAGTCGCCGCAGCCCCGCGACGACCGCCTCGTCGTCGAGGGTGTCGAGGTCCGGCTCCTGCCAGTCGTCGGCGGGCGGCCGGGCGGCGGAGACGAAGATGCGGGCCACAGTGCCCTGCCGGGCCAGCAGCCGAGCCGTCTCGAAGGCGGCCAGGGCCCCCATGCTGTGGCCGAGGAGGCACAGCGGGCGGCCGGTGTACGGGGCGAGCGCGGCGGCCGTGGCCTCGGCGACCTCGGTGACGTCGGCGGCGCAGTCCTCGACGCGGCGGTCCTGGCGGCCCGGGTACTGCACCGCGAGCAGGGCGATGTCGTCGGGCAGCGCCGCGGCGAGGTCGGCGAAGGCGGTGGCGGTGCCGCCCGCGTGCGGGAAGCACACCAGGCGGGCGACCGGGTCCTCGTCGGCGGGGAAGGCCCGCAGCCACCGGGAGGACCCGGTGACGGGCCCGCGGCGGACGGGCGGGACGGCGGGGGTGTCGGTGCGCGCGGGGCCCAGGGTCGCGGTGGTGCGTTCGGTCATGTCCTCGGTGTCCCGTCCTCAATGGTGGTGGGCAGCTGGTCCAGCAGGTGGCGCAGGCGCTCTCCCAGCCGGGCGCGGTCGGCATCCGCGAGGGCGTGGTCGGCGACCAGCGCCTCGACGCCGGCGAGCGCGTCGGACAGGGGGTCGTCGGCCGTGTCCCCGGGCAGTTCGGTGCGCAGGTGGCCGACCAGCTCGCGAGGTGTGGGCCAGTCGAAGGTGAACGTGGCCGGCAGGCGCACTCCGGTGGCGGCCGCGAGGCGGTTGCGCAGTTCGACGGCGGTCAGCGAGTCGAAACCGATCTGGTCGAAAACGCTGTCCGGGCCGATCTCCGCCTCCGAGGCGTGGCCGAGCACGGTCGCGACCTCGCGCAGGACCATGCCCATGAGGTCGCCGCCCGCCGTGCCGCCCGCCGTACCGGAATCCGGCGCGGCGTGGGCCGCGGGGACCGCTGCGTCCGGCCGGGCGCCGACGGCCGGGGACGCCGCGGGAGGCGCCTCGGGGGGCGCCATGTCGTCGAGCAGGGCCGGCAGGGTGCCGTCGCGGCGATGCTCGGCGAGCCGCTCCCGGTCCCACCGGGCGGCCACGGCGACGGGCGTACGCCGCTCCAGCGCGGCGTCCAGCAGGCCCAGGCCGCGGGCAGCCGCCAGCGGCCGCACCCCGAGCCGGGCCATGCGGGCGACGTCGGCGCCGGTGAGGGCGGCGCCCATACCGCCGGCCGTGTCCCACAGGCCCCACCCCAGGGACACGCCGGGCAGGCCGTCCGCCCGGCGGCGTTCGGCCAGGCCGTCCAGGAAGGCGTTGCCGGCGGCGTACGCGGCCTGTCCGGCGGAACCGAGGGTGCCGGCAAGCGAGGAGTAGAGGACGAACGCCGACAGGTCGCGCCCGGCGGTCAGTTCGTGCAGATTGACCGCCGCGTCGACCTTCGGCCGCAGGGCGCGGTCGAGCTGTTCGGAGGTGAGGGCGGACAGCAGCGCGTCATCGACGACGCCGGCGGCGTGGACGACGCCGCCGATCCGGACGCCTTCGCCGTCGAGGCCGTCGAGGGCGGCGGCCAGCGCGTCGCGGTCCGCGGCGTCGCAGGCGAGGACGCGGACCTCGGCACCGAGGTCGCGCAGTGCCTCCAGGTCGCGGGCCGCGTCCTCGCCGGGCGCGCCGCGTCCCATCAGCACGACGTGGCGTACGCCGTGCTCGACGACCAGGTGGCGGGCGGTCAGCCGGCCGAGCCAGCCGAGTCCGCCGGTGACGAGGACGGCCCGCCCGGTGTCCCAGACGGGGCCGGGCAGTTCGAGGACCACCTTGCCGACGTGCCGGGCTTCGGCCAGGTGACGGAACGCCTGCGGCGCGTCGCGCAGGTCCCAGGCGGACACCGGCGGCGGCCGGAGCGCGCCGGACTCGAAGAGGGCGAGCAGCGCGCGGAGCATCTCCTGGATGCGGTCGGGTCCCGGTTCGCGCACGTCGTAGGCGCGGTAGAGGACGCCGGGATGCTCCCGTGCGACCTCGGCCGGGTCACGCCGGTCGGTCTTGCCCATCTCCAGGAAGCGGCCGCCCCGGGGCAGCAGGCGCAGCGAGGCGTCGGTGTAGGGGCCGGCCAGGGAGTTGAGGACGACGTCGACGCCCGCCCCACCGGTGGCGTCGAGGAAACGCTGCTCGAAGTCGAGGTTGCGCGAGGAGGCGATCCGGGTGTCGGGCAGACCGGCGGCCCGCAACGCGTCCCACTTGCCGGGCGAGGAGGTGGCGTAGGCCACGGCTCCGAGGTGCTGGGCGAGTTGCAGGGCGGCCGTGCCGACACCGCCCGCGCCGGCGTGCACCAGAACCGACTCCCCCGCGCTCAGCCCGGCCAGGTCCACGAGGCCGTAGTAGGCGGTCAGGTAGGTCACCGGGACGGCCGCGGCCTCCTGGTCCGTCCATCCCCGCGGGACGGGGCACACCAGCCGCCGGTCGGTCACGGTGGTCGGTCCGATGCCGGAGAAGAGACCGAGGACCCGGTCGCCGGGGCGCAGGTCGGTGACTCCCTCGCCCACGTCGAGGACCACACCGGCGCCCTCACCCCCCTGGCCCCGGTCGCCTGCGTCGGGATCCACCGAGGGCGGGATCACCCCGAGGGAGAGCAGGACGTCCCGGAAGTTGAGGCCGGCGGCCCGCAGCCGCACCCGGACCTGGCCGGGTCCCGGCGGCCGGTCCGCCTCCGGCCAGGGTTCCAGGGACAGGTCGGCGAAGGACTTCTTGCCGACGTAGTCGAGCCGCCAGGTGCGGGTTCCCGCCGGGGGGAGCAGTCCGCCACGCTCGGGGGCGTCGGAGAGCAGCGGCCGGTGGGCGGTGCCGTCGCGCAGGGCGAGTTGTGGCTCACCGGTGGCCACGGCGGCGGGCAGGGCGGCGCGGGAGGCGTCGCTGCCGTCCTCGTCGACGAGGACGAAGCGGCCGGGGTGTTCGGCCTGCGCCGCGCGCACCAGGCCCCATACGGCGCGGTGGGCGAGCCGGCCGGGTGCCCCCGTGCCGGACA
Organism: Streptomyces sp. NPDC056373; assembly: GCF_042262425.1. NCBI lineage: Bacteria > Bacillati > Actinomycetota > Actinomycetes > Kitasatosporales > Streptomycetaceae > Streptomyces > Streptomyces sp. NPDC056373. Next base: position 7,652 of record NZ_JBHJPX010000032.1, read on the forward strand.
CGGTGACCGCCTCGCGGGTGCGGACGACCAGGCGGGTGCCGGCGAGCCGCTCGTCGCGGAGCAGGAGCCGGGCGGTGTCCACCACCGCGTGCAGGACGTCACGTACGCCGGCCGGGTCGCCGTCGGCGTCGGCGCAGCCGAGCAGGACGACCTCGGGGGCGGGGGCTCCCGCGGCCAGGGCGTCGGCGAGGGCGGCCGCGTCGGCGAGGGCCGCGCCGGGGCCGACCCGCGTCCAGCGGTCGGTGTCCGCCGCGGGGAGCGGCCCGGTCAGGGAGGTCCAGCGCGGCAGGAGGAGGCCGGAGGCCGGTGCGGCGGGGCCCGAGGGGACCGGGCGCAGGGTCAGCGAGTCGACCGCGGCCACCGGCCTGCCGTCGGCGTCGGTCACCTCGACGGCGACCGCGTCCGCCCCGGCGGGTGCCAGTCGCACCCGGAGCGGCCCGGTCGCCGCGCGGTGGACGCGCACACCGGACCAGAGGTAGGGCACCAGGCTCCGGCCGTCCTCGGCGAGCCCTGCGGCGGCGAGGGGGTGCAGGCAGGCGTCGAGCAGAGCGGGATGCAGGGCGTACCGGCCCTCCGGCCACCGCTCGGCGGTGGGCGCCACCTCGGCGAAGACCTCCTCACCGCGCCGCCACACCGCGCGTACGCCCCGGAAGACGGGCCCGTACTCCAGTCCTCTGGCGGCCAGGTCCTCGTACAGCTCGCCGGGCGGCACCGCGACGGGTTCGGCGTTCTCGGGCGGCCAGGTGGCGAGGGGAGCGTCGTCGCCGGACCTGGGGGCCGGTCCGCCGAGCGTGCCGTGGGCGTGGCGGGTCCATTCCGCGGGTTCGGGCCCGTCGGCGCGGCGGGCGTGGACGGCCACGGCCGTCGTGCCGTCGTCGGCGGGTGCGGCCAGCAGCACGCGCAGCTGGATCTCCGCGTCGCGGGGCACGGGCAGGGGTGCCTCGAGGACGAGTTCGCCGACCGGTCCGCGGTCCGCGTCCCGGGCGGCGCTCGCCACCAGGTCGAGCAGTGCGGTGCCGGGCAGCAGCACTTGTCCGGCGACCCGGTGGTCGGCCAGCCACGGGTGGGTGGCGAGGGAGAGCCGCCCGGTGTATACGGTGCCGGCCGGCGGGGGCAGCTCGGCGGTGGCGGTGAGCATCGGGTGGTCGAATCGGGTGAGCCCGGCCGCGCTCACGTCGCCCGGGGTGTCCGTCCGCTCGATCCAGTAGGTGCGGCGCTGGAAGGCGTACGTCGGCAGGGAGACGCGACGGGCGCCGCGGTCGGCGAAGACCGCCGCCCAGTCGGTGGGGGTGCCGCACGCGTGCAGCCGGGCCAAGGCGGCCAGCGCGGCCGCCGGTTCGGGCCGCCCCCGGCGCAGGGCCGGGACCAGGGCGTGGGCGGCCGGGTCGGCGAGGCAGGCGGAAGCGGTCGCGACGAGGTCTCCGGCGGGCCCGAGGTCGAGGAACCGGGTGCAGCCCAGGTCGCCCAGACTGCGCACGCCGTCCTGGAACCGGACCGTCTCGCGGGCGTGGCGGACCCAGTACTCGGGGTCGGCCAGGTGGCCGGAGGGCACCGGTTCGCCCGTCAGGTCCGACACGACGGTCAGTTGCGCCGGGCGGAAGGTCAGCCTCTCGACGACGCGCTGCAGTTCGCCGAGGGCGGGCGCCATCAGGGGCGAGTGGAAGGCGTGGCTGACGGGCAGCCAGGTGGCCTTGCCGCCGGAGGCCTCGAACCGTTCGACGATGCGCCCCAGTTCGTGCCGGTCTCCGGAGAGCACGGTGGCGGCCGGGCCGTTGACGGCGGCGAGGGAGACGCGCTCGGTGTGGCCGGCGACGAGCGCGGCCGCCTCTTCCTCGCTCGCCCGCAGCGCGACCATGGCGCCGCCGGCCGGCAGCCGCTGCATGACCCGCCCCCGGGCGACCGCCAGTTCGGCGGCGTCGGCCAGCGAGAGCACGCCGGCGGCGTGGACGGCGGCGAGGGCTCCCACCGAGTGCCCGAGTACCGCGTCCGGCCGGACGCCCCAGGACTCGAACAGCCGGAAGAGCGCGACCTCGCAGGCGAACAGGGCGGGCTGGGTGTACTCGGTGCGGTGCAGCAGTGCGGCCTCGGCGGAGCCCTCCGCCCCGAACAGCACATCGCGCAGGGGGCGCTCCAGCCTGGCGTCCAGTTCGGCGCAGGCGGCGTCGAAGGCCTCGGCGTAGGCGGGGAACTCCGCGTACAACTCGTGTCCCATGCCGGTCCGTTGGGATCCCTGTCCGGCGAAGAGGAACGCGGTGCGGCCGTCGGCGGCGGTGCCCCGTACGGCGGCCGGGTGGTCGGTGCCGTCGGCGAGCGCCCGCAGGGTGTCGCGCAGCTCCGCCTCGTCGCGGGGCAGCAGCACGGCGCGGTGCGCGAGGTGGGCCCGCGTGGTGGCCAGTGAGTGGCCGAGGTCGACCGGGCGCACCGGTCGTCCGCTCACCCGGTCGAGGAGCCGGGCGGCCTGGTCGCGCAGTGCGGCCTCGCCTGCCGCCGACACCGGGACGGGGACCACCGGCAGCGGGGCGGCGCCGTCCTCGTCGGCGGAGGCCGGGGCCGGTTCGGCGTCCTGTTCCAGGATGACGTGGGCGTTGGTGCCGCTGATGCCGAAGGACGACACGGCGGCCCGGCGGGGGTGGTCGTGTTCCGGCCACGGGGTGGCCTCGGTCAGCAGTCTCAGCGCCCCGTCGGACCAGTCGACGTGCGGCGTGGGTTCGTCGGCGTGCAGGGTCCGGGGCAGTACGCCGTGCCGCATCGCCTGCACCATCTTGATGACGCCCCCGACACCGGCGGCGGCCTGGGTGTGGCCGATGTTGGACTTCAGCGAGCCGAGCAGGAGCGGGTGGCCGGCGGGGCGGCCGGCGCCGTAGACGGCCTGGAGGGCCTGTGCCTCGACGGGGTCGCCGAGGGAGGTGCCGGTGCCGTGGGCCTCGACGGCGTCGACCTCGTCGGCGGGCACGCCGGAGGTGGCCAGGGCGTCGGCGATGACGCGTTCCTGGGCCCGCCCGCTGGGGGCGGTCAGGCCGTTGCTCTCGACGCTGTGGTTGACGGCGCTGCCCCGGACGACGGCGAGCACCCGGTGGCCGAGGCGGCGGGCGTCCTCGAGCCGTTCCAGGAGCAGCAGACCGGCCCCCTCGGCCCAGCCGGTGCCGTCGGCGGACGCGGCGAACGACTTGCAGCGGCCGTCGGCGGCGAGTCCGCGCTGCCGGCTGAACTCCACGAACGGCATGGGTGTGGACATGACGGTGGCCCCGCCGGCCAGGGCGAGCGAGCACTCGCCCCGGCGCAGTGCGGCACTGGCCAGGTGCAGGGCCACCAGAGAGGAGGAGCAGGCGGTGTCCACGGTCATCGCGGGACCGCGCAGGCCGAGGGTGTAGGCGACGCGTCCGGAGGCGACGCTGCCGGCGCTGCCGAGTCCGAGATAGCCCTCGTACTCGGCCGGGGCGGGTGCGAGGCGCGAGCCGTAGTCGCCGTACATGGTGCCGACGAAGACGCCGGTGCGGCTGCCGCGCAGTCCCGACGGGTCGAGTCCGGCGTCCTCCAGGGCCTCCCAGGCGCTCTCCAGCAGCAGCCGGTGCTGCGGGTCCATGGCGTGGGCCTCACGCGGGCTGATGCCGAAGAACTCCGCGTCGAACCGTGCGGCGTCGGCGAGGAATCCTCCCTCCTTCACGTACGAGGTGCCGGGGGCGTCGGGGTCCGGGTCGTAGAGGGAGGCCAGGTCCCAGCCGCGGTCGTCGGGGAAGGGCCCGACGGCGTCGACCTCGTCGGCGACCAGCCGCCACAGGTCCTCGGGGCCGGTGACGCCGCCGGGGTAGCGGCAGGCCATGCCGACGATGGCGATCGGGCCGGACGTCTGCCCGGTGTCGCGGGCGGCCGCCCTGAGGCGCTCGTTCTCCTTCAACGCCGCCCGCAGCGCGTCGACGACTTGCTCGTGGGATGTGGCCGTCATCGTGTCTCTCCGTAACTCGCTGCTAGAGCTGTTCGGGGCGGGCCTCGCCCAGGGCCAGGCGGACCAGTTCGTCCGTGCTCATCAAGTCCACGGCGCTGCCGTCGCCGCCGGTGGCGGACTCCCGCGGCTCGGTGCGCGGGGTGAGGTCTTCGCCCAGGCGCTCCGCCAGCGCGCCGGGGCTCGGGTGGTCGAAGACGAGAGTGGGGGGCAGCCGGACGCCGGTGACCGAGGTGAGCCGGTTGCGCAGTTCGAGGGCGGTCAGGGAGTCGAAGCCCATGTCCTGGAAGCGCCGGTCGGCCGGGATCCGGTCCTGGGTGACGTGTCCGAGGACGGCGGCGACCTCGGACCGTACGGCTTCGAGAATGATGTGGCGCCGTTCCGTGTGGGGTGCCGAGGCCAGCCGGTCCTGGAGTCCGTGGGCCGGGGCCGCGGCGGGAGCGGGAGCGGCGATGTCGGGCCGCAGGCCCCGCAGGACGGGCGGTGCGGCGGCGGGGTCGAGGTCGCGCAGGTCGAAGCGGCCGGGTGCGAGGACCGGCGCACCGTCCGCGAGGGCGGCGTCGAAGAGGGCGAGCCCCTCCTCGGCGGTGAGGGCGCCGACGCCGGACCGGGCCAGCCGGCGCAGGTCGGTCTCGTCCAGGCCGGCGGTCATGTCGCCTTCGCCGGCCCACAGCCCCCAGGCCAGCGACACGGTGGGCGCTCCGTCGGCGTGACGGGCTCCGGCCAGGGCGTCGAGGTAGGCGTTGGCCGCCGCGTAGGCTCCCTGTCCGGCGGTGCCGAGGGTGGCCGCGAGGGACGAGAACAGGACGAACGCGGTCAGGTCCAGGTCGCGCGTCAACGCGTGCAGATGGACGGCCGCGTCGGCCTTGGGGGCGAAGACCCGGTCGAGGCGGTCCGGCGTGAGTGTCTCGACGACCTGGTCCTCCAGGACTCCGGCCGCGTGCAGCACGCCGGTCAGCGGCCGGTCCCGGGGGACGGCGTCGAGGACGGCGGCCAGGGCGGTCCGGTCGGCCGCGTCGCAGGCGGCGATCGTGACCTCGGCCCCCAGAGCCTCGAGCAGGGCCGCGAACTCCTCGGCGCCGGGGGTCCGCGGGCCGCGGCGGCCGGTCAGCAGCAGCCTCCGTACGCCGTGGCGCTCCACGAGGTGGCGGGCCAGGAGCCGGCCGAGCGTGCCCAGGCCGCCGGTGATCAGGACGTGGCTGTGCTCGTCGAAGGGCGTCCGGCGCGAACCGGCCGGCGGGCCCGCGTGGCGGCGCAGCAGCGGCACCCGCGTGCGGCCGCGGCGCAGGGCGACCTGGGGTTCGGCCGAGGCGAGTGCGAGGGCCAGGGCCCGGCGGGAGCCCGGGTGACGGTCGGTGTCGAGCAGGGTGATCCGTCCGGGGTGCTCGGACTGCGCGGACCGGGTCAGGCCCCAGACCGCGGCCCGGGCCGGGTCGGGACGGTCGCCGCTCTCGGCGGGGACGGCACCACTGGTGACGAGGACCAGCCGGGAAGCGGCCAGCCGCTCGTCGGCGAGCCAGCGGCCGAGCAGGTCCAGGGCGGTGTGCAGGGGTCGGGTGTCCGCCCCGGCGGGCCGCCCGGGTCGGGCGGTTCCGCCGGAGGCGAGGGAGCCACGGGATGCCGCGGTCCCGGAGTGTCCTTCCGCTCCGCCGGGTGCGGCGGAGGTGCCGGACGTGGTGGGACCGCCGTGTGGCTCGGTCGCACCGGGCAGGGGGGCGACGACGAGCGCCGGTACCGGCGCTCCCTCGTCGAGTGAGCGGATCAGGTCGTCGAGTCCGGGATGGGCGGTGGTGCGGACGCCCGAGGCGCGGACGGCCGCGCGGATCTCCTCGGCGTCGGGTCCGAGGACCGCCCAGGGCCCTTCGGGCAGCGGTGCGCCGGGGTCCCGCTCCGTCCAGTCCACGGTGTACAGGGCCGCACCGTCGGCGGGCCGGTCCTCGGCGCCGGTCAGCTCACGCAGGTCGAGCCGGACCACGTCGAGGACGGGGGTGCCGTCGCCGGCGGCGATCAGGAGGGAGTAGGTGTCGCCCTCCTCGCGGCGCAGGCGCACGCGCAACGGGCCCTCTCCGGCCGGCCGGTGCAGGGTCAGACCGCCCCAGGCGAACGGCACGAGCAGGCGGGTGTCGTCACCGGCCGCGCCGAGGAGGGTGTGCAGCGCCGCGTCCAGGGCGGCGGGGTGCAGCGCGAAGCCCTCCGGGGCGGCGGGCGGCGTGACCTCCGCGTAGAGGTCGGTCGTGCCGCGCCACAGGGCGCGCAGGCCGCGGAAGGCGGGGCCGTAGGCGTAGCCGCGGTCGGCGAGGCGGTCGTAGAACCCGTCCAGGGGCACGGGGGCGGCGTCCGCCGGCGGCCAGACGCCGAGCGGGGCGGCCTCGTCGCGGGCGGGCTCGTCCGTGCCGGTGGGGGCCAGGGTGCCGCCGGCGTGCCGGGTCCAGGGGGCCGTCGGCGTGCCGGCGGGCCGCGCGTACAGGACGAGGTCACGGCTGCCGTCGACGCCGGGGGCGCCGGCCATGAGCTGGAGATCCGCCGCCTCGGTCAGCGGCAGCGGCTGCTCCAGGGTCAGTTCGGCCACCCGGTGGTCCCCGGTGGTCAGGCGGGCCGCGTGCAGCGCGAGGTCGGCGACGCCCGCTCCGGGCAGGCGCGGGGAGCCGGCGATCACGTGCTCGGTGAGCCAGGGCCGGGTCCGCGGATCGAGCCGCCCGGTGAACAGGGTGCCGGAGCCGTCGGCGAGTTCGACGCCGTCGTCGAGCAGGGGGTGGGTTGCGGTGAGCCGGTCCGGGGCCGGCCCGTCCGGTTCGCTCAGCCAGTACCGTTCCCACTGGTAGGCGTAGGTGGGCAGGGGCACCGTACGGGCCCCGGGGTAGAAGCCGCGCCAGTCCACGGGGACGCCGTTGACGTGGGCGCGGGCGAGCGCGGTGGTCAGGGTGCGGGCCTCCTCGTGGCCGCGGCGGAGCAGCGGGGCGGCCACGGGTACGCCGGTGTCGTCGTCCGCCAGGCTGCCGCGGACCATGGCCGTGAGCACCGGGTCGGGACCCAGTTCGAGCCAGACGGAGGCCCCCGCGTCGACCAGGGTGCGTACGCCGTCGTGGAAGCGGACGGTGCCGCGCAGCTGACGCACCCAGTACTCCGGGTCGCTCAGCTCCTGCGCGGTCGCCACCCGGCCGGTCACGTTCGACACCAGCGCGATCCGCGGAGCACGGAACACCAACCCCGCGACCACCTCCCGGAACCGCTCCAGCACCCCGTCCATGTGCGACGAGTGGAACGCGTGCGACACCCGCAACCGCGACGCCCGGCGCCCCCGCCCCTTCCACAGCCCGGCCCACCGCAACGCCGCGTCCTCGTCCCCCGTCACCACCACAGCCGACGGACCGTTCACCGCGGCCACGTCGAGACCCCCGCCGAACTCCGCCAGCGCCTCCCGGACCTCCTCCTCCGTCCCCTCGCACGCCACCATCGCCCCACCCGACGGCGCCTCCTGCATCAAACGACCCCGCCACGCCACCAACGCACACGCGTCCGCCAGATCCAGCACACCCGACACATGCGCCGCCGCCACCTCACCCACCGAATGACCCAGCAGATGATCCGGCACCACACCGAAGTGCTCCAGCAACCGGAACAGCGCCACCTCCAGCACGAACAACACCGGCTGCGTGTACCGCGTCTCCTCCAGCAACGCCGCCCGCGCACTCCCCTCCCCCGCCAGCAGCAGCTCCCGCACCGAACGGCCCACCAGCGGATCCAGAACCGCGCACACCTCCTCCACCGCCGCCGCGAACACCGGATACCGCTCGTACAACTCCCGCCCACAACCGGCCCGCTGACTGCCCTGCCCCGTGAACAGGAAGACCGTGTGGGAACGTCCCTCGTCCCGGCCGGTCACCACGCCGTCGGCGTCCCGGCCCCGGTGCAGGGCGTCCAGACCGGCGAGGAGTTCGTCGCGGCCGGCGGCGAGGATCACCGCGCGGTCGGTGAGGGCGGAGCGGGTGACGGCAAGGGAGTAGCCGACGTCGGAGCGCCGGGTGCCGTCCTCGGCGAGTTCCGCGGCGAGCGGTGCGAGGCGGGCGGCCTGGGCGCGCAGGGCGTCCTCGCCGCGCGCGGAGACCACCCAGGGCAGCAGCAGGCCGGGCGCGTCGCACGCGCGGGGCTCGGGGTCCGCCGCGCCTTCGGGTGCCTGTTCCAGGATCACGTGGGCGTTGGTGCCGCTGACGCCGAAGGAGGAGACCCCCGTGCGGCGGGGCCGGCCGGTCTCCGGCCACGGCCGCGCCTCGGTCAGCAGCGACACCCCGCCCGCACTCCAGTCCACGTGCGAGGTCGGCTCGTCCACGTGCAACGTCCGCGGAAGCACACCGTGCCGCATGGCCTGGACGGACTTGATGATCCCGCCCACACCCGCAGCCGCCTGCGCATGACCGATGTTCGACTTCAACGAACCCAGCAGCAAAGGCCGTTCCGGCTCCCGGCCCTGCCCGTACGTCGCCAGCAGCGCCTGCGCCTCGATCGGATCACCCAGCCGCGTACCCGTCCCGTGCGCCTCCACCGCGTCCACCTCCACCGCGGACAGACCGGCGCTGTCGAGCGCGTCACGGATCACGCGTTCCTGAGAGGGGCCGTTGGGCGCGGTGAGGCCGTTGCTGGCGCCGTCCTGGTTGATCGCGGAACCGCGCACCACCGCCAGCACCTCGTGCCCGTGCCGCCGGGCGTCCGACAGCCGCTCCAGCAGCAGCACCCCCACGCCCTCGCTCCAGGCCGTGCCGTCGGCCGTGTCGGAGAAGGCCTTGCAGCGGCCGTCGGGCGCCAGCCCCCGCTGCCGGCTGAACTCCACGAAGGTGCTGGGCGAGGCCATCACCGTGACGCCTCCGGCCAGCGCCAGTTCGCATTCGCCCGCCCGCAGCGCCTGGGCGGCCAGGTGCACGGCCACCAGGGAGGACGAGCAGGCGGTGTCCACCGTGATGGCGGGGCCCTTCAGGCCGAGCGTGTAGGAGACACGGCCGGAGACGACGCTGGGTGAGGTGCCGACGAACCGGTAGGCCTCCACGCTGAGCGGGGTGGTGTGCAGCCGTGAGGTGTAGTCGCTGTACATGACGCCGCAGAAGACACCGGTGCGGCTGCCGTGCAGCGTCGTCGGGGCGATGCCGGCGCTCTCTACGGCCTCCCAGCTGGTCTCCAGCAGCAGCCGCTGCTGCGGGTCCATGCCGACGGCTTCGCGCGGGCTGATCCCGAAGAACTCCGCGTCGAACAGGTCGGCGTCGTACAGGAAACCGCCGTGCCGCGTGTACGACTTCCCGGGCCGGTCGGGGTCGGGGTCGTACAGGTCGTCGACGTGCCAGTCACGGTTCTCGGGGAACGGGCCGATGGCGTCGACGCCGTCGGCGACCAGCCGCCACAGGTCCTCGGGGGTGTGGACGTCGCCCGGGTACCGGCAGGCCATGCCGACGATCACCACCGGGTCGTCCTGCTCGGAGCGGGCGGCCGGGACCGGTGCGGTGCGGGTCGCGGGCGCGGCGGGGGCCGACGCGATCCGCTCCATCAGGTGGTCGAGGAGGGCCTGCGGGGTGGGGTGGTCGAAGACGACGGTGGCGGGCAGGGTGACGCCGGTGGCCGTGCCGAGCCGTCCGCGCAGTTCGAGCGCCGACAGGGAGTCGACGCCGAGATCGCGGAAGGCGGCGGTCAGGTCGACGCTGCGGGGGCCGGGCAGGGCGAGGACGGCGGCGACCGTGGTGCGGACCAGGTCGGTGACCGCCCGGCGCCGTTCGGCTTCCGGCAGGTCCGAGGTGCGCTGGGCCCAGGAGGCGGCGCCCTCCCCGGTCGCGGCGCGGCGGCGGGCGCGGGGGGCGAGGGCCCGCAGCAGCGGGTGCGGGGCGGGGTCGGCGTCGCGCAGCGCGGTGACGTCGAGGGCGGCGGGGACCAGCAGGGGATCGTCGGTGGAGAGCGCCGCGTCGAACAGGCGCAGTGCGTGCTCCTCGGTCAGCGGCCGTATTCCGCTGCGGTTCCAGCGGGCGGTGTCCGCGGCGTCCAGCCGGGCGGCCATGCCGCCGGCCGCGGTGTCCCACATGCCCCAGGCCAGTGAGGTCGCGGCCATTCCCCGGGCGCGGCGGTGCTGGGCCAGGGAGTCGAGGTAGGCGTTGGCCGCGGCGTACGCGCCCTGGCCGGGGGTGCCGAGGAGTCCGGCGACGGAGGAGAAGAGGACGAACGCGGCCGGCGGCCGGTCGGTGGTGAGTTCGTGCAGGTGGCGGGCGCCGTCCGCCTTGGCGGCGAGGACCCGGTCGGCGTCCTCGGGGCGCAGGTTGTCCAGGGTGGCGTCGGCGAGGATGCCGGCGGCGTGCACGACGGCCGTCAGCGGGTGGGAGGCGGGTATGTCCGCCAGGACCCGGGTGAGGTGGTCGCGGTCCGCGGTGTCGCAGGCGACGACGGTGACCTCGGCGCCCGAGTCGGCCAGTTCGGCGGCGAGTTCGGCGGCGCCCGGGGCGTCCGGTCCCCGGCGGCTGGTCAGCAGCAGGTGCCGGATGCCGTGCCGGACGACCAGGTGCCGCGCGAGACGGCGTCCGAGGCCCCCGGTGCCTCCGGTGATCAGGACGGTGCCGTCGGGGTCGAGGACGCCGGGCCCGGCCGGTGCCGTTCGGCCGCGTGTCAGGCGGGGCGTCAGCATCCGGTCGTCGCGCAGGGCCAGTTCGAGGCCGTCGGCCACGGCGGTCGCCGCGGCGGTGCGCAGGTCGTCGGCGCCGGTGGTGCCGGTTCCGTGGTCGCGGCCGGTGTCGGTGCCGGTGTCCAGCAGCGCGAAGCGTCCGGGGTGTTCGCTCGCGGCGGTGCGCACCAGTCCGCGCACCGCGGCGGCGGGCAGGTCGTGGACGTCCTCGCCGGGGACGGCCGCGACGGCGCGCTGCGTCAGGAGCAGGTACCGGGTGGCCGCCAGCCGCTCGTCGCCCAGGCAGTGCCGGATCAGGCCGAGCATGTCCCGGACGGCGGCGCGCGCTTGCGCGTCACGCTCCCCGCCCGTGCGGCAGGGGAGCACCAGCACGTCGGGAGCGGGTTCACCGGCGTCGAGGGCGGCGGTGAGGGCGTCCGGGTCCGGGTGGGCGGTTTCGGTGAGGCCGGGCACGGCGGCGCCGAGGGCCGCCCACCGCCCGGGTGCGGTCCGGCCCGCGGGGGTGGGCAGGGACTGCCACTCCACCCGGTGCGGAACGTCGGCGGAGCCGCCCGTGTGCCCGGTGATGCGATCGGCCGGCACCGGGCGCAGTGTCACGGAGTCGACGCTCAGCACCGGCTGTCCGGCGGGGTCGGTGGCCGTCAGGGTGAGGCTGTCACCGGTGTTCCGGGTGAGCCGGACCCTGAGCCGGGTGGCGCCCGAGGCGTGCAGGGTCACCCCGTCGTAGGCGAACGGCAGCCGGACCGTGCCCTCGTCACCGGGTTCGGCGAGCAGCAGGGCGTGCAGGGCGGCGTCCAGGAGCGCCGGGTGCAGGCCGTACTCGGCTGCCTCGGAGTGCAGGTCCTCGGGCAGTTCCACCTCCCCGTACAGGTCGGTGCCCGACCGCCAGGCGGCGACGAGGCCGCGGAAGGCGGGGCCGTAGGCGTAGCCGCGGCCGGCGAGGAGGTCGTAGAGACCGTCGAGCGGCAGCGGGTGGGCGGCCGGGGGCGGCCAGGAGCCCTCCTCGGCGGGGACCGTCCGGGCGCGGGGGGTGAGCACTCCCGAGGCGTGCCGGTTCCAGTCGCCCTCTTCGTGGCTGGAGTGGAGTGCGACCGGCCGGCTGCCGTCACCGTCGGCGGGTCCCACGGTGATCTGGAGGCGGACGCCGTCCGCGGGCAGCGGCAGGGGGGCTTCGAGGACGAGTTCGCGCAGGGTGCCGCAGCCGGCGCGGTCACCGGCGGCGACGGCCAGTTCCACGAGTGCGGCGCCCGGCAGCAGCTCGGTGCCCGCGATGAGGTGCTGGGCGAGCCAGGGCCGGGTGCGCGGGGAGAGCCGGCCGGCGAGCAGGAGTCCGTCGCCGTCGGCGAGGCCGGTCATCCCACCCAGCAGGGGGTGCCCGGCGGGCGCGAGGCCCACGTCCGCGGCATCGCTCACGGTGGCGGTGTCGAGCCAGTACCGGCTGCGCTGGAAGGCGTAGGTGGGCAGTGCGGTCCGTCTGCCGCCGGGGTGGAGCCGCTCGGTGTCCGGCTGGACGCCGTGCAGGGCGAGCCGCGCGAGGGCCGTGGTGAAGGTGCGGGTCTCCTCGTGGCCGCGGCGCAGGAGGGGGGCGAGCGCCGGGACGTCCTCGCCGAGGCAGGCCCGGACCATGGCCGTGAGCACCGGGTCGGGCCCCAACTCCACGTACGCGGTGACGCGTCGGTCGTGCAGGGTGCGTACGCCGTCGTGGAAGCGGACGGTGCCGCGCAGCTGACGCACCCAGTACTCCGGGTCGCTCAGCTCCTGCGCGGTCGCCACCCGGCCGGTCACGTTCGACACCAGCGCGATCCGCGGAGCATGGAACACCAACCCCGCGACCACCTCACGGAACCGCTCCAGCACCCCGTCCATGTGCGACGAGTGGAACGCGTGCGACACCCGCAACCGCGACGCCCGACGCCCCCGCCCCTTCCACAGCCCCGCCCACCGCAACGCCGCGTCCTCGTCCCCCGTCACCACCACAGCCGACGGACCGTTCACCGCGGCCACGTCGAGACCCCCGCCGAACCCCGCCAGCGCCTCCCGGACCTCCTCCTCCGTCCCCTCGCACGCCACCATCGCCCCACCCGACGGCGCCTCCTGCATCAAACGACCCCGCCACGCCACCAACGCACACGCGTCCGCCAGATCCAGCACACCCGACACATGCGCCGCCGCCACCTCACCCACCGAATGACCCAGCAGATGATCCGGCACCACACCGAAGTGCTCCAGCAACCGGAACAGCGCCACCTCCAGCACGAACAACACCGGCTGCGTGTACCGCGTCTCCTCCAGCAACGCCGCCTGAGCACTCCCCTCCCCCGCCAGCAGCAGCTCCCGCACCGAACGGCCCACCAGCGGATCCAGAACCCCGCACACCTCCTCCACCGCCGCCGCGAACACCGGATACCGCTCGTACAACTCCCGCCCACAACCGGCCCGCTGACTGCCCTGCCCCGTGAACAGGAACGCGGTGCCGCCGTCGGTACGCGGCGCCGTGCCCCGCAGGACGTCCGGCGACTGCTCCCCCGCGGCCAGCGCGGCGAGGCCCCGCAGGAAGCCCTCCCGGTCCTCGGCCACCACGGCGGCCGCTTCCGGGAAGCGGGTGGGCGCGGTGGCGAGGGTCAGGCCGATGTCGGCCAGGGACTCCTCGGGGTGCTCGGCGACGTGGTCGCGCAGCCCGGCGGCCCGGGCGCGCAGGGCGTCCTCACCGCGCGCGGACAGGAGCCAGGGGCCGGGCACCGCGGCGCCGGACGCGGCCGGTGTGCCGGATGAGGGTTCCGGAGCCTCGGCGGGTTCGGGTGCCTGTTCCAGGATCACGTGGGCGTTGGTGCCGCTGATCCCGAAGGAGGAGACCCCCGTGCGGCGGGGCCGGCCGGTCTCCGGCCACGGCCGCGCCTCGGTCAGCAGCGACACCCCGCCCGCACCCCAGTCCACGTGCGAGGTCGGCTCACCCACGTGCAACGTCCGCGGCAGCACACCGTGCCGCATGGCCTGGACGGACTTGATGATCCCGCCCACACCCGCAGCCGCCTGCGCATGACCGATGTTCGACTTCAACGACCCCAGCAGCAAAGGCCGTTCCGGCTCCCGGCCCTGCCCGTACGTCGCCAGCAGCGCCTGCGCCTCGATCGGATCACCCAGCCGCGTACCCGTCCCGTGCGCCTCCACCGCGTCCACCTCCACCGCGGACAGACCGGCGTCCAGGAGGGCCGAGCGGATGACCTGCTCCTGCGCCGGACCGCTGGGCGCGGCCAGGCCGTTGCTGGCGCCGTCCTGGTTGATCGCCGAACCGCGCACCACCGCCAGCACCTCGTGCCCGTGCCGCCGGGCGTCCGACAGCCGCTCCAGCAGCAGCACCCCCACGCCCTCGGCCCACCCGGTGCCGTCGGCCGTGTCGGAGAAGGCCTTGCAGCGGCCGTCGGGCGCCAGCCCCCGCTGCCGGCTGAACTCCACGAACAGTCCGGGGCTCGACATCACCGTCACCCCGCCGGCCAGTGCCAGGTCGCAGTCGCCCTGGCGCAGCGCCCTGGCAGCCAGGTGCACGGCCACCAGGGAGGACGAGCAGGCGGTGTCCACCGTGATGGCGGGGCCGGCCAGACCGTAGGTGTAGGCGACCCGGCCGGAGAGCACACTGGTGAAGTTGCCGGTGAGCAGGTAGCCGCCGGCCGTGTCGTCCGCCTCGTGCAGCCGGGGGCCGTAGTCCTGGCCGATGGCTCCCAGGTAGACGCCGGTGTTGCTGCCGTGCAGCTCCGCCGTGCTCACCCCGGCCCGTTCCAGGGTCTCCCAGACGGTCTCGAGGACGAGCCGCTGCTGCGGGTCCATGCCGACGGCTTCGCGCGGGCTGATCCCGAAGAACTCCGCGTCGAACAGGTCGGCGTCGTACAGGAAACCGCCCTGCCGGGTGTACGACTTCCCGGGCCGCCCGGGCTCGGGGTCGAAGAGGGTGTCCAGGTGCCAGCCGCGGTTGCCGGGGAAGTCCGAGACCACGTCCTTCTCGTCCACGACGAGCTGCCAGAGGTCGTCGGGGCTGTTCGCGCCGCCGGGGAAGCGGCAGGCCATGGAGACGACGACCACCGGGTCGTCGGTGCCGGCGGAGCGGCGGGCGGCGGGCGCGGCAGGGGTGTCGGCACCGGTGAGCAGGCCGGCGATGTGATCGGCGAGCCGCTGCGGGGTGGGGTGGTCGAACAGCACGGTCACCGGCAGGCGCAGGCCGGTGGCCGCGACCAGCCGGTTGCGCAGTTCGACCGCCATGACCGAGTCGAGGCCCAGGCCGCGGAAGGCGCCCGCGGCGTCCACCTCGGTGTCCGCGCCGAGGCCGAGTGCCAGGGCCGCCTCGGCGCGGATCAGTTCCAGCATCCGGTGGGCGGTCTCCTCCCGGTCCGCGCCGTCCGGCCGCCCGGCGGGGGCAGGGCCGGCGGGGGCCGGGTCCGCCACGTCGCGGGGCACGTCGGCGGGGGCGGTGCCGGGCCCGTACGCGGGCCGCCAGTCCACGGGGACGCCGGCGGTGTGCAGGCGTCCCAGTGACGTCAGGAAGCGGGTGGCACCGTCCTGGTTGCGGCGCAGGGTCTCCGACACGACGGCGGGCGACGCGACGTCGTCCAGGGTCTGCTGGAGCGCCATGGTGAGGACCGGGTGGGGGCTCACCTCGACGAAGGCGTCGTGGTCGGCGAGTCCGCGGACGACCGGGTCGAGTTGGACGGTGCCGCGCAGGTTGGCGTACCAGTAGTCGGCGTTCAGAGCGGAGGTGTCCAGGACCGTGCGGGTCACGGTGGAGTGGAAGGGCACGCTCGACGCGCGCGGCCGCAGCGGCGCCAGCCCCGCGAGGATCTCCTCGCGCATGAGCTCGACGAGCGGGGAGTGAGCGGCCACGTTGACCGGAATGCGCTTCGCGTCGATGCCGTCGGCGGCGAACTCCTCCAGCAGCAGGTCGACGGCCTCGCGGTCCGCGGAGAGCACGACCGATGCCGGGCCGTTGACCGCGGCGACGGCGACCCGGTCACCCCAGGCGGCCAGCCGGGGCTCCAGCTCGGTCACGGCCGCGGAGACGGACAGCATGCCGCCCCGCCCGGCCAGGCGCGCCTGGGCCTTGCTCCACAGTGAGACGACGCGTGCGCCGTCCTCCAGGCTCAGGGCGCCGGAGACCACCGCGGCGGCGATCTCGCCGTTGCTGTGCCCCACGACGGCCGAGGGGCGCACACCGAACGAGGCCCACAGGTCCGACAGGGCCACCATCGTGGCGAACAGCGCGGGCTGTACGACGTCGTCCCGGTCCAGGGAGGCGGCGCCGGGCGCGCCGCGCAGCACCTCGTGCAGGGACCAGTCGACGAAGGGCGCGAGGGCGTCGGCACAGGCGTCGACGGAGGCCCGGAACACGTCCGAGGTCTCCAGGAGTCCGGCGGCCATGCCGGCCCACTGGGAGCCCTGGCCGGGGAAGACGAACACGGTCCGCTCGCGGCTTTCGGCGACCGCGTCGATCCGGGTGGTGCTGTGTCGTCCTTCGGCGAGCGTGCGCAGTTCGTCGTCGAGCCGCTCGTGCGTGTCGGCGAGGACGACGGAGCGGAACGGCCCGTCGGCGCCGGCGTCCGCCACGGCCAGTCCGAGGGCGGGCAGCGGCGGACGGTGCGCGTCGGCGTGCGTGCGCAGCCGCGCCGCACGCTCCCCCACGGCGGCACGATCGGCGCCGGACAGCGGCACCGGCACCGTCGTGCCGCGGAAGGCGGGGGCGGCCACCGGCGCGGCGAGGAAGGCCGTCAGGTCCTCGGCGGTGCGCAGGGTGGCACGGGCGCGGTGGCCGAAGGCCTCGGCCCGGTCGGCCGGGCACAGCATCAGGGCGGTGGTGCCGGCGGGTTCACGGGGGTCCGGAGCGAGCAGGACCAGGACGGTACGGACGGCGCCGGTGTCCAGGGTCGCGGCCGCGAGGTCCACGGCCTGCCGAACCCGACCACCGGGCACGGTGTGTACGGGGCCGCGCAGGGCGAGGGTGTCGGCGGTCTCCCGGGCGAGGGCCTGCCGGTCGTCTCCACCGCCCGCCAGGACGAGCCCCACCGACTCGTCGGCGGCCCGTCCGGCGTCGGCGAGGGCCGCCCGGCTCAGACCGCTCAGGCGATCCCGTGACGCGGCCGGCTCGTCGGCGGTCACGCGTTCGGCGGCCGGCCCCTCGGCAGCCGGGTGTTCCGTGTCCGCGGACGGAGGCGGGGCGGTGCGGGAGCGGCGGAGAGGCTCGGTGAAGGCCGTGCCGACGACGTCGAGCGGCGTCCAGGCGGACCCGGCCTCGGTGCGTGCGTGCTCTGCGGACACGTGTTTCTCGCTTCGGGTCTGGGCACGTGCCTGGGGGGCGGCACGTCCGGCTGGCGTGGGTGACGGCGGCACTCGGCGGGGGTTACCAGTCGACGAGGAGGCGGGCCAGCCCGCGGGTCGCCAGACCGTCCTTCCAGATCACGGGGGTGTCGACGGCCGCGAACCGCAGGGTGGGGAAGCGGTGCAGCAGCCGTTCGAGGACGGCGCGGACCTGGAGCCGGCCCAGCGGGGCCCCCAGGCAGCGGTGCACGCCGTGGCCGAAGGTCAGGTGGACCCCGTCCTGGCCGGCCAGGGCAAGGGACTCCGGTTCGGCGAAGACCTTGGCGTCGCGGTTGCCGTGCAGCAGCGCGACCATGACGGCCTCGCCGGCCTGGACCGTGACGGTGCCCAGCCGCACCGGCTGGAGGGCGACCCGGGGGAAGGCCAGGGGCGTGGCCGGGTTGACGCGCAGCAGTTCCTCCACGGCCGGCGCGATCGCGTCGGGCCGTGCGACGAGTTCGCGGTGCGTGACGGGGTCCGACAGCAGCGACAGGACCGACAGGCCGAGCTGCCCGACCGTGGTCTCGTAACCGGCCATCAGCAGCGTGAGGCCGAGGGTGAGCAGTTCGCTCATGGTGAGGTCACCGCGGTCGTGGGCTTCGATGAGGCTGGAGAGCAGGTCGTCCTGAGGCTGCCGCCGCTTGTGTCCGACCAGATCGGTGATGTATGCGGCGAGTTCGACGCGCCGGCGCGCCTTCTCCCGCGGCTCGCTCGCCGAGATGTCGAAGAGGACCTCGACCCAGTCCCGGAAGCGGGCGCTGTCCTCGGGCGGGATGCCGAGCACCGAGCACAGTACGGCCAGCGGAAGCGGCGCGGCGAGGTGCTCGACGAGGTCCGCGCCCGGTCCGTGCGCGGCGATCGCGTCGAGGTGCCGGTCGGCCAGTTCTCCCACGAAGGGGCCCATGGCGGCGATCCGGCCGGTGGAGAAGGCCCCACTGACGATGCGGCGCAGCCGGGTGTGGCGGTCGCCGTCCATGCTCATCATCGAGTCGGGGGTCGGCTGGGCATCGTTGAACTTCGGCGCCTCGGGCGCGAGGGCGCCGGCCCGGCTGAACCGCTTGTCGGTCAGCACCGCGCGCCCCAGCGCGTAGTCGCGCACCAGCCACATCTTGTCGCCCGCGGGCGTGACGATGCGGGTCACGTCCTCGGTGCCCTCCAGCAGGAAGTCCGGAAGCGGTCCCAGCTGACCGGCCGTGTACTGACTCATTCGGTCTCTCCCCCAGCTCGTCGGCGTCAGTCGCCCAGGACCCGGCGTCCGACCTCGTGGAGGAGGTCGGTCCGCCGGTTGAACGCGATGCGTACGTACTGCTCGCCGCGGGCGGGGTCGGCGAAGAAGGAAGCCCCGGGCACGATCAGCACCCCGGCCTCGTCGAGGAGTTCGAGGACGAACCGCCGGCCGTCGTGGCGGCCGCCGGTGAGGTTGCCGACGTCCGCGAAGAGGAAGCAGCCGCCTTCGGACGGGGCGAACTTCATGCCTTTGCGGGAGAAGATCTCCTGGGTCAGGTCCCGGCGCGCTTCCATCTCCCGGGACGCGGTGTCCGTGTCGACGCTGAACGCGGCCATGCCCACGGCGACCTGGAGCGGCGTGGCGGCACCGTTGGTGGTGACCTCGTGGACGCGTCGGAGCACCTCGGTGCGGGCGGCGTCGGCGCGCAGGAAGCCCAGGCGCCAGCCGCTGATGGCGTGGCTCTTGGAGAGGGAGCCGACCACGATGCTCCGCTCGGCGAGGCCGGGGACCTCCGTGACGGACAGGTGGGGCCTGCCGTCGAAGACGAAGGCGCTGTACACCTCGTCGCAGATCACCGTGGCGTCCCAACGCTCGCACAGCGCCGCGATCTCGTCCAGCTCGGTGCGGTCCAGTACCCGGCCGGTGGGATTGGCCGGTGAGTTGAGCAGGACGGCCCGGGTGCGGGGTCCGAAGGCGGCAGCCAGGTCGGCCGGGTCGTGGCGCCAGGAGGGCGGCTGGCACGGCACGAAGCGGGGCACCGCGCCGGCCAGGGCGATCGCGGCGGTGAACTGCTCGTACCCCGGGTCGAGGAGGACGACCTCGTCGCCCGGGTCGACGGTGGCGAGCAAGGCGACGCACAGCGCCTCGGTGGCGCCGACGGTCACGGTCAGTTCGGTGGCCGGGTCGGTCGGTGTGGTGAGGGTCCGCGCGATCCGTTCGCGCAGCGGCAGGTCGCCGGAGGGGTGGTCGTACTGATTGCGGCCGCTGCGCATGGCCTCGGCCGCGGCGTCGATGATCTCGGGGGCCGGCTCGGGAAAGCCCGGGGTACCGACCGCCAGGTCGATGGCGCCACGTTCCCGCGCGAGCAGGAAGAGTTTTCCCAGGCTGTTGCCCCGCAGCAGCGCGGCCCTGGACGAGGTGCGGGGCCGGCGGGTAGTGGAATGCGCCATTTTCCCTTCTCCTGCACGCTGGTTCTTCACGAGGTCGAAATACGCCCGGGACAATTCCGGAGCCGGGCGGGGTGAGTTCATTGAATGGTCCGCCGAAAGAGGGTGTGACACTCCTCCGAATGAACGGGCGGGGTGCGGAGCGGCGCCTTCTGCAAACAGGACCGCCGCGAATATCGGCCTGTGCTCCCGAATTCCAGTGAATCCGTCTCGACCGGTCGCCGCTCGAGTGGATTCGGCCGCTCTCGAACATACCTCTCGACCGGCGGCCGGTGAACCGGGAAACAGCGTGTGCGGGGGCGGGGCGCTCGGCAGCCCGCCCCCGTCCCGCCGACAGGACGGCGGGTCCCACCCCTGGGGGCCGTGTCAGTCGCGCAGTTCCAGGGTGCAGCACTTCACGCTGCCGCCGGCCTTGAGGAGTTCACTCAGGTCGACACCGACCGGCTCGTAGCCGCGCTCGCGCAGGCGGTCGGCGAGACGGGCGGCCTGACGCGGCATGAAGACACGCCGGCCGTCCGAGAGGGCGTTGAGCCCGAAGACCTCCGCGTCCCGGGGCTCGGCGAGGACGGCGTCCGGGAACCGCTCGGCGAGGACCGCGCGGCTGCTGGCGGAGAACGCCTCCGGGTAGTACATGACCTCCCCGTCCCCGAGCACCGACAAGGCCGTGTCCAGGTGGTAGAAGCGCGGGTCGACCAGCATCAGCGACACGACCTCGCGGCCGAAGAACTCACGCGCCTCGTCGTGGGCGCGCACGTCGCTGCGGAAGCCGGAGCCCGCCAGGATCACGTCCCCCGCGCACAGGAAGTCGCCCTCGCCCTCGTTGACGTACCGGGCCTGCTCGACCTCGCTCCAGCCACGCGAGCGGAACCAGTCGAGGTACTCCTGCGCCTCGTCGGCCCGCTGCTCGTGCCGGAACCGGGCGACGAGCACTTTGCCGTCGACGACGGTCGCGCCGTTGGCGGCGAACACCATGTCGGGCAGGCCCGCCACCGGTTCGATGAGCTGCACGTCGTGCCCGAGCGTGACGAACGTGTCGTGCAGGTGCTTCCACTGCTCGACGCCCACTTCGGCCGAACTGGGCTTGCCGGGCTCCATCCACGGGTTGATGGAGTAGGTGACGTCGAAGTACGTCGGACGGCACATGAGATAGCGCCGCGTGGTGGCCGCCTTGCCGCCGGGCACCGCCGTCTTTCCTTCTGACACGTTTACTCCTTCGGTTGGCCAGATTGTGTCTGGTCTCGGATGCCGACACCGGTTTCGCGCGGGTATCGGGGTCGTCGAGGAAGCGTGTCCCGTCGACGGGACACGTTGGGCCGGAACGGGGCGCCCGGGTCAAGGGTTGCCTGACCGTTCGAACTTTGCCGTCCTGGCGCCGGAGCGACGATAGCCGGAATGGCGCACCGCATCGTAGTGTGCTCGACATCGAAATTATCGAGTCCGCCGGTACGCGGTCCCACGAAAGCGATACCGCGTCCGCATTTCTTTCGAGCCGCTGTTCGGAAACCGTCCGACACCGTCTACAGAATCACTTCGCACCCAGAAGGGAAAGCCGTGTCCTCTCCTCTTCCCGTGGAATTGCGCCCCGAGCTAGTGAGCGACCCCGTCGACGGCTACACCGCGTTGCGCCAGGAGGGCCCGCTGGTGCGGGTCACGCTGCCGGGCACGCAGACGCCGGTGTGGTTCGCGACGCGCTACGAGGATGTCAAGGCCTTGATGCACGACCCCCGGTTCGTACGTGATCACCGCAAGCTGCCCGGGACCAACATCCCCAACCTGGGCGAGGAGATGCTGGCCGCGTACGGCCTCCCCCTGGAGTACACGGAGTATCTGACGAGCCTGGTGGTCCTCGACGGCCCCGAGCACGCGCGGCTGCGCGGCAAGGTGGTCCGCGCGTTCGCGATGCGCCGTATCAACGCGCTCCGCCCGAGCATCGAGCGGCTCGCCGACGCCCTGGTGGCCGAACTGGCCGGGCGTGACCGGTTCGACCTGATGGCCGACTTCGCCTATCCGCTGGCCAACAAGGCCGTCTGCGACCTGATCGGGGTCGACGAGGGCGACCAGGAGCAGATGTGCGACTGGATCCGCCAGTACGTCTCCGGGGAGAGCCCGGAGGAGATCGTCGCCGGTCTCGAAGGCGTTGTCGGCTACACCAAGAACCTGGTCAAGCGGCGCCGTGACGCACCCAACGGGGACCTCGTCTCCGGGATGATCGCCGACCCGGATCACACGACCGAGGCCGAGATGATCGCCATGATCTTCTTGCTGATCAACACGGGCCACACGCCGCCGGTGCTGTTCCTGAGCTCGGCGCTGCTGACGCTCATGGACCACCCGGACCAGCTGGCCCGGCTCAGGAGCGAGCCGGAGCTGCTGGACAACGCGATCCAGGAACTGCTGCGGTACACCACGCCGGTGACGATCGGGGCCACTGCGTACGCCACGGAGGACCTCGAGTTCGCCGGTGTCGCGGTGCACCGCGGCGAGGCGGTCACCTACGGGCTGCTCGCGGCGGACCATGATCCGGACCGTTTCGAGGGGCCGGCCCGGCTGGACATCACCCGCACCCAGGGCAGCGGCGAACCGCACCTCGCCTTCGGCGGCGGCGCGCACTACTGCCTGGGCGCCGCGCTCGCCGTGATGCAGGCCGAGATCTCGCTGGACCGGCTGCTCCTGCGGCGTGATTCGCTGCGCCTGGCGGTGGGCCGCGACGAGCTGGAGTACGCGTGCTGGCCGGGCGAGGGCAATCACCTCGTCCGGCTGCCGGTCCGTATCTGAACCACCCACCACGAAGGGCTCCCTGACATGACAGAGCAGAAAGCACCGGTCGAGGACCGGATCCCGTTCCCCCGGCAGTGCCCGTTCTCCCCTCCCGAGGCCTACGACCGGCTACGCCGGCAGGACCCGGTCGCCCGGGTCCGGCTGCCCAACAACGACGAGGTCTGGGCGCTGACCCGCTACGAGGACGTGCGGGCCATGCTCGGCGACCCGAGGTTCAGTTCGGACAACCGGCAGCCCGGCTACCCGTCGTTCAGCTTGGAGAAGCCGACCGAGCAGCCGATCCAGACGATGATCAACCTGGACCCGCCGGCGCACGGTGAGGTCCGCCGCAAGGTGATCACCGAGTACACCGCCAAGCGCATCAAGGAGCTGCGGCCCACCGTCCAGCGGATCGTGGACGAGCGCCTGGACGCCATCCTGGCCGGCCCGCAGCCTGCCGACCTGGTGGCCGAGCTGGCCGTGCAGGTGCCCGCGCTGGTGATGTGCGAGCAGCTCGGCGTGCCGCTCGGCGACCACCAGTTCTTCCTCTCCCAGAGCACGCGCCTGGTCAGCATCACCACGTCGGAGAGCGAGCGCGACGAGGCCTTCGGCGCACTCGCCGGGTACCTGATGAACCTGATCGCGCAGAAGGAGGAGGAGCCCGGCGACGACCTGCTGAGCCGGCAGATAGCCAAGGGCCGGGAGAGCGGCGACTACGACCGCATGGCCCTGATGGGTCTGGCCTTCCTTCTGCTGGTGGCCGGCCACGAGACGTCCGCCAGCACCATCGCGCTCGGCATCGCGCTGCTGCTGCGCCACCCGGAGCAGATGGACCGGGTCCGAGCGGATCCCTCGCTGACGCCGGGGCTGGTCGAGGAGGTCCTGCGGTACTTCACGGTGTCGGAACTCGCCATGGTCCGGGTCGCGGCCGAGGACATCGAGATCGGCGGCAGGACGATCGCCGCGGGCGAGGGCGTGGTGGGCTTCGGTCTCGCCGCCAACCACGACCCGTCGGTGTTCGAGGACCCCGGCACGTTCGACATCGGCCGAACGGCCCGCAATCACCTCGCGTTCGGGCACGGCCCGCACCAGTGCCTCGGCCAGAGCCTGGCCCGGCTGGAGTTCCAGGTGGTCTTCGACTCGCTGCTCGCCCGGATGCCCGGCCTGAAGGCGGCCGTGCCGCTGGAGGAGCTGCGCTTCAAGGGCGACCAGGGCGTGTACGGACTGTCCGAACTGCCCGTGGTCTGGTGATGAACCGGTGAGAACGCCCCCGCCAGGGGGCATCGCACGTGAACGGGGCGCGGCCGTGGCCGCGCCCCGTTCACGTGCCGCCGGGCCGACGCCTGTCGTTCGGATCACGCCGCAGACGCGCGGTCCGGCCCGCACGTCTGCGGCGTTGCCGTCAGTCGCCGGCGAGCTTGCGGTTGATGATCCGTGCGATCTCGGCGGCCGGTCCGGGGTCGCACATCTGCGGGTGACCGGTCTCGATGTCGTTCGAATCGACGGTGCCGCCGATGTGGGGTGCCCAGTGTCCGGCGTCCCCGGCGTACAGGTCGTGCGGGTTCTGCGTGGCGTGGAAGAACACCGCGTCCCCCGCGTAGTGCGGGGAGGTGAACTTCTGGAGGATCGCCACGTGGTTCATGAGGGCGAGGGCCGAGTTCTCGAGGACGCGCCGGTACTCGTCCGCGCCGACCATGTGCCCGATGTAGTCCTCCAGGATGTGTTCGACGTCCTGCTGCGGGAGCATCTCGGCGTCGTCGAAGTAGTCGGCGGGCGCGCAGTCGAGCAGACCGAGCAGTCCGACCTCGTGACCGCGGCGGGCCAGTTCGGTGGCGACGGCGTGGGCCGCGGTGCCGCCGAAGGACCAGCCGAGGACGTGGTAGGGCCCTTCGGGCTGGATCTCCCGCATCCGCCGGATGCAGTCGTCGACCACGTCCTCGACCGTCTCGGGGGCCGCCTCGCCGCCGAACACCTGCGCCTGGAAGGCGTACACCGGGCGGTCGGTGATGTGCGGGGCGAAGCTGAGGTAGGACCAGCTCAGACCGAAGCCGGGCTGGATGAACCACAGGGGCTCGCGGTCGCCGCCGGAGCGGATGGTCAGCACGCGGGCGTAGGGGTCCTCGAAGGCCGGGGCGCCGTCCTCGCCGAGCCGGATGGCGAGTTCGGCCACCGTCGGGTACTGGAACAGCGTCCGGATGGGCAGTTCGGTGCCCAGGGCGTCCCCGATCCGGCCGGTCAGCTGGGTGGCCAGCAGGGAGTGGCCGCCCAGGGCGAAGAAGTTGTCGTCGACGCCGACCCGGTCGAGGCCGAGCACCTCGGCGAACAGCCCGGCCAGCAGCCGCTCCTCGTCCGTCTCCGGCGCCCGGTACGCCTCGCCGGTGTAGGCCGGTTCGGGGAGCGAGGAGCGGTCCAGCTTGCCGTTCGGCATCAGCGGCAGCCGGTCCAGCGGGACGACGGCGGCCGGGACCATGTACGACGGCAGGCGCTCGGCCGCGTAGCGGCGCAGTTCGCCCGCGTCGGGCGCGGGCCCGTCCCCCTCGGGGACGACGTAGGCGAGGAGCCGGTCGCCGCTGGGGTGGACCGCGGCCCGTCCGATATCGGGGTGGCCGACGAGCGCGGCCTCGATCTCACCCGGTTCGATACGGAAGCCGCGGACCTTCACCTGCGCGTCGGCGCGCCCGGCGTACTCGAGCTGTCCGTCGGGCGTCCACCGGGCGAGGTCGCCGGTGCGGTACATGCGCTCGCCGGCGGGCCCGAACGGGTCGGCGACGAAGCGCTCGGCGGTCATGCCCGGCCGGCCGTGGTAGCCGCGTCCGACGAGCCCGCCAACGTACAGCTCGCCGACGGCGCCGGGCGGGACCGGGGTGAGAGCGGGTCCGAGGACGTACGCCCGCATGTTGCCCAGCGGGGCGCCGATGGGGGCGCTGTCGGCGCCGTCCCAGTCGTCGTCGGCGGCGAGGGTGTAGAGGCTGGCGTAGAAGCTCTCGCTCTGTCCGTATCCGTTGACGACGCGGGCTCCCGGCATGGTGCTGCGGATGCGCTCCACCAGGCTGCCGGGCAGCGCTTCGCCGGCGAGCACCACCGTGTCCGCGTGGACCTTACCGGCGATCCGCTCCACGAGTTCGGCGAAGGCGGACGGCACGGCGCTGATCACCCCGCCGGTCCAGCCGCCCCGCTCGCCCAGTTCGAGCACGTCACGGACGATCTCGACGGTGCCACCGGAGCACAGCGTTGTGAAGATCTCGAAGACCGACACGTCGAAGTTGACCGACGTGCCCGCGAGCGTCCGCACGCCCGGCGGCACACCCAGCGCGGCCATGAGGCCGGCCAGGCCGTTGGTGACGCCGCGGTGGGTGATCCCCACTCCCTTGGGAGTGCCGGAGGAGCCCGAGGTGTACATCACGTACGCCAGGTTGTCCGGGCGCGGTGCCCGCCGGGGACGGGCCGGCGGGGCCGCGGACGCGTCGGGCGCGTCCAGGCGCAGTGTGGGGACCTGGCCCAGGGACAGTTGCCGGGCGGTGTCGGTGTCGGTGAGGACGAGCAGCGGCCGGGCCTGTTCCAGCACCAGTTCCAGCCGGTGGCTGGGATAGGCGGGGTCCATGGGCAGATAGGCCGCTCCGGCCTTGAGGATGCCCAGCAGTGCCGCCACCAGGTCCGGTGTCCGGGGCAGGGCGAGACCCACCACGGTCTCGGGACCGGCGCCCCGCCGGACCAGCTCGTCCGCCACCTCGTCCGCGCGGAGGTCGAGTTCGCGGTACGTCCATGACGTCCCGCCGCTTTCGACCGCGACGGCCTCCGGGGTCCGTGCCGCCTGCCGCTCGAACAGCTCGGGGACGGTGAGGTCCGGCGCGTCGGTGGCGGTGGCTGTCAACTCCTCCAGCAACCACGCGCGTTCGGACGTGCCGAGGGTGTCGATCGTGTCGACGGGACGGTCGGGGTCGGCCACCAGGGCCCGCAGGACACGCAGCAGCCGGTCGCCGATGCGGGCCACCGTCTCGTGCCGGAACAGCTCCGAGCGGTAGTCCAGGCCCAGCTGGAGGTGAGGCGCGGTCACCGCCATCACGGTCAGCGGGTAATGCGTGCCGGAGAAGGGCCTGACGCCGGTGCACACCAGGCCCGCGGCGTCACCGGCCTCGGCGATGCCGATGCGGTCCATCGGATAGGACTCGAAGACGACGAGGGTGTCGAAGAGGGTCGGGAGCCCGGTGCGCTGCTGGATGTCGGTGAGCCCGTGGTGATGGTGGTCGAGCAGTGCGGTCTGGCGGTCCTGGAGCCGCCCCAGCAGGTCGCGGGCGCTCTCGCCGGTGGTGTGGCGTACGCGGACGGGCAGGGTGTTGATGAACATGCCGATCATGGAGTCGGCGCCGGGCACCTCGGGCGGCCGTCCGGAGACAGTGGCGCCGAACAGCACGTCCTGCCGTCCCGTCAGCTGGCCGAGCACCAGGGCCCAGGCGCCCTGCACCATGGTGTTGACGGTGACACCGAGTTCAGCGGCCCGGCGAGTCAGCTCCCGGGTCTCCTCGGCGCCGAGTGCGATGTCGACGTGCCCGAGCCCAGCGGTGGCGGTCTGCGGCACGTCGGGCACGGCCGGTTCGAGGAGGGTCGGCTCCTCGACCCCGTCGAGTTCCGCGGCCCAGGCGTCGGCCGCGGCGGCCCGGTCCTGCCGGGTCAGCCAGGCCAGGAAGTCCCGGTAACCGGCGACGGCGGGCAGTGCCGACTGCTCGCCCGAGGACGCGTAGAGCCGCAGCAGGTCCTGCATCAGCAGGGGGCCCGACCAGCCGTCGAAGAGGACGTGGTGGGCGGTCAGCATGAGTTCGCTGCGCTCGTCGGTCAGGCGGACGAGCGCCAGCCGGAGCAGGGGCGGAGCGGCCGGGTCGAAGTGGACGGTGTGGTCGCGGGCGAGGAAGGCCTCCAGCTCCGCTTCCCTGTCCGCTTCGGAGAGCCGCCGCAGATCCAGCTCCTGCCAGGGCAGATCCACCTCGTCCAGCACCAGTTGGACCAGTCCGTCGGTGGCGGAGACGAACGCGGTGCGCAGGTTGGCGTGCCGATCCAGCAGCGCCTGGCCCGCCCTCCGCATCCGCTCGCCGTCCACCCACCCGGACAGGTGGAAGACCAACTGCATCTGGTAGGCGTCCATGGCGGAGTCGTCGCCGTTGAGGAGGGTGTGGAAGAGCAGGCCCGACTGGAGCGGGGTGAGCGGCCAGGCGTCGGACACGCTCGGGTAGCGCTCCTCCCACCGCTCGA
>NZ_JBHJPX010000033.1:0-29745 GCF_042262425.1 Streptomyces sp. NPDC056373
CGACGAGCGTCTCGGCAAGATCACCTTCTGGACGCTGTTCATCGGCTTCCACGGCACGTTCCTCGTCCAGCACTGGCTGGGCGCCGAGGGCATGCAGCGGCGGATTCCGGACTACCTGGCGGTGGAGGGCCTGACGACGCTCAACACGGTGTCGAGTGTCTTCTCGTTCCTGCTCGGCATGTCGATGCTGCCGTTCTTCTACAACGTGTGGAAGACGGCCAAGTACGGCGAGAAGGTCACGGCCGACGACCCGTGGGGCTACGGCCGCTCGCTGGAATGGGCGACCTCCTGCCCGCCGCCGCGGCACAACTTCGTGGCTCTGCCGAGGATCCGCAGCGAGTCCCCGGCGTTCGACCTGCATCACGACGCCGTCGTGGCGGCCGAGCGGGAGCTGACGCACCGATGACCGCCATGGAGGGGCTTCCCGTGGACCTGCGCGCGTTCCACAACGAGGTCGAGGGCCATCTCCTGGCCGCCGCCGCCCGCGAGGAGGCCCGTACGGCCGCCGCCCGCTTCGTCGCAGGGCTCGACACGCTGCCGGAGGCGGAACGGGCGGAGGTGGCACGGCAGTTCGCGGTGGAGCATCTCGCCCTCTCCCGGACCTCGTGGCAGCGCACGGCCCGACGCGGGGAGGAGCTGCGGGCGGAATACGAGTCGGCGTACCGCCGGCTCCGCGCGCGGCTGCTGGCCGGAGTGCTGCTGGGTGTCGCCCTGCTGGCGGCGCTGGATCTCGTGGCCATGGCGATCTAGTCCCTCCACCGGCAGCCGCCGTCACCCGTCCGGTTTCCACCCCGTCGGGCGAAGGATCCCCAGCAACTGCCGGACCAGTTCGTCGACGACCTCGTCGAGCGTGGCGTCGACCCAGCCGGCGCTCCAGTCGTGCAGCAGGCCGTTCACACTGCCGATGAAGGCCGTAGCGGGGAGGCGATAGTCGCGGGGTGCGGCCTCTCCCCGTGCGGCGGCCGCGTCGGCTTCGGCGCAGATGAGATCCACCCAGCCGGCCCGGCGGGCGAGCCGCTGCTCCTCCAGGTGCGCACTGACGCCGATGATCTCCACGAAGGTGATGCGGATCCGGCGCGGATCGGCGGTGACGTTCCCGGCGTAGGCGCGGAAGACGGCCGTGGCGCGCTCCACGAGGGGCAGGTCCGCCGCGCCCGCCGCCGCCTCCAGCACCGCCGCCTCGGCCCAGCCGTTGACCTGGAGGTGCAGTGCGGCGAGCACGTCCTCCAGGGTGCGGAACTCCTCGTAGAACTGCCGGGTGGACAGCCCGGCCGTCTCGCTGAGGGCCGCGACCGTGGTGGAGCGGAAGCCCGGGGTGTCGCCGAACAGCTGGAGCGCGGCGTCGAGGAACCGCCGGCGGCGCTCGGCCTGCCGCTCCTCGGCCGTCTTGCCACCGTAGCGGCCGGTCGGCGCTCTGAGTCTGCCCGGCACCGGCTCTCCCTTCGTCGTTCGAACACTGATTTTGTCGTGCACGCGGTCTTGTGGAGAAGGCCGCCCCTTCCTTACTTTGCAGTAAGTTGACTCTGAAAGCGGGCGTGTTCAGTTTGCGCACGCGGCCCGATTTGGCATGTCCCACTCACATCGCTCGCCCGCAGCAGCGACCCCACAGCAGAGAGGGGAGCAGTCATGCCCGTCTTCCGACGCCGGCACCTGTGCTCCGTAGCCGCAGCCCTGGCCCTGACCGTCACCGCTCCCGCGACCGCCGCCACCGCGGCCGCTCCGGGCTCCTCCGCCGCGCTGCGCGAGGTGCTGTTCGTGGGCAACAACTGGGACGGCACCGCCGATGTCATCCGGTCCTCCGGTGACTTCGCGAAGATCGGGCGGATCAACGTCATCCCCGACAAGGACGAGCGGATGGCGGCGATCAACGCCGATCCGATCAAGTGGATCTACTTCATGGCGATCCGCAACAGCGTCGGCGAGGGCCACGACCAGTTCGTCGACGACATGTACTCCACCCCGGACGGGACGTCGGTGGTCGTCTCCCGGCCCAGCTTCGCCGACGTCGTCTCCATCGACCTCACCTCCGGGAAGCTCAACTGGCGCTTCCCCGTGTCCGGTTACCGCTCGGACCACATGGCGGTCTCCCCCGACGGCAAACGGGTCGCGGTGTCTGCGTCGACCTCCAACACCGTGCACGTGCTGGACATCGTCTCCGGCAAGGAACTGGGCACGTTCGGCACCGGCGACAAGCCGCACGAGAACATCTTCACCCAGGACGGCAAGTACATCTACAACATGGCGATCGGCGACGTGAACACGCAGACCGATGCCCCGTGGCTGGACTGGACGAAGGGCGACCGGCGCATCACGGTCGTCGACGCCACGACGTTCAAGCAGGTCAAGGTCATCGACATGCGTCCGCAGCTGGACGCGATCGGCCTCAAGGACTACTCCGACGCGGTACGCCCGGCCGTCTTCTCGCCGGACGAGTCGAAGCTGTACTTCCAGGTCTCCTTCTTCAACGGCTTCTTCGAGTACGACATCGCCACCGACAAGATCACGCGCACCAAGACGCTGCCGAAGAACCCGGCGACCAGCGACGACCGCACCACCTTCGTCAACGACTCGCGCCACCACGGCATCTCGATGAGCCCGGACGGTCGCAAGCTGTGCGTCGCGGGCACGATGGACGACTACGCCACGGTCGTCGACCGCGCCACCCTCCAGGAGGGCCCGCTCGTCACCGCCTCCAAGCCCTACTGGGCCACGGTCAGCGGTGACGGCAAGTCCTGCGTGGTCTCCGAGAGCGGCACCGACCAGGTCACGGCGATCGACTTCGCCACCGGGAAGAAGGTCGTGTCCGTGCCGGTCGGTGACCACCCGCAGCGTGTCCGGCTCGGCCATGTGGCGGCCGACTGGACGAGCACGGCCGCCGGGGGCTCTCCTTCGGATCACCGGGCGGCGGACCAGGGGAAGACGCCCGCGACCTAGCCGCTGCTCGGCGGCACCTCATG
Organism: Streptomyces sp. NPDC056373; assembly: GCF_042262425.1. NCBI lineage: Bacteria > Bacillati > Actinomycetota > Actinomycetes > Kitasatosporales > Streptomycetaceae > Streptomyces > Streptomyces sp. NPDC056373. The sequence goes on from NZ_JBHJPX010000033.1 coordinate 2,958, forward strand.
CGGGACGGGGCCTGGACGGTCCGAGGGCCTGACCGGCGCGAGCGGTCAGGCAGCGGACGGCGACGGCGATCCAGGCCACCGCCGCGGTCCGGATCACCAGGGGCACGGCGGCCGACGGCACGACGCCCCTGTGCAGGGCGGCGAGTTGGGCGGTCGCCGTGGCGTACATGCCCAGCGGGAAGACGACGCACCACAGGGCCGGCTCGTAGCCGAGGGGTACGCGGTGGCGCACGTGGCGCCAGACGCCCGCGGCCAGCAGCACCGGGATCAGGGCGGTGGCCCAGGCCCAGAGCGTGACGACCTCGCCGGCTACCGAAGGCCGGGCCAGGGCCGGCAGGAGCTTCTCGTGCCGGAGCAGAAGCGTGCCGGTGAGAGTGGAGATCGCCGCCGCGCCCATGGTGACCCAGTAGGTGGGGGCGAGTCGGCCCGGCTGTGGCGGGTCCCGCAGCAGTCGCAGGATCACCGCGGTCAGGGTCGCGCCGTACAGCAGAAGGCCGGTTTCCCAGAGCAGGACGGCGATGGCGAGGAGGGTGGGGCCGGTACGCAGGGCGAGGAGGGTGAGCACGAGGGCCTGGAGGCCCACTGTGGCCAGGAACCAGGTGCCGTCGGCCTGCCTGAGCGGCATGCGTGCGCCGGAGCGTACAGCGGAGACTGCCGCGACGGTCAAGGCGATCCAGACGACCACCGCCACGGCGAACTGGATCTCGGCCGCGATGCGTGCGGGCCCGTGGCCGAGTCGGGTGGCGAGGACACCGGTGGCGGCGACGAAGGTGAAGTGGCCGAACAGGCCTCCGGGCTCACGGAGTTCGGTCCTGACGAGGACCGTGCGACGGACCACCTTGACGAGGGTGGCCGCGAGCAGCGTGAGGTAGGCCGTCACCGCGACACCGAGCAGCAGCCTGGAGGCGAGGGCGGCACCGCTGTGCGCGAGGGCCCGGGAGACGATGCCGGTCGCCATCACCGGGGCGAAGCACGCCGGGGGCAGCCGTCCGCACCGGTCCGGGATCGCCGCACGCCTCACCGGCGGACGCCCGGGCGCGGTGACGGCCGGGCAGCCGGCCACTGGGGGTCCTGAGCGCGGCGTGCGCCGCGGGAGCGGTAGACGACATAGGGGCGGACCAGGTAGCCGAGCGGTGCGGTGAACGCGTGGACGAGGCGGCTGAAGGGCCAGAGGGCGAACAGGGCCATGGCGAGCAGCGCGTGCATCTGGTAGGCGACCGGCGCGTGGGCCATGGCCGGCACGTTCGGGTCGAGGGTGAACAGGGAGCGGAACCACACCGAGACCCCGAGCCGGTAGTCGTAGGAGTGGGGTCGCACCGTGGTGGCCGTCGCGGCGAGTCCGGCCAGCAGCACACAGGTCAGGACCGGGTAGACGGCCCGGTCACTGCGGCTGGTCGCGGCCCGGACGGCGGGCACCCGCAGCCGCCGGTACAGCAGGAGGGCCAGGCCGGTCAGGGTGGCCAGGCCCGAAAGGCCGCCGACGACCAGTGCGTTGGCGTGGTAGAGCCATTCGTGGACGTGGGCGCGCTCGGTGAACCACTCGGGGACGAGGAGGCCGATGACGTGCCCGGCCGCCACGAAGAGGAGCCCGTAGTGGAACAGCGGGCCGCCGATGCTCAGCAGGCGGTGTTCGTGCAGCTGGCTGGAGCGGGTGGTGAAGCCGAACCGGTCGTAGCGGTAGCGCCAGGCGGTGCCCGCGACCAGGGTGACGGCGACGACGTAGGGCAGGACTCCCCACAGGGTGATGTGCAGATGGGTCACCGGTGGGTCTCCTCCACGTGGGGCGGGCGGTGCGGGAAGGGGAGCAGTCCGACGGTCTCGGCGGGCGGGCCGGTCCGTGCCAGGCGCAGGGCGGCGGCGCGGTCGGCCGGCGAGGCCCCGGGCAGGGTGTGGCAGACCGCTTCCAGGACGTCGGCGTACGGGCTGTGGTGGTCGCGCAGAGCCAGGCGCAGGAGTTCCAGGGCGGCGCGGTGGTCGCGCAGGGCCCGGCGGCCGGGGTCGGGGCAGCGGGCGGCGAACTCCAGGGCCAGCGGCAGGAAGTCCGGCAGTTCACCGGAAGGCGGCTGCCAGCCGTGTGCCCGGTACAGCCGCTGCCACGTCAGCAGCGACCGGCCGCGTCGGCGGGTGTCGCCGTCGGTGTAGTAGGTCAGGTGCAGCGTGCGGCGCCGGCTGCGGTCGAACGTGGCGACGTAGCGGGCCGACAGCTCCAGGGCGGGGACGCCGTCGACGGCGGCGCGGAACCGGGTCAGGCACTCGGCCGCCGGCCCGGTCGCGGTACCGAGGGCGTCGGTGACCAGGTGCAGGCGCTCGGGCCAGTCCGGGCCGGGGTGCAGCAGGAGCAGCGAGGCCGCCTGGTGGATCAGGGCTGTGGTCACGCCTTGCGCTCCTCGCCCCTGGGGAACAGGCCGTCGGGTCGCCCGCGGCCGTTCCAGTTCAGCAGGTTCACGCGGCCCCGCAGGGACTGGCCCGCGTGCTCCGGTTCCGGCTCGCCGGACAGCGGCGCGTGGAACGTGTCAGGCGCGTACATGCCGGGGCCGCCCTGGCCGTCGAGGCTGCACCCCGCCCCGGCGGAGGCAGCGGCGGGGTCGGCGGTGTAGCTCGTGGGGATGACGTACCGCTCGTCGTACTTGGCGAGGGCGAGCAGGCGGTACAGGGCCTGGATGCCGTCGGCGTCCATCCCGACCGCGCGGGCGATGGCCGGGTCCTGCTCCTCCCCCAGGTTGATCCGGCGCATATGGCTGCGCATCGCGGCCAGTCTGCACAGTGCCGCCTCGACGGGGGCCGGGTCGCCGGCGGTGAACAGCCCGGCCAGGTAGGCGAGGGGGATGCGCAGCGAGTCGATGGCGGCGAAGAGCTTGGCGGGGTCCTCGCCGTCGTGTCCGGTGGCGGTCAGGGACTCGACGACCGGCGACAGCGGCGGGATGTACCAGACCATGGGCATGGTCCGGTACTCGGGATGCAGGGGAAGCGCCACCTTGTGGCGGCTGATGAGGGCGTACACGGGCGAGTTCCGGGCCGCGGTGATCCAGTCGTGCGGGATGCCGGCCTCCTCGGCGGCACGCCGCACCCGGGGGTCCTCCGGGTCGAGGAAGCATCCCAACTGTGCCTCGTAGAGATCCTGTTCGTCAGGGGTGGCGGCGGCCTCGCCGACCTTGTCGGCGTCGTAGAGGACGACGCCGAGGTAGCGCAGGCGCCCGACGCAGGTCTCGGAGCACACGGTGGGCTGCCCGGCCTCGATCCGCGGATAGCACATGGTGCACTTCTCGGCCTTGCCGGTCCGGTGGTTGAAGTAGACCTTCTTGTAGGGGCATCCGGTCACGCACATCCGCCAGCCCCGGCAGCGGTCCTGGTCGACCAGGACGATGCCGTCCTCGATCCGCTTGTACAGCGCGCCCGAGGGACACACAGCCACGCACGACGGGTTGAGGCAGTGCTCGCAGATCCTCGGCAGGTGGAACATGAACGCCTGCTCGTACTCCAGGCGCACCCGTTCGTTCATCTTCTTCAGCACCGGGTCGCCCGCCAGGTGTGCGGGCCCGCCGCCCAGGTCGTCGTCCCAGTTCGGTCCCCAGGTCACCTCGGTGGGACGGCCGTCGACCAGGGAGCGGGGCGCGGCGGTGGGCACGTCGTCGCCGAGCGGTGCGCTGGTCAGGTTCTCGTAGTCGTACGTCCACGGCTCGTAGTAGTCGCTGAGCGAGGGCAGGTGGGGGTTGGCGAACAGGCGGGCCAGGCGCCGGGCCCGGCCGCCGCTGCGCGGGACCAGGCGGCCGTGTTTGAGCTGCCAGCCGCCCTGCCACCGGTCCTGGTCCTCGTGGCCGCGGGGGTAGCCCTGGCCGGGCCGGGTCTCGACGTTGTTGAACCACATGTACTCGGCGCCCGACCGGTTCGTCCAGGTCTGTTTGCAGGTGACCGAGCAGGTGTGGCAGCCGATGCACTTGTCGAGGTTCATCACCATGGCCACCTGGGCCATCACGCGTCCCACAGGGGCTTCGCCACGGGGCATCAGTAGTCGACCTCCTGGGAGCGGCGGCGGATGACGGTGACCGCGTCGCGCTGGTTGCCGGTGGGTCCGTAGTAGTTGGGTGCGAAGGACAGCTGCGCGTGTCCGCCGATCAGGTGGGTCGGTTTGATCAGCAGCCGGGTGAGGGCGTTGTGGACGCCCCCGCGCCGCCCGGTGGCCTCGGACTTGGGGACGTTCACCAGGCGTTCCTGGACGTGGTACATGAACACGGTGCCGGGCGGCATCCGGTGCGAGACGACCGCCCGGGCCACGACGACGCCGTTGGCGTTGACCGCCTCGATCCAGTCGTTGTCGGTTACGCCGATCGCGTCGGCGTCGGCGACGCTGATCCAGACGACCGGGCCGCCGCGGGCCAGGGTCTGCATCAGGAGGTTCTCCTGGTACTCGGAGTGGATGGACCACTTCGAGTGCGGTGTCAGGTACCGCACGGTCACCGATCGTCCGCCCGCGTGGCCGTCCACGCCCCGTTCACCTGGCGCGGTCAGGTCCAGCGGCGGCCTGTACACCGGGAGTTGTTCGCCGAACTCGGCGATCCACGGGTGGTCGAGGTAGAAGTGCTGGCGGCCGGTGAGGGTGTGCCAGGGCTTGAAGTGCTCGGTGTTGATGGTGAAGGGGGCGTAGCGGCGGTCGGGGGCCTCCTTGCCCGACCACTCGAAACTCGCCGAGACCTGGACGGGGCGGGCCTGTGTGTCGGAGAACTGCACGCGCCGTTCGGCCACCGAGGCGGCCAGTTCCGCCAGGCCGGAGTCCGGGCCGCAGCGCTCGGCGAGCCGTTCGAAGCCCTCGGCGGCGAGCCGGCCGTTGGTCGTGCCCGACAGCGCCAGGATCGCCTCGCACAGTTTGACGTCGGTGTCCAGGAGGGGACGTCCGCGTACCGGTGCGCCGGTGGCGGTGCCGCAGCGTGCGGCGAGCCAGCCGGACTCCTGTTCCGGCACGACGGTGACGCCCTTGACTGTCATGCCCTGTTCCTCGGCCAGCGGACCGAGTGCGGCGATCTTCGCCCCGATCGCGGTGTAGTCCCGCTCCACGACGGTGAATCGGGGCTCGGTGGGGCCGTCGGGGGGTGCCTCGCCGGGGGTGTCGTGCTGGAGTGCCGTGGCGACCAGGTCGTACGCCGTGTCCAGGCGTCCCTCGGCGAGGCGGCCGACCTCGGCGGCGAGGGAGTGGAAGATCTCGAAGTCCGTGCGTGCCTGCCACGGCGGGTCGATCGCCGGGGAGAAGGCGTGCACGTAGGGGTGCATGTCCGTGCTGGACAGGTCGTGCTTCTCGTACCAGGTCGCCGCGGGCAGCACCAGATCTGCGAAGAGGGTCGTGGACGTCATGCGGAAGTCCAGCGCCAGCAGCAGGTCGAGCTTGCCGCGTGGCGCCTCGTCGCGCCAGAGCACGTCCCTGGGCCTGGCGTCCGGCGGGGCCTCCTCGGCGCTCGCGTTGTCAGAAGCGCCCAGCAGATGCCGCAGGAAGAACTCGTTGCCCTTGGCGGAGGAGCCGATCAGGTTGGCCCGCCACACGGTCAGCACCCGGGGCCAGTTGGCGGGATCGTCCGGGTCCTCGCAGGCGTAGCCCAGGCGGCCCGCGTCCCGCTCCTCGGCCACCCAGCGCGCCGGGTCCGCGCCCGACTCGTGCACGCGGCGCCCGAGGTCGAGGGGGTTGGCGGCGAACGTCGGGCACGACGGCATCCACCCCTGCCGGGCGGAGCGGGCGACGAGGTCCGCGGTGTGCAGGCCGCTCAGAGCACCGGATGCGGTCGGCGCCGTCAGGTCGTCCGCGGTGAACCGCTCGTAGCGCCACTGGTCGGTGTGCAGGTACCAGTACGGTGTCCCTGCCATCTGCCGTGACGGGCGCACCCAGTCCGCGGCCGTCGCCAGTTGCTGCCAGCCCGCGTAGGGACGTACCTTCTCCTGCCCCACGTAGTGCGCCCAGCCGCCCCCGTTGACGCCCTGGCAGCCGGTGAGGAGCAGCAGGGACAGGAAGGACCGGTAGATCGTGTCGGAGTGGAACCAGTGGTTGGTGCCGGCGCCCATCACGATCATGCAGCGGCCCCGGGTCTGCTCCGCGGTCCTCGCGAACTCCCGCGCCGCCCGCAGCACCGCGCCCGCGGGCACGGAGGTGATCGCCTCCTGCCAGGCGGGGGTGCACGGTGTGGTGGCGTCCTCGTAGGACTTGGGCCAGGTGCCGTCGAGGCCGTCGCGCCGCACCCCGTACTGGGTGAGCATCAGGTCGAAGACGGTCGTCACCAGCCGGTCACCGAGTCGGTACGCCGGTACGGAGCGGCGTACCACCCCTCCTTCCTCGTCGAACCGGGGCAGGGCCACCTCGGCCCGGGTCGCGCCGGGGTGGCCGTGGAAGGTGAGCAGGGGGACGACGTCGCCCAGGTCCAGGTTCCAGCGGCCCTCGCTCGCCTTGCCCCAGCGGTCGCCCAGTGTGCCGTTCGGCACCACCGGGGCGCCGCAGACCGTGTCGTACAGAACCGGCATCCAGCGTCGTGCCTCGGTTTCGGCGTTTCGGGCGAGATCCAGGTCCCTGGCCGTCACGAAGGCGCCCGGCGTGTACGAATCCGTCCCGCGGTCGTCCAGAGCGACCAGGAACGGCAGGTCGGTGAAGCGCTTGACGTAGTCGGTGAAGTACGGCACCTGCCGTTCGACGAAGCACTCGCGCAGGATCACGTGGCCCATGGCCATGGCGAGCGCCCCGTCGGTGCCCGGATGGGGGTGCAGCCACTCGTCGGCGAACTTGGTCGCGTCCGCGTAGTCCGGGGAGACCACCACGACCTTCTGACCGCGGTAGCGGGCCTCGGTCATCCAGTGCGCGTCGGGAGTCCGGGTGACCGGGACGTTGGAGCCCCACAGCATCAGATAGGCCGCGTCCCACCAGTCACCCGACTCGGGCACGTCCGTCTGGTCGCCGAACACCTGCGGCGAGGCGACCGGCAGGTCCGCGTACCAGTCGTAGAACGACAGCATCGGCGCGCCGATGAGCGAGTGGAAGCGCGCCCCGGCCGCGTGCGAGGCCATCGACATCGCCGGGATGGGTGAGAAGCCGGCGATCCGGTCCGGCCCGTACTCCCGCAGCGTGTGCACGTGTGCCGCGGCGGCGATCTCCAGTGCCTCGTCCCAGTCGATTCGCACCAGGCCGCCCCTGCCGCGCGCCACCTGGTAGCGGTGCCGCTTTTCCGGATCTCCGGTGATCTCCGCCCATGCCAGGACCGGATCTCCGTCGAGCCGCTTTTTGGCCTCCCTGAACATTTCCACGAGCACACCGCGCGCATGCGGATAGCGCACCCGGGTGGGCGAGTACGTGTACCAGGAGAACGACGCACCACGCGGGCAGCCCCGTGGCTCGTAGTCCGGCCGGTCCGGGCCTGCCGAGGGGTAGTCGGTCGCCTGTGTCTCCCAGGTGATCAGACCGTCCTTGACGTACACCTGCCACGAACACGACCCGGTGCAGTTGACTCCGTGAGTGGAACGCACGACCCGGTCGTGTGCCCAACGATCCCTGTACGGCTGGTCGTTGACCGGTTGGTCGGTCCGGAACACCGCCCGGCCGTCCGAGGTGGCCGGTGCCCTCTGAAGCAGCCGTCCGGCCGCGAGGAGCCGTTCGGCCGCGTCCGACGCGACCCGCTCCGCCTTGTTCCTGCCACGCCCCACGCCTTCGGGCTCCCCTCGTGAACCGGCGCGCGGGAACGGTCGTCCGGTTGCGCACCGTCGGCTGACGAGGGCGATGCTGCACCAGCTTCATTTGCAATGGGGATCGCGATTTGGCCAGTTGATTGCATCTAGAAGTTATTTTTCCGGTGCTTTACCGGGACCATCGTATGGATTCGGACAACTGAATACCCCGAGAAGAGTTGTCCGAATTCTCGGTGGTGCGCCCTGAACGAGGGCCCGAGCCGGCTGCCGTGCCTTCGGGACTGCTCAGGGAGCCGGTTCCGCGCCGCTGAACGGATCGTCCGGTCCGGGTCGCCGGGTGAGCGCCCTCGCCCGGCCGTCGAGGAACGCGCGTTCCGCAGGATTCCCGGCGAGCGCGGCAGCCTTGCCGTAGGCCTGGACGGCCTCGGCGTCTCGGCCCAGGCGGCGCAGCAGGTCGGCGCGGACGGCGTGGAAGACGTGGTAGCCGTCCAGGCCGAGGGCGTCCACGAGGGCGAGGGCCGGTCCCGGACCGTCGGTCTCGGCCACGGCCACGGCCCGGTTCACCTCCACGACCGGGCTGGGGGCGATCGCCATGAGCTGGTCGTACAGCTCGCGGATCTGTGCCCAGTCGGTCGCTTCCGCGCTGGGCGCGTCGCTGTGCACGGCCTGGATGGCGGCCTGGCACTGGTACGGCCCGGGCCGGTTGCGGCGCAGGCAGCGGCGCACGAGTGACTGTCCCTCGGTGATCAGGTCACGGTTCCAGCGGTTCCGGTCCTGCTCGGGCAGCGGCACCAGTGCGCCCCGGTCGCTCTCGCGGGCGTCGCGGCGTGACTCGACCAGGAGCATCAGCGCGAGCAGGCCGGTCGCCTCGGGCTCGTCCGGCATGAGTTCGGCCAGCAGCCGGCCGAGCCGCAGGGCTTCCTCGCACAGCCCGGGCGAGCCCTCGTACCCCTGGTTGAAGATCAGGTAGACGACGGCCAGGACTCCGCCGAGGCGGTCGGGCAGGTCGGCGTCGCGGGGCACCCGGTACGGGATGCCGGCGTCGCGGATCTTCGCCTTCGCGCGGACCAGCCGCTGCGCCATCGTCGGTTCCGGCACCAGGAAGGCACGGGCGATCTGCTCCGTGGAGAGGCCGCCGAGGAGTCTCAGGGTCAGGGCGACCCGGGTCCGGAGGGCGAGCGCGGGATGGCAGCAGGTGAAGATCAGGCGGAGCCGGTCGTCCCGCACGGGACCCTCCTCGGACGGTTCGCCGGCGGCGTGCAGCAGGGCCGCCTCGGCGTGCCGGGCGGGCCGGGACGACTCGCGGCGCAGGCGGTCGACGGCCCGGTTGCGGGCGGTGGTGATGATCCACCCGGCCGGGCTCGGTGGGACACCGGTCTCTGGCCAGCGCCGGACCGCCGTGGTGAAGGCGTCCTGGACCGCTTCCTCGGCGAGGTCGATGTCCCCGAGGAAGCGGACGAGGACGGCGACCGCGCGGCCGTACTCCGCGCGGAAGACCGCCTCGACATCCACATCCATCAGTCGGCGTCCCCCATGAAGGGACGCACCTCGATCGGCAGGGTGGTGGCCAGGGCCGCCTTGCGGCCCCAGTGCAGAGCGGCGTCCAGGTCGGGTGCCTTGACCAGGCAGATGCCTCCGAGCATCTCCTTGCCCTCGGCGTACGGGCCGTCGGTGATCAGGACGTCGCCGTCGCCGGGTCGCAGCACGGTGGCGGACTCCGGACCGTGCAGCCCTCCGGCGAAGACCCACGCGCCCGCCTCCCGCAGTTCCCGGTGGAAGGCCTCAAGGTTGTCTCCGATCTTCCTCAGGACCTCGGGGGCGGGCGGGTCGCCGACCGGCTGCATCACGCTGAGCAGGTAGTTCTTCATGACAGGTCTCCTCGGCCTCGGGTCGTCCGGGTGTCCTTGCACCTCTTACACGAACGGCACACCCCAGGATCGACAACCCGCGCCGAGCGACCGCGAAAATTGAGGGAAGGCGTTTCCCGGCCGGCTCGACCGGTACCAGCACCGACCCCGCACCGGCATCGGCGGCCCGTCGCGCGTCGGCCGCGTCGGCAAGCGTGCGGACAGGACGTCTTTCAGGTGACCTCCCTTCCCGCCCACGCCGCCAGTTCGGAGCGGGCCGCGGCGAGCAGATCCGCCGAGGGAGCCGTCGCCCCGTTGGTCACCAGGGCGTAGTGCAGGACGCCCGAGTCGGGCGCGGTGAGCAGCAGGCGGCGGCTTCCCGTGCCGCCGGGCTCCTGCGCCACGCCGACCGGGGTCGTCGAGGTGTAGGCCGGCGGGGCGTGGACCGCACCCAGGTCGGAGACGACCGTGGTGGACGCGGTCGGGAAGCCCGCCGGCAGGTGCAGCTCGGTGGGCGCCGGGCCGCCGCCTGAGCGCCACAGCAGCAGCCCGTACTGCCCGGAACCCACCAGCCGCTGCACGTTCGGCAGGGAGCCGGGCACCGGGTTCCAGGTCAGGGTCGTCGAGCCGTCGCGGGAGCGGTCCTCGTAGGTGAAGCCGACGGTCTCACCCGCCGTGGCGCTCGGGTAGAGGCGGTCCAGGAGCCGGGCGTCCTGGCGCAGCACGGGCTTGCCCGTGTCGTCGAGGCGCACGGCGGACAGGTCCTCGTCGTTCCAGGCGTCGCCGGTGGTGAGCACCTTGTCGGGGTTGTCGTTCATCTGCTCCCGATGGCGGCCGTTGTAGATGTCCCACTGCCACTGGGACCCGGAGAGCACGGGTCCCGAGGCCGCCGGGTCCGACCACCAGTCGGCGCCCTTGAGGCGGGAGTCGAGGGCCTGGTACATCGCTTTCAGCACGGTCGGCGCCTTGTCGGAGACGTTGCCGGCGAGCGGGTGCCCGAACTCGCTGACCACGGCGGCCGTCCGCGCGGCCGCGGCCCGGTCGCGGACGGTGCGGAAGTCGCCCGAGTACTGGCCGTCGGCCGCCTTGCCCCACATGAAGACGCCGGAGATGGCCTTCTGGTCATAGAAGTGGGTGTTGAAGACATAGCGCGGCCCGAGCGTGCCGGCGTCCAGCAGGCCGCCCTCCTGCTTCTGGAAGTCGAGGTTGGCGTTCCAGAAGAGGTTCGGCTCGACGAACGCGGGCTTGTCACGCCACCCGGCCGTGTCCATGCGGGCCCGGAACTTCTCGTAGAAGGGCCACAGCACGTCCTTCTCCCAGGCGCGGCTGGTCTGCCCCGAGTCGTAGACGCCCGCGTGCGGTTCGTTGTACGGGTCGAAGCCGGCGACGCCCTTGAACTGGTCGGCGCTCAGGTGCTGTTGCACGTACCGCATGGTCTTCTCGGCGGTGGCGAGGAAGGCGTCCTGCACGCCGTGCGCGTTGTGCCAGAAGTCGTACGAGGCACGCTTCACGGCCTCGTTCTGGGTGATGTTCTGCCCCCAGAAGAGGCAGACCCCGCAGGACTCGTCCGGGTAGTTCCCGGCGTCCACCGCCCACTTGGGGGCGCCGTCACCGGTGTACCAGCTGTCGGTGTCGAAGAGGTGCCGGGAGTAGAGGTCCTGGTGGAAGTCGGGGTAGACGCGGATGCCGGCGTCGAGGAAGGCCTTCATCTGGTCGGTGGCGGCGGCCAGATAGGCGGTGTCCACCTGGCCACGCCCGGGTTCGGCGTAGGCCCAGGACAGCAGGAAGCGGACGGTGTTGCCGCCGCCCAGGGCGCGCAGCGCGGTCGCCGACCTGCGGGCGTCGGCGACCGAGGCGAAGGGCAGGCCCTTGTTCTCCGCGAGCTTGGTCTCGCCGGAGACGTTGTAGCCGCGCAGCACGATCTCGCGGCCGTGGACGTCGGTGAAGCGGCCGCCCTGCACGGTGACGGTGGGATCGTCGAACCAGAGGGAACCGGGCGGGGGCGCGGCGGGGGCCGGCGGTACGCCCGCCACCGAGACGGAGCCGAAGAGGACAGCCAGGACGACCAGCAGACGCGCTCGGATAGTCGGCATGTCCACTACAGTCCGGCGATATCAGGACACCGTCAACACCCCTGACTCCAGAGTAAGTTCCTTCTCGAACAACCCTCACACGTCAACCACCTACCCTCCGTGTCACGTTCAACAAGTACTCCTTCCTGTTCAGCGGGTTGTGGTCGGTGCGCGGACGCTCCGGAACCGTGCCGTGCACGACCGGCGCGTAGTGGGCGAACGAGCTCTCCAGCTCGCCCTCGCCCCGGGTGAGCCCGGGCAGCCGCTGCCCGAGGGCGTGCACCCGGGCGGCCGGCACGGTGCCTTCGAGGACGCAGAGGTCGTCCCGGTTCCGCGTCGTCTCGGGCACGGCCGCGAGCTGGGCGAGGACCGGCAGCAGGGCGCCGAGGGTGTCGGCGGGCGCCTCGATGCGGAAGCGGTGCATCGGCTCGTGGACCCGTGTCCCGGCCCGCCGCAGCGCCTCGAGGAGCACCAGCGGGGTCACGCCGCGGAAGTCGGCGCCCGTGCTGGACATGCTCTTGTCGAAGCCCTGGTGGGCATGGCTCTGGCGGGGCGAGTAGCCGCTGTGGGTCATGGTGACCACGCAGTCGGTGACCCGCCAGCCGTGCAGGCCCTGCTCCAGGGTCTCGCGCACGGTGTCCTCGACGGCCTTGAAGAAGGCGTACGGCATCGACCCGAGCTCCACCTCCAGCCGGAAGCCGGCACCCGAGCCGACCGGTGCGGGCTCGACACGCAGTCCGACCGTCGCGAGGAACGGATTGGGGTCCTTCTTGTTGAACTCCACGGCCTGCCCGGCGCCGAGCGGCCGTTCAATGCACAGCGGGGTGGTCTCACGGAAGGTGACGTCGAGGCCGTACTCCCCGGCGAGGGTGGCCTGGATGACCTCCTTCTGCACCTCGCCGTACAGGGAGACGGAGGTCTCCTGGCGGAGTTCGTCGCGCCGCAGTCCGATCAGCGGGTCCTGCTCGGCGAGCTGGGTGAGCGCCAGGTGGAGCGCTCCCCTGTCGGTGCCCGGGCCGGGGACGACGACCGTCTCCAGCGTCGGCGGTGCGAAGAAGTGCTCGTACGCCGTGCGGGGTTCGCCGATCGCGTCGCCGATGCGGATGTCGCCGAGCCCGGTGAGGCGGGCGATCCGGCCGGCGGCGACGGAGTCCTCGCGCAGATCCGCGCCGTCGCCGAAGACGCTGATGCCGGTGATCCGGCCTTCGGCGCCGTCCGCTCCGAAGGGGACCCGGTCGCGGGTGCGCAGGGTCCCGGAGAAGATCCGGGCATAGGCGACCTTCTCCCCCGCCGGGCCCCGGTCGACCTTGAACACACTGGCGCAGAGCGGCCCGTCCGGGTCCCCGTCGGCCACCGGCAGCAGGGTGTCGATACCGGACAGCAGCGCCTGCACCCCCGCGCCCGTGGCGGCGGAGCCGAAGTAGACCGGGTGGACGAGCGCCTCCCGGGTCCGGGCGACGAGGGAGCCGTGCAGCAACTCGTCCGTGACGGTGTTCTCGACGTACGCGGCCAGCAGTGCGTCGTCGTATCCGGTCAGGACGTCCAGGGCGCCGGCCGGTGCGGTGCCGGGGGTGAAGCGGGCCGCGCGGGTGCCGAGGCCGGTGGCGGTCCCCATCGGCACGATCGCGGGGGTCAGCCGCGCCGAGATCTCCCGCAGCACCGCCTCGTGGCGTGCGCCGCTCCGGTCGATCTTGTTGACGAAGAGCAGCGTCGGGATGCGCAGCCGCTGGAGCGTCCGCTCAGCACCCGCGTCTGCGCCTGCACACCCTCCACGGCGGAGATCACGAGGACGACGCCGTCCAGCACGCCGAGGACACGCTCCACCTCGGCGATGAAGTCCGGGTGACCGGGGGTGTCGATGAGGTTGACGGTCACGCCGTCGAGCGGGAACGAGACGACGGCGGACTTGATGGTGATGCCGCGCTGCCGTTCCAGGGCGAGGGTGTCGGTGCGGGTGTTCCCGTCGTCGACGCGGCCGATCTCGTCGATCACCCCGGCCGAATGGAGCAGCCGCTCGGTCAGGCTGGTCTTACCGGCGTCGACATGGGCGAGAATTCCAAGGTTGAGCATGTGCACGAAGCGTCATGTCCTTCGGAGAGAGGTCCGTTCCTGGCTGGGGGGACATGTACGCAGTGCGCATTCGGAACTCCTCGGGACTGGTCGACGTCGCTGTCCTGAGCAGTGCAGCAGACCGCCGCGGGGGGCCACAACGGAATTAACCGCCGCCGGGGTACCCGGCGGGTGCCCGACGGACAGGAGTGGCTCGTGCGTGACGTTCTCCCGGTGCTCGGCCGCTGGTACGCGGCCGGGGTCCCGTTCGGCCTCGCCACGGTCGTCGAGGTCAGCCGCAGCGCGCCACGCGACCCGGGCGCGGCGATGGCGGTGGGCCCGGACGAGGAGGTCGTGGGCAGCGTGTCCGGGGGCTGTGTCGAGGGCGCGGTGTTCGAACTCGCGCAGGAGGTCGCCGCGGGCGGCGAGGCCCGGCTGGAGACCTTCGGCTACAGCGACGAGGACGCCTTCGCGGTCGGTCTGACCTGCGGCGGCGAGATCACGCTGCTCGTGCGCGCCGTCACGCCCGAACGCGATCCCGGCTTCGGCGCGGTCGCGGACTCGGTCGCGGCGGGCGAGCCGGTCACGGTGGCGACCGTGGCAGACGGGCCGGCGCCGCGCGGGGCCGCCCTCACCGTGTGGCCGGACCGGACGCTCGGCACCCTCGGCACGAGCGGCCTGGACGCGGCCGTGACCGCCGACGCCCGCGGCGAACTCGCCCTCGGCGCGACCGGCATGCGGCACTACGGGCCCCAGGGGCAGCGCCGCGAGGACGCCGTCAGCGTGTTCCTGCAGTCCTTCGCGCCGCCGCCGCGGATGCTGGTGTTCGGCGCGATCGACTACGCAGCGGCCGTGGCCCGCATCGGCGGTTTCCTCGGCTACCGGGTCACCGTCTGCGACGCCCGCCCCGTCTTCGCCACGCCCCGGCGCTTCCCCGACGGCGTCGAGGTGGTCGCCGAGTGGCCGCACCACTACCTGCGCGAGACCGGCACCGACGAGCGCACGGTGATCTGCGTTCTCACACACGACCCGAAGTTCGACGTGCCGCTGCTGACGGAGGCGCTGCGCCGCCCGGCCGCCTACATCGGAGCGATGGGCAGCCGCCGCACCCACACCGACCGGGCCGCACGGCTGGCCGAGGCAGGGCTCACGGAAGGCGAGCTGTCCCGGCTGCGCTCACCGGTCGGCCTCGACCTGGGCGCCCGTACACCCGAGGAGGTTGCGGTGTCCGTCGCCGCCGAGATCGTGGCGCTGCGCTGGGGCGGCACGGGAGCGCCGCTCACCGTGACGGAGGGGGCGGTGCATCCGCACCGGTCGTCCTGAAACAGTGATCACAACAACGCACCGACACCCACCGACGGAGGACATCCCATGATCTTCATCACCGCCAAGTTCCGCGTCCGCCCCGAGCACGCCGACCGCTGGCCCGAGATCGCCGCCGATTTCACCCGGGCGACGCGCGCCGAGCCCGGATGTCTGTGGTTCGACTGGTCGCGCAGCGTGGACGAGCCGTCGGAGTACGTCCTGGTCGAGGCCTTCCGCGACGACGAGGCCGGAGCCGCGCACGTACAGTCCGCGCACTTCAGGGCCGCGCAGCAGACGTTGCCTCCGCATCTGGCCGAGACACCGCGCATCGTGAACGCGAACGTCCCTCAGGACGACTGGTCGCTCCTCGGGGAGATGGCGGTACCGGGACAGGAGTAGCTCGCCGCCCGGGGCGAGCCGACCGCATGAGCCGTGAGTCGTGGCACTCCGGCTCTTGCCTCGGACAGCGGGCGCCCGTACGCTCACGGCCGTACCGACTGGGCGGTATGCATCTGAGGAGAGGCCCCGTAGATGAGCACGATCAACCGCCGGATACGCCTGGCCGCACGGCCCGTGGGCGAGCCGCGCCCCACCGACTGGGAGCACGTCGAGGAGCCGGCGGGGCAGCCGGGTGAAGGGGAGTTCCTGGTCCAGGTGCTCTGCCTGTCCATCGACCCGGCGATGCGCGGCTGGATGAACGCCGGCAGGTCCTACATCCGGCCGGTGGAGATCGGCGAGGTGATGCGCGCCGGTGCGGTGGGCCGGGTGGTCGCCTCCCGGCACTCCGGGTTCGCGGTCGGCGACCATGTGTCGGGCACGTTCGGCGTGCAGGAGTACTGCGTGTCGGACGGGCGCGGCGTGACCAAGGTCGACCCCGCGGCCGCTCCCCTGCCGACCTATCTCGGCACGCTCGGGATGTCGGGCCTGACGGCCTACTTCGGCCTGATCGAGGTCGGGCGTCCCGAGCCGGGCCAGACCGTCGTGGTCTCCGGAGCGGCCGGGGCCGTCGGCAGCGTCGTCGGGCAGATCGCCAAGATCCTCGGATGCCGGGTCATCGGCATCGCCGGCGGCGAGGCCAAGTGCCGGATGGTGGTGGACGAGTTCGGGTTCGACGCCGCGATCGACTACCGGAGCGAGGACGTCCGCAAGGCGCTGCGCGAGCACGCCCCCGACGGCGTCGACGTGTACTTCGACAACGTCGGCGGCGATGTGCTGGACGCCGTCCTGCTGCGGCTGGCGCGCGGTGCCCGTGTCGTGGTCTGCGGCGCGATCTCCCAGTACAACAGCACCGAGCCGCAGGGCCCCGCCAACTACCTGTCGCTGCTGGTCAACCGCGCCTCCATGACGGGCATCGTGGTCTTCGACTACGCCGACCGGTACGCGGAGGGCATCGCGCAGATGGCCGCGTGGCGTGCGGAGGGCCGGCTGAAGTCCCTGGAGGACGTGGTCTCCGGTTCGGTCGCGGAGTTCCCCGAGACCCTGATGCGCCTGTTCCGTGGTGACAACCGCGGCAAGCTGGTGCTGAAGATCGCGGACTGACCGGGCCGAGGGAGGGAGAGATCCGATGAGGGCGCTGACCTACCACGGGCGTCACGACATCCGCTACGGGGACGTCCCCGACCCGGCCGTCACCAGCCCCGCCGACGCGGTGGTGCGGGTGACCGCGGCCGGCATCTGCGGCAGCGACCTGCACATCTACGGCGGCAACGCGTTCAGCCCCGAACCGGGCTACACGCCAGGACACGAGTGCGTGGGCGTGGTCGTCGACACCGGCGGCCAGGTCACCCGCTTCAAGCCCGGCGACCGGGTTCTGGTGCCCGCCTCCGTCGGCTGTGCGCGGTGCGGGCAGTGCGCGGCCGGGCTCACCGCCCGGTGCGAGCGCGCCACGTCGGCCACGGAGCTCTGCTACGGAGTCGGCCCGAAGCTCCAGGGCAGCCAGGCCGAGGCCCTGGCCGTGCCCTGCGCCGACGTCAATCTGGTGCGCCTGCCGGAGGACATCTCCGACGAGGCGGCCGTCGTCCTGACGGACAACGCCCCCACCGCCTGGTACGGCTGCCGTCGTGCCCGCATCCAGCCCGGTGAGACCGTCCTGGTCATCGGCCTCGGCCCGGTCGGCCTGATGGCCGCGCAGTCCGCCTTCGCGATGGGCGCGGCCCGGGTGCTGGGTGTGGACCTGGTCGCCGAGCGCCGCGCCTTCGCCGCGGGTCTGGGCGTCGAGCCGGTCGAGGGTGACGACGTGCGGTCGGCCATCCGCGACATGACCGCCGGTCGCGGGCCGGACGCGGTGGTGGAGGCGGTGGGTTCCGACGCCACCATCCAGCTCGCCTGCAAGGCCGTACGGCAGGCGGGCCGGGTCAGTGTGATCGGGGTCAGCCAGAACAAGGCGTTCCCGTTCCACATGTACCTGGCGCAGGTCAAGGAACTGGAGTTCGCCATCGGGCTGTGCTCGGTGCACTACGAACTCCCTGCCCTGATGGCCCTCACCCGTGCCGGACGGATCAAGCCCGAGGTCGTGGTCTCGCACCGCTTCGCACTCTCCGAAGGACCGGCGGCGTACGAACTGTTCGCCGGCCGCTCCGACGGTGTGCGCAAGATCGTTCTCGACCCGACGGGCTGACAGCTCACGGTACTTCCCCGCCCGGCCTGTCTCCGGTCTCCTGGGGTGAGTCCCTCGCAGACCGGAGGCAGCCATGTCACAGCGCCACGAAGCCGCACGGCCGAACCGTCCGCGGCTGAAGCCGCTCCCCGAAGAACAGTGGGACCCGCGGACGCGGGAACTGCTGGCCGCCGCTCCCCACGACCCCGGGGGCGGGATCCCGAACATCTTCACCACGCTCGTGCGCCATCCCGATCTCTACGAGCAGTTCCTGCCCTTCGGTGGGCAGTTGCTCGCCGCGGGCCGACTGCCGGGGGACGTGCGTGAGTTACTGATCCTGCGCACGGCATGGAACACCGGTGCCCGGTACGAGTGGGGGCGGCACCTCCCCCTGGCCAGGGCCGCGGGCGTCACGGACGCGGAGATCGACCGCATCGCCGAAGGGCCGGAGGCGCACGGCTGGGCGGACCTCCAGAGGCACCTGCTCCGCGCGGCGGACGAGCTGCACGGCGATGCCAGGATGTCCGACGCGACCTGGGAGGCTCTGGCCGGGCATTTCGGTGACGCCGAACTGATCGAGATCGTCATGCTGGTGGGGCAGTACCAGATGGTGGCCTTCTTCCTGAACGCCACCTGTGTCGAGCTGGAGCCCGGTTTCGACAGCACCGGCTTCCCGGAAGAGGGCCGGCTCTAGGTGAGTGGCCGCGGGCCGTCGTCTGCCGGTCTGCGGCCCCAGGCCGAGATCATCGGCGAGGTGGCGAGGTCCAGGCGTCCCGCCTCCACGGCGGCGAGATGCCCGTCGATCTCCTCGTCCGTGGCGAGCCCCGCGGCGACGAGCCGGTCCCTGACCTGCCGGACGGTGGCCGCCTCCAGGACGTCGCAGGCGGGCGAGGTGATCGGGAAGTAGGCGTCGGCCTCGACGTCCACGAGGCCCGCCTCGCGCAGCAGCCGGGGCAGTCCGCGCCCGTAGGAGAGGTCGGCGCCGCGTTGCCGCAGCAGTTCCCGGAAGCCGGTGCGGAGCCGGTTGGCCCGCTGCTGCTCGGGGCCGTGCTCGTCGGGGCAGATCAGCGGCTGCAGCGCGGGGTCGGCGTCCTCGACCAGCAGCACTCCCCCGGGCCGCAGGGCCTGCACCATCGAGCGCAGCGCGGCTTCGCGCTCGGGGACGTGGACCAGGACGAGACGGGCGTGCACCAGGTCGAAGGGGCCGGACGGAGGCGCGTCGCGGCCGACGTCGTGCCTGAGCACCTCGACCCCGGCGGTGGCGTCCGTCCCGGTCCAGGACACGTCGATGTCGGTGGCGAGCACCCGCCCGGAGGGCCCGACACGCCCGCGCAGCCACGCGGCGACACTCGGCCCGCCGGCCCCGACCTCCCAGCACCGCCAGCCTTCGGCGATCCCGGCCGTCTCGAAGTGCCGGAACGTCGAGGCGTCGAAGAGAGCCGACAGCGCGTCGAAGCGGGTGCCGGCCTCGGCCTGCCGGTTGTCCAGGAGGTATCCCTCGTCCTGACCCATGCGGCGATCATGCCACGGGCCCGGTGGGGCCGTTCAGCGCGGTGTGCGGGGCGGCAGCCGGTGCAGTTCCACGTCCGCGAGCCGCCCGCCGGCGACCGTGGCGGTCATGTAGGTGCAGTGGGGCTGACGGCGGCGGTCCGTCGGAGAGCCCGGGTTCAGCAGGCGCAGGCCGGTGGGGGCCGTGGTGTCCCAGGGGATGTGGCTGTGGCCGAAGACCAGCACGTCCAGATCGGGGAAACGGGCGGCGCACCGCTGTTCCCGGCCCTGCTTGGCGCCCGTCTCGTGGATCACGCCGAAGCGCACCCCGCCCAGCTCCGCGTACGCCACCTCGGGCAGCCGGGCGCGCAGATCCGGCCCGTCGTTGTTGCCGTACACCGCGACGAGCCTGCGGCAGCGCGCCTCCAGCAGATCGAGGGTGCCGGTGTCGACCCAGTCCCCGGCGTGGAACACGGCATCGGCCTGCGGGAGTTCGGCGAGCAGGGGGGCGGGCAGTTCCCTGGCCCGTGCGGGCAGGTGGGTGTCTGACATGAGAAGCAGGCGCACGTCCTCAGCCTAGGTGCTGCGGGCCGCTCCGGCCCGCAGCACGCTTGACCGCGAACAGACAGACAGCGCAGTTCAGTTGCCCTGCGGGCGAAGACGATCACGGCGAGGTCTCGGAAGGTGAGGCGACCTCGCCGGGCGGGTTAGCATCGGGCGACACGCAGTACAACAGGACGTCTACGGCAAGCGACCCGAAGGGGCCCGGAAACCCGATGCCGGTCAAGGTCAGCGTCATCGTCCCCGTGTACAACCCGGGGATCTACATCGAGGACTGCATCTCCTCGCTGCAGCGGCAGTCGCTGCCTCCCGACGAGTTCGAGGTGATCTTCGTCGACGACGGCTCGACCGACGAGACCCCGGCCCGGCTCGACGCGCTCGCCGCCGAGGACCCCCGGATGAAGGTCATCCACCAGGAGAACTCCGGCTGGTCGGGCAAGCCCCGCAACGTCGGCATCGAGGCCTCCCGGGGCGAGTTCGTGATGTTCGTCGACAACGACGACTACCTCGGCGAGGAGGCCCTGGAGCGGATGTACGACTACGGCGTGGCCAACGGCGCCGACGTCGTCGTGGGCAAGATGGCCGGCAGGAAACGCGCGGTGCCGGTGGAGCTGTTCCGTCGCAACCACCCCCGTGCCACCGTCGCGAACGCCCCGCTCATCGACAGTCTCACCCCGCACAAGATGGTCCGCCGGGCCTTCCTGGACCGCATCGGCCTGCGCTTTCCCGAGGGCCGCAGGCGCCTGGAGGACCACGTCTTCATCGCCGAGGCGTATCTGCGCGCGGAGAACGTCTCGGTGCTCAGCGACTACGTCTGCTACTACCACATCCGCCGGGACGACGGCTCCAACGCCGGCTTCGAACGCTTCGACCCCGTCGGCTACTTCACGAACCTGCGCGAGGCCCTCGACGTCGTCGAGCGGTACACGGAGCCCGGTCCGGTGCGCGACCGGCTGTTCCGGCGCTGGCTGCGCGTGGAGATGGTGGAGCGGCTGCGGTCCCGGCGCCTGCTGAACCTGCCGGACGACTACCGCAGGGAGCTGTTCGGGGAGATCCACGAGGTCGTGGTCGAGCGCTTCGGTCCGGGGGTCGCGGCCGGACTGCAGCCGACGCAGCAGGTCATCGCCGCGCTGACGGCGGCCGACCGCTACGACGACGTGGTGGCCTTCGCGGAGTGGGAAGCGGGCGTCGCCCCCGCGGCGGCCCCCGGGGACATCGAGTGGCGCGACGGCTCGCTCCGTATCGGCTTCACGGCCGAGTACCTCTCCGGCGGCGCTCCGATGCTGTTCCCCGCCGGCGCCGGGGCCACGCCGCTGACCGACGTGCCGAAGGACGTCACCGAAGCGGTGCGCTGGGTGGCCTCGGAGACCGCCGCGCGGTTCGGGCAGGCCACGGCCGATCTGCTGCTGCGGGAGCGCTCCAGCGCCGCGCAGTACTTCCAGCCGGTGGAGTTCACCCGCGAGACGGTGCCGGCCGGGAACGGCGAGGAGGTCCGGCTGGTGCTGCGGGCGACCGCCACCGTCGACCCGGCGGACCTGCCCCGCGAGGGCGTCTGGGACGCGCTCGTCCGGGTGAAGTCGGGCGGCTGGACCAAGGAGTGCCGGCTGGGCCCGGCGCCGCGCGAGGACCGGCCCACGCCCCCCGCCGGAGTCGTCGGCGACCTCCCGGTGCTGCCGTACTGGACCGAACCGCACGGCAACCTCTCCCTGGAGCTCGGCGCGCGCGGCAAGCGGCTCGGGCTGAACCGTGTGCAGTTGGGGGACGTCACCGTCTCCGGCGAGCGGTTCGGTGTCGTGCTTCCGGTGTACGTCACGGGCGACAGGAAGGTCCGGCTGAGGTTCGTCTCCTCCAGCCGGATCCTGGAGACGTCCGGCACCCTCTCCCCCGACGCGGACCGGCCGGGCTCGGTGCTGGCGGCGGACCTGCCCGCCGAGGACCTCTCGGGCGACGTCTGGCGGGTGGCCGTGTGCCTGAACCCCGCCGCCGAGGGGGCTCGCTTCGCCGGCCTGCCGTTCGCGCTGCGGGCCGGCGGCGGGAGCGTGCTGGTGACGCCGGCGGCGGGGCCCGGTGTCGCGCTGCGGTTGGCCCGGCGCGCGCGACGCGTGCTCGGCGCCGCGCGCCGGAAGGTGAATGCCCGCATCAAGACCGGAGGGCGGTGACAGCATGCGACCCCTGGAGATAGCGGGCGCCTGGGTCCTGGAACCCAAGATCTTCCCGGACGACCGGGGCAGTTTCCACGAGTGGTACCGCGGTGCGGAGTTCCGTGAGGCGACGGGGTACGACCTGTCCCTGGCCCAGGCGAACTGCTCGGTCTCGCGGCGGGGTGTGCTGCGGGGCGTGCACTTCGCCGACGTGCCGCCCAGCCAGGCGAAGTACGTCACGTGTGTGCGCGGTGCCGTCCTGGACGTGGTGATCGACATCCGCGTGGGCTCCCCCACCTACGGGAAGTGGGAGGCCGTGCGGCTCGACGACGACACGCGCCACGCGGTGTTCCTCGCGGAGGGCCTCGGGCACGCCTTCATGGCCCTCACGGACGACGCGACGGTGGTCTACCTGTGCTCGGAGGGTTACGCCCCGGGCCGCGAACACGGCATCCACCCGCTCGACCCGGCCCTGGGCATCGAGTGGCCCGAGGGCATCACCCCGCTCCTGTCCCCCAAGGACGAGCAGGCACCCACGCTGGCCGAGGCGGAGCGGCGGGGGCTGCTGCCGTCGTACGAGGCCTGCCGGGCGTACTACGCGCAACTGCGGGGCGGGCCGAGTACCCCGGCCGACGGCTGAGGCAGCCGGAGCACCGGCACACCGCGGGACCGGACGCATCGCAGGCCCGGACGCATACAGCGTCCGGGCCTGTGTCGCGCGCGTCCAGGGCGGTGATTCCCGCGTCCCGGCCGGTGTCCCGCCGGGCGGGGAAGGCCGTCGGCGCCGGCCACCGCCCGGGCGGTGGCCGGCGCCGTCGTCTCAGCGGCTGACGCCGACCTGCTGGAGGGCCTTGCGCAAGGGCTCCCAGCCGACGGAGCGAGGCAGGCCGCGGTTGCGGGCCTGGGCGAGGGGCCGCCAGAAGCCCGCTTCCAGGAGGGCCTCGGGGCGGACCGCACCGGCCCGTTCCAGGATCGCCTCGGGAACCTTCTGCGGGTCGGGGATCTTGTACTCGGCCATGATCTCGTCGTACTTGTCGTGCAGGACCCTGTTGTTCGGGTCTGCGCCGAAGACGACCAGCTGGCCGGTGGGTGCGGTGTCCACCTGCACGGTGACCAGGTCGGGGCGGTAGCGCGCCAGCACCTCGGTGATCTTGAAGACGTCGCCGGTCCAGGCGTTGGTGTGCCGGTCCCGGGCCGCCTCGTCCACGCTGCGCGGCAGCATGTCGTCGAGGACGATCACGCTGCCCCAGTCCGAGTACTTCTCCACGTTCATGAAGTCGCGCAGCGCGAACTCGAACAGGTGCATGCCGTCGATGAACGACAGGTCCAGCGTCGTGCGGCGCCAGTAGCCGATCGGGCTGCGGCCGCGGCGCAGGTTGCGCAGCGGGTGGCGGCCGCCCTTGAGGTGCTGGAGCGGGTTCTCACGCGCGAAGAAGTCGTCGCTGGTGGCCTTCACCAGGTGGACGTCGCACCGCAGCTCCGAGACCACCTTGAAGGCGGGGTCGATCGCGATGCTGGGGACGCGCGACAGCGTCAGGCTGCGCCCGTCGTTGACGCCGATCTCCAGGTAGTTGCGATTGGCGCTGACCTTGTGCAGTTCCCGGAGGAACTCATGGCGTTTCACGAGGAAGACCTTCCTTGCGGATGCGGGGCAGTGCTTCGTGCAGGGCGGAGCGCCAGTCGCGCGGCAGGGGCAGGCCGATCTCCTGCCACCGCCGGTGCGCGAGGGCGCTGTACGCCGGGCGGGGCGCCGGCCGGGGGAAGGCCGCGCTGCTGGTGGGGCGCACCCGGTCCGGGTCGGCGCCGATGAGGGAGAACACCTCGCGGGCGAGGTCGTGCCAGGTGGCCTCGCCGGAGTTGGTCGCGTGGAAGACACCGTGCGCGTCGGGGCCGAGCCGGGGCCCGAGGCCGGCGATCCGCTCGGCGACGTCCGCGCTCCAGGTGGGCTGCCCGCGCTGGTCGTCGACGACGTCGAGGGTGTCCCGGCGGGCCTCGAGTCCGATCATGGTCCGGACGAAGTTGGCGCCGTGGACGCCGTACAGCCACGCCGTGCGCACGATCGCGCTCCCGCCGGGCAGTTCCTCCAGGACGGCCTGCTCGCCGGCCAGCTTGGTGCGGCCGTAGGCGGTGCGCGGGCCGGTCGGGTGGTCCTCCGGGTAGGGGGTGGTGCGGGCCTCGCCGGAGAAGACGTAGTCCGTGGAGACGTGGATGAGCCGGGCGGAGTGCGCGGCGCAGGAGCGGGCCAGCAGGCGCGGGCCGTCGCCGTTGACCTCCAGGGCGCGGGCCTCGTCGGTCTCGGCGTCGTCGACGGCCGTGTAGGCGGCGCAGTTCACGACGAGGTCGGGGCGGTGCTGCCGTACGGCGGCGTCGACGGCCGCGGGGTCCGTGATGTCCAGGGCGGCGCGGTCGAGGCCGACGACGTTCTCGCCGCGGTTCGTCAGTTCCTCGACGACGTCACGGCCGAGCATCCCGCCCGCACCGGTGACCAGCCACCTCATGCCCGCTCCTGGGCGACGCGCTGCTTCAGGGGTTCCCACCAGGCGCGGTTGTCGCGGTACCAGGCGACGGTCTCGGCGAGGCCGGTGGTGAAGTCGTGGCGGGGGCGGTAGCCGAGTTCGTCGCGGGCCTTGGTGCAGTCGACGGAGTAGCGCAGGTCGTGGCCCTTGCGGTCCTCGACGTGTTCCACCCGGTCCCAGTCCGCCCCGCACGCGTCCAGCAGGAGGCCGGTGAGTTCCTTGTTGGTGAGTTCGGTGCCGCCGCCGATGTTGTAGACCTCGCCGGGCCGGCCCTTCGTGCGGGCCAGGTCGACTCCCTGGCAGTGGTCGTCCACGTGCAGCCAGTCGCGGACGTTGCGGCCCTCGCCGTACAGCGGCACCGTGTGACCGTCGAGGAGGTTGGTGACGAACAGCGGGATGACCTTCTCGGGGAACTGGTGCGGGCCGTAGTTGTTGGAGCAGCGCGTGACGCGCACGTCCAGGCCGTGGGTGCGGTGGTAGGCGAGCGCGAGCAGGTCGGAGGAGGCCTTCGAGGCCGAGTACGGCGAGTTGGGCTGGAGCGGGTGGTCCTCCGGCCAGGAGCCGGACTCGATGGAGCCGTAGACCTCGTCGGTGGAGACGTGCACGAAGGGGCCCACGTCGTGGCGCAGGGCGGCGTCCAGCAGGGTCTGGGTGCCGAGGACGTTGGTGCGGACGAAGTCGGCGGCGCCGCTGATCGAGCGGTCGACATGGGACTCGGCGGCGAAGTGCACGACCTGGTCAGCGTCGGCCGTCAGCTTGTCGACCAGTTCGGCGTCGCAGATGTCGCCCTGCACGAACTCCAGCCGTGGGTGGGTCAGTTCGAGGTTGTCGAGGGTGCCGGCGTAGGTGAGCTTGTCCAGCACGGTGATGCGCGGCGCGTCGGGCGCGTCCGAGGCGAGCAGGGCGCGGACGTAGCGGGAGCCGATGAACCCGGCGGCGCCGGTGACGAGGAGGTTCATGAAGTGATCTGCACCTTGCTGTGGTCTCCGAGGACGAGGCGGTGGGCGCTGGGGACGCTGGGGGCGGGGGTCACCTCGACGTGCCGGCCGATCAGCGAGGACTCGATCCGGCCGACGCCCTGGATCGAGGAGTCCCGCAGCACGATCGAGAACTCCAGCTCACTGTCGGTGATACGGCAGTTCTCGGCGACGGAGGTGAAGGGACCGATGTAGGAGTTGCTGACGACGGTGCCCGAGCCGATGACGACCGGCCCGACGACACGCGAGCCCACGATCCGTGCGCCCTCCTCGAGGACGACGCGCCCGATGGTCTCCGAGGCGTCGTCGATGTCGCCGTCGATGCGGCGCTCCACGGCTTCGAGGACCGTGCGGTTCACCTCGAGCATGTCGCCGACGTTGCCGGTGTCCTTCCAGTAGCCCTTGATGACCGTGGAGCGCACGTCGGCGCGGGTGTCGATCAGGTGCTGGATGGCGTGGGTGATCTCCAGTTCGCCGCGCCAGGAGGGTTCGATGGCGCGGACCGCCTCGTGGATGAGGGGCGTGAACAGGTAGACGCCGACCAGGGCGAGATCGCTCTTGGGCTGGTCGGGCTTCTCCTCCAGGCCGACGACCTGGCCGGACGGGTCGAGCTCGGCGACTCCGAAGGCGCGTGGGTCGGCGACGCGGGTGAGCAGGATCTGGGCGTCGGGCCGGTTGCCGCGGAACTCCTCGACGAGGCCGGTGATGCCGCCGACGACGAAGTTGTCGCCGAGGTACATCACGAAGTCGTCGTCACCGAGGTAGTCCCGGGCGATCAGTACGGCGTGGGCCAGCCCGAGGGGTCGTTCCTGGGGGATGTAGGTGACGTCGAGGCCGAACTTCGACCCGTCTCCGACCGCCTCCTCGATCTCCGCGGCCGTCTCCCCGACGATCATGCCCACGTCGGTGATGCCGGCCTCGGCGATCGACTCCAACCCGTAGAACAGCACGGGCTTGTTGGCCACGGGCACGAGTTGCTTGGCCGACGTGTGCGTGATCGGCCTCAGTCTTGTTCCTGCGCCGCCGGACAGCACGAGAGCCTTCATTCGGTTCACCTTAGTCGTGAACCGGCGGATGTGAACATCACTTCTTTTGGTTGCCGATGCGCGGAGTTACCGGGATCGTCACCGCGCCGCGCCGCGGAGGGGCGTCAGGTGGAATCAGTCCTCGCCCCGGACGATGTTCCACTCCGGCCCGGAGCGCATCGTCCCGGGGGTTCCCCGGTCTCCCACGGCGGGGAGGCAGGTCCGCAGCGCGGCCTTTCCGCGCAGACGGCGTGCCTTCGACCAGCCGGTCTCGTACTGACGGACGACGGGCTTCTCACTGGTGTCCATGGACTCCACGACTCATCATCTTCCTTCTGCTTCCGCTGCTGTTCGAGTGCCCGGCGAAAAACCGAACAAACCCGGCGCGGAACACCCGTACGACCCCCTCGAACTCCTTTTCCCCTGCCCGGCGTTCGGCCCATGCGACGGTCCCGCGCCCCTGCAGGGGCGCGGGGCCCGGCCGCGGGGGAGCGGGGGGCTGCATTAGGGGGCGGGGCGGGGGTGTTGCCCGGGGCCGCCACCCGGGGGGGGGGTGGTTAAAAA
>NZ_JBHJPX010000034.1:0-29726 GCF_042262425.1 Streptomyces sp. NPDC056373
GTCATCAAGACCGTCCCCGAGTCCAAGATCGTGGAGACCCTCATCGAGGAGGCCAAGCGAAGCCCCGCGCTGCGCGCGGGGTAACGGAGTGAAACTCCTCGCGTTGCCAGGAGTTGGCTCTGCGCTGCGCTCCGAGCCTATGTTTCCTTCCGTCAGAACTTTTGCTGTTTCCGGAGGTTGGGTGAGTGCCCTTCTGGCTCTCCGCTTGCGCTTCGAGCCAGCGGCTCCTTCGTCGCTGCGCTCCTGGAAGGAGCCTTGGGGTCCGTTCGCTGCGCTCCCGGACCCGGCCCGCGTTCGCGGGCGGCTGGCTACAGAGGGCCGGGAGCGGGGCGAGACCGGCCGCTTCCTTCGGGTGAAAATTTCGGTGGATCCAGATTCGGGGCTGGTGCCTCCCGGCTTGGAGATCACACTGTGTACCAGGGTACGAGGCGCAGCAGGAGGTCGAGGGTGTGGCGGGCCGCTGTGCGGGTGGCGGTGGTGGGGGCGAAGGCTGCGGCGAGGGTGGCGGTGGTCGCGCCGAGTGCAGCTGTGAGGATGAGCAGGATGCTCATCAGGTGGCCGGGGTGGCGGAGAGCGCCGGCGATGAGGAGGGCGAGGAACGCGGTGGCGAGGCCGGCGGCGGTCCTGGTTCGGATGCGGTTTCGGTGTTCTGGGGTCATGGTCGGGCCTTCTGTCTTCTGGAGTTGGCGGATGTCTGGGTGGTGCCGAGTCCAGTGAGCCAGAGCGGCGGGTCCGCAGAAAATTGCACCTCTCGGGGTTGTAATGGTGGGCATGGCACGAGGAGCGCCGAGTCCGGCTGATCTGCAGGTGGTACGTGAA
The DNA here is from genome assembly GCF_042262425.1 of Streptomyces sp. NPDC056373. Classification (NCBI taxonomy): domain Bacteria; kingdom Bacillati; phylum Actinomycetota; class Actinomycetes; order Kitasatosporales; family Streptomycetaceae; genus Streptomyces; species Streptomyces sp. NPDC056373. The sequence continues at coordinate 820 of NZ_JBHJPX010000034.1, forward strand.
CTGGCTGCGCGTGGGCTAGTGGTGACGGTCAGCCAGTTGGAGAGCTGGCGGCGGGCGGGACTGCTGCCGCGGCATCGGCGGCGGGGGCTGGGGCGCGGCCGGGGGGTCGGTGGTGGATGTGGTTGATCCGGTGGTGGAGAGCGCGGCGGTGCTGGAGTGGTTCGCCGAGGCGGGCGTGGCTGCGCAGCCGGGAGCGGTGCAGGTGCCGGAGCCGCCGCTGGCTGCTGTGCGTGAGGCCGTGGTGTGGGTGCAGCGGGGGACGGTGTCGCATCGGCTGCTGGAGGTCGCACGCGGTGCGGCGGGGGGGGGAAGAGGCAGCCGATGCGCTGTACGAGGCCGCCGGGCGGCTGATTGCGGCACGGCCGTACCGGGGGTCTGCAGATCCTGCCGTGGTGCGCGTGGCGCTCGAGGCTGATGAGGACGTGCCGGACGGGCCGGACTTCAAGGGGATGGTGCACCTGGTGGCGGCGATCGGTCTGGGGGCGCAGGAGGTGGGGGCGGATGCGCTGGCCGAGGCGTTCGCCGCCTCCGGCCGGTTCGGGCTTGCGGCCGAGGACTGGGCGCAGATGCTGGGGGCCGTTGAGCGTGGTGAGAGTCCGCCGGTGGACTGGGGACTGCTCCAGCAGCGTGCCGATCTGTTGGGACCGATTCAGCGGGCCAGTGATGAGCAGTTGCTGCGGGCCCGGACGGTGCTGGGCGGGCTGCGGATGTTCTACGGGCTGTACGCGATGCACGCCTTGTTCATGCCGGATACGCCGGCGCTGGCCCCATTGCGGGCGCGGATCGACGAATGGGGCATGTTCCCGATCCTGGACCACGTCATCTCTCTGAGCCCCTCCCCCAGGCACTTCGCCGAGGGCTTGGCCGTCTGTCTCGAGCCGCTCTTCGACGGGCTGTACGAGACGCTCATGGAGCAGCTCGCGGCCGACCCGGGCCTCTTCCGGGTTCCCGGAGACGAGGCCGGCGCGTTCGGGTTCATGGAGACGTGGCTGCGCACTCTGCGCGAACAGAGTGGCGGGGATGAGATCGGATGATGCTTCGGTGCCGGGGCTGGGCGAGACGCCTGAATAGGGTTGTTTCCGCCATGTCGATGGTCCGGGTGGAGGTGTATCGGACAACGCCTGTTTTGATCGTTTGTAGCAATTCGGCAGGGTTCGGGGCGGGCTGGCGTACACTCGGTGGTCGCCGGCGCTGCTGTGCCGGCCGCGCACCGCTCTGGATACACGGAACTGCATGCCGCAGGGTTCGAACTGAGGCATGAAGAGCGGCTGGCACCCGTCGTCGACGGGAGTTCGGTCTTAGGACCGGCTGACCAGCAGCTCGCCTGGAACCGTGGAATGCCGGTCGGCACGGGACATCACGGCGTGGGAGCCGCTGATCGAGCGTGACGGCGCTCGCCGCCCCCTGTGGACGGCGCGCAGTGGAGGCAGGGGTGTCCCTGCCCGTGGGTTTCCTGCTGCGCGCTACGCCCGGGAGGGCGAGATCATGACTTCTTTTGACGCTTTCGACGGTCTGGACGGGCTCGAGCCCGATGACGGCCTGCCTCCGCTGCTGCGCCGTCCCCAGCCGGTGGCGGACCCGCTGCCGGTGACCAAGCTCCGCGGTACGCGCAAGGTGCTGCTCGACAACCCCGACACCTCGCTGGACGAGGACGCGGCGAGCGCCGTCACCTCGGGTGCCGTGGATCCCGTGCGGTTGCGGGCCCTGGTGGACGGTGAGCCGGTCAGCCTGCTGACGGCCAAGCCGGTGGTGGGCGGCACGCTGTACGCGACGGCGCCGCACTTTCGCTACCTCGACCTCGATGTCCTGCCGGACTTCATCAACCAGCGGTGGGCGGACCAGCTGCACACGGCCATGGATGTGGCGCCGTCGCTGGCGCTGGTGACGTCGTACGAGACGCTGACCGATGCCGAGACCGGCACGCCGTACGCGGTCTTCACCGTCCACATGCAGGATCGCAAGGCGCTGGCCCAGGCGGTCGCCGAGAGCATGCGCAAGACGTTCAACGCCCAGAAGGGCGAGAACGACTACACCGCGAGCGTGCTCCAGCAGGGCGTGAAGGAGCCGCTGACTCTGTTCGTGATGCGTGTCACGTACACCGACGGCACCACGGACACGTATCTCGTCTCGGGCGACGGCAACAGCCGGCTGGTGAGTATGTGGCTGGCGCGTGCCGGCGGTGACATCGAGGCTGCGATCTCGGCCTGCACCGCCTCTGTCATCGGCTCCACCGAGCACTCCGGCGAACGCAGCCGCGCGGAGCAGACGGCGGCGCGGCGGCGGGTGGGCGAACTGACCGCGCGAGTTCGCAAGAATCTGGCGGCGCCCACGCTGACCGAGGCCACCCGCCGCGAGGGCCATACGGTCGCGTTCCCTGCGACCGTCGTGGTCGGGGCGCGGGCGGACGACGGCGCTCGCCTGCCGGACCTGGTGGCGGCCCGCGACGACCTGCTGGCCAACCTGCACGTCCACGTCACCGCGTGGACCCCGGGAGCGCAGAACACGCAGGGTATGCAGCGCGTCTACCGGCATGCCCGGGGCGAGGACCTGATCGCCCCGGACGTGTACCAGGTGCTGTCGGGCACGGTGGGAGCGCAGCTGATGCACGAGCTGCTGGGGATCCCGGCGCACCGGCTGTGGTCGGCTGCGGTCCACCAGCACGCCGTGCTCGCGGCCCCGCACGCGGATGGCATGAACCGCCTGATCAAGCAGGAATTCGGGATGGGCAAGGCCGACCGGCAGCGCATCAGCGACCACCTGGCTCCCATGGCGCTGTCGGCCTACCGCAGCCAGGAAGGCATCGAGCAGCCGCTGCGGGCCTTCGGCAACGGCGGCACGATCACCGACACGGTGTGGAAGCGGGCGTGGGAGCTGACGAAGGGCGACGACGTCTTCGAGGTCCTCGACGATGTCCTTCGCCGGGCCCTGGCCGGTGAGGCGGGCGCGGTGGCGGAGCTGACCGTGCTCGGCGGGACCGCCGCGATCCTCGACGGCTACATCACGCGGGATCGCGGCTCGAAGGAGGGCACCGACCGCGACAGCCGCAAGGCGCCCTTCCGGGCGACGCCGGTGAAGCTTCTGGAGCTGCTGTCGAAGACGGCCGGGGGCCTGCGTATGCTGCACTCCATCGCCCACGCCCACGTCGCCGCCGACCCGGCCGTGCTGCCCAAGCTGTTCCACACCCAGGACCGCGACGTCGACGGGGTGCGGGTCCGCGACGGCGAGCCCATGCTCGACAAGACCGGCGAGCAGATGATCATCGACTACGAGTGGGACCTCGTTTACGCCGCCGACCCGGCCCTGGCTGTGGCCACCGTCGCCAAGAACCGCGCGGAGGCCAAGGCCAAGACGGACGGCAAGCCGGAGGATCCCGAGGCGGAGGACGCGCGCCAGCGCCGGACGCTCGAGCAGGGCATCACCTCCGCGTCCAAGGCCGCGCGGGCGCTGGCCCGGATGAGCCGTCAGCGTGGCAAGGGGGTCTTCGGCACCTTCGACGGGGTCCAGGCTCTGCGTGACCAGCTGGACAAGCTCGACGAGATCCTCGTCGCCTTCGGGCCGGCCGATACCTCGATCATCGTGATCGACGACGAGGACGAGGACGAGGAGGGCGGCGAGTGAGCGCCGGTCCCGCCCTGCCCGCGCAGATCAGTCGGGCGCTGCGGCCGGTGCTGCGGCTGGTGGGCCCGGTGCTCGACCTTCCCGCGGCCGGAGACGGCTGCGGGGGCTCGCCGGTGGTGGTGTGTCCGGCCGGTCCGGCACTCCTGCGCCGCCGGGTGGCGGCGAGTTGCGCGGTGTATGTCGCGTGGGACAGCCGCTGCGGCTGTCGGTATGTGGGCAGCGTGTGCCGCCAGGGAGTGAGCGCGGTCGGCGACCGGCTGGCCGAGCACTACGGGCACCCCACGGCCGGGCTGGCCCGGCAGGAGGCCTGGACCCTGCTGACCGTGCTGCCGCTGGCCGACCAGGCCGCCATGGAGGTGGTCCGCAGCGCCGAGGGGTGGACGGCCCGGCTGCTGAACCCGGTGGACGGATCCGCCCACCCGCGCGTCGACCTCGCGCAGACGCCCGCCGAGCTGGTCTCCCGGCCGTCCCGGCAGGCGCAGTTCACGGCCACCGTCGGTCTCGAAAGGGACACGGCGTAGCTGTCATCGAGGCCCGGTCGGCGGCCCCGGGGTTCCACGACACCCGGGGCCGCTGACCGGCCGCAGGATTCGGCCCCCGGCCAGACCGGGGGGCCGACCGCGGCCCCGGAGGATGTCTGGGGTCGCGGTCTTTCACGGGCGTGGAGAAGGGGGCGTCTGTCTTCCGTGCCCGTGTCATCCTGGACGGTTGGCCATGGGACGAGGGGAAGGGGACGGGACATGGCAACACGTCACGAGCCTTGGCTGGCAACAGTCGTCACGGCGGTGGCAGGGGTGCTCGGCGACACCGCTCACGGCTTGACCGGGCGGGAGATCGGGCAGCTGCTGGCCGTCGTGAAGGTGCCGGACGTCGACGGCGGCAACAAGCGGGACCGGCTGGCCGCGGCGCTGCTGGCGCAGCAGGCACGCCAGGGTGCGTCGAACTGCGTGATCGCGTTCATCAAAGTGGCGATGGCCCCGGTGCGCTACGTGCAGCAGCCGCACACGTTCTCGCGCCGGCAGGACGACCTCAACGAAGTCCTCGTCCATGTCGGGCTGCGGGTGAACGACCAGGGGCAGGTGGCCAGGGGGCCGGCGGCTGCCACGCTGAGCGAGGCCGCACGGCACGCCAGTTCCGTGCGGGCCGAGCTGCGCCGCCGCTCCACGCATCCGGAGGTGCTGCGCTACTGCACCCTGGAGATCCTGGCCAAGAACCCCTTCCACGCCAGCCTGGAGGCGGTCAAGTCAGTGGCCGACCGGCTGCGGCAGCTCACCGGTCAGGGCCTGGACGGGGCGCGGCTGGTCGACGCGGTGCTCATGCCGGGCCACGGCACGGCCCGGGTGGCCATCAACGCGAACGCCACGGGGCCCGAACTGGATGAGCAGAAGGGGCTGGCGAACCTGGTCAAGGGCCTGTTCAGCATGTACCGCAACCCAGCCGCACACGAGCCGCGCCTTCACCGCACCGTCACCGACGAGGAGTTGCTGGAACTGCTCACCACGCTATCGATGGTGCACCGGCGGCTCGACGGCGCGCACGTCACCCCCTGATGCCGTGGGGACCGCGAGCCCACCTTCTCGGTGCTGGCCCGTGCCGCGAGCCGTGGGCACAGCCTGTCCGCGTGTTCCGCACTGCGACGCCAGACCGGAAGGGAGTTCGTAGGCTGGCGGTGGACTCGGTGATCAGGCTTCAGCTGAGTGAGCCCTACCGAGGCCGCCGCCACCCAGGGAGGACAGGATGAGCAGCCGCGATGACATGCACTTCCCGGTCATCATCAACGGCCTTGACTACCTGCACAGCTCAGTCAGCTCTCTGATCGACGAGCCGGAAGGCCGCGCGCTGAAGTACGCGGTACCCCACCTTCAATTCGCGGCGGAGACCCTGTTCAAGGCGCGTCTGGAGCTGCATAACCCCGCCCTGGTCTGGGTGAAACCCGAGAAGTTCGACGAGCGGCTCCACCGCCAGGGTGACTTCAAGAGCGTCGGAACACCGGTCGCACTGGAGCGCCTGCGCGACGACGTGAAGGTCTCGAACCCCATCGCTCCGGAGGACGCCGCCCTCAAGGCGCTCGTCGAGCTACGCAACCGTCTCACGCACTTCGGCGCAACCGACAACCGCCGTCGCCGTGGAGGCGCGCGCCATACCGGTCCTCGACCTGCTTTTGACGTTCATCGACGAGGAACTGCTGCCCAACGACACCAGTGATGCAGCAGAAGAGGCATGGGAACTGATGGAGACCATCCGGCCCCTGGTCGGCCGGATCCGCGGACTGGTCGACCACCGCCTTGGCCCCCTGGGCGAGAAGCTCGGGCCTGACAGTGAGTACACACTGCGTTGCCTGTCCTGCGGCCACTTCGCAGCGCCCGTCACCCCCGGAAACGACGGTGTGCGGCCCGTCGGCTGCCTGCTGTGCGGCAAGGCATACGACGACCTCGGAAGCACAGTGGACGCGTACGGCGCGGGGAGCTTCTACGAGGCGGTCACCCAGGGCGGTGACCCACCGGCCTACCCGTGCGCAGAGTGCTTTACGGCTGAAGCGTGCGTCGTGCCGACCGCGACAGCCGACGAGCCTGACGGTTACGTTCTGGTGTGCTTGTGGGGCGCGCATACGCTGGAAGGAGTGTGCGACTTCTGCCAGCGGGCGGCCGTCCTCGCGCTCCTGGAAGCGCAAATGTACAGCGACTGCCTCGATGTCCGGTATGCCAAGTTCTGACCGGCACGCCCGGGCCGATCTGCGTGCGTCCGCCCGTGGCCGATGGCTGCCTGAGGAGGGCCCGGGGCTTCGCAGGCGTGGCCATGGTCCACGACACCTTCCCGGCATCGTCCCCGCTCGTGGTCCTCCCCCTCGGCACGACGGCGTACGACATCGCGCTCCGCGCCCTGCCGCCGCACCGGCCGACCGCGCAGCAGGACAGCATCCAGGTCCTTCTTGGCCCCCAGTGAGTGCGGTTCGCCCCGCGCCTTCCGCGCCGTGGCCTGGCGCTCGCGATCACCTCTGCCGGGCCGAGTTTGGACCGCCCGGCGACGCATCCTGTGTCCGGCCGATGCTGCAGCCGCCGGGCAACCGGGCACGCGCCCGCCGCACCGGCGCCGCCAAAGACACTGACGGGGCGCAGCCGTCCACACGAGCGGTGTCAGACACCGAGCGGGCTCGGAAACCTGCTCGGCAATCAGCCGGCTGACCCGGCGGCGCGGGCCAGGTCAGGCGCTGGGCAGCCGGTCCGGGACGGTGAGGTCAAGTCGGGTACCGCGGCGGATCTCCCGGGCGAGACTGAAGACTTGGTTGGCGCTGGGTGTGCCTTGAGTGACGTACCGGATGATGCGGTAGACCTCGTAGCGCACCTGGCCATCGCTCAGGGCGAAGGCCTCGTGCTGAAGTCGGTCGAGCCGTCGGCGGCCGTTGGCCGCACGGCGCAGCGCGGCCTCGGTGAGCGGTCCGTAGGCATGTCCGTGGTGGACGTTGAGGCCGTCCTCGATGTTCTTCACGGCGCTGTTCCTTTCGGCCCGGGTACTGGTGCCTTCGGGGTGAAGACGGTCTGCCGGTTCCGGACGGGCGGGAATGTAGGGCGTCGGCACCCTTACCGTCTCGCGCAAGGGGTGAACGGCGGCAGACGGTGGGCGCCTGGAAGGCCTGCGTGCTCATGCCTCCCCGTTCCGGCCGCGCCGGTGAGACGTGAACTTCACGCCGCAGGAGCGTTGAGGCGAGGGCCGGGGGGCGCTTCAGCGAGTACCCCTGCAGTCACGGGAACTTGCGTCCCCTCAAGCTGCTTGTACTCATTCAAAATTTCGTGCAGGCTTCACGGCATGACTGATGAGACGCCGGAGATGTTCCGAGCACGCTACGAGGACATCACTGCCATCCGCTGGCCGCGGCCGGCTGACCCGCAGGAGGAACGCGACACGCTGGACGCCAGGCACCATGCGTGGCACGCCTGGTACAAGAAGACGGTCAAGGCGGCACAGGAGCACGGCCCACAGCACGACGCACTCCTGGTCGCTCTCGAAGACCTCGTCGAGATCAAGCGGGATGCCGACGAGAAGATCCGGCTGCTCCTGGCCTACGGCCGGATCTTCCACCAGCCTCGCCCGCACACGCTGGAATCCCTCGGCGTGGCCGCCGGCCTCAGCCCCTCCGGCGTCAGCCGCGCTTTCGGCGCCGAGGAAGTCATGGCCGTCGCGGAACTGACCGGCAAACGCCCGCCCGCCGTCGACGTCCAGCGCCACGACCCCGACGTCATCTCCGGCCACGCCAGCAAGAACCGCTGCACCTGGGGAGGCAGCAAGGCCAAGCCCTGCACCGAGACACCCAAGTACGCCGTCACCGACAAGTCCGGCGCAAAGTGGGCCTGCTGCGACAAACACCTGCCCGGCTACCTGCGCTCCCGCGTCTGAGCCGCACGGTCACAACGGCCGCCATGCGCCCTTGTAGTCGGGGTGGTCGTCATACAGCTCGGCGACCACCCGCGCAGCGTGCCGCACCGCCCTGCCCGACATGACAGACCAGGAGCGGCAGCGCCTGACCTCCCTGGTGGACGTCGGAACGGCTGCAGGCGCGCCGTCAGGCCGCTGAGGAGCTCAGGCAGGCACAGGAACGCGCCGCGGAGGCGGTGTCCAGGGCCGAGGAGCTCGAGGAGACCATGCGACGGCAGGCCGAGGAGACCGCCCGGCACCTCGCCGAGGCGGACCGTGTTCGCGAACTGGCGCACCGGGCCCTGGCGATGGCAGAGCTCTACGCCGGGAGCATCTACGCCCTGGCCCGCCTGGTGGAGAGGCAGATGACGCTCAAGCAAACGTTCTCCGTGTGCGAACAGTTCCGCGAGGCGGCTGCCGGACGCCGGAAGAACCACAACAGGCCCTGAACAAGGTGCCCTTCGCGTCCCGGGACACAGCGCGGGCGCTCACAAGCCCTTCCGCCTACGGCGGAACAGGGGAGGCGAGCGACGGTCCCCGTCTACCCGATGACGCAACAGGTCTCAGGGATGAAGCACACCCTCGTCGTGTACCACACCGTCAGTCCCACGGGTGAACGGCAGGACGCCAGGCTGCGGGAGCCGGACCCGGGCGCACTGCCCACTGCGCTGCGGCGCAGGGACATGGCCGAGCCGGCGATCCTGCGGGACGTGCGGCTTTGGCCTGGCCGAATCGTCGCAGCGAGGGTGTCCGAGGACGGCAGCGGCGAAGACGGCGAGGGCGCCTTCATCCACAAGTGGATCAGTGTGTGGCAGGTGGAGCGCGCGCCGTTGACCGTCACTCCAATGATCGTGCCCTGGTGCCCGGCAGACGAGGCCAGTGCGGCTTTCCGGGCAGGCGCGGACAGACTTCAGCTCATGGCCGCCTCGTCGCTTGTGCATCTCAGTGAGGACGGGCAGGAGCAAAACCTCGGTGAACCGGACGCGAGAGCGCTCGACGAGAGGAGGCGCGATCCGGAGGAAGCGGGTACGTCCGCCGGATGAGTCGCCTCACGGCTCTGGCTGGCATACCCGCTGTCTACCAGGAGCGGCCGTCCACCTAGCTCAGCGGCACGCCCCGGGCACTTCTGTCGCGGAGCGCCGACTGGAGCTGAGAGTGCGCGGGAGACGCTCTCGCAGGCCATCGCCGTCCTCGATCTGCGGACCGTGATGCAGGTTCAAGGCGCCGTACATGCCCCTCCCCGGAGCCGGCGGTCCGGGCGGCGGGCTGTACGGCCCCTGCACGCCGTTCCGGCAATTCCTGCACCCCGCACAGATCTGCGGGTGCGTCGACTCTTTCCGCCAAACACATGTGACGCACTTCACGGCACAGTGCCGCTTTTCACCGGCCGGGGGGAATTGAAAAGCGGTCATATCGCCCGCCGAAGGATCGCTGAAGCATGATCACGACAGGGTTCGATCATGACGAGAATAGGGCCCAGACCCCTTTCCCGATAAACTGGCATGCGTCAGGCAACAGGGCCTGCGAAAAAGAGAGGTTCGGCACCATGGCCGACGACGAGAAGGAACGACAGTCGGCCGAGACGAAGAAGCCCGCCCCCGTCGGGAAACCGGCTGCGGTGCCGGATCAGACGCCGACCCTCTACAGCGGCGAGCGGCCGTTGATGGAGAAGGCGCACTGGACGCTGGGGGTTGTGTACTACGGCAGTCACATCGCCGCCTCGGCGTTGGCGAAGGTGCAGGAACACCTGTTCCCGCTGGTCCAGCCGTACCTGTAGGGGCCGCAGAACCCGGAACCACCTGGTCCGTGGGACCGGGTCCTGCGACTGTCTCGGCCGTCCCGGGAGTCTTGGATTGCTACGTCCTCACAGACTCCCGGGATGTGAATCACTTCCGAGACTGTGTCCGGTGAATCATCATTGATGATTCACCGGACACAGTCATTCTAAGCGCTGCGGGGGTGGCTTTTCCACTCCCGCAGCAAACTTTTTCACGGATGACATTTCCACATCCGACGACGAAAAAGTTTTCATCCCCCCGCAAATGCCATCCGCATTGCGGTGAGCAATCTTTCCCGACCAATAATGCAGGAACATTCACGGTTCTCCCCGGGGCACATTCTGGATGCGAGCCGTCATGGGTCTTCCATGAAAAATTTCGTCTGCGGAGGCAAATCGGGTACGGGGAAATCATCGGTTCAGCATTGTGTCGCCTGGAATGTTCATCCTCGACGGCGCGGGACGTCCGTTGCTCGCCTGGCGCCAGGCCTGGTGAAAGCGTTCGGAGGCGGCCGCAGGCTGCCGGTACACGTGACGCTGCTCGTGGGCAACGTGGGGTTCATATCGGCTTCCCTGTCCGTCGCGTCCCCGGGCGCGTGCACAGCAGCACCCGCGGCTGGTCAGAAGTTCTGCTCGTCGCGGATGACGACGTGACCGGCCCGGCACTCGCGCACCGCTTGGTTCAGTGCGCTGACCGCGGCCCGCCTGCGGTGCGTATCCCGGCCCTGGTCGATGGCTTCCAGCGCTGCTGCGGCGGCGACCCGCACGGAGACCGGCAGGTCGTCGTGCGCGGCGAGCTGGTAGGCGATGGTGCGCCGGGCCTGCCGCTCGGTGATGCTCGCTCCCTGGTCAGTGAGCGGGAAGACCGCGGCTTCATACAGCATGATCCCCCGCAGGACGGCATCGGCGGTCGCCTCGACCTTCCCATCGCCCACCACGATGCGCTCCAGGAGGGACTTGGTGCGCAGGCCGCACAGTGAGATCGTGATCCTCGCGCACAGGAGCAGCGTCCCCGTGCCTGCGGCCATTCCGGCCGCCGCTCCCCACGAGCCGCCCAGCAGGAACCCGGCATACATTCCGCCGCATCCCGAGCAGCCGATCAGCAACGCCAACGCCGCGTACAGGAGGCTGGTGCGCGACGGTTTCATGCCCAGGAGTATGCCCGTCCGGGCAGCGCGGTGGCGCCGGACGTGACACACCCGCGTCCGGCTCCGGCCAGCCGTTCTGCGCAGTAAGGACGTCCGGTGCGGCACGGGTGGACGGGGATCTCACCGGCTCCGGCCTGCTCTCGGGGGCGGGCACCACAGCACGCGGGCGCCGAGGGAACCGACGGCGCGACCGCACCGCCTGGCGCAGCCGGGCCCGTTGCACGTTCCGCGTACCGTACGGACCGCGGCACGCCTCGTGAACCGGGTCCGCGAGGCGATGAGGTCTGCGGGAGCGGCTACGCCAGGACGGCTGGGGTGGCGTTCTCGGCCGTCCAGTCTCCGTCGAAGAGCGCGGCAACCAGACGGACCTGGTCGTCTGGGAGCTGGCCGGTGCGGTGCTTGGTGCGGGTCTTGGCGAGCCAGGCGCCGATCTTGACGGTGTCGCCGTCGACGCGGACGCTCTCGCGGGCGGCGGGGGCGCGGCCTTCGCGGTGCAGAAAGAGTTCCAGGAGCTGAACGGTCTGTTCGAAGGTGCGGCGGGCCCGGCGGGCGGGGGCTAGCGGGTTGTTCTCGGGGGTGAGGCCGAGGGCGGTCATCAGCTGCTGCTGGCCGTCGGCGAGGGCCGACCAGGTGGTGAGTTGGCGGGCCAGCCAGGAGCCGATCTTCACGCCGCCGAGCTGGGAGTCGCGAGTCAAGGTGGCGGGGTCGGCTCCGGATGCGAGGTGGGCGCGCAGCAGGTGGTACTTGCGGTGCCAGTCAGCGCCGTGGGGCAGGCGCCAGTCGGGTGCGAGGGTGGTCAGGGCGTCGGCGCGGGCCTGATCGAGCTGGTTCTTGGCTGCAAGGTGGCGTTGTTCGGCGAGCCAGGCGCCGACGGGGGTGGTGGCGGGGGCGGCTAGATGGCCGTGGGTGCGCAGGTAGTCGGCGGCGGCGGTCAGGCGGGCGCGCCAGGCGGCGTCGTGCTTGTCCCAGATCATGCCCAGCGCGTCGAGTTCGGCGATCCAGTCCGGTTCGAGGCGTCCGGCTTTCGCAGCGTCGCGCATGGTGGTGATGAAGGTGCCCAGGGTGTAGCCGGCGGGGTCGGTGTAGTCGGTGGGTACGTCGAGGTGGCCGTGTTCGTCGCGGTAGGACTGGGCGGCTGCCAGCCCGAGGCGGCGGGAGCGGGAGACGGCCGGGTCGCGGGGGTCGAAGGAGGCCAGATCCATGGCGCGGGCGATGCGCTCGGGGTGGACGGTGAAGTCGAAGTGCCAGCGGCGTTCGATGACGTCGCTGGTCTCTCTGGGGAGACGGTTGGCCTTGTCGGGCAGGCGCTCGAGGATGCGGTGGTCGTGGCTGGCCAGCGCGCAGGCGATCGCCCACACCGGCTCGTAGGCGGTGCCGAGGAGGTTCTCGCCGTCGGCACCGGGCGGGACGTAGACGGGGACGATCAGGGAGGCGGTCTTGCCGGACACGTCCAGGCGCAGGGCGCGGCCGAGGGCTTGGACGCAGCGGATGACGCTGCGGGTGGGGTCGGCGAAGACGATGGCATCCACGCTGGGGATGTCGACGCCTTCAGCGATCAGGCGGGCGTTGGCGAGGATCGCGCAGTCGGCGGCGGCGAAGGCGGCGAAGGTGTCGGCGCGTTGGGCGGGGGTGTGCTCGCCGTGGGCGAAGAACGGCTGCGGGGTGATGTCCGGGATGAGGTCGGGGTCGGTGCGGGCCAGCAGGCGCAGCGTGTGGGGGAGTTCGCGGGCGAAGCGGCGGGCGTCGGAGACGAGGTTGAAGTAGACCAGGACCTTACTCAGGCGGTGTTCGGTCATGGCGCGCAGGACGGACAGGTGCAGGGCTGTGGTGCGCAGCGCGCTGTCCTGCGCATCGCCGTCGCCGGGAGGGGTGGTGGAGGGGGTGGGGAGGTTGAGGCGGCGGCGCAGGTCGGCGTCGGTGAGGGTGGGCACCACGATGCGGTAGTCCGCTGCCCGGCCGTCTTCCACGGCCTGGGCGAGGGGGTACTCGAAGACCTTCTTTCCGTACACCTGCTCGTTGTCCATGGAGTTGGCGAACGCGTCCACGTCTGGCCCGGCAGCGGCAGGGCGGCGGCGGGGGCGGGTGATGTCGGCGGACTCGGCCAGTTCCGGGGCGGCGAAGATCCTTGGGGTGGCGGTCATGTAGAGGCGGCGGTCCGCGCGGATGCGCTGCGCGTCGTTGACGATGGCCCACTTCTTGTCGGCTCGGCCGGCGATCCGGTGGGCTTCGTCCATGACCGCGAGGTCGAACGGCGGCACCGCGTACCCCGTGTTCTGGGTTTCCTCGATCTTGTTCAGGGAGTCGTAGGTGCAGATCACCGTCAAAGCGGGGATCTGGTCCTGCCCCTCCCCCACCACGGACATCAGCCCGCCCAGCGCGTGCGGGTCGGTGGTCGACATGACTCGGGCGGCGACCAGGTCGTCGCGGCCGCTGGTGTCCAGGGAGGAGACGATCACCATGTGCTCCAGGTGACCGTCGCGGCGCCAGGCCAGCGCCGTCTGCGCGGCCAGGTCCAGGGTGGGGACCACGAACAGCACCAGCCGCGCGCCGAGTTCGTCCGCCACCCGGATCGACACCAGCGTCTTGCCGGTGCCCGTCGCCGACACGAACAATCCCCGCGTCCCCGCGCGCCGCAGGTGCCCGGCCAGCCGCTTGACCGCTTCGGCCTGGTCGGGAAAGAGCCGCGCGGGCTCGGGGCGGCCGGGGCGCGGCAGTTCCACCACAGTCATGTCAGCTCTTCTTTCGAGTCAGTGGCTCCAGTAGTCGCGGCGGGGCAGTTCGACCCACACGTCGGGCGGTCCGGTCACGGCGCGCCTGTCGGTCGGGCGCAGGCCTGCGAAGGCGCAGGCGTAGGCGACGGCGTCGTGCTGGTAGAGGTAGGAGGCCAGCACCTGCTCGGCAGTGTCGTTCTCGTCCGGTCCTCCGCCGGGGTGCAGGTCTGAGCCCTCGATCGTTCCATGCCGGGCGATGCTGCCCTGGTTGCCGCTCTTGGGATTGGCGTAGAGGCCGTAGCAGAGGGTGCCGGCGGACAACTGGGCCAGCACGCCCGGCATCTGCGGCGCGTATCCCCAGGGCTGGGTGACCACGCAGCCGCCCGGCACGGACGTCACGCCGACGATGTGCAGGCTTTCGTCCATGTCGTAGGCGTAGGGGTCCTCCAGCAGCTCAGTCAGCACGTCGAGGAGTTCGCCGTCCGCTACCGGGGTCGCCTGCAGACGGCGCACCGCCTCGGCCGCGTCGATGCCCGCTACGCAGGCCAGGCCCGTGCCGTCGTAGTAGAACTCGCCCAATGCCGTGGTGAGCCGATGGGCCTCCTGCGCTGCCGCCCGCTCGGTGTCGCTCAGGGACACCCCTTCCGGCACCGGGAAGAGCTCGGGCGTCGGTCCGGCCAGGCTCAGCCGCCCCGGCGACCAGCCGCCGAGTGACGGCCGCCAGGGATCGGCCCCGGCGGCGGCGAGCGCCCGTGCGTTGACCGGCTTCCTGGACAGGACGGCTTCCCACAGTGCCGTCACCCCGTTCTCCAGCGCGTCCACGTCCGCAACCCGGCGGGCAAGTTCCGTAACAGCCTCCGGGGAGCCGAACACCGCTGCCCGATGCAGGGGCCTGCTCCCGTTCCAGCTCTCCGGATCGGCTCCTTGGTCCAGGCGTCGGCGGATGTCGTCGGCATCCGTCCAGTCCCAGCCCATGCCCGCCCAGCCGTCACTCGTTGCCGCCACCGCTCCCCCTCGAACACGTCGCATGCGCTCGCGCCACTTCGACCCGCCCCCGAGCACACGTGCGCTACAGGCCGCTGGCTCCATCCAGGTCCGTTGACCGGACGTTATCACCCCGAACATCGTTCGTACGCTCAATGTACGCGATCCATGCGCTTCTAGTACGCGATAGGTGCGTTTCAGGGGTAGGGTGAGGGACGGAGGTGTCCCATGTCCGAGTTGTTCGACGCGGTCGACGCGCTGGTCGCGTCCCGGTCCCCGCTGCCGCCGCCGGCTGAGCGCAGGCGGCTGCGCCAGGCTCACGCGCTCACCCTGGACGAGGTGGCCGCCGCTCTGGGCGTGCGGCGGGCGACCGTGGGCGGCTGGGAGTCGGGCAAGGCCGAGCCCCGGCCGCCGGAGCGGGAGGCGTACGCGCGCCTGCTGAAGCAGCTCGCCACGCTCTACCCCGCCCCCGAGAGCACCGGCGCCCAGCAGGAGGACACGGGCACCGCGGCGCCGCAGACATTCACCACCGCAGCGACCGCAGCGCAGGCTGGGCCCACGGGCGGGGCAGCGGAAGCTACTGCCACGGCGGAGGCCGAGGAGCCCCCGGCCGCTCCCACAGCGCCCGTTCGGCACGCGGCAGCGACACAGCGGCCGGTGCCGCGTGCCGAACGGGCGCCGCAGAGCTCGCGGCGCCCCACTGTGAGGAAGGCCGCCCCGGCGAACACCCCCGCGCCCGGCGGTGCCTACGCGCACGGTCCGCTGCTCGTCCTCGACGCCGACACCGAGCGGCAGGTGACCGGCTACGGCGTCGGCGGTCTGATCCTGGACGTGCCCGCCAAGTCGCTGCCTGCGCTGGTGGAGTGGACGCTCACCGAGGCACGGCTGGGGTCGGAGAAGCTGCACGGCTCGGGAAAGGACGGCGACCCGCTGCTGGTGCTCACCGAGGCGGCGTGCGAGCGCTACGGCCTGCCCGCCGCCTTGTCCGAGGCCGAGCGGCTTGCCGGGCGGCTGCCGGAAGGACACAAGGTCATCAAGCAGCTTGAGCGCGCCGACTGGCAGCTCACCAAGCGCGGGCTGGGGCCGTGGGCGCGGATCTACCGTCCCGCCCACGGCAGCCGCCGCCAGTGCGTACAGCTGTGCATCCCCTCCTGGCGCGCCCTGGACGACCGCTCCTGGGGCCACGCCGCCCAGTTGCCGCCGCCTGAGCTCGCCCGGGTGCTGGGCGTGTATGCGGCCCGGGTGATGACGCCGGTCGGCTCAACGGCCGTGACGGGGCTGCAGCTGATGACCGCACTCAACCCGCCGACCCGCGCGAGCGAGGCGGACGCCGACGGCCGGCGGCACCGCGAGCACCGGCCCGGTTCACTGGGCACGCAGCCGATGGATCCCGCGCCGTGCGAGGCGACCGACGGCCACCCCGTCCTGGCCCATCTGCCCCGCTTCCACGTGCGCGGCCCCGGCGAGCGGCTGTTCGAGGAGGCCTACGACTGGGCGCGGGATATGACCGATACCGAGTGCATGCAGCGCTACCTGGTCGGCTTGGACGTGAACCTCGCCTTCGGTGCAGCCGCCAACGGCGCCGTCGTCGGCCTGGCCACGCCGCCCGAGCACGTCACCGACCCGGTCTTCGACCCAGCGGTGCCCGGCTCCTGGCTGGTCGACCTCTCCCACATCGACCTGTCCCGGGTGAAGGTCGGCAAGCAGTGGCGCGACCTCGACGGAGACCTGCTGCCCAGCCCGTTCACGCCGACCGGCAAGCGCCCCGAGGGCCCGGCCTGGTACGCCACACCCACGGTCGCCTACGCCGTCGAGCTCGGCTACGACGTCGCGCCCGTGGAGGCGTGGGTGCGCCGGGAGAGCGGCCGGTTCCTGGACGGCTGGTACAAGCGGCTGCGCGATGCCTACGTCGCCACCATGGCGGACCTCGGCGTCGCGGAGAAGCTGCCCCCGCACCAGTTCCTTCAGTCGATGGACGGCTACAAGAGCCGTGATCCGGAGCTGGGGATCGTGGTGGACGCGGTCAAGATGACCGTCAAGGGCGGCATCGGCAAGCTGCAGGAGAAGGCGCGCGGCGGCGGCTGGAAGCCGGGACATGCCTGGCCCGCCCTCGCCCGGCCGACCTGGCGCCCGGACATCCGCGCCACCGTCATCTCCCGGGCCCGCATCAACATGCACCGCAAGATGCTCAACCTCGCGGCGGCCACCGGCCGTTACCCGGTCGCGGTCCTGTCCGACTGCGCCGTATACACGGCCGACGGCCCCAGCCCGCTCGACGTCCTGCCCTACGGCGCCGACGGCAAGACCGTGCCGGGCTCCTTCCGGCTGGGGGTCTCGCCCGGGATGGTCAAGCACGAGGGCACCCAGAGCGTGCTGTGGGGGGCTGACGTGCTCGAGCAGCTCGGCGCCGACGGCCATGTCGCCAACCTCGCCCGCTACATCAAGACCGGCGAGGTCACCGCCAATGACACTGGAGAGTAGGAGAGTCACGCCGATGGTCACGGTCGGGGAAGAACTCGACAGGGCGGTGCAGGGCGCGCTCACGCGGCCCATTCCCAAGTCCGCCGGAGCGCAGATGCGTTACCTCCTCAAGAAGCACGGCGGCCGGACGATGCTGGTGGCCGAGCTGCTCGGCATCAGCCAGCGCACGGTGGAGCGGTATGTGAAGAACCAGATCAAAAGGCCCCGGCCGGAGCTCGCCGACCGGCTGGAGCGTGAGGTTCGCGTGCGCTGGCAGCCGCAGATCAGGGCGAAGGCGAAGGAGGCAGCGGCAACCACGAGCGGCATCATGATCGATGTACAGGCGAGATTCGGCTACACCGCCGCCGTCGGCAGCACCGACCAGGCCCGCGTGCGTCACCTCACCCTCGCCCTGCCGCCCCGTCACGCCGCCCGCCTCCTTCAAGCCCAGGAAGCAGGCGTCGACGAGGACGACCTCCGCGAGCTAGCTGCCGAGGCGTTGGGTGAGGTGTACTTCCGCGACGGCGGCCGCCGTGCCCACGGCCTCGAAGTGGAACTCAAGGACATCGTCGACCTGCAGTTCGGGCTGTAGGCGGTCAGTGCGCTGGACATCGGGTCTCCGCACCCGGCATGCCGCCGCGGCCACGTCCGAGAGCGGCGTCCGTCTCCATCGTGCTCGCGTGGCGCGGGTCAGGGCACCAGCGGATCGTCCCGAGTGAGCTCGATGGTGTGCATCTGACGGCGCAGCTGCGCGGGCAGAGAGGGCAGGTCGTTGTCGACGATGATGACCTGGTGCGGGCGTGCGTGCAGCGTGTCGCTTCGGGCGCCGGCGATGTGGTCGAGGAAGTGCGCGTACAGCCGTGCGATCAGCTGCTGGTCCTCGGTGCCGTACCCGACGTTCTTGCGCGGTGAGTCGATGATCAGCAGGGACGGCAGATCGGTGGCTCCGGTGACCAGCGCGTGGCTGAGGAATGTCATCCGGTAGGCCACGTTGATCGCGGTGCGGACACCGTGGCCTACCTTGGTGAGTTTGCCTGCCCTGACCTTCGGCAGGAGCGAGTTCTGATCGATGCGCGCACCAGGCTCTCCGGGCAGCGACAGGCCGCCGATGATGGCTGCGAACTGCTCCTCGATCTCCGCCAGGGTGGCCTGGCGTCCGGACAGGAGGTTCTTGCGCGTCTTGATGTCCTCGCGCACACCGCGCAGTTCTTCCTCGGCCGCGCGCAGCGCCCGCTGCAGTTCGAGCAGCCGCCGGTGCGGGTCGAGCTGCCGCTCGAGCATGCCAGTCCGGGTGCGGGCGCCGGCATGGGCAGCCGAGAGCTGCTCGATCTGCCCGGCCAGCGGCCCGATCTCCAGGCGGGTTCGCTCCTCCAGCTCCGCCCGCGCCTGAGCAAGAGAATCCTGGGCCTCACCGGCTGCCTTGGCCGCCTCGATGGCCCGCTGCTGCGCCGTGGCCAGCGCGGCTTCGGCTGCCTGCACGACCTCGTCCCGCGCCCCGGGGTCCAGTTCGCACAGGCACAGACCACACACCCCCTCAGGCACGATCCGGCCGGTCAGCGGCTGCGTGCAGGAGGGACAGCGCGGCACCGGGTCAGTGCCCGGCTGCTGCTGGGCACGCTTGATGGCCCGCTGGGCCAAGGAGACGGCGGCCTGGGCCGCTTTCTCCTCTTCCCGGGCCCTGGAGTGCGTTCCCTCCAGGACGGCGACGCGCTGGCGCAGCGGATCGGCGAAGGTGGTCACGGCCCGCATGCGGCCCTTGAGTTCCTCCAGGGCCGTCAGCGTCTCCCGTTCTTCGCTCCGGGAGCGGGTCAGTTCCTCCTCCAGTTCCGCGGCGCTCCCGGTCAGGAATTCACTGATCGTCTCGGTGCGGCGTTTGAACTGGCTCACGGTCTGGCTCAGGTCGTCGCGGCGGGCGGTCAGCACCCGCATCTCCGCATCGATGAGTCCGAGTACGAGCTCGACGACGGTCTTGTAGGACTGCGCGGTGTTGGCCTGTCCGCGGATGGCCTCCGTGCCGTCGACCATGTCCTGGGAGAGGTAGTTCAAGGCGTAGAGCTGGGCGAAGGTAAGACGGGCACCGCTGCCGAGCAGTGCCACCGCGGTGGGCGGGGCAAACAGCTCGGACAGGCCCAGCAGGTCCAGCAGCACCTCACCTACAACGCGCCGGTCGCCGTCCGGCTGCGCAGTGACATCGAGAAGCTCTTCGACCTTTCCGTCGTAGGGGCTGATCAGTTCCACGGTCCCGGTATCGGCAACCGTGGAGCGCCGCAAGGCGATGCGCATGCCTTCGACCCGCAGATGCACCGTGACGGAGGTCAGCCGCTCCGAGGGCACCTGCCGCCACTCCACCGGCAGGCCCAGCGGGTACTTGATGCAGTCGACCAGCGTGGTCTTGCCCGTGTCGATGGGGCCGTAGACGCACACCACCGGATGGGCGAAGTCGAGGGTGCGTACCCCGCCGGTGGAGTTGATGACCACTTGCTCGACGAACAGATCCCGTGACATTGGCTTCCTTCCTCAGTTCACCGACACCGGGACAACGGGAAGGCCTGCTGAAAGAGTCGAGCACGACGGCCAGATCGCCAGAAGGGGTGAGCCAAGCCCGGCAGGATCTGGCCGACGTTTCGCTCAGCCTCTGCTCTGCCCCCTGATGCTCAGCCCCTGGGCGCCGCAGGCACAGGGGCCATCTCAGGTGGGGTGGGTTCTGCCCGGGATGCGGCCGAAGTGGCTGGTGCTCGCTCCGCCGCAGGGGCGGGGCGGGCACAGGGCTCGACATGCACGGGCGTGCCAGGAGATCCGTCGGGATGGTCGTGGATCCAGGACAGGCCGCCGATATCGAGCCGGCGGCGGGTCCGGGTGACGGCGACGTAGGCGAGGCGGGCCTCGCTGTCGTCGATCGGGCCGGGCACAGGGCGGCCGGTATCATCGTGCTGATCGCTGTCCTTGGGCGGGGTGAAGTCGTCGGCGATCTTCACGTGGGCCCATTCCCGGCCCTTGGCCTTGTGGGCGGTTGAGACGGTCACCTCGGCCTGGGGTTCGGGGGCGAGTTGAGCGACGGCGGCCAGGATGGCGTCCGTGCCGTGGGTGTCGACCAGGTCGACGAAGGGCCTCAGGTCGCGCCCGGCGGGGTCGTGGGTGGCGTAGTCCTGCAGTTCGCCCCAGGAGGGGAACAGGACCAATTCGGGGTGGGTGGTGCGGCGTCCTTCCTTCAGATCCCGGGCGGCCAGGGCCAGCGCACGCAGGCTCTCTCCTCCCCCGACCAGGCCGACGCGGTGTCCGGCGGCCATCAGTTCCATGGCCTGGGCCATGGCGCCCACGTTGGTGCGGCACAGCACCGCGTCGGGCTGGAGGACGGGGCCGAGTTCGGTGGGTACTGCGGGGGTGCCGCTCAGCCGGATCGGGGCATCGGCGATGGCCAGCCAGCGGTTGGCCTCGTCGGCGAGCCGCGGGCCGAAGCGGAAGGACTGCGACAGGGCCAGCCGGGTGCCGTCGAAGCCCGTCATGACGTCCCTGGCTCCGCGCCAGTGGTAGATGGCCTGGGCGGAGTCGCCCACCATCACCAGCTGGGCGTGGCCGCGCTGGGCAAGGAAGACTTGTTCGACGACGGGATTGGTGTCCTGAGCCTCGTCCAGCAGGAGGAAGTCGGTATCGATCGTCGTCTGGGTGAGGGCCCAGATCTTCAAGTAGTGGTCGTGGTCGAAACGGACCGCTCCGTCATCCGGGTGCTGCAGGTCGGCCCAGGCCTTCTGGGCGAACGGCACGATGTGGGCGGCCAGTTGATTGTGCAGGTCGCGGTCTTCCAGGCCGCGCAGGTGCGGCACGTGGTGGCGGGCAATCGCCTCGTCGGCGGTGTGACAGAAGCGGGCCACGGCGCGCAGGGTCGCGTAGGAGAGGGCCTTCGGGGAAAGGTCGCGTTCACCGATGCGGACGGTTTTGGTGATGCCGAGGGCCTGTCCGGTCTGCCAGGCCGGACGACGCGGCGCGTTCAGGCGGGCCGTGTAGCGGTGGCCGAAGGCGGCGTACGCCAGGGCGTGGGCAGTCTTGCACCAGACGTTGTTCGGGAAGCGGGTAGCCGCGTCCCTTGCGATGGCCCGGTTGTAGGCGAGGTAGCGGCCCCGGCGCGTGGTGCTGTGGGCGAGCAGGGCCAGGGTGGTGGTCTTGCCGGTCCCAGCGCCGGCCTGCAGGGACACATGGTCGCCCGCATGGAAGGCGTCGGCTGCGGCGGTCTGTTCGTCGGTCGCTTTCACGGCTGTGGCACTCCGGGGTGGCGGCTGAGGGCACGTCCGACGGCCGTCAGCAGGTGAGCGGAGGTGGTGCGGGCCAGGAGTTCGCCTACGGCCCGGTCGAGGCGGTCGGCCTCCTCGCTGGCGTGCCGGGCCAGAGCACGGTCCAGGGCCAGCTTCAGGAAGGTTCCCGGAGACTGTCCCGCCTGGTCGGCGGAGTGACAGATGGCGGCCTGGACAGAGGGTGGGAAGGCGACGTTGAGCAGGATCTGACCGGCCGCGTCCGGGTAGTGGGTGGTGATCACATCGACGGGCAGCCGTGTGCCGAGCCGGTGGCGCAGGCGGTGGGCGGCCCGGCTGGTGGTTCTGGCGCGCACGAGAGTCATCAGGCGGGTGGCGTCATGGTTGGCTGCGAGTGGCAGCACGCGGGCGGCGGTGTGGAGTTCGGCTGGGGTGAGGGGCCGGGTGAGGGTGATCTCCAGGGCGTGGTGGGGCATGGTCATGCCTCCCGCGGGCGGCTGGCCGCGGCGTGCGGGAGGCGGGTGTGGATGTGCTCCGCGTGCAGGAGGGGATCGAAGACCTGCCATCCGGCCAGGGCAAGATCGGCCGCGCCGGGGGCCGCGGCGTGGACGGGGCAGCGCTGGGTACGCCAGCGCAGCTGTTCGGCGTAGGGCAGGCGGCTGAGGTCGTAGACGGCCATCAGCACGGCGGGCAGGGCCAGTTGGCCGCGTTGCGGGCCGGCGGGCAGTAGTCTCCAGCGGCCTGCGGGGGTGTGGGAGCTGAGCAGCATCTGGGAGCAGCGGTGGCGCTGGCGGGTCTGGGCCACGCACCGGATCTGATCGAGTGGCCGGTCGGCGAGGTAGCGGCCCAGCAGCAGTTGCACGACGGGCCGGGCGGGGCGGCGGACATCGGCGGCCTGCTCCTGGCAGGCGGGGTCGGACGGGGCCGGCGGGGTGAAGGCGCCGGTGTCGATCAGGCGGCGGGAGCGGACGGCGAGTTGGCGGCGCACCGCCTCGACGTGCGGGCTGAGCTGGGTGGTGGCCGGTGTGGTGCGGGAGGGGCACAGCACGGTGTGCGGGATGCGGCACCAGGCGCTGCCGTCTGCGTGTGGGTGGGCGATGCCGCAGCTCAGGTGCCAGCGGCAGGGCTCAGGGATCTGAGCGGTGGCCAGTTCGTCGGGGTGCAGGGCGATGGGCCGCTGGTCGCTGCGCGGGTAGACGTCGATGCGGTTGCCACACAGGCGGCAGCGGGCGCTCTGCCCGCAGCGCAGCAGGCGGCTGGGGCTGGTGTCGGCCACCCGCAGCGGGCGATGGGCGCGGGTGGTGCGGGGGCTGCCGTCCCAGTGGCGGCCGGTGTAGGCGGTGTTGGGGCACATGGCCCGGACCGTGCCAGGCGGCGCGCCGAAGTGACGGGAACGGCGGGGATGTGTCCCCCGGGCAGCCCATCCAGGACGAACGCGCATGCGAGTTGACGCGCGAGCGTTCGGTGCCTGCTCGCCGGTTCGGGTGATTCATGGACGGCACACGGCGGGGTCAGGAGTCCTTCGCCCCGGGCGGGGTGTGGTCGTCGCAGAGGGTGCCCATCAGGTGCTCGATGGGGACATCGAAGGCGTGGGCGAGGGCGTGCCAGGTGGTGACGCTGCCGGTGGTACGGCCGTGCTCCAGGTCGATCAGGGTTCGGCGGGCCAGGCCGCTGCGGTCGGCGAGTTCGTCGAAGGTCCAGCCGCGCTCGCCCCGCAGGCGCGCGAGTTCGACACGCAGCGCGGTGAGGTCGGGGTCGGGCGGCAAGATCGTCACCCCACCATCCGACGGTGCAGGACCCTGCCCTGTCAGTGCAGACTTCTGCACTATCTGGCGGAGGGGGAGTGACATTCACGGTGCAGGAATCTGCACTACCGTGCGGGCGTCCCAGACGCCTGTGACTAAGGCGTCCGCACCGACAGACGGGAGGGCAACAGGCCGATGAGGCTGGCTGGCGCACACACCGCGGTGCGGCGTACCTGGACGGTGGAACTGCGCCCAGGGGCAGGCGGGCCGAGTCTCGTCTGCGTCCACTGCACCGCCCGCACCCCTCCCCTTCACGCGTCTTCCGCACGGTCTGCCGTCCTGGCACATCTGGCCTGCCACGCCCGTACCGACGTGCTGCCCGGACATCTGCGCACCTGCCAGTGCCGGGCGCAGGGGTGCTGCTGGCATCCGCGGCACCGTGGCTGCGCGGGGCCAGTGTTGCTGGCCCTGACCCGCGGCCGAGGTGGCCGCACCTGGCGGCTGGCCGACACGTGTGCGGCCTGCGCCGCGGCGACGAGCAACACCGCCGTCGTACCAGACACCCTGCTCGGCCCGCACCGGCCGCACGCCGCGGACCGCACCTCGGCCTCCGCCCCCGCGTCCGCCTCGCCCTCCGCTTTTCATGAGCAACTGCGGGTGCGGGAGATGCTCACTTACCTCGCGACGGCGCTCCCCCAGTTCGCCTCTCCCGCGGCCCGTCTCCTGGCCCTGCAGTGCGCGCTGCGTGCCGACAGCCGCGGACACGTCCGGCTGCCGGCAGGACTGCTGCGCGGCATGCGTCTACACGGACGCCGGGAGCTGTGGGAGGAACTGGCCCACGCCGGCTGGCTGGAGCCGCCCGACCCCCGGCCGCCGCACCTGACGGTGCGGCTGCTCGATCCCGCGGTTCTGGATCAGGCACCCGGCCGCAGCGCACGCCACCGAGCCGCCCACTGGGCGATGCACTCGACGCCTCTGACACTGCCGTCAGCCGCCCCCTCAGCCCTGCAACTGACCGCGCTGGTGCTGGCTGTGCACACCTGTGCGCAGGCCCGCCACAGCGCCGACCTGGAGATCCTTGCCCGGCTGTGCGGGCACTCCTGCCACCAGACCGAAGCACTCCTCGACCGGCTGGTGGCCGCCCGCACCCTGACGGCCTGGCACCACCACCGGGAGACCGACGAGGTGATCTGGCACCTGCCTTGGCCCCAGCCCACCGCAACGCCTCGCGCCCCGGCCCGGCCCAGACCCGGTCGCCTGCGATAGCGGCATCACAGACAAGGAAGCCGCCCGTGAGCGCCTCGCGGTATGAGCGGAAGGCATTGCTCAACAGGAACAAGCAGTTCTAACCCTGCGTACTATCTCTGCGCCAGGACCTGACACAGCAGGTGTCACGCCCGTCCACTCTGGCGCCAGCGCACGGCGTCGCCGCGGCCGCCCTGCACTGCTTCACTCCGCGGCCGCGAACCGAGGAAGGCCAGCATCATGCCGGAGACCACTCTTTCGAGCACCGAACTCACCTCGCAGTACACCGCCCAGGTAGCAAAGGACCTCGAACGCAACGCCAAGGAACAAGAACGCGTCGGAGCGGAAATCGCGGCGCTGCAGGAACAACTGCTCGCCCTGCAGCATGACCACACCGTTTTGGTGAACATGCAGAAGGCGCTCGGCGCCGCAGACGCGCCAACTGAGGTCGCCCCGTCGCCGGAAGACGCCGCAGTGCCCTCTCCCCGACACGAGGCGCCTGCCAAGTCCGCGACGGGCGAGCGCAGCCGCGCGAAGAAGACCGGCACCGCGCAGGGCGGCAAGACACCCAAGAAGACTGCGGCGAAGACTGCAACCGCCAAGGCGGCCAAGCCCACCCTCGTGGAACTCATCCGCGGCCACCTCACCGAACAGAGCGAACCGCGCTCGGCGGCGGAGGTCGCCACCGCGCTCGGCCAGGCCCATCCCGACCGCGGTATCAAGACCACCGTCGTACGCACCACACTCGAAGGGCTCGTGGCCAAGAGCCAGGCCCAGCGCACCAAGCAGGGCTCTTCCGTCTTCTACACCGCCCCAGGCCCCAAGGAGGAAGCCCAGCCCGCACAGGCCGACCGCTGAAGCCTTAGGGCTGAGTTCCCCGCGGCATCCCAGGGGCGCGCCGCGGGCCACGTCTCAACGTGCCGCACTACGAAGTGCAGGCCGACACGATGAGGAAGATCAGGGCGGAGGTGACGGCCAGGGTCACGGCGTCGCGGAAGACGGTGAGGAATGTTCGGACGGTCTCTTCGCCGCAACTCGCGGCGGCTGGTCGTCTGCCATCCTCCTGCACGGAACTGGGCGGTATGGAAGGTCGGAGCGGATGCTTCAGGGCGACACAGGGCTGGGCTGAGGCTGGGCGGGCCCCGGTTCGCTGTCAGTGGGGATGGTGGTCTGCTCGGCGAGCTTGCGGTAGCCGGTCACGGTGAGAGCGCGCCAGGCACGGTAGAAGCCGTAGGCGGTTACGGCGCCGAAGGTGGTGGTGGCTCCCAGGATGAGCGGGCGGTGCTCGAAGGAGTAGCGCAGCATGGCCAGGTCCGCGGTAAGGGTCAGGGCCAGGGTGTTAAGGGTCCATCCACGGCAGATGCGCATACGGGAGCGCGCGTAGTCCGCTCGGGCGGCCAGGACCGGAAAGTCGGCCAGGCGCAGACGTGCCTGGGCGTAGGCGGTGTTGGAGGGGAAGAAGCGGGTACGAAGCCGGCGGCGGTGCGGCGTGAGGCTGGCGTCAGCTGCCCGATCGATGAGGATGCCCAGGGCGTAGGAGGTGGCAAGCCCTGCTCCGGCGGCCGCGGACGAGCCCGCCAGGGGGGCGAGTTTGGCCGTGGTCGTGGGCCCGACGAGGGCGATGAGAAGTAGCACGGCTGCGGTGAGGGCGCCGATGCCGACCACGAGGACCTCGACGAACATCGCGGTAGCGGCCGCGAGGGCGGGGGGTTCCGGTTGTGTTGGTCTGGTCATAATCCGATCCCCCAGATTTGTGCCATGTCGGCGAGCATGGTTTCCGGTAGCTGACTTTTGTTCCAGGTGCTCTTGAGGCGGAAACGGGCGTTGGCTAGCCGCTCAAAGATGATCAGGCTCTCCGGCTGGCTGGCCAGCAGGTAGCGGCCGTGTTCCAAGAAGTGGGCGCTGGTGGGTCCGTAGTCGGCGTAGTTGCGCTGGATGCGCTCACGGAAGCGTTCGGCGAATTCGGTCAGCTGCTCACTGTAAACAGTGTCGTCGTCGATGGTCTGGGACAGGACCCCGACGACGTCGTGCGACAGGTCGCGGCTGTAGGGGTGGGTGGTGAACGTGCGATAGACCTGTTCGGCCACGTCGAGGAGCCGGTTGCTGCGGGCGAGTTCGGGGTCCTGCTGAGCCAAGGCATCCACCCCCCGTTCAACCTCGAGGTCGAACAGTTCGACCAGGGCAATCAGACGGTACAGCGAGCGTCTGACATCGGCGGGTGGGCTGACGCCGGGCTTGTACAGGAGCTTGTGGGACATGCGCGACCACAAGTCGACTGCCTCGGTGCGCAGTTGGATCTCGCACTCGTACGGGGCGCCGTCCGGGTCCTCTTCCCCGCCCACCATGACGGCCTGGACGTGCAGGCGCGGATAGCGCAGACGGTCTTCTTCCCCGACCTCTTCACGGTGGTCCTGCACCTCGATGATCTCGAGGTTGTCTTGGATCACCTTGAGGGCAGGATCGAGGAGCCCGATGCGGGGCACGATGACGCGTACACCGGCTTTGTCGGTGATCTCTTTCCAAGGGTCGGCGTAGTTCTTGCGAGGCGAATGTGCCTTGGCGTTGAAGCTGGTGAGCTCTTTGGCGCGGGCGATCACCTGGCAATCGACCCCCATCCGGGCAGTGTGGTGCTCAAGGTGGGCCCTGGTTGCTTCGGCTGCCCTCTCGATGCGTGGCCGCTCTTGCCGATAGCGCTGGAAAGCCTCTTCAGCGGTCAGGGGCATGAAGAAGCCGGCGCGAGCGTCAGGGGCATGACGGTACTGGGGCTCATGTCTGTGCTGGCGGGAACTCGTTGCCGGTGCGGGCCTGGGTGGCTTGAGCCGGGATGGCCAGAACGCTCTCGAGCCCAGGGATCATTTCTGTCTGGGAGGGCGAGGGCAGTTCTGCAGGCTTGCTGGCGGGCTTGGGGCGGCGGCCCGCTGCAGCACCGCTGCTGGTATTGGTGAGGGTGTCGGTGACCGTGATCGTCGTCCGGCCGTCCCCGAGGTCCTTCACGGCCACGGTGCCGTCCTGAACGGCCTCCAGTGGAGCGACCAGGAAGGCCCCACTGGCGAGGTCGACTCTTACTTTCTGCAGTCGGTTGCCGATGAGTTCGGTGTTTTTGTCGAAGGTGCGGACCGGGACGTCATTTTCCTCAAGGAACTCGGCGAAGTCGTCGTGGTGCAGTTCCTTCAGGTGGGTTTCGATGAACGTTGCGGGGTCCAGCGTGGGGGCAGAGCTCTGGAGCTCGACCATGACGGCCATGACGTAGTCCACACGCACATCGGAGTTCGTGAAGCGGCTGTTGACCCAGTCCATGGCCACGTCGTGAAAGCGGCGGGTGAGCTCTCGGGGGTCGTTCTGGTGCCGGCAGCCCAAGAACTTCTCGAGGAAGAAGCGGGCCACGTCCTTGCCCGATTTCTGCGGGTCGGCGGCCCATCCGTGAAGCCCCTGTTCGGTCACCCCCTCCTCGGAGAAGAGAGCCACCTTGTAGACCTTGGACTTCTCTGTGAACAGCAGGTTGGCGAAGTACTGCATGTCGAAGGTGCGCAGTCCCCCGGTCACGATCTCGTTGGCCTGCATGCCGGTCTCATGCTCCAGCTTGACCATCAGCAGCGCACGCTGGTTGTCCAGACGGGCGGCGGCAACCAGGAGGAGGCCTGCCGAACTGGTCCCGTTCTGGCTGTCGCGCAGCGCATGGGCCAGCTCTCCGGAGACTTCGACCAGATCCTGCTCGCCACGCAGAAATGTCCGGACAGCGTCGGGCAGGCCGGATTTGAGTTCAGGATCCTCCACGACTTC
The DNA here is from genome assembly GCF_042262425.1 of Streptomyces sp. NPDC056373. Classification (NCBI taxonomy): domain Bacteria; kingdom Bacillati; phylum Actinomycetota; class Actinomycetes; order Kitasatosporales; family Streptomycetaceae; genus Streptomyces; species Streptomyces sp. NPDC056373. Next base: position 28,942 of record NZ_JBHJPX010000034.1, read on the forward strand.
GCGCCCCAGACGGCCCAGGACATCGCGGAGTTTTCCCTGCAATGCCGTGCGCCCGCCATCGTCGAGCCGGCAGGCCGTCTCGCTGAGCTTGAGCGGAAGGGGTTCCTCGTCTTTCGTGCGCTGAGGCACTCCATGGACGATGGCCTGGTCAATGACAAGGTCCCCGAAGTCGGTCCGCACTTCCCCACCCACGCATCCCCGCCCGCACCCCCGAGGCCGGACGCTGCTGTCCAGGCGCGGTCCGTTCCTGTCCGCGGCACGCGTCTGTGCTGTATTGCCTGGCACGCGACCTGGCAGAGGCCTGGCGACCCTGCTTGTCCGTGTCACATGCCAAAAACCGTGTCGCTCATCGTAACGGAGCGTGTAGAGGATGTGGTTGGGGCGCCAGCGACGGTGGCTGAACTTCGACGGTGCGCCAGGGCGTGCGTGAACCTGTCCCCGCCGGGGCTGGCACAGAGAGGCGGACCCTCTATGAGCCCGCCGCCCCTACGAAGCTGAGGAGCTGCCCAGCGGCAAAAGCGGACTCACCAGTGAGCACGATGCCGATGGGTACGGCGGCGGACCTGCAGCCAGCCGATCGCCCGCGGGAGATCGTCATGGACCACATCCGAGTCCAAGGCTGCGCGGGCCCACCAACCGTCGAAGGGGCGTGCACGGTTGTGGCGCCTGCTGTCGCGCCTGCGCCTGCGCCTAAGGGCTGTCCCGCAAAGATCTTGGCTCCGAGTGCGGAGCAGTCTGAAGGGGCGGCGAGGTGCTCAGCCGGTGGTCCGTGAGGTGTCCAGGGA
>NZ_JBHJPX010000035.1:0-29714 GCF_042262425.1 Streptomyces sp. NPDC056373
GTGTCCCCCCCCCCCCCGGGGCGGGGGGCGGGGGCCGGGGGCCTCCCCCCCCCCCCCCACCCCGTCACCCGTCCGTCTCAGTCGGTCGACGACGCTCCGGCCGGGACGGCGGCCCACTGCCGGGCGGCGATGGGCGCCAGCACCCGGAACACCAGCGCGACCAGGGCCAGCAGCGCCGCGCACACGGCGACCGCCGCGGCCAGCCACGGCGGGGCGAGCGCCAGATCGACGGCCCGGGGCAGGGACGCCGACGGGAAGGAGTTCCCGTACGCCTGGGCTCCCGCCAGCACGGTGGGCACCAGCACCGCCCCGGCCAGCACCAGCGCCACCGGCCGCAGGGCCAGCAGCACCGCCAGGACCGTGCACAGCACCGACAGACCGAGGGCGAACGCGTGCAGTTGCAGCGACCCGTCGCCCCGTTGCAGGGGGAAGTGGACCACCGCGCACGCGACGAGGGCCAGGGCGGCGAGCCAGCCCGACCAGGACACGTACCGGGCGAGCCGGTCTGCCGCGGTCTCGTGGTCCTGTGGTGCTTGGTCGAAGGTGTGGTGGTTCACGAGGAGCCTGCCCTGGCGTGCCGGGCGGCGCCTGCCCTGACGGCCCGGCGCTTCGGGCGCGGCCGTCCGGCCCTCGGGGGGCGAAGCCGGCTCCGGGCGAGGGCCATCGCGGTCCAGCCGTTCCAGGCCGAGGCGGTCGATCAGTTCGACCAGTTCTCCGACGGACCGGCCGGTGGCGGCCGCGCGCAGGGCCTCCTCGCGGACGTGGGGCTCCTGCGGCTCCTTGTGCAGCAGGGTCACCAGCCGGGTCACCTCCTCCACCGGACGGTGGGCGGCCGCGGCCCGGATCGCCTCGTCCGCGCATGCCGCGTCGCGCGGGGGCTTCGTCAGCAGGGCGATCATCCTCGAAACGTCCTCGACGGAGCGGCCCACCCCGGCGGTGCGGAGCGCGTCCACCCTCGCCCGGGTGTGGTCGGGCGACACCTCCAGCGAGACGATGAGGTCGACGACCTCCTCCAGCGGCCGGTCGGCCACGGCGGCGTGCACCAGGTCGCTGACGGCGTCGCCGTACGGTGCGCCGGAGGCCGGACCGCTGCCGGGCCGGAGCTCCACCGGGTTGTCGTCGAGCGACCGGACGACGAACGGGGGCACACCGGGCCGGTCGGCGTCGCCCGGGCCGGGCCCGGCCGGCGGATCGGCCTCGTCCTCGCCGCGTGCGGCGGGCTCGGTGCCCTCACCCGGGTCCGCGGATGCGGACCGGGCGGGACCCGGAGCGGAGTCCGTCGTGTCCGGCGCGGGAGGCAGGGGCCCCGCCTCGGCGGGATCCAGCCAGTCCGTGGCGGGAGGGGCCTGCTGCGCGGCGGGCAGGTCCGCGTGGGCGGTGCACGTGTCCGTCCCGTCCGGATCGTGGGCGACGGGCCGGGCGGCGGTCGGGTCCGTCCGGTCCGGTGCGAAGGCAGGCGGTTGTTCCGGTGCCCCGGCCGCCGGCCGGGAACCGAGGGCGGCCGGCTCGGCTGCCACCCGGTCGGCCGAGTGGGAACCGGCCACGGGCTCGAAGCTCCCCGCCTGGTTCGTCTCGTACGGGTCGGCTACGGGCTGCTCGCTCGTCTGCGCCACCTGGAACGTGCCGGTGGCGACGGTCGTCTCGGCGGACGGCTGGACGGACCCGTTCGGCTCAGCTCTGACGGCAGGTTCGTTCGAGCGGGGTGTTGAAGAGCAGGTGGTCATACTCGCCTCCGTGGGAAGAGTGCGGCCGCTCCTGCGCCCCCCGTCGTGTGACGAGCGACGTTACGGTGACCATTACTAGGCGCCCCCGTCACCCCGTGCCACTCGGATGCTCCACGAGGATGACCATGCGCACGGGAAAATCCGCCGACTCGCTGACATGTCGGGCCCCGGCCGCAATACAGCCGCCGGAAAAGGGAATCCAGCTAAGGACACCCCGTGTCGTGGCATGCCAGGAGGAGGTCGCCCCGTGGACACGACCACACAAGTGATCATTCTGGCCACGGCCCTCGCGGCCGTCGTCCTCGCCTTCGCCGTCGTCGTCCTCGTACGGCTGGTCCGCACCCGGCGCGACCTGCGGCGCGCGGGGCTGCCCACGGGCCCGCGCTGGGTCTTCTGGGGCGCGGTGCTCTATCTCGTGCTGCCCACCGATCTGGTGCCCGACCCGGTGTACCTGGACGACATCGGCGTCCTGCTGCTCGCTCTGCGCACTGTCCGCGGCTCCCTCGGCGAACGGGAGCGCAGTTCGGCGCACCGGCCGGACCGGCAACTGGCCGATGACTACGGAAAGTAAGGAAACCAACCACCCGTTCGATTCGTATAAGTCTCTGGAAGCCGAATCAGGTCGGCGGACCGGGCGGACTCGCCCCTGGACCACCGCCTGCTCGGCGCAGTACCGACGAGGGAGAGACGATGCAACCGTTCGCGCTCAACTACGCGCGCCCGGCAGTGGAGTTGGAAGCTGCCATTCCGTACGTGTACGACGCCGGACTGCAGTTGAACGTGCTCCGCGACGGCCGGGTCGCGGCCTGTGACTTCGCCCTGTTGAGAGAGTTCGGCACCACGACGTCCACCGCCGGCTCCAAGACGCACTTCGACGACTGACCGCGGGCCGCCGACGATGACCGTACTGATCCTCACCTGCGAGGAGGACGTCACCGCGGACATGGTGGTCGTGCACCTGAACGCTACGGGGGTTCCGGTGGTCCGGGTCGATCCCGCGGACCTGACCGGTGGGGTCTCGCTCTCGGGGGAATACGTGCACGGCCGGTTCCGCGGCCACCTGTCCGCCGGGGGGCGGCTGGTGAGCATCGGGGGGCTCCGGTCCGTGTGGGTGCGCCGGCCCGGCGTCCCGGCCGCGCGGGCGGTTCAGCCGTCCGCCTGGCTGACCGAGGAGGCCACCCAGGCGCTCTACGGCATGCTGCGGGGCTCGGACGCGCGCTGGATGAACCACCCCGACGCGGCCCGCCGGGCCCGCCACAAGCCGTGGCAGCTGCGGCTCGCCCAGAGATGTGGCCTGCCCGTGCCCGCGACGCTGATCACGACGTTTCCGCGCGCTGCCCGCGAGTTCGCCGAGCGCTACCCGGAACTGGTGGTCAAGCCGGTGTCGGGCGCGCATCCCCAGGACCCGCCACGCGCCGTGCCGACCAGCAGGGTCGCGCCCGACACGGACTTCTCCGCCGTGGCCTTCGGGCCGACGCTGCTGCAACGGCGGATCACCAAGCGGGCCGACATCCGGCTCACCGTCGTGGGCGAACGGATGCTGGCCGCCCGCAAGGCGACCGCCGAGGACGCGGAACCGGACGACGTCGACGTGCGGTTCGCCGCGCCGGGCTCGCCATGGCTGCCCACCGATGTGCCGACCCGCATCGCGCCGGGCGTCCTGGCTTATCTACGCGAGGCCGAACTGGCCTACGGGGCTTTCGACTTCGCGGAGGACTCCGACGGGACCTGGTGGTTCCTGGAGTGCAACCAGTCGGGGCAGTTCGGGTTCGTCGAGGTGGAGACGGGTCAGCCGATCGCCCGCACCATCGCCGAGTGGCTGGCCCGGCCCGTCCCGGTCCAGACACCCCGCGTCAACGGCTCGAACACGACGGTCCGTTGAGCACCGGGCCCGGCGACGGGCCCGGGCCGGCCGCCCGTTTCACTGCGGACGCGGGCCGGGAAGCATGCCCGCGCGTTGCCAGCCCGCGCCCGGGGAGTGCGGGCGGTCGTAGCCGAGGGACTGTGAGGGCCGCATGACCAGCTCCAGTTCCCTGCTCACACGTTCGGCCTCGCGGCGCACCTGTGCGGGTACGTCACCGCGCTCCGCGATGAGTCGGTCGTAGATGGGGGAATCCTGGAACACCCGTCAACGCGCCTTTCTTCTCGTCGGCCCCGTGCGGGGGCGAGACTGCGAGTGTAGGCGGCACGGTGTCCCGGAGTGTGAATTCCTTGGGATGACTTGACGCAGACCGGACATCCGTGACAGGCGAAGGCGGGATGTTCACGCTCCCGTAGTGGATCCCGGGCGGACGACCATCAGGACGGTGACCGTCGCCCACAGCAGGTTGAAGGTGCCGGTGAACATGGCGAGTTGCACGGTGTCCCGATGGCCGGGAGCCCTCTCGTCCTTCAGCCGGTCGAGGAGTTCCTCCTGGCGGGGCAGGACGAAAGCCACCAGGATGCCGGCGGCCGCGGCAGTCAGGGCGATGGAGGTGATGAGCCATCCGCTGCCGAGGACACCCATCGCGGCCGCGGTGGCGAGCCCGAGGACCGGAACGCTCAGCCCGACACCGGCGTAGACGCGGCAGATGCGGTGCAGGAGCGCCGGCGTGCCGATGCCACCCGAGGGGGTCGCGCGGCGCGCGGCGGGCGGGAACATACTGGCCGCGACGGTGACGGGACCGATGGCGACGATGGCGGCCAGGACATGGAGGGACAGCAGGATCTTGGTCACCGGGGCTCTTTCCGTGAATGCGGTCGACGGCGCCCACGCTAGGACGCCCCCGCGGATGCGCCCATGGGCTGGAACGACAGCTTCCAACGGGTTCTCGCCACCTCGCCCGACCTGCGCTCTCCGCTCCGGGACTGCCTCTGCCACCACTTCACAGGGGTGGCGGGAAGTCGCCTAGTGTGGCCGTCATGCACTCCGTGGTGATCCTGGTTCTCGATCACGTGGTGCCGTTCGACATGGCGGCGCCCCAGCAGACGTTCGCCTGGACCCATCTGCCGGACGGGCGGCCCGCCTACCGGGTCCGGTTGTGCGCCGAGACACCCGAGGTGCGCGCGGACGGCGGGTTCACCCTCCGCATCGAACGCGGGCTGGAAGCGCTGGCCGAGGCGGACACCGTCATCGTGCCCGGCTGCTCCCCCGACGCCGCACCGCCCTCCGCGCGGGTGCCGGCGGCCCTGCGGGAGGCGGCCGAGGCAGGGACCCGGATCGCCTCGGTGTGCGTCGGTGCCTTCGTGCTTGCGGAGGCGGGGCTGCTGGACGGCCTGCGGGCCACCACGCACTGGGTGGCCGCCGGCGAACTGGCCCGTCGCTACCCGCGGGTGGAGGTCGAGCCGGACGTGCTGTACGTCGACAACGGGCAGATCCTCACCTCGGCCGGGGCCGCCGCCGCGCTGGATCTGTGTCTGCACATGATCCGCCGGGACCTGGGATCGGCCGTCGCCGCGAACATCGCCCGGATGTCGGTCATGCCGCTGGAACGCGAGGGCGGGCAGGCCCAGTTCATCGTGCACGAGCATCCGCCGGTGCCCCGGGGTTCGGCTCTCGAACCGCTGCTGGAGTGGATCGAGGACAATCCGGCGCACGAGGTGACGCTCGGCGCACTGGCGGCGCGGGCGGGGATGAGTGAGCGGACCTTCAGCCGGCGCTTCCGCGAGCAGACGGGCACCACGCCGTTGCAGTGGCTGCTGCGGGCGCGGGTGCGACGCGCCCAGTTCCTGCTGGAGAGTACGGACCATTCCGTCGAACGGATCGCGCGCCAGGCGGGGTTCGGCTCGCCGACCGCGTTCCGGGAGCGGTTCCGCAAGGTGGTGGGCACCACGCCGTACGCCTACCGGACGGCGTTCCACGGGCGTACGAACGCCTCGGCGGCCCCTGCCTAGGGGCCGCCGAGGCGCGCCGCCCGGTCGTGCCGGGCCTCACATCCGTCAGCCGACCAGCGTCAGGCCGTTCTCCCCGCCCGCGTCGGCGGCATCGGGCCGCCCCTCGGTGAGCAGCAGGACATCAGCCTTCGCAATGGCGTCGCTGATGTCGGACGTCCCCATCATCACGCACAGCGTGTAGCTGACGTCCTCCAGTTCGCGTGCCGCCGTCGACACGTGCCTTTCCGACTGAGCGATCCTCAGCGACGCGTACCGCGTCAGCAACTCCCTGACGATCTTCCGGTCCGGTACAAGCACGTAGCGCCCCTCTCTCTGTTTTCGCTGCGTATGCCCGAACCACGCGGAAACATTCACACGATTTTCTCACCTGGGTCAGATTTGACGAGAAGTGATCGGTTGCGACCGGACTTAGGCGATCTGGCCGCTGTGCAGAGCCGTGTAGGCCCCACCTCGGCGCATGAGCTCCTCGTGTGTACCGATCTCCTCGATGCGTCCGTCGCCCATCACGACGATCCGGTCGGCGCCCTGGACGGTGGACAGCCGGTGCGCCACGACGAACGTGGTGCGGCCGTGCAGCAATCGGACCAGCGCCTGCTGGACGAGCGCCTCCGAGCGGGTGTCGAGCGCCGAGGTCGCCTCGTCCAGGACCAGCACCTTGGGGTCGCGGATCAGGGCCCGGGCGATGGCCAGGCGCTGCCGCTGGCCGCCGGACAGCCGGGCGCCGTGCTCGCCGACCAGGGTGTCGAGGCCCCTGGGGAGCCGGTCGACGAACTCCAGCGCGTTGGCGTCGCGCAGGGCCACCCGTACTGTCTCCTCGTCGACGTCGTCCATGCCGTAAGCGACGTTCTCGCGGATCGTGGCGTCGAAGAGGATCGACTCCTGCGGCACCACCGACAGGAAGCGCCGGTAGGTGCGCAGGTCGAGGGCGTTCATCTCGGCGCCGTCGAGGAGCAGCCGGCCCGAGGTGGGCCGGATGAAACCGATGACCAGGTTGAGGACGGTGGACTTGCCCGCGCCGGACGCGCCCACGAGGGCGATGGTCTCGCCCGGCGCGACGTCGAGGGTGAAGTTCCGCACGGCGGTGCGCCCGTCGGTCTCGTAGGCGTAGTCGACCTGCTCGAAGGTGACGGCTCCGCGCAGGGCGCACAACTCGGCCTTGCCCTCGTTGTCCTCCAGTTCGGGGGCCTGGAGGACCTCGCCCACGGAACGGACCGACTCCAGGCCCTTGGTGATGACCGGGGCGAGGCCCGCCAACGTTGTCGTGGAGTTGGTGAGGGTGGTCAGGAAGGCGCTGAGCATCACCACGTCACCGGCGGTGACGCCCCAGACGCCGTGGTACGACAGGAGGGCCGCGCCGGCCAGGACCAGCACGCCGACGACGTTGAGGACGACCCAGGCCAGCGATCCAAACCGGCCGTTGACCAGGTCGAGGCGGAGGCCGGAGGTGAGCAGCCGGTTCAGGGTGCCGTTCATGCGGCGCAGCGCGTTGCCCTCCAGCCCGTGGGCCCGGGTGACGGGGATGAGCCGGGTCATCTCCGTCACGCGCGACGACAGGGTCTCCACCTCGTGGCGGAAGTGCTCGTTGTGCGTGCGCAGTCGCGCGCGGAGCCGGGCCACGAGGAGGGCCGCGGCGGGTACCACGACGAGGAAGACGGGGAGGAACTCGGGGGTGCGGACGGCGATGATGACGAGTCCCCCGGTGAGCACGGTGGTCGCACCGAGCCCGATCTCGGCGGTCTGCTGGACCATCTGCTCGACCGTCTCCACGTCGCGCACGACCTTGGCCTGGAGCACGCCCGCGCTGACGCGGGAGTGGTAGCCGATGGAGAGCTGCTGCATTCGGGTACACAGGGCGGAGCGCAGGGCGGTGCCCATCCGGCGGACGCTGCCGTAGAGGAGCCGGACGTACAGCACGTGCAGCGGGTAGTTGATCAGCAGGATGAACAGGATGAGGCCGGTGCTGGTCCAGAGACGGCTGATCGGCTGGTGCTGGACGACGGTGTCGATGATGGACGCGGTGATGAGCGGCAGCAGCCAGACGGGGCTGTGCTTGACGGTGAAGACGGCGACGGCGGCGAGGAGCCGCCGCCGGTCCGCTCGCAGCAGGTAGGCGAGGGTACGGACGGGGTGCTCGCCCCGGTAGCGGTGGTCGAGCGGTCTTTCCCACGACGCTGCCATCGGTGGTCCTCCGGGTTGCCGGTGCGTAGGGCGTGCGCGTGCTGGCTCGTGTGCAGCAGAAGACCCGGGGCGGCCTGCGGCCGTCCCCGGGTCTCGTGGTCTGCTCAGGCGGCGTCCAGCTCAGCCAGTTCGTCGGCCGTCAGGACGAGGTCGGTGGCGGCGAGCGAGTCGCGGATGGTCTCGGGGCGGCTCGCGCCCGGGATCGGCACGACCACCGGCGACTTGGCGAGCATCCAGGCCAGGCACACGCGCTGCGGGCTCACGCCGTGCGCCTCGGCGATGCGGGCGAACGGGGCGTGGCCCGAGCCGAGTTCACCGGCCTTCGAGATGCCGCCGAGGGGGCTCCAGGGCAGGAACGCGATGCCGAGCTCGTCGCACAGGCGCAGTTCCGGCTCGCTGGAGCGGAAGGCCGGGGAGAACTGGTTCTGCACGGAGACCAGACGCCCACCGAGGATCTCGTCGGCCTGCCGGATCTGCTCGGGGTTCGCGTTCGAGATGCCGGCCATGCGGATCTTGCCCTCGTCCAGCAGGTCGCGGATCGCGCCGACCGACTCGGCGTAGGGGACGCGCGGGTCGGGGCGGTGGAACTGGTACAGGCCGATGGCCTCGACACCCAGCCGGCGCAGGGACTCCTCGCAGGCCGCCTTGAGGTGCCGGGGGCTGCCGTCGAGCGTCCAGCTGCCGTCGCCGGGGCGCAGGTGGCCGCCCTTGGTGGCGACCAGGACGTCGCCGCCGCGGTCGTGGGAGGCGAGGGCCTTGGCGATCAGGGTTTCGTTGTGGCCGACCTCGCCGGCGTCGCGGTGGTAGGCGTCCGCGGTGTCGATCAGGGTCACGCCGGATTCGAGGGCGGCGTGGATGGTGGCGAGGGAGCGGTCCTCGTCCGGTCGTCCCTCGATGGACATGGGCATCGCGCCCAGGCCGATCGCGCTGACCTCGACGTCACCGATGCGGCGGCTGTGCATGGGTCGTGACCTCTTCCGGCTGTCGGGCGATGGTGCACTCCAGCCTGGACGCCGTACGGCCGGGGGTCCAATAGAAGAAGGAGAACGCATTCAGCACTCGGGCCGCTGAATCGCGCCCGGCCCTGCGAGGCCTCCTTGTCACACCCGGATGAAACCCCGCTCGCGAGGACTCAACTCCCCCACACAGAACGGTGATCCGTACAGCACTCCCCCGCCCCGCTGTCATATTCGAGAGCCACTTCGGAGGTGGTTGTGAGCACAGAGGTGACGGCATCCGGTCCGGGGGAGACGGCGACGCACCCGCCCGGGGACACCGCGGAGCGTGTCGCCGGCCTGGAGCACCGGCGGGAGCGGGCGGTGGCCCCGGGCGGGCCGCGCAGACGCGGGGAGTTCTCGGCGCGGGAGCGGATCGAGCGGCTCGTGGACAAGGGCTCCTTCACCGAGACCGGCCTGTTCGTCCGGGCCCGGCCTGCGGGTCACGACGCCCGCCGGCCCTACGGCGACGGCGTGGTCACCGGGTACGGCACGGTCGACGGCCGCCCGGTCTGCGTGTTCGCCCAGGACTCCACCGTGTTCGGCGGCAGCATGGGCGAGGCCTTCGGTGAGAAGACCGTCGCCCTGATGGAGCTGGCCCTGAAGACGGGCTGCCCGGTGATCGGCCTGAACGACTCCGGCGGGGCCCGGATCCAGGAGGGGGTCGCCGCCCTCGCCCTCTACGCCGAGCTGGTCCGGCGCAACGTCAAGGCGTCCGGGGTGATCCCGCAGATCTCGGTCGTCCTGGGCCCGTGCGCGGGCGGTGCCGCGTACTCTCCGGCGATCACCGACTTCACGGTGATGGTGGACGGCGCCTCGCACATGTTCGTCACCGGCCCCGACGTCATCGAGACGGTCACGGGCGAGCGCACCACCGCCGAGGAACTGGGCGGCGCCCGCACCAGCAACACCGTCAACGGCAACGCCCACTTCCTCGCCGCCGACGAGGAGGACGCCCTCGACACCGTGCGCGACCTGCTGTCCTACCTGCCGGCCAACAATCTGGAACGGCCCCCGGAGTACGCCCCCGGGCACGCCCCGGCAGGTGACGGTCTCGACGCGATCGTCCCGGACCGGCTGGGCGAGGCCTACGACATGCGGGACATTCTGCACGGGGTCGTCGACGACGGTGAACTTCTCCCGGTGCAGGAGCTGTTCGCGCCGAACATCATCTGCGCCCTGGCCCGGATCGAGGGCCGCTCGGTGGGTGTCGTCGCCAACCAGCCGCTGCACGCCGCCGGGGTGCTCGACATCGACGCGTCCGAGAAGGCCGCACGGTTCGTGCGGTTCTGCGACGCGTTCGGCATCCCGCTGCTGACCTTCGCCGACGTGCCCGGATATCTGTCCGGGGTGCGGCAGGAGCAGGCCGGGATCATCCGGCGCGGCGCGAAGCTCCTGTACGCCTACGCCGAGGCGACCGTCCCCAAGGTCACGGTCGTGGTGCGCAAGGCGTACGGCGGCGGTTACGCGGTGATGGGCTCCAAGCACCTCGGCGCCGACGTCAACCTCGCCTGGCCCACGGCCCGTATCGCCGTCATGGGTGCCGAGGGGGCCGTGGGCGTCCTGCACCGGCGTGAGCTCGCCGCGTCGGACGACCCGGAGGCGCTGCGCGCCGATCTCCTCGCCGCATACGAACGCACCCACGGCACGCCGTACCTCGCCGCCGAGCGGGGCTATGTCGACGCCGTCATCGCGCCGCGCGAGACGCGCGAGCAGGTCTGCCGCGCCCTGCGCGCGCTGCGCGGCAAACGCGCCCCGATGCCGGAACGCCGCCACGGCAACATCCCCCTCTGACCGCCCTCTTCTCTCCCCTCTCCTCTCCTTTTCCCTCCCCTTCCGCGACCCGTAGGCCGATCCGCGCCGTGAGGAGCCCCGCCCGATGGACAGCCGCCGCCCCCCGCTCGCTCCCGCGTGCCCCACCCTGCCGGAGTACGTACGGCACTGGGCCGAGACCACCCCCGACCGCCGGGCCTTCACCTTCGTCGAGCACCCGGCGCTGCACTCGCGCGGTATCCACCGCACGCTGACCTGGCGCCGCCTGGACGTGCGGGTGCGGGCGCTCGCCGCGCGCCTCGCCGACGAGGCCGGGCCCGGGGACCGGGTCGCGCTGCTCTGCCCGCAGGGCCTGGAGTACGTGACCGCCTTCCTGGCAGCCCTGTCCGCCGGGCTGGTCGCCGTTCCGCTGTACACCCCCGGTCTGCCCGGGCACGCCGACCGGCTCGCGGGCGTGCTGGCCGACGCGCGCCCCTCGGTGGTGGTGACCACGAGCCGGGCCCGCGACGAAGTGCGGAACTTCCTCGGAGCCGGCGGCCCGCGGATCGTCGTGGCGGACGAGGTGCCCGACGGCGACGGTCCGGGCCGGCAGCCGGTCCCCCTGGACCCCGGGGCGCCCGCCTACCTCCAGTACACGTCCGGTTCGACACGCGCCCCGGCCGGTGTGGAGATCAGCCACGGCAACGTGGTCGCCAACGCGCGTCAGGCGCTGACCGCCTACGGTCTCGACACCCGCCCGATGACCAGTGTGGGCTGGCTGCCGCTCTACCACGACATGGGGCTGGTGCTCAGCGTCGCGGCCCCGGTGGCGCGCGGGGCGCTGTCGGTGCTGATGGACCCGGCGGCGTTCCTGCACGAGCCGGTGCGCTGGCTGCGGCTGCTCGCCGCGCATCCGAACGCCGTGAGCGCCGCGCCCAACTTCGCCTACGACTACTGCGTCGCGACCGTCACCGCCGGCCAGAAGGAGGGCCTGCGACTGGAGAAGGTGACGGCGCTGATCAACGGCAGTGAGCCGGTCCGTCCGGGCACGGCCGACCGGTTCCACGCGGCGTTCGCCGGCCAGGGCCTGGCGCCGGGGACGCACTGCCCGTCGTACGGGCTCGCCGAGGCCACGGTGTTCGTGTGCGCGGCCCGGCCGGGTGAGCCGCTCAGCCGGTTCGCGCTCGACCGCGACGCCCTGGCGGCCGGAAAGGCCCTGCCCGCCCGGCCCGACGATCCCCGGGCGGTCCTGCTGGCGGGCTGCGGAACTCCGGCGGGTCAGCGGGTACGGGTCGCCGACCCCGTGACGCGGGAGCCGCTGTCGGAGGGGGAGGTCGGGGAGATCTGGGTGCAGGGGCCGAACGTGGGCCGCGGCTACTGGAACAGGGACTCTGAGGAGGTCTTCGGCGCGGAGTTCGCGGGCGCCGCGGCCGGCCCGGGCCGCTGGCTGCGCACGGGCGATCTGGGGACGGTGCTGGAGGGGCAACTGGTCGTCACGGGACGGCTGAAGGACCTGATCATCGTCGACGGGCGCAACCACTACCCGCAGGACGTCGAGGCATCCGCGCAGGAGGCGCACGAGGCGGTGCGCCGGGACCGGCTCGCCGCCTTCGCCGTGCCGGGCGGGGCCGGTGGCGAGTGTGCGGTCGTCGTGGCCGAGCACGCGCGGACCGCGCACCTCGCCGAACCGGACGTGGCCGCCCTGGTGCGTGCCGTGCGCGGCGCCGTGTCCGCCCGGCACGGACTGCGACTGGCCGACGTCGTCGTGGTACCGCCCGGTACCGTGCCGCGCACCTCCAGCGGCAAGGTGTCACGGGCGCTGACCCGCACCCGGTATCTGGAAGGCGTCTACGGCGGACGGGCCCGGGCGGCGGGTGCCGCGGAATGAGGACCGTCGACGGGGCCGGGCTGCGCCGGCTGATCGCCGAGCGGGTGGCCGCCTGGAACGGGACGTCCCCGGAGGACGTCCCGATGGACCGGCCGCTCGCTGACCTCGGCATGGCCTCGCGGGACGCAGTCGCCCTGGCGGGCGAGCTGTCCCGCGCCACCGGCCGCGAACTGCCGACGACGCTGCTGTGGGAAGCACCCACCGGGGAGGCCCTGGTGGCGCGGCTGTGCGAGACACCCGCCCCGGGAGCTGAGGCGGCGCCGGTGCCGCGTCCCGCCGTCCCGGGCGGTACGGCCGAGCCGGTCGCGGTCGTCGGGGTCGGCTGCCGCCTGCCCGGCGGCGTGCACGGCCCGGACGACTACTGGCGGCTGCTCAGCGAAGGGGTCGACGCGATCAGGCGCGTCCCGGAGGACCGCTGGCGCGACTTCACCGCGTTCCCGCCCGCCGACGCCCATCCGTTCGGCGGCTACCTGGACGACATCGCCGGGTTCGACGCGGACTTCTTCCGCATCACCCCGCGCGAGGCCGCGGTGATGGACCCCCAGCAGCGGATCCTGCTGGAGGTCGTCCACGAGGCGCTCGACCATGCCGCCGTGCCGGCCGGGTCCCTGGCGGGCACGGCCACCGGCGTGTTCGTCGGCATCTCCGCACCGGAGTACGGGCAGGTGACGGGCGCCGACCCGGCCGCCGTCGACCCCTGGGCCCCGGCGGGGGGCGCGCTCAGCGTCGCAGCGGGACGGCTCGCCTACGTCCTGGACACCCGGGGGCCGAGCCTGGCCGTCGACACGGCATGCTCATCCTCGCTGGTCGCCGTGCACCACGCCTGCGTCAGCCTGCGCACCGGCGAGAGCGACACGGCGATCGCGGCCGGGGTGAATCTGCTGCTGTCGCCTGCGGTCACCGTCGCCTTCCGCAGAGCGGGGGCCCTCGCCCCGGACGGGCGCTGCAAGCCGTTCTCCGCGGCGGCCGACGGCATCGGGCGCGGCGAGGGGTGTGCGGCCGTCATCCTCAAGCGGCTGTCCGACGCCGAACGGGACGGGGACCGTGTGCTGGCCGTCGTCCGGGCCAGCGCGGTCAACTCCGACGGCCGCTCGAACGGCCTCATGGCTCCCAACCCGGCCGCCCAGCAGGCGTTGCTGGAGCGCGCGTACGCGCAGTCCGGGCTCGCCGCCGAGCACGTCGACTACGTCGAGGCGCACGGCACCGGCACCCCGCTGGGCGATCCGATCGAGTCGGGGGCGCTCGGCGCGGTGCTCGGCGCGGGGCGCGACCCCGACCAGCCGCTGCTGCTGGGGTCCGCCAAGGGCAACCTCGGTCATCTGGAGTCCGCGGCGGGCATCGCGGGCCTGGTGAAGACCGTGCTGGCCCTGCACCGCGACGGCATCCCGCCGTCCCTGCACTGCGAACGGGGCAGTTCCCTCACCGACCCCCGGCTGCGGGTGGTGACCGAGCCGGAGCCCTGGCCGCGCTACGGCGGCACGGCCGTCGCGGGCGTCTCCGGGTTCGGATTCGGCGGCACCAACGCCCACGTGGTGCTGGAGGAGGGACCGCCGGGCCTGGTCCCGGTGCGACCGGCCGAGGAACCGGCCGCCCGGGTGCACCTGCTCTCCGACCTGGACACCGAGCGCCTGCGCGACACGGCGGGTGGGCTCGCCCGCCGGTTGCGAGAGCACCCCGCGCACCCCGCCGACGTGGCCCGGACCCTGGCCGGGCGCACGGGCCGGGGTCCCGTGCGCGCCGCCGTGGCCGCCCGTGACCTGGAGGAACTGGCCGACGCCCTGGATGCGTTGGCGTCCGGGCGGCCGGACAGCCGGGTCATGACCGGGGACCGCGACCGCGTCGGGCGCGGCCCGGTGTGGGTCTTCTCCGGGTACGGCAGTCAGTGGCCCGGCATGGGGCGCCGGCTGCTGGCCGAGGAACCCGCGTTCGCCGCCGCCGTCGAGAAGCTCGATCCGCAGCTCGCCCCCGAGTGCGGCCTGTCCCTCTACGACCATCTGTCCTCGGGTGACGGGCTCGACCGTCTGGAGGTCGCCCAGCCAGTGCTGTTCGGCCTTCAGCTGGCTCTTGCCGAGCTGTGGCGTTCCCACGGTGTCGAGCCCGCCGGCGTGATCGGCCACTCCATGGGCGAGGTGGCGGCGGCCGTGTGCGCGGGCGCGCTGGACGTGGCGGACGGGGCCCGTGTCATCGCCGTACGGGCCCGGCTGCTGAGCGGCCTGCGGGGCGGCGCGATGGCCGTGGTGGACCTGGACGACACCGAACTGGACGCGCTGGCCCGGGACTTCCCGGAGGTGCATGTCGCCGTGCACTCCTCCCCGCGGCAGAAGGTCGTCACGGGTGAGGAGGAGGCGGTGGCCGGGCTCGTGCGCCGGCTGGAGGGGCAGGGCCGGGCGGTGCGCGCCATGCGGGTCGTCGGCGCCGGGCACTCCCCGCAGGTGGACGGCCTGTTGCCGGAGCTGCTGGACGCGCTGTCCGGCATCCGGGGGCGGCGGCCGCGCGTCCCTGTCCACTCCACGGTCCTCGACGACCCGCGTGGGGACTGTCTCTTCGACGCCGCGCACTGGGCGGCCAACCTGCGCAGGCCCGTGCGGCTGGACCGGGCGCTGGCGTCGGCCGCGGCCGACGGGCACACGGCCTTCGTCGAGATCTCCCCCCACCCCGTGCTGACGGGAGCGGTCGCCGACACCGTGCCCGGCGCCCTCGCCCTGGCCACGCTGCGCCGGGACGCCGACGGGGCGGAGGCCTTCGCCGGGCAACTGGGCTCCCTGTACGCGGCGGGACAGCGGCTCCCGGTGCCGCCGGGGCGGGTCGTCGACCTGCCGCTGCCCCGGTGGCGGCACGTACGGCACTGGTGGACGGACGGCAGGGCCGCTCGGACGCAGCCGCTGCCGGAGGAACCTCCTGCCGCGGTGACCGAGCCTTCCTCGGTCCTGGCCCGTTTGACCCATCACATCGCCGCCGTCACCGGCCACTCCCCCGCCCGAATCACCCCGGGCACCGCGTGGGCCGACCTCGGCCTGGACTCGCTGATGGCGGTCCGGGTGCGCACCGCCGTGGAGCGCGAGTTCGGCATCGAACTGCCCCTGCGCGACCTGTTCGCCGCCGTCACCGTGGAGGACGCCGCCACCCGGGTCGAACGTGCCCTCCCCCGGGACGACACCCCGGTGCGGCCCCTGCGCGCCACCGGCTCGCGGCCCCCGCTGTTCCTCGTCCACGCCGCCGGGGGCCCGGTCGGCGTCTACGGCACGCTCACCGAACTCCTGGGCGCCGACCAGCCGGTGTACGGGCTGGAGCGGATCGAGGAAGCCGGGACCGTGCCCGAGAAGGCGCGGCGCTACGCGGAGGCGATCGGCGCCGTCCGCCCGAACGGCCCCCTGCTGCTGGGAGGTTGGTCCTTCGGCGGTTTCGTCGCGCAGGAGACCGCGCGGCAACTGACCGCCGCGGGGCGGGAGGTGCGCCTGGTCGTGCTCATCGACTCCGTACGGCCCCTTCCCCGTCCGGGGACGCGGTCCGACCGGATCCGGGCGCACTTCGAGGGCTTCGCCCGCCATGTCGCCGACGCCTACGGCGTGCGCCTGGAGTTGCCGTACGACGAGCTCGTGGCGATGGACGACGACGCGGCCCGTATCGACGCCGTGCTGCGGGCCCTGCGCGAGGCCGCCGACGTGCCGCCCGCGGCGCTGGAGCACCAGCGGTCCTCCTACCTGGACATGGGCATCGGCGAGTCGCACAGCCCCGGCCCCCACGACGGGCCGGTGGTTCTCTACCGCGCCACCGAACCCGCGCCGCACACCGTGCGCGACCCCGCGTACGAGCGGGACGACCCGGCGCTGGGCTGGGACGAGGTGTGCCCACGACTGCGGGTGGTGCCGGTGCCCGGTCACCATCTGTCGCTGCTCGATCCGCCGCACGTCGGTGAGATCGCCGCCCATCTGAGCCGGACCCTCACCGAGCCGGCCCCCTGACATGGAACCCGAGGAGCCGTCATGCCCCACCTGCCGCAGCAGCCCGCCGCCGGAGTGTCCCGGCGCACCGTCGCCAGAGCGACGGCCGCCGCCGGTCTCGCCGCCCTGTTCGGGGCCGCGGCGGGCACGGCCCCGGCGCGGGCGGCCACCCGGCTCGGGCCGCGCACACTGGACGTGTCCGTGCCCTCCGCGGCGCTCGGCCGCAGCGCACCGGTCCGGTTGATCCTGCCGTCGGACTTCGGTAAGCGCCCGGAGAAGAAGTACCCGGTGCTGTACCTGCTGCACGGCGCGCACGACGACTACACGTCGTGGACCCGTGAGACGGACATCGAGGCGTTCACCGCCGGCCGCGACCTGATCGTGGCGATGCCGGACGCGGGCCCCACCGGCATCCCGAGCGTGTGGCGCGGCGGCCCCGACTACGAGACGTTCCAGGTGAAGGAGGTTCCGGCGCTGCTCGCCCGGGACTACCGGGCCTCCGGCACCCGGGCGGTCGCCGGGGTGTCCACCGGCGGCTACGGGGCCATGGCCCACGCGGCCCGCCACCCCGGGGCGTTCACCGCGGCGGCCTCCTACAGCGGCATCCTCGACACCACGGCCCCCGGTGTTCCCGCCATCATGGACGCGATCGTGGCCCGCGAGAACCTGCCGGCCGCGTCCCTCTGGGGAAATCCGGTCTTCAACCTGCTGACCTGGCGGGACTTCAACCCGCGTGCCCGCGCCACCGGGTTGCGCGGCACGGCCCTGTACGTGTCGCAGGGCAGCGGAGTCGGCAACGGGGGTGATCCGCTGCCCGGGATCCTGGAGAGCGCCCTGTGGCCCTCGGCCCAGGGCTTCGCCCGCACGCTGGCCCTCATGGGGGTCCCGGCCACCACGCACTTCTACGGGGGCGGCGGGCACGACTGGGCGCACTGGAAGCCGGAGTTCACCGCCTCGTGGCCGGTCCTCGCCCGTGCCCTGGGGGTGCCCGAGTGACGGGGGTGCCGTCGGGGCACGGAACGGAACGGAGGGGTCGTCCGTCCTACACAGGACTCCCCACTCGTCCCACAGGCGACAGCCCGCGGGTGAGCCGCTTCCGGTCGAAAGGAGTGTCCGTGATGGCTGTGCCCACCCCGCACGGCGTGCCGGACCACCCTGCCCCGCCGCAGTTCCCCCCTGAGCTGGCGAAGGTGCTGCGCGCCGATCTGGCGGCCGTCGCCGAGGAGGTGGAGGAGGAGGTCCGCCGTCAGGTCCCCGAGTACGCCCGGCCCGCCGACGGCACGTACCGCCAGAATCTGCGCTCCGGGGTGGTGCAGGCGCTGACCCTGTTCGTCGACCACATCGCCGACCCGCGCGACGACGGGGGCGCGATCGCGGCGACGTACTACGAACTCGGGCGCGGTGAGGCCCTGGAGGGCCGGAGCCTGGACGCGCTGCAGTCCGCGCTGCGGGTCGGCGGGATGCGCGCCTGGCGGCGGATGGGCCGGACGGCTGAGGAACTCGGGCTGGACTCCACGGTCGTGGCCGTGCTCGGGGAGCTGGCGTTCCGGACCGTGCACGAGGTCGCCCAGGCGGCCGCGTCCGGGTACGCCGAGGCCCGGCTGCGCAGCTCCGACGAACTGGAGCGGCGCCGCAAGCGCCTGCTGGACCTGCTCCTGGAGGACGGGTCGGTGGCGTCGGAGGCCGTGCAGGACCTGGCGCACGGCGCGCGCTGGCCCGTGCCGCGGACGGTCGCCGTCGTGGCGCTCGCGGCGGCGACCGACCGGCGGCAGGAGGAACAGCCGCTGGCGGCGGCGGGCGCGCTGGTGGACATGGGGTCCCGCCCGCCGCGCATGCTGGTGCCCGACCCGGACGGCTCGGGCGGCATCGGCGGCCGGGCGTTCACGCTCGCGCTGCGCGGCCGGCCCGCCGCGATCGGCCCGACGGTCGCGGTCACCGAGGCCGCGCAGTCGCTGCGCCTGGCCACCCGGGCGCTCGGGCTGATGGGTCGTGGGGTGCTGCCCCGTCAGGGCGTGGTGCGCTGCGACGAGCAGTTGTCGACGCTGCTGCTGTACGGCGACGAGCCGCTGCTGGAGCGGCTCCAGAGCCGGGTCCTGGCGCCCCTCGACACGGTCTCGGCGGGACAGCGCGACCGGCTCGCCGAGACGTTGCTGGCCTGGCTGCTCAGCGGCAGCAACGTGCCGGACGTCGCCGTGCGGCTGCACATCCACCCGCAGACGGTCCGCTACCGCCTGCGTCAGCTGGAGAAGCTGTTCGGCGACGCACTGCACGACCCGGCGACCCGCCTCGACCTCATTCTCGCGTTGCGCGCGGAATCCCTGCGCACGCGACAGAACTGACCTCCGTATTCGATCGCGCACTCAATCGGCGACAAAAACCGGCGGGGTTTCCATAATCCCGTCCATAACAGCAGGCGGGAGAAAGCCCATACGTTCGGGGCGTCCTTTTTCGCAGGCGCTTCACGCGCCTTTCCACGCGGAGGATCCCCCATGCGTATCCGTATGTGTCTCGCGGCACTCACACTGGCCGGCGGGGCCGGGCTCGCCGGCCTCTCGGCTCCCCCGGCCATGGCCGCGGCCTGCTCGGACGTCGAGGTCGTCGCGGCTCGCGGCACCTTCGAGCCGGGCACGCTCGGTTTCATCGTCGGAGACCCGGTGTATTCCGCCCTGCAGAAGAAGGCGGCGGGCAAGAACGTGTCCGGCTACAGGGTGAACTACCCCGCCGACCTCTCCCCCACGTCCGCGGCGCAGGGCAATCTGGATCTCGTGAACCACGTGAAGAGCCAGGCCGCCGCCTGCCCGAATCAGAAGTTCGTCCTCGTCGGCTATTCGCAGGGCGCGAACGTCGTCGACAACTCGATCGGCATCAGCAGCGCCGGTGCGGTGGTCGGCAGCCCCATCGTGGCCACCCTGCCCGCCGCGGTGGAGCCGAAGGTCGCCGCGGTGCTGCTGTTCGGCAACCCGATCCGGGCGCTCGGCAAGAGCGTCACCGGCACCTACCAGAGCCGCACGCTCGACCTCTGCGCCGAGGGCGACCCCGTCTGCGAGAACGGCGGGGGCGACGTCGGGGCGCACCTGAGCTACCGGGACGACGCCGAGGAGGCGGCCACGTTCGCCGCGGGCAGGCTCTGATCCCGTCCGGCACGACGGGGCCCGGGAGGATGTCCTCCCGGGCCCCGGTGTGTGTGCGGACAACGGCTAGCGCGGTGTCCGGGCGAAGCCGGCGAGGCTGGTGGAGACGGGCTCGGGCCGGCCGTCGTTCTGCACGGGCGCGGCGGTCAGGACGTCGAGGTGCTGGTAGCCGTCGGCCACCACGGGATGCAGGCCGGCCGGGACCCGCCCGGCCAGCAGACCCTCACCGGCGAGCACGGTGAGCACCGGGTTGGCCTTGAGTCCCTCGGGGTGGACGACGAGCTTCTTCACCTGCGGTGAGGTGGCCAGCTCGATGTCCGTGACCAGCTTGGTCGGGAAGTACTGCTCGGTGAAGTCCAGCGGCTGCTCGGCGAGGCTGCGCGCCAGTTGCCGCACATCGGTGACTTCTTCGCCGGGACCGGTGAACGGGGTGCCGTCGGCCGACCGGTAGCCGGGGTCGTCCGCGTCGCCGACGCGGTCGTAGGTGCGCCAGGTGTAGAGCGGACCGTGCGGCCGGTCCGGGATGGCCTTGTACGCGGTGCCGTACAGCCCCGGTCGGGCGTCACTCCCGTTGGCGGCGGGGAAGCTCTTGTCGGCGATCGGGCCGCCGTCGAAGAAGCCGATGCTGGTCTGCAGGAAGGCCAGCGGGACGGAGTTGTCGTCCAGCAGCGCCCCGAGGACGGCACCGTTGGTGAGCCGGAAGTCCCGCACCGCCGGGGAGCCGCTGAGGAAGGCGGCGGTGTCCTTGGCGAACAGGAAGCGGTTGGTGGCCTCGATGTTGAGGTTGCGGGGCAGATAGGCGGGCAGGTCCGCCTCACCGTCCAGGTCCTTCAGCGCGCCCAGTCCCGCGATGCCGAGCAGCGTCATGGTCTCGGGGTTGAGCAGGACCGGCGCGGACAGGGTGCGCGGCAGTACGCCGCTGTCCAGCCCGGCCTGCACGACGCCGTAGCCGAGGCCGATGTCGGGCAGGTTGGTGTCGCCCGGGATGCTGCCGCTGAGGTCGCCCAGCGTGGTGGAGACGGTCGTGTCGAGGGCGAAGTAGCCGGCGCACTGGTTGTACCCGGCGTCGGCCGTGGTGGCGGGGTTGCCGTCGAAGTCGGCGGCGGCGAAGTACCCGGTGACGACACCGCCCAGCGAGTGCCCGCCGCACAGCACCTTCCGCTTGCGCAGTGCCTGGGAGGGCAACTCGGCGGTGAGCAGGTCGTACTGGTCGCGCACGGTCTGCTCGATCCCGAGCTTCGCCATCCAGCCCAGTTGTGCGTTGCCGGTGTAGCCGCCGAAGGTCCGGCCGTCGACCCGCTTGCCGCGGTAGTAGTAGTCGACGGCGGTGTGCTGGTCGCCGGAGGCGATGCCGGTGCGGTCCTCCAGGCAGTTGGAGCGCCGGTCCAGCGCCCAGAACTCGATGTGCCGCCCCTGCTCGGCGGCCAGGGTGACGGTGTTGCGGGCGACGCTGTCGAACGCCCCCGCCCCTTCCAGGATGCCGGGCTGGGCGATGAGGATCCGGTCCGCGTCGGCCGACGCGGCCGGGCCGTCTGCGGAACGGTAGCGCAGGTACGACAACCGGTCGCAGGCCGCCGGACGGGGTCCGGCCGACTCCGGCAGCGGCACCTTCACCCGCACCATCGACTCCGTCACCCCGGTCACCGGCGACGTCGAGGTCACCGGCGTCTCGGTGCGCGTGTCCTCGGCGCCTGCGCCCGGGGCGGCGGCCGTGAGTGTCCCGGCGGTCAGCAGCACCGCGAGCACGGCACCGCGCCACTTCCCTCTGTGCGTACGGTTCATGTCCATGCCACGGACGCTAGGTCGGTGGCACGACAGCTCTCAGGCGGTGCTGATGAGAACTCAGCTTCCGGACGGCTGCTTGTCACCGGCGCACAGCGCGCCCGGGCTCCGGCGCGAGAGGGGGTCCGTACCGCTTCTGGACGCCATCGAGCTGCGGTCCGGCCGTTTCGGGAGCATGGTGGGGCTATGGACGGTCAACCCCCTGTGGTCGTGCAGCCGCCCGCGACGGACGGCGGACGGCTGGTGACCATCCACGGCGAGCGCATGGGCGTCGCCTACAGCCTCTTCGACGTACTGGACCTGCTGCACCGCGAGGGCCTGCCCACCACCGACACGGCCGTCGACGACACGGAGCTGATCGAGTGGCAGGGCGGCGGCCCGTACGACTGGAACAGCGGGGCGTCCGACGAGGCGTGAGGCCCCTCTCACCGAACCGGATGCTTGTCCGGCCGGCCTCGGCGCCACCTCGCCCCGCCCCCGGCGCGGCGCGCTCGGCGAGCCGTTGTCGGTGCCTGGCGATACGCTGCGCGAAAACGGCTCTTTGCCCCCTTCTGGGAGGTTCCTATGGCCTCGCGCCTCAACCCGTACCTCACCTTCAACGGCGACGCCCGGCAGGCGATGGAGTTCTACAAGGAGGTCTTCGGCGGCACCCTCGACCTCAACAACTACGGGGAGTTCGGGCAGGCGGACGCCCCGAACGCCGACAAGATCATGCACGGCATGCTGGAAACGACGAGCGGCTTCACCCTGATGGGCGCCGACAACCCGCCGGGCATGCACTCCGAGCAGGGCAGCCCCTTCTCCGTGAGCCTGAGCGGCGACGACGACGCCGAGCTGCGCGGCTACTGGGAGAAGCTGTCCGAGGGCGGTTCGGTGTCGGTGCCGCTGGAGAAGCAGATGTGGGGCGACGTGTTCGGCATGTGCACGGACCGCTTCGGCGTCCCGTGGATGGTCAACATCAGCACGGAGAACTGAGCGGCCCGCGGGGCCGCCGTTTCAGGCCGGCCCCGGCTTCTCCGGGGCCGGCCCGCTCCTTTCCCCGCACCACGAACGTGGAGGCAGGCACCCGCTCCCCGGTTTCCGCCCCGCCCCTCCAGCCGGTCCCGTTCTTGGCCGCGCTGCGGCCGCGGGCCGCCGCCTGCCTGATCGCGTTCGGTGTTACCGCGCGGCACGGGGTAGGCGAGTCGCACCCGCCGGGGTGCCGCTGCCCAGTGCGGCCGGTGCCCGTGCGCACCGGGCCGCCCGTGGCCGTCCGGGGCCCGGCGGACGGACTTCGACAGGCAAGGAGCGGCCATGGACGTCAGGGTCGAGACGACACCGACCCCCACCCCCGCCGGCGGCGTCGCGGACGAGACGCCACCGGCGGTCTCGCGGCGGCTGCGGGTCATCACGACCATCGCCACGTTCGGCGGTCTGCTCTTCGGCTACGACACGGGCGTCATCAACGGCGCCCTGCCCTACATGGCCGAGGATCTCGGCCTGACTCCGGTCACCGAGGGCATGGTCACCGGTTCGCTGCTGCTGGGCGCGGCGCTGGGCGCGGTGACCGGTGGCCGGATATCGGACGCACGCGGCCGGCGGCGCACCATCCTGCTGCTGGCGTCGCTGTTCTTCCTCGGTGCTCTGGGCTGCACGCTCGCCCCGACGACCGCCGTGATGGTGGTGGCCCGGTTCGTGCTGGGTCTCGCGGTCGGCGGCGCCTCGGTGACCGTGCCGGTGTATCTCGCCGAGGTGTCGCCCGCCGAGCGGCGCGGCGCCCTCGTCACCCGCAACGAGCTGATGATCGTCACCGGTCAGCTGCTGGCGTTCACGTTCAACGCGATCATCGCCCGGATCGGCGGTGAGTCCGGCGGCGTGTGGCGCTGGATGCTGGTCGTCGCCACCCTGCCGGCGGTGGTGCTGTGGTTCGGCATGCTGGTGATGCCGGAGAGCCCGCGCTGGCTGGCTTCCGAGAGCCGCTTCGGCGAGGCCCTCGCTGTCCTGAAGCAGGTGCGGTCGCGGGTCCGGGCCGAGGCGGAGTTGAAGGAGGTCTCCGCGCTCGCCGTCAAGGACGAGCGGGAGAAGCCCGGCGGCTGGCAGGACGTCAGGAGCACGCCCTGGGTGCGCAGGCTCATGCTCGTCGGGTTCGGCATCGCCGTCGTGCAGCAGATCACCGGCGTGAACACGATCATGTACTACGGCACGCAGATTCTCACCGACGCCGGCTTCACAGCCGACAGCGCGCTGACGGCGAACATCGCCAACGGTGTGATCTCGGTGCTGGCCACCTTCGTCGGCATCTGGCTGCTGGGCCGGGTCCCGCGCCGCCCGATGCTGATGACCGGTCAGGTGGGAACGACCGCCGCGCTGCTGCTGATCGGCGTGTTCTCGCTGGTGCTGCCCGCCGGTGATCCGCGGGCGTTCGCGGTGCTCGCGATGACGGTCACGTTCCTCGCCTTCCAGCAGGGCGCGATCTCGCCGGTGACCTGGCTGATGCTGTCGGAGATCTTCCCGACGCGGATGCGCGGGTTCGGGATGGGGGCGGCGGCCGTGGTGCTGTGGCTGACCAACTTCGTGATCGGGCTGGTCTTCCCGTCCCTGGTCTCCGGGATCGGCATCTCCGCCACGTTCTTCCTGTTCGTTGCGGCGGGCGTGCTCTCCCTCGGCTTCGTGAAGCGGTACGTCCCCGAGACCGGGGGCCGCACGCTCGAAACGCTCGAGGCCGAGCTACGGGCGCGCTTTTCGTGACCGCTTTTCCCGACCGCCTTTCCGACCGCCTTTCCGACCGCCTTTCCGACCGCCTTTCGAGGAAGGGTGCCCCGGCCGAGCGGGGTCAGGAGCTGGTGAGGATCACGAGCTCCTGCGTCGCCCTGGTCATCGCCACATAGTGGTCGACGGCGCCCTCGACGCCGTCGCCGAAGCTCTCCGGGTCGACCAGGACCACCAGGTCGAACTCCAGCCCCTTCGACAGCTCCGGGGTCAGCGACCGGACGCGGGCCGAGACCGGGCGGAACGCCGGATCGCCGATCACACAGGCGATCCCGTCGGCGTGCCCGGCGAGCCACGTGTCGAGGACCGACGTCAGCTCCGCGGCGGACCCTTGGCGGACGGGGACGCCCCCGCTGCGGATCGACGTCGGCACGTTGGCGTCCGGCAGCACGGCCCGGATGACCGGCTCGGCCTCCGCCATGATCTCCTGCGGTGTCCGGTAGTTGATGCTCAGGGAGGCCATCTCGACCCGGTCCAGCCCGATCCGCTCCAGGCGTTCCTGCCACGACTCCGTGAACCCGTGCCGGGCCTGGGCACGGTCGCCGACGACGGTGAAGCTCCTGGACGGGCAGCGCTGCAGCAGCATCTGCCATTGCGCGTCGGTGAGTTCCTGCGCCTCGTCCACGACGATGTGCACGAACGGCCCGGCGAGCCGGTCCGGGCCGGCGGTGGACAGGGCGCTGTCGTCGACCAGGGAGTTGCGCATGTCCTGCCCGTGCAGCATGACCAGCACGCCTTCGCCGTCGTCGTAGCTGTGGGCCTCCAGCAGGTTGTCGATGACGTCGGCCATGCCCTCCCGCTGGGCGGCGAGGGCGGCCTCCTGCCGGCGCCTGCGCCGTGCGGCGTCCGGGTCGCCGAGCCGATGGCGTGCCGCGTCCAGCAGCGGCAGGTCGGACACGGTCCAGGCCTGCGGCTCGGCGCGTTGCAGGGTGCGCACCTCGTCGCGGTCGAGCCAGGGCGCACACATGCGCAGGTAGGCGGGCACGGACCAGAGGTCGCCGACGAGGTCGGTCGCCTCCAGGAGCGGCCAGGCGCGGTTGAAGACCGTGAGCAGTTCCCGGTCCCGCGACAGCGCCTTGCGGAGCAGGTCCTCGGGGGCGTCGCCCTCGTGCTTGTCCACCAGGATCGACAGCAGTTCCTCCCAGACCTGGTCGCGTGCCTCGTTGTGCGGTGTGCCGGGTTCGGCCGCGTCGAAGGCCGCCGCCCAGTCGTGGGCGCCCAGGCGGATGTCGGACCAGTGGGTCGTGACCGTCATCGCCTCGGTGGGCGGCTCCTCGTAGAACCGGACGGCCTTCTCGATCGCCCGCACCATGTCCGCGGACGACTTCAGGCGGGCCACTTCCGGGTCGGTCTCGGCCGCCGCGGTGGCTCCCTCGTCGACGAGGTCCGCCAGGACGCAGGTCTGCACGCCCTCCTCGCCGAGGCTGGGCAGGACGTCGGACACGTAGGAGAGGTACGGCCGGTGCGGGCCGACGAACAGCACGCCGCCCCGACGGTGCTGCCCGAGGCGCGGGTCGGAGTAGAGGAGGTAGGCGGAACGGTGCAGGGCGACGACGGTCTTGCCGGTGCCCGGGCCGCCGTCGACGACCAGGGCGCCGCGGGAACCGGCGCGGATGATGGCGTCCTGGTCGGCCTGGATGGTGCCGAGCACGTCCCGCATGCGGGCCGAGCGGTTGGTGCCGAGGCTCGCGATGAAGGCGGACTGGTCGTCGAGCGCGGCGTGCCCGGCGAACGCGTCGGTGGTGAACACCTCGTCCCAGTAGTCGCTGACCCTGCCGTCGCTCCAGCGGTAGCGGCGGCGGCTGGTCAGACCCATGGGGTTGCCATGGGTCGCCCCGAAGAACGGCTCGGCGGCCGGGGAACGCCAGTCGACCAGCAGCCGGCGCCCCTCGCTGTCCGTGAGGCCGAGCCGTCCCACGTACACGGGCTCGGAGCCGTCCGCGCCGACCATGCGCCCGAGGCACAGGTCCAGTCCGAAGCGGCGCAGGGCGCGCAGGCGGGTGGTCAGCCGGTGGATCTCGGCGTCCCGGTCCATGGCCTGCCTGCCCTTGCCACCGGGGGCCCTGCGCTCGGCCTCCAGACGGCCGGACAGCTCCGCGATCGACTGCTCCAGGCAGTCGGCGACGGCGGCGAAGTGCCGCTCGTCCCCGGCGATCGACGCCGGGGCGGCCTTGTGCGCGAGGCGGCCGGGAAGATCGAACGCACTCGTTGTCGCAGGGGTCACGTCATGCTCCCGTTTCCGCAGGTCCTGGGCCTAGGCCGGATATTTTGCGGCAGACGGGGGGCCTTGCCGCAAGGCCCCCCGTGGGCTATAACTTGAGACAGGCGAGGAGAGCACTCCTTGCCTTTTCTGTTGCCCGCCCTTGTCCGCCGCGCTGTTGCCCACCTGCCGTTCCCGTGTGGCACGCTCTTCGTCCTGGCAGCGTGGAGAGGCGGCAACATGCGCATAGGACTGCTCGGCACCGGACCCTGGGCACGGATGGCCCACGCCCCCGCGTTGAGCGGGCACGAGGAGCTGGACTTCACGGGTGTGTGGGGCCGTCGCCCCGAGGCCGCGAAGGAACTGGCCGATCGGCACGGCGTCCGCGCCTACGACGACGTCGACGCGCTGTTCGCCGATGTGGACGCCGTGGCCGTGGCGCTGCCGCCGCAGGTGCAGGCCGCGCTCGCCGCGCGGGCGGCGCGCGCCGGGTGCCATCTGCTGCTCGACAAGCCGCTCGCGCCGACCGTGGAGCAGGGACGAGCCGTGGTCGAGGCGGCCCGGGAGGCCGGTGTCGCCTCGGTCGTGTTCTTCACGAACCGCTTCCAGCCCGAGCCGGCGGCGTGGATCGCCGAACAGGCGGCGACACCGGGCTGGTTCACAGCCCGGGCCGAGTGGTTCGGGGCGGTGTTCACCAGCGAGAGCCCCTTCGCGACACCGTGGCGGCGGGAGAAGGGCGCCCTGTGGGACGTCGGCCCGCACGCCCTGTCCGTCCTGCTGCCGGTCCTCGGCGACGTGCGGCGCGTGACCGCGGCGGCGTACGGCCCCGGCGACACGGCGCACGTCGTCCTCGACCACACCGGTGGCGCGTCGAGCACCCTCACCCTGAGTCTGACGGCACCGCCCGCCGCGGCGGGTGCCGCCGTGGAGCTGCGCGGGGAGGCCGGGGTCGCGGCGCTGCCGGACGGCTCCGACGGCGCGGTGCCCGCGCTGATGCGGGCCGCGGACGCGCTGCTCGAAGCCGCCCGGACCGGCCGCCCGCACGCCTGCGACGCGGCGTTCGGCCTGAGGGTGACGGAAATCCTCACAACGGCCCAGGAGTTGCTGACCCCCTGAGTGCGCGGGCGGCCCCGCTCCTTACGCCGGTTCGAAGTTGAGCCGCTCCTTCACCACCGGGTAGCCGGCTTTGGCGAAGTTCGCCGCCATGGGGAAGTTGCCCTGGTCCGTGGCGGCGGCGACGAACTCGGCCCCCTGCTCGACGAGGAAGTGCGTGCACTCGGCCAGCAGGTCATGGGCGTAGCCGTGGCCGCGGTGCTCCGGAAGGACGCCGATGAAGCCGATGCAGGGGCCCGCCGGGTTGTGGGCCGGGATGTGGATGCCGGCCAGGTCGCCCTGGGGTGTGTACGCCGTCTGCCACCACGCGCGCGGTGACGGGCACCAGTGGAAGAAGTCGAGTTCCTCCTGGGCCGCCCGGTCGGGTCCGCCCTGCGCGACGGCCTTGAGCGCGTGCGCGTCCAGGGTGACGGAATGGATGCGGCGCAGGGCGTCGAAGAACACGGCGTCGTCGGGTTCGGAGCGGAACCGGAGGCGCCCGGGCCGCTCGGGCAGGCCGTGCTCGGGGGTCCAGCGGTACAGGAGGCGTTCGACCAGGAGGTCGTAGCCCGCTGCACGGGCTGCGGTGAAGCGGGTCTCGGCGGCGGCGCGCAGGGCCGGGTCGTCGCGCCAGCCTGTGGGCAGGTTCAGTTCCAGTTCGACCTGCCAGGGGGCGGAACGCAGGAGTGCGGAGCCCGCCTCCTCCTCGCCCTCGGCGACGTCGAACCAGTTGATGTTGAGGGGCTCGCCGTCGTCGGGGCCGCCCCACCAGGCGCCGCGGGCGACCACACGGCCGTCGCGCAGGGCCACGCGCTTCCAGTCGGGGCGGTGCCGGGTCAGCCGGTGGCCCTCACGGGCGCCCAACGGGTCGGGCAGGGTGTCGAAGAGTTCGGCGTCGCTCGTGTCGAGCGCGCGGATGACCACGTCGGTCATGGGGGTGTCCTCCGGGACGCATACTGCTCGGAGCGCTCCCGGTCGGTCAGTCGAAGCACGCCGGGACGACGGGGAGGGAGCGCGGGAACGGTGTGATCTGCACGGTTCTGCCCTCCTTCCGCAGGTCTCTCGGCGTGGTTCGCCACACGCTACGGGATCTTCGGGTGGGAGGTCCATGTGTTTCCGGCCGCTTCGACGGCCCGTGGCCAGGGCGGTCGGGCGCCACCCCTCACCCCCGTGAGTGGCTCCCCGGCGGCCCGTGCCGGTCCGGGCCCGGGGGTGCGGCGACCCGTCGGCCGTAGCAGCGTGGTGGTGTGAGCAGTGTGCGCGGCCGGCCCGCGCGCCGGGACCCGGACCGGCGCGGCTGGCTGCGCGGCGCACCCCCGCCCGGCTGGGCCCGGGTGCTGCCGTCGGCGCTGCTGGCGGCCGTGTGCCTGGCGGAGCTGGTCGCCCCGGAGCCGCTCGACATCGGCTTCCTGCTGGGCGCGATCCCGCCGCTGGCCGTGCTGGCGCACGGACCGGTGGCGACGGCGGTGCTCGGCGCGCTGGTGGTGGTCGTGCTGTCCGTGCCCGTCTTCAATCTCAACGATCCCGGCAGTACCGACCTGCTGACCGTGTGCTTCGTCTCGGTGCTGAGCGTGCTGCTGTCGTACGTCCGCTCCCGGCGGGACGCGCAGCTGGTCACCGAGCGGGCCGTCGCCGAGGTCGCGCAGCGGGCCGTGGTGCCGCTCCTGCCGGACCGGGTCGGACCGGTACGGTGCGCGGGACTGTACCGGGCCGCGCAGCGCGGGACCCTGGTCGGCGGCGACTTCTTCGACGTACGGGCGGGCCCCTACGGTGTACGGGCGGTCATGGGCGACGTGCAGGGGCACGGGCTGTCGGCCGTGGCCACGGTCGCGTCGCTGCTCGGCGCGTTCCGGGAGGCGGTGCTGGACCAGCCGGACCCGCAGGCGGTGGCGGCCCGGCTCGACCGGAGGCTGGCGGTGGACTCCGCGGGCGACCCGCACGCCGAGCTCTTCGCGACGGCGGTGCTGCTGGACTTCTCCGCCGACGCCCGGGTGGTGCGGATCGTGGCGTGCGGGCAGGCCGGACCGCTGCTGCTGCGGGACGGAAGGGCCGTGGAGCTGGACGTCGAGCCGTGCACACCGCTGGGTCTCGGCCTCGCCGATGCAGCCCCGCCCCGGGTCGTCTCGGTGCCGCTGAGGGCCGGCGACCGGCTCTTCCTCGCCTCCGACGGGGTGACCGAGGCCAGGAACGCACACGGGGTCTTCTACCCCCTGGCCGAAAGGCTCCCCGGCCTCGCCGCCGACGATCCGGCAGCGCTGGCCGAGCGGGTCTGGACCGACCTCGTCCGGTACTGCCCGGACGTGCAGGACGACGTCACGATGCTGGTGCTGGCGCCGCGTCCGCGGGACGGGGCGGACGGGACGGGCGGGGCCTGACCTCGGCGGCCGGCGGCGGCCCGCGGTGCATCGCG
>NZ_JBHJPX010000036.1:0-28924 GCF_042262425.1 Streptomyces sp. NPDC056373
GCGCGCGTCCGTCGCATCCTTGGGGAGCACCGCAGGCTCCTTCGTGTCGGTGAGCGGTGCGCCCAGCCACGCCGCGAGGTCCAGCAGCCCCCCCCCGAACTCGTCCTGCGTGACGACATGGACCTTGCCGCCCGCCCGTACGCCTGTACGAGAACCCGTTCTTCGCATCCTGGAGGTGGGCGGCGATCTTCGAGCCGGGCCCCGAGTACGTGGCCCCCTCGCCGCCCGGAGGGTCGTCGCGCTGGGGCCCGCGGCCATACGGCGGCTCGCTTCGCCCAGCCCTGGGGCGGGCGGGTGCGGATCACGGCGTTGTAGGAGGCGTAGGGGTGCTGGGACCTTCAAGTCGTCCCGGGAGGGGGTCGGAGTATGGGCTGGTTGTTCCGCTGCGTGTGCCGGGTACCCCCGGATCCACCGGGAGCACCAGGCTGCTGCAGTACGTGGCGCGGAACCCGGGCCGCTGTTACCACGTGCTGTGCGCGGAGGTTTCGTCGACGGGGTGGTTGAAATGAGTGGCTTCAGGAGTGTGGTGAGGTTGTCGGCGACGTTCTGGGCGCGTGGTGACCGACCAGTTCTTCACTCGGGGAGGTCGAGTGTGAAGCCGACTTCGATTGCCGGCCCCTGATCGTCGTGCGGGGAGTGCTTCATCTGCTGCTCCCGTATGTCGAAGTGGCTGTCTGGTATGAGGTCGTCGCCGTTCCAGTACCGGCGGGCCAGGCGGTCGGCGGCCCCGGCGAACTTCGTCCGCGTCGAGCCTGCGCTCACGCTGATGCTCTGGATCGCCCCGTCGGGGAGTTGCTCCCTCCAGGACTTCACCAGGGCTGGAAGGGCTTGCAGTTGGGACTTG
The DNA here is from genome assembly GCF_042262425.1 of Streptomyces sp. NPDC056373. Taxonomy (NCBI): domain Bacteria; kingdom Bacillati; phylum Actinomycetota; class Actinomycetes; order Kitasatosporales; family Streptomycetaceae; genus Streptomyces; species Streptomyces sp. NPDC056373. The sequence continues at coordinate 845 of NZ_JBHJPX010000036.1, forward strand.
AGGTCGGCGACGGTGTCGGCCGGCACTGCCTGCCGGGGCGGCGGCATCCAGCCCCGGCGGCCGACGATGACGCCGACGACAAGCTCGGGGGTGATGGCCAGTTCCGCGGTCTGGGCGGGGCCGTAGCACAGCCGCCACTCCCGCTCGAACAGCCAGTCCGACCGCCCCCGGGCGGCGTCCGGCTCATACACCACGCACCGGTTGTAGGTGCGCTGCGGCAGCTCCGCCTTCATGTGGGCCTGCTCGGTACGGGATACGTACAGCGCCAGCCGGGCGCCGGCGGCGATGAGCTGCTGGCGGTCAAGCACGAGTCCCCAGGGCGGGTAGGGCCCCGCGGCGGACGCCATGGCGCAGCATCGCCCGGCGGGCCTCCTCGGTGACCTCGCTGAAGCAGATCACCGGCGCGTCGGTCCAGAAGGTCGTGTTACCGCCCAGCACGCCGCTGTGCAGAATGTTCACCAACCGCTCTTCGGCGCTGCCCCGGGCGAAGCCCGGTACCTCCTCGTCCCGCCCCCGGGGGCGGGACGTGAAGTGGACCAGGTGGTCGGGCAGGTCGGGGTGCGTGCTCACGATCGGTTCCTCCCCTTGGTCCCGACGTGCCTGGCCGACAGATCGTCATGCCCGTTTCCCGGCGCCCGGACAGGGAGAAAATATCCGACGCCGTGTGAGGACTCGCGGGCCCACGGGCAAGGCTGCGGAGAGGAGTGGCCCGGACGTACTGCGGTTTCCGGTCTTCGCCGTTCAGCCCAGGTCGGGCAGACCGAGTACGAAGCGGCAGCGGACGTCGTTGCGCCGCAGACGGTCCAGGGCCTCGCTCACTCGTGCCGAGGGGAGCAGCTCGGCGCCGACGGTGGCGCCGTGCTCGGCGCGGAAGTCCAACATGGCGGGGTCGCGAGCCTGCCGCTGCCTGCGGAGTTGAGCTTCTTCGTCCCATGAGCAGGTCTGTGGTCTCCGCAGTGACAGGTCCCGGTGCCCGGGATGGCCGAGCGTCCCAGCTGAGTGAAGGCCCTGGCCGGGCCCGGGGCGCTTATGGTGCCGGCGCCGGGAGGATACGGAGTGATCCTGTGACAGGGGGAGGCGTTTGTTGCAGCATGTCAGCTGCTGTGGCCATTGCTACTGTTGTGGTAAGTATGACGGCCGAAGGGGAGCCGTCGCGCGATGTGGTCGGGGTGTCCGCTCCCGGGGTGACGCTGGGGCGTTGACGGCCCGGTCGACGGTACGTGCAGCGGCCGGTTGGCCGGGCCGCCCGATCACCGATTGCGCTGCGCGCGGCGTCGGCGGAGCATTGCAGCGGGCTGGGGGCGTGTGATGAGCGAAATGAGACTGTGGGACGACAATCCCACGGGTGTGGACCTGCTGGGCTTCGCATCCATCGTCGACACGGTGGTGACCACGCTCGAGATCCCGTATCTGGACCCGGTGACGATCGGCATCGCCGCGCCCTGGGGCGGCGGGAAGTCGACGGTGCTGCGGCTTTTGCACAAGGAGCTGGACGGGCGAGACGGTTACCGGGTGATCCGTCTCGATCCCTGGGAGTTCGACGACCAGTTCGATGTGCGCGGTGGCGTGATCGGTGAAGTCCTGCAGGATCTTCTGTCGGCCTACGGGGCGCAGGAGGGTTTGCCGGAGAAGATCAATGGGCTTCTTGAGCGCGTGAGCTGGTCACGTGTTGCGGTCAGTATGGCGAGGGGATCGCTGGTCGCCCAGTCCGAGGACTTGGTCGAGGCCCTCACACCGCGTTCGAAGAGCGATGCCAGGAGCCTGGCGGGCTTCCGGGAGGAGTTCGCCCGCCTGCTCAGGGACTTGACGCAGCTGAAGCGTCTGGTCGTGCTGGTCGACGATCTGGACCGCTGTCTGCCCGACGCGGTGATGGCCACGCTGGAGGCCATCAAGCTGTTCCTGTCCGTCGAGAAGGTCGCGTTCGTCCTGGCGGCGGACCAGGACATGGTGCGCGAGTCGATCGCAGCCAGTCTGGATGCCACGGGCCGGGGGGAGCGGTTCGCCCACCGCTATCTGGAGAAGATCGTCCAGGTGCCCCTGTCACTGCCGCGGATCGGCGCCGACGAGGCAGCCACCTTCATCACTCTGCTGCTTTCGGCCCACCAGTGCTCGCCGGAGCACTACACACGGCTGGTCGAGCACGCCCAGCAGCGGCGGGCCGCGGGGCAGTCGCCGGTTCTGTCGGATCTACAGAGTCTTCCGTGGCAGCCCGACGGGGCCTCGCTCGCTCTGGCCAGCCGGCTGGCCACCGGTCTGTCGGCCGACCGGTCCGGAAGCCCGCGCAGCATCAAACGCTTCCTCAACGCGTTCGCCCTGCGGACCCGGATCGCCGAGAGCCAGGGCATCAGCATCGACCCCTCGGTGATCGTCAAGCTCATGCTGCTGGAAGACAGCCCCGGCAAGGACTTCGAGACCCTCGTCAAACTCCAGGACGTCCCGCGCAGTGAACTCCTTGAGCATTGGCAGGCCTGGGGGAAGGGGGAACGTGACGACAGGCCGGACCAGGTCAGTGAGGCGAGCAGGCACTGGGCCGCTTCCGAACCCGACCTCACCACGGCCCCGATCGGCCCCTATCTCAGCCTGGCCGCCTCTCTTGTGAGCCTCACCGCGGCTGCGTCCCTCACCCAGGAGCAGGTCACCTGGGTCTCCCACCTCGCCGGTCAGGCCGAGCCGCACCGGCGCAGCGCGCAGCAGGAGGTGACGGCACGCCCGGTCACGGAGCAGCAGGCCGTCGTCGAGGCCCTGTTGGAGCGCGGCCGCCGGGAACAGGAGAGTGAGCCGCTCGTGGAGTCCCTCCTGTACATCGCGAAGGCCACCGCGGACCTACGCCGCCGCATCGCCGACGGCCTGTGGGATATGCGCCACAACCTCACCCCCGGCTCCGCCCTGGACATCGCCGACAGCGACAGCGAGGAACTGCGCGACCTGGCGGCACGCCTGGCAGACGCCACCGACATTGACCCGATGGTGCAGGAAGCAGCCAAGGTGGAACAGGAGGGCCGCTGATGGGGACGTCAGGCTCTTACGGAGGCAGCGGCTCCGCGGAGTGGAGCGCGGCCCATGACGCTTTCGACGCCCTGCCCGGCATAGGAACGGGACCTGCGGACACCCTGGATCTGCCGGACGGCCAGCAGCTCCTCGACGACGTCGTGCAGGCGCTGGCCACCGCGCTGAACAAGGACGACGCGGACCACGGCACGGTGCCGGCCGGCGGCTATCCGCTCTCCGCCCTGATCGCCCCTGCCCGCGGCAGCGGCGGTGGCGGCGGGGGAGGAGGAGCCGGGGGCGCGGCCGGCCCCGGCCGTATCGGCGGCGGATCGCAGCGCCAGGTACTCAATGGCGCCTCCCGCGGTGCCGCAGCCCTCGCGGGAGCCTACGCACTGCGTAACGGCGACGCCGCGCAACTGCGTGAACTCGGCCTGGACTTCACCGAGCTGAGCAGCTTGCCACGGCGTACCCAGATCTCCCGCATCCTGCAGGCCGTCCTCGGCGACGCCGGACACCCCGATGAGGCGGCCCTGCGCAGGGCCACCGTCAAGCACGTCAAAGATGTCCTCCTCGCGGCCGAGCCGCCCACCCCGGAAGACAGTCTGCGTGGCCTGGTCGCCGAATGGATATACGAACTCGGCCTGGTCGAGCTCCAGTCCCAAAAAGCCAGCGACAATCTCACCCCGGAGGAAGCCGTCCGCAAACAGGGCTGGCTGCGGTCCTGGCTGCAACGCCGAGTACGCCACATCTCCGTGCCCGACACGCGACGCATGACCGTCAAGGATTTCACCGCCACAGCAGCGAGAGTGACGAGGGAGGCACTGCGCATTCTGCGCGCAGGACGCTCATGACGACCGCCTACGAAGTACTGCCGCACGACGGACAGCAGCACGAGCCCTCCGCCACCGCCCTGCACTGGCCCCGCACCCGCGCCCACAGCCCCACGCCGACGGTCACCTGCACACTCGGCTGGGACCTCGACCTCCTGGGCCCCGCACCGGCCGCGGCCGCCGACCTCGTCCGTATCGCTGCCTCCGCCTACCTCGCCGACCGCAGCGCCCGTCGCCCCACTACCTTCGCGCGCACCATCGACCTCACCGTCCACACCATTGACCCCGACCCCTGGAACGTCTCATCCGGACGGCTCGCCGAAGAACTGCTGTCCTGGCTCACCGGCGACGCCTGGCACCTGCACGCCGTACCCGCCGCCCCCGGCGGCCACCGCCAGGCACCCGTGCCCGACGCCGACGACGTGATGCTCCTCAGCGGCGGACTCGACTCCCTGTGCGGCGCCGCGGACCACCTCGGTGACACGGCAGAGCGCATCCACCTCAGCCACTACGACGGCAGCACCGTCATCCGCCACGCCCAGCAGCAGACCAGTACCTGGCTCAACGGCCATGGGCGGCAGCCGCTGCGTCACCTCAGCGTGAAGCTCTGCCAGACCCATACCGCCGCGGAATCCTCCTCACGCAGCCGCAGCCTGCTGTTCGCCGCCCTGGCCTCAGCAGTCGCCGCCGGCGCTTCGAGCCCGCGGGTGACCGTCCCCGAGAACGGCTTCACCAGCATCAACCCGCCCCTGACCGCAGCCCGGGGCGGCGCCCTGTCCACCCGCTCGACCCACCCGGGCACGTTCGCCCGCATCAACGAACTCTTGGCCAGCCTGGACATCACCGTGACGGTGGCCAACCCCTACGCCTACCTCACCAAGGGACAGCTCCTGGCGCGAGCCTTGGACCGTGCGGGCCAGTCCCTGCTGCAAGCGGGAGCGGCAACCCTCTCGTGCAGCAAACTCGACGGCAACTGGTACCCCGGCGGAGATCCCACCCTCAACTGCGGCCTGTGCCTGGCCTGTCTGGTCCGCAGGGGATCATTCACCGCGGGCCCCCACCGTGACGCCACCATCTACCTCGTTGATCACCTCACCGGCGCAGCACACCAGTTGCTGCTGGACCGCCGTCGTAAAGATGTCCACGACGTGCGGCAGGCCATCGCCCGCGGCATCGACGACACCGACATCCTCGCCGTCGGTGAACTTCCCCCCGACGCCGACCTCGACGCCGTCGTGGACATGTGCCAACGAGGTCTGCAGGAGCTGAACCATGTCCCCCTTCCCTGACGAACTGCCACCGCTCGACTGCCACGCCCACATCGCACCCGATGTGACGCCCGCGCAGATCGACGCCCTGCACGGAGCCGTCGTCTTCGCCGTCACCCGCACCCCAGCCGAAGCGCACCGCGCCTGCCGGCGCCGTGATGCGAGCCTGGTGTGGGGATCCGGCGTACACCCTGGCGTTCCCGAAGCGCTCGATGCCTTCGACCTGCAGCAGTTCCGCGCTACCTTGCGGCTCAGCTGCCTCATTGGGGAAGTCGGCCTCGACCGCCGAGGCAACCTCGAGCGGCAACGCACCGTACTCACGCAGATCCTTGAGGCCGCACAGGACCAGCCCGTTCTGCTGTCGCTGCACAGCACCGGACGCACCGGCCACCTCCTCGACCTGCTGACGGACCAGCCGCACCCCGGAATGATCCTGCACTGGTTCCTCGGCAGCCCCACCGAGCGGCAACACGCCATCGCCCTGGGGGCCTACTTCTCTGTCAACGCCGCCATGCCCGACGACATCCTGACCTCCCTGCCCCTGACGCGCCTGCTGCCGGAGACCGACTTTCCGGCCAGCCGGCGCGCCACCGGCGCATCACGCCCCGGCCACATCGACCGGCTCGAACAACGGCTCGCCCAACTCCACGGCATGACACCAGAACACGTCAGACGGCGCTTCTGGCAGAACCTGCGCGAACTGGCCACCCGCACGCACGTCCTGGACAGGCTTCCCGAACACGTCGCGGACTGGGCTCTGGAAGCCTGACACGCAGCCCGTTGAAGCCACCGGCGTCACTCACCCCGGCTGACACGCTCCACGACCCGAGGATCACTGCGCACGGGCTCCGGCAGCACACAGTCCTGCAGACCGCGGGCCGCAAGAACCTGCTCGACCGTCAGCCCCTGCGCATCGGACAAGTCCGCCCGCACCAGATCGGCATCCGCCAGGTCCGCACCGTCGAGCCGCGCCCGACACAGAACGGCGCCCCTGAGCGTCGCCCCCTCAAGAAGAGCCCCCCGCAGGTCAGCCCCCGGCAGCCGGGCCTTCGCGAGATGACGCCCAGCGAGATCGACCGGCGGCCAGGAACCTCCTCGACGCCGTGAACCAGGTGCGGTGAGCGCCCGCAGCGCCTCCTGAACCATCTCGCCGGGTTCCTCCGGAAGCTGCACGGACGCCAGACCGCCCGGCGCACCGGCAGTCTGCGTATGGCGCTGCACGAACGCATTCAGCACCCGCGCGGCATGCATTCCCTGGTCAGGGGCATCCTGGACGATCTGTTCCAGCGCCAGAACACCCCCGATGCACACATACGGCTCAGCCGAACTCAGCCGCTCCAGCGCCTTCGTGAAGCGGTCCGTCACCTGCCCGCGACGGCTCAGCCGGTAGGACCGGGCGGTATAGATCAGCGCGATGCCGGCACCGATGCCCGCAACGGCCTGCACCACGGCCAGCCGGACTTGCCCCACCGCCGCAGACCGGGCCGCGGCGTCCATCGACGACCAGTCCTGCCCGGCCAGCCAGCGTGCCAGGCGCCGGCTCAGCGGAGTGAACATCAGAGCCAGCGCCCCCGCCAGCCCGGCCGCGCCCAGCACAGCCATCACGGCCGGCCACACCTTCTTCAACTCCATGACCCGGTTTCTATCGCGCCCACCCCACCGGGGGCGACTGTAAGCGGCGTACGGGATACGGGAGGTGGCCACCACTTTGTGCGTGCCGCCACTCGATGGTGCCCTTGGCGTAGTTCGTTCCGAAGGCGTACAGCAGTACGTCGAGGCGGTCGGCGTGCAGGAGGCGCAGGCCCAGGGAGCTGGCGAGTTCGAGTCGGTGTAGGCGCCCGTGACGTCGAGGCTGACGGATAGCCGGGCCCGCTCGCGCCTCTTCTACCGGAAGATCTGCCGCCGCACGGCGGGTTCGTGACTTTCCCACCGCCGGGGCGTGAAGGTCCGGAAGGATGAGCCGTGGTGCCAGGGAGCGAGCCTGTTACGGGAGAGCCCATGGAGAAGACGAGCCGCGCCGACCATCGGCACGATGCCGCAGCGCAGAGGCTGCGGTTCATCCCGCCGTCCCGGGCGCACCTCGCATGCGAACTGCCCGCGCCGTTTCCCGAATTACTGGACCAGTTGACCTACGCGACGCTGGATGACTGCCAGCAGTGTCGGCCTGTCCTGCTGGACCGTGTCGCGGACGATGCGCGAGCGACGCTGGAGCTGGTGCTTTGGGCCTGCTTCATCACATCCGAAACGTACTGTGGTATCCCGTCACAGCTCGTCGCCGGAGACGAAGCGTCCGACGTCCCGTTTCGCGCTTCGGCCACCTTCCGCACGCTGGCACGGCAATACGGCGCACACGGGCGGATCAAGGACACCGTCTGCATCCACCGCACAGCAGCACAGCGCCGCGAAGCGGCGGACACCGCTGTCACCCTCGTCGCCGGCCTGTCCCGGTGGTCGACGGACTTCCTCCACCAGTGACCCCCGGCCGCAGAGGAGAAGTGATGAGCAACCACGACACCCCGCTGCCGCCCCACCTCCCGGGCATCGCCGAGATGCAACTCCAGGCGGCGAGCGGGCACTTTGCCGACGAAGCAGCGATCTTCATCCTGCAACCCCACACCCTGCAGGTCCGCGATGCCCAGGACCAGGTCGAGATCCCCGACGCCGTCGAGTTCCTGGTACGACGTGCGGGCGGACAGCAGCTCACCACGACATCCCTCTTCACCCCCCAGCGCACCCCGGGCTGGAGCGCCGAGCTGCGACTGCCCGACGAGGCCCTCGTGATCCGTTTCCCCGACACGAGCTACCTCTACGACGGCTGCATGCCGTCGCAGCACACATGGCAGCGCGTTGTCGCCACCACCGGCGACGTCGTCGTCATCACTGGGCCGATGGCCGACGTGGACTGCATCGACCCCGCGATCCACGCCGGTCTCACCAGCTACGTACGCGTGCCGCTGGCGATCGAACGCTGACAGCCCAGGCCAAGGCTGTGTCCACGACGGGGATGTGGTTGCCGGCGATGACCGGCGGGCCCCTTCAGGGCAGTTCCCACGCCTGGAGCCAGCCGCTGCAGGTGGAGACGAACAACGTGCGACCCTCGACGGCTGGCTGCCCGCCGCCCTCTTCGCTCCACCGCTCCAACTGCTGTGCCGTGCTCCGGCGGGTGCCCGGGTCCCAGCTGTACAGGACTCCGGTACGGTCAGCGGCCCAGATGCGGTCGCCCGCCATGAACGGCGCGGCGGTGAAGGCGCCGCTCACGCTCTTGCGCCACAACTCGCCACCCGAGGACGGATCGAGGACCACCAGCCGCCCCGGGGCGAAAGCGGCGATACAGACACCGTCGTCAGTGACCAGGGGAGCCGTACTGATGCGCCGGGCGGCCTGAACGTCCCACCGCAGGCGTCCGCCCCGTGCATCCCAGGCCAGTGCCCGGCCGCAACGGGTCGTCAGATGAACCGCCGTACCCGTATGTACCGGCGCTGCTGCCGCCTCGCCGGCCAGTTCGTGGCGCCACAGGAGCTCTCCGCTGATGCGGTCCAGGGCGACGATCTCCCGTTTGTGATCCGGCGTGTCGAGAACGGTGGTGAGGACCTGGTCACCGGCGCTCCAGTGCGCGATGGCGCACGAGCCACTCGACCAGCACCACACCGTACGCCCGCTCCTCGCCTCGAAGGCAGCAAGAACCTGCTGCTCGCACGCGGGTGCCGACGAGGCCCGCAGCAGCGCGAACACCGTGCCGCCATGAGCGTAGGGCGCCGCCGCGACCGTCAGGCGGTCCCCGGCGCCCGACCACAGCACCGCTTTCGAGGCGACGTCGTAGGCACTCAGCCCCGTCGTGGGATGCGCGACGAACAGCACCCCGTCCGACACCGCGGCCAGGCCGTCCTGCATGAGCAGACGCAGCGGCGCGCTGCGCTGACCGGTGCGCAGGTCCCAGGCCCGGGCATGGCCCAGTGGGTCGGGGGTGAAGCACGCCCCGCCGGCGACCACCGCTCTGTGCCCGCCGCCGGCCTTCTTGCCCCAGCGCTGGTCGCCGGAGTCCGCATCGAAGGCGAGCGTCCAGCAGTCGTCGACCACCACCACGGTGCCGTCGTGCACCTGGGGCTGCTGTGCCGCCCCGGACAGCAGACGAGCCTTCCACCGCAGCCTGGCGCGTGCACGACGCCGGCTCGGCCGTGGCGTTCGCGTAGCCGTCGGCCGGGCGGGCGCAGCAGCGGTGGGGGGAGGGCAGGCGCGCCGGGGCGAAGCAGTCCAGTCCCTGAAGGTCAGCGTGAAGCCGGGACAGATCCACCACCGCGCCGCCGGGAGCATAGGCGCCCACCTGCTCCGCGAGATGGGCGAACAGGGCGTTCGCCGCGTTGTTGCTGCGCTGTGGTGTCACGGCCCGCAGACGTTCCACGCTGTAGGTCCGGTCCGTGCAGTCGGCGCCTTCCAGCCGCATCTCGGTCAGACGCACGGCCGACAGCAGCCGCCAGGTCTCCCGAGCCGCCTGCGCCGGCGGCTCGGGGGTCAGGGAGGCAACGATCGCCTCCATCTGGGTCAGGCGGTTGCGCACCGCTGCCTGCAGGCTGCCTGGACGGCGCAGTCGGCCCTGGAACTCCGTCCAACTGCCCGCCGCCGAAGCCATCTCGGCCAACGTCTTGAGCTGCTGAGCGGGAACACAGGAGGGCACTACGGCCAGGGCGAGCTTCCAGCGGCCGCTGTCCACCAGCGCCCGCCTGGTGCGCGCGACGTGCAGGAAGTCGCCGATGAGCCTGACGGAGTCCGCCTCGCTCGGCACCAGCTTCGGATTTCTGCGCACCCCGATGGACAGTACAACTTCCGTTTTGTTGGGTGCCGTTCCGACCACAACGACGTCGTCCACGCGGCTGACGGAGCGCGCCTGAAAGCGGATCCGGACCGGCGTCACGGCGTCCCCCAGACCGGGCACCGGGGTTCCGGTCAGCAGATGCGACAACAGCACCGCTCCGTAGCGGTGCTCCAGGATGGTCCCGCCACCCCCGGTGGAGTAGGGGCCGGCGCCGGCCGGCCCCGGCGATCCGTCCTGCTGCAACGCGGCGCGCTGAACGGACAACGCAGCCGGGGTGCCGATGTCGCGACGGTAGGACACGTCCCTCCCCAGAGTGATCCGTGACAGCCGGCGCACGGGGGCGGCCCGGCTAAGGAGGAGTGAGCGGCCCGGCACGCGTGCACGTGTTCATCGGACCGTCGCGCCGGTGGCGCCTTCCCCTCGCTTGGGCAACGCGCCACCGTGCAGTCGGTTACCGGCTCTTTGACGCCGACGGCCCCTGGCCGGGCCCCAAGGTGCCCGCCTATACCGGTGCTCGGCTGGTTTATCAGCTGCGCCTCGGGGCCGATGCCGCAGCTTTCCACCCGGCGGCCGTGGCAGGACCTGCGGCTTGCCCGGCGTCAGGTCCAGCCTCAGACAGGCGGGCGGCCCGTCGAGCCGGGGGAGTGGTCCCGGACAGGGGAGGTTCCTTCTGCGAGGATGTGGGGCAGATCGCGGGGAGGAGCATCGGTGGAGCCGGCAATTGTGGGCAGTGTGGTCGGACGCATGGCAGCAGCGTTCGTGACGAGGTCGTCGGCCCCCGTAACAGGAGACACGCCCCCGTCCCCGTGGGCGGAAGAGACCGACGAGCGGGGCGGCCTCCTCCTCACGGACGGCACCGGCGAGGCGATCGCCCTGCTGACCCAGGACCAGGTCGCCCAGGTGTCGCAGTTCCTCGAACAGCCCGAGACCGTCGCTCTGTCGCAGTTTCTGTTCATCGCCAGGCTCGGCATCAGATCCCGCCGGGAGCTGTCGGAACTCGCCCAGGAGTACGAGGAGACGTTCACGGCCCGCGCGGAGGACTTCTGCGAGGAACACGGATACACCTGGGCCGGGCTGGCAGGCGCGCTCTGGCAGCTCGCCTTGGCCTACATGGAGAGCGTCTTCCCCCGCGATGACAGCATCACCGCGACGCTCAGTGCCGCCGACCTGGAGAAGGTCACCGCCTACATCGGCGCCGCACCACAGGTGTCGGGCAGCGACGCCCCGCCCAACGCCGCCTTCCGGGACATCGTCGACATCCTCGGCTCCTCGCCCCGGGTGAAGCGCGCCCGCGAGGTACTGACAGACATCCGAGCCGCGTCGGAACGCCGTTACGCCGAGCTCAGCCTCGCCCACACCTTCAGCCACACCAGCGAGACGTCCCGGTTCGACCATGAAGTGCTGTACGTGCAGCGCAATCTGCGCAAACGTGGCTCGGACGAGTTCCGCGACGACTCCTTCCTCGTCTCGCCCCTGAGCCGCCCGCGCTGCGTGGTCCTGGGCAACCCGGGCGTCGGCAAGAGCACCATGACCCAGAACCTCGTCCACCAGCTCTCACGGCCCGGCTCCGGCATCGCCTATGCGCCTCTCGTGGTGTCCTGCAAGGACGTCCCCGGCGCGGACGGAACCGCGCACATAGTCTCGGCGATCACACGCTCCCTCCGCGAGAACCTCCAACTGGACGTGCAGGAGGAGGAGATCCGTGACCTGGCCACGCTCGGCCGCTCCTTCGTGATCTTCGACGGTATCGACGAGATCGTGGACGTCGGACGCCGCATGACCTTCGTACGGACCATCGAGGCCTTCGCCAACCGGTTCCCGCTCATCCCGATCCTCATCACGGCCCGACGCGTCGGCTACAGCAAGACGCCGTTCGACACCCGGCACTTCGACATCTACGAACTGGACGACTTCTCCCTGGAGCAGGTCGGGCAGTACACCGAGAAGTGGTTCGGGAGCACGGGACGATCGGAGCAGGACCGCCTGGCCTTCCTGAGGGAGACCGAGAACGTCCCCGACATCCGCACGAACCCCCTCATGCTCTCCCTGCTGTGCGCCCTGTACCGCGCCCGCGGCTACATTCCACGCAACCGCCGCATGGTGTACGAGGCCTGTGCCGACCTGCTGTTCCAGCGGTGGGACGCCATGCGCCACATCGAGCAGCCGATGGATCACCGGCACTACGGGACCCGTCTGATGCAGGAGCTCGCGCTCTTCTTCTACAAGAGCCAGGCGGCGCAGGCCGGCGTGCAGGAAGGACAGCTGAAAAAGCTGATCGCCACCTTCTTCACGGACACGGCCTCGGTGGACGAGGTCGATGCCCGATCCCGAGCGCAGGACTTCCTGGACTTCTGCGCGGACCGTGCCTGGCTGCTGTCCTACCAGGGCACGGACTCCGTCGATCACCGGCTGTTCGGCTTCACCCACCGCACCTTCATGGAGTACTTCGCCGCGGAAGCCCTCGTGCGGCGTGCACGCACCCTCGACGAGGTGGTCGAGGAGATGGTTCTCGCCTACGACCGGGACGCCAGCTCGGTACTAGTCGATGTGATCTTCCAGTGCGCCGACGACAAGTACGACGGCGGCGCACGTGACATTGTCTCCAGCCTCATGGAGAGGTCAAAGAACAGCAGTCAGCAGGCCTCGGCGAAGCACCTCTCGCTGTGCCTGCGCGTCATGAACGCCGCACCTTTGCCCCCTCAGTCGACCGACGCCATCTTCGACGTTCTCCTGGACACCTGGGACACCGCCAGCTTGGAATCCAGCCGGGACACGGCACTGGCTGTGTTCGAACTCTCCCGAGACCCCAGGAGTAGATTCATCGCCAAGCTCCGCACGGACTCACTCCATGCCAGACAAGCGCTCGCCAGGTGGGCGCGCTTCTACTGGCGGGGGGAAGCCCTCATGTTTGATCCCCAGTGGGATCAGCAGATGTACGAGGTGGCCCTGGGGATGGGGAATCCGGGCTTGAAGGATCCGCCGCTCCTGGCCTACCTGCTGCGCAACGAGCTGGTGGACATCGGCGAGCCTCCGACTGCATGGGAGTGGGGCCTGGGATTCCAGGCATTCGGCGAGACGGTCCCGGGGCCGGTTCTCCTGGATATGGAAGAACTCCTCGGCGAGGTGGGGGAGGACAGTGGTGCAGGCAAGATCACAGCCGCGTTCGGCGCATCCATCCGAGCCAGCCTGCCACGGGTGGATGGCAGGTTCCTCAGAGCGGCCTTCGCCCGCATCGGTGAGGGCATCTCCCCTCCAGCGCCCGACAGGCTGGCCGAGGCAACCCAGAACCGTGACATCCGTGACGCCCTCATCTGGGCTTGCTGTGCCCTGTTCGAAGTGACGGTGCCCGCCTACCACCCCTTCCACAAGCATGTCGGCTTCGTCCATGGCCAGCCGTGGTTTGACCGGGTGGCCGCCACGCGAGCCAAAGGCCCTGACCACACGGTGATTTCGGGAGCAGACCCCTTCAGCCTCAAAGAACTGCGCACCCTGCAAGCGTCTGGAACGGTTCCAGACTGGTTCACCGACTGGTGTAGGGGGCAGAGGTCGCTGCTCATCGAAATGGAGAACCGGCCGCAACCCGGCGTGCGGGCCAGGCGACCAGCCCAACCGGGAACAAGCCGCTGACGCACGAACCGAGGTTCGCCTCCGGCGCCAGCCGGGCCGGTGGTACGCCGCTGATCCCGCTCGCTGCCCGCGGCGATCCCGGCGACATGGGGCTGTCTGCAGCCACGCTGCCCTGCCGTGGTCCCTGCGTGCGCGGTGCCCCGCATTCCACACAGCGGGTGGAGCAGAAGGCCGGACGCACGCAGATCCCTTCTGAACGTCCCTCTGCGACACGCCCTTGCCCCTGGGAGTTGGTGCAGCATGCCGCGCGACCTCGACCCCTGGCAGCTCCTCGCTCCAAATCCCCAGGAACTCTCGGCCTTCCGGATCTGGGCCACGGCACTTGAAGAGACCGGCACGCCAGTTGCTCTCCTCGGCAGTCCTGATCACCAGGAGGAGCACTACCAGCAGCTCTACGGGCTGGCACGCGGCGTGCTCACCGTGGATGCGCACGTCTCGATCTCCGGTGAAGCCTGGTTCGTCGATCACACCACGCTCCGTGCTCCCGGAGGCCCCCGGGTGACGGCAGCCATCCGCACGGCCGAGGAGGCACTGCGGCGAGAACTCGCGGCGGCCACGCTGATCAGTCCTACCGGCGGCCTGCGCATCACCGTCACGCCACAGACCGAGAGCAGTCCGAAGGAGCGCCGACGTTACTTCCAACGACTGGCCGCCCTCGGCCGGCAGGCCGCCGAAACCGGGCGGCCCGTCTACGACCCCCAAGCCCCCGACTACGATCCCCGCTTCCCGTTCCCGGTCGCCGAACCGTGGCCGCCCACCAACCCGGCCGAGCCCCTGACGATCACCGTGTCCGTCCCCACGCACCCCATGTCCTGGCGGCTGCAGAACACGCCGTGGGGGTGGGGCCACAACACCGACAATATCCGGGAGATCCTCGCCGCCCCCATCACCGAGAAACTGGCCCAGCACAAGCGCAAGAACAACGAACCCGGCCAGCTCCGCCGTGCGTACCAACTGGGACTGCCCACCGGGCTGTTGATCGACGCACGGATGGGCTGGCGGCCCCCAGGCCTTGAGCTGCCCCGGCACGCTGCAGGCAAGACACCCCCGCCCATGACCGACATCCCCGTGCCGCTGGCCCGGGATCTCCTGTCCGAGCTGACCGCCGAGCACCCCGACGCCCTCACCCGCGCGTGGCTTCTCTCCTCGGACGAGCAGGTCCACGAGATCTACAACCACTCCTCATAGCCGCCCGGTCTCGGCGCCGGGAAGCCGTGAAGTACCAGCGAACGGAGCCCTCGCAGCGTGCGCGACGACCCCTGGCAGTTGGGATCGGCTAGGTATGTTTCGGCGGGTCGGAGCTGCGGAAGAGGCCATCGAAGGAGGAGGAAGAACCGAACAGGTCGTCAACGGAAAACGTGTACCCGGCGGCGCCGGGATGGCCCGTGGCGGTTCCGTGTCCCTCCGCTTCTTGGAGCAGCTCGGTGATCACAGCATCCCAACAGGCACGGCAGCGGCACGTTCCCTCTTGCTGGTGCTCGGCTGCTGCTTGGCCCGCGGCTTCGCGCACGCGCTGAGCCAGCGCTTCGAAGCCCGCCCTCCACCGCCCAGCTGACGCCCTCCACGCCGCGCCTTCGCGGCCGACGGCATCGGCCTCGCGCTCGGCGCGCTGTTTGGCGC
The DNA here is from genome assembly GCF_042262425.1 of Streptomyces sp. NPDC056373. Classification (NCBI taxonomy): domain Bacteria; kingdom Bacillati; phylum Actinomycetota; class Actinomycetes; order Kitasatosporales; family Streptomycetaceae; genus Streptomyces; species Streptomyces sp. NPDC056373. The sequence goes on from NZ_JBHJPX010000036.1 coordinate 15,988, forward strand.
GAATCATCGGCCAGTTGGGACCCCCACCGTACCCGTACGACATTGCTGCTCCTCTCGCATGACCTACGCGTCCCCCAACCGCTGTTCGGCCGTGCCAGACACGCTCACCACCTCTGTTGGAGCAAGATTGCGCTTGCCGCGTCCGGCCCGTGCCGAGGGCACTCGTCACAGGCGCGTTGCCTGACACCCGCTGCGCTGGGCAGCTCCCGGAGGCGGCGGACCAGAACGTCGCCGTTGGCGTCCGTGGACAAGGGGCGGGCTGGGCACGCGGCAGTCACGGCCTGGGTCTTACGTGCGGCCGCCCAGAGTCCAGCCTCCCGGGGCGGGAAACAGCTCGGTGGTGATCATCTGGCCCAGTTTCCAGGGCAGGCAGGAGCGTTTGTCGAGCGTTGCCTCCAGTGTTTGTTCGGTGTGCGGAGCGTGCACCGGCAGACGCCGGTGGCGGCCGCGGGTCGGCCGCTCCGCCATATTCGAGGTCTGGCGGGTTCGCCGTGGCTTGGGCAGGAGCGGATGCCGGCTGGCCCAGATCTCGACCACGTCCAGGCCCTCGGCCGGGATGGCCCACTCCTTGAGGAGCAGCGCGACCCGCTCCAGCCAGACGTGATCCTCGTCCGGGGTCAGGGTGTGGCGCAGGCGCCGACGTTCCCGCGCGGCCAGCATCTGGGCCAGGTGGACAGCCTCCGGGTAGAACACCAGCGGTGCGACGCGCAGCTCGTCGCGCCCGGCGCGTCCCAGCGCGCGTCGGCGGGCCCGCCACCCGGGCGCGTTGAGGGCGGGGATGTTCCACCAGCAGGAGGCGATGGCGTAGGCGTCCGCGAACATCGCGCGGCCGCCCGCGCCCAGGCGCCGCTCCAACTGCGGCCGCAGCCGATGGGCAGTGACGACCTCGGGCAGTGCGGTCAGGGGGAGGGCGGCCGTCCCGGGTTCGCGGCGGTTGTCCAGCCAGCGGCCGTGGCGGGCGCACACCTGCCAGGTCGCATCACTGGCCAGGTAGGCGTCCAGGCTGGTGCCCTTGGTGCGGGCGCACAGCTCGCACACCCGCACCAGGAAGCAATCGTCTGTGTCCCAGGGCCAGTCCCACACCGGCGGCCCGTCCACGGGCAGCAGCCGGTGGCTGCGCAGGTTCGGCAGCGCGCGCTGCAGCTCGGCGACCCGGCGGCCGGCCATGACAGCGAGCCGCTCCAGCGCGGCCGGGTTCAGATACCCGTCGCCGTAGCGCGGGTCGCTCGGGACCCCGCCCTGGCGCAGCGGGGTTCCGAACATGAGCCAGAACTCCTCGTCCGGGATGCCGCCGTTGAGGTCCGCCAGGCGGCGCGTGTAGGAGCCGGTCGACTCCCCGCCGATGAACGGCATCACCGACCGCCCCAGCCGCTGCGCCGGACGCCAGGCCTTCGTCCGGCGTGGTCGGGCCGCGCGGGCACGCGGAGCACGGGCCGCTGTCACAATCACACGCCTCCCACATCACCTGCCCTCAACGGGCGCCGCTCTTCACCGCCGGTCCGCACCGAGCGCGACAGCCGCGGCTGCCGGCAGCAGACAGGCGAAGCCAGCGAAGCAACACCTCCCTCTGCCCGGCTACTTCTCTACGGCCTCCGGCTGCCGCACGCAGTGCGTTCGGCCACCGCGTCCCGCACCGGACGCGTCTTTGGCTGAAACCTGTCGATGTCCCGCCCGGAGCGGCGGGTCCGCCGGGTACATTCCCGCGCGATCTGAGGGCTCGGCCCAAAGCGGCCCGGCCCGGCACGAGGCGGCGCCTTGGCAGCTGGGTGAGGAGAGGGTATGGAGTTACGCGAGCACCAGATCGAGGCGCTCGCCGCGATCAAGGCCGCCGTGGCCGCCGGTGAACAGCGCATGACGGTGGTGGCCGCCTGCGGCACCGGCAAGACCCTGATCGCCCAGCAGGCCGCGCAGCGCCTGGCCCACCAGGGCGCCGTGCTGGTGCTGATGCCGACGAAAGCCCTGGTGACGCAGACCATCAGACGCTGGCGCGAAGCCGGCCGGGCGGGGCTCGCGCTCGGCGTCTGCTCCCTGCGCCAGCGAGAGAGCGGACTGTTCCCCGGCGAGGCGGTGATGACCCGTCACCCGCGGGCGATCGCCCGCGCGATGCGCGTCGGCGGCCCGGTCACCGTGTTCGCCACCTACGGCTCGCTGCACCACATCCAGCGTGCCCACGAACAGCACGGCCTGCCGCCCTGGGACCTGGTGATCGCCGACGAGGCCCACCGCACCTGCTCCGCCTTCGGAGACGGCTGGGGCACCGTCCACGACGACAGCGCGATCCCCGCCAAGACCCGCCTCTACATGACCGCCACGCCCAGGATCTGGGGCGCCCCGGCCGCGGGCGAGCTGCTGCCGTTCATGGAACGCATCCCGCTGGCCACCATGGACCACCGCGAGATATTCGGCCCGACCGTGTTCGAGCTGGGCATGGCCGAGGCCATCGAGCGCGGCATCCTGGCCGACTACCAGGTCATCATGCCCATCGTCGACGACAGCGACCTGCACGCCATCCTCGCCGCCCGCCGCCCGGCCACCAGCGCCCACCACAATGGGCTGCGCAACGCCGCCGCCCAAGTCGCCCTGCTGCGGGCGATCGCCGAACACCGGCTGCGCCGCGTCCTGGTCTTCCACAACCGCGTCGCCCTCGCACAGGCCTTCGCCACCTGGCTGCCGGCCACCGCCCTGGAGGTCGGTGAGGAACTGCGCATCGAGAACCTGTGGGCGCAGGCGATCCACGGCCAACAGTCAGGCGACTGGCGCCGCGACCTGCTGGACGACTTCGCCGATCCCGAACGGGACTGCGCGGTGCTGTCCAACGTGCGGGTGCTCAACGAGGGCGTCGACATGCCCGACGTCGACGCCGTGGTCTTCGCCGACCCGCGCTACAGCACCATCGACGCCATCCAGGCCGTCGGCCGCGGCCTGCGCCAGCCCCCGGGCGCCGGGAAGAAGACCACCCTGATCTTCCCGGTCTACCTCCACCCCGGCACCGACACCGCCGACCTGCTGCACAGCTCCGCGTTCGCGAACCTGCTCACCCTCCTGCAAGCGCTGCGCGCCCACGACAACTCGTTCATGGACCGCATCGCGCTGCCCGCCCGCACGCGCACCGCCACCACCACGGCGCGGCGGGCCGTCTACTACGCCCATCCCGAGCGCGCCGCTCAACTGGCCCGCGCCCTGGGCCTGGAGATCACCCTGCCGGCCATCGGCACCTGGGAACAGGCCCTTGCCTCCGCCACCCGCTACCGCACCAGCTTCGGGCACCTGGACGTCCCCGCCGACTACACCGACCCGGACGGCTTCGCCCTGGGCGAGTGCGTGCACAACCTGCGTCTGCGCCACTTCCTGGACCGCCTGCCGGCTGAACACCAACAGGCCCTGGACGCGCTCGGCCTGCCCTGGACGGTGCCGACGCAGACCTTCGACTCCATGCTGGAGCACGCCCGCACCTGGGCGGCCGAGCACGGCCACCTCGCCGTCCCTGTCAAGGCCGACATCGGTGGCCACCGGCTGGGCACCTGGCTGGCCACCCAGCGCCGCAAGGCCGCCGCCGGCCGGCTGCCCGACGCCCACCAGCAGGCACTCGCCGCCCTCGACCCGCACTGGAACGCGCCCTGGATGGACTGGAAGCGCAAGTACGCCCGCGCCAAGGCCCTTGCCCAAACCGCTGGCTGGCGGTCCACCTCGCAGTCCTCCAAGGACACAAGCCGGGAGGACCGCATCACCATGAACTGGATCTACAAACAGCGGCTGAAGTTCTTCCGCCTGGACGAAGCCCAGCAGGACCTGCTGCTCCAGCTGGGGATCCCGCCCCTGCCCGACGGCGTCTACTACGACAGCTACCACGACCCCGAACGCCACCGCTTCTACGAGGGATTGGGGCACCTCGGCGCGTTCCTGGCCCGCGAAGGCCATATCGACGTTCCCCGCCGCCACCAGGAACCGTGGTGGTGGGGCAACGGCGGCGAGCAGTCAAAGACGTTCCCGCTGGGGGAGTGGATCCACCAGTGCCGCAAGCACCCCGAGGTGCTCACCGAAGAGCAGCGCCGCGCCCTGGAAGCGCTGCGCATGGTCTGGGACCCCAGCCTGGGACGCCGCAAGCGCCCCCAACCGCCCCGCTAGCCACAGTCAGCCGCGACCGCGCCCAGGCGACTGCGGCCCGTCGCCCGCCCCCACCGCCGCCGCTCCCTGCCGCCCGGAGCGGCGGTGGGCTGCGGCGGTGGGGCTGGAGCAGGTCACAAGTGCACGACACCGCCGAGTGGGATCGAGTCCAACAGCTCCGGGGTGATGCGCTCCTGCTTGGAGCGGATGGCCTTCTGCGCCGCCTGGCAGATCAGATGCGACAGCATCCGCATGTTGCCGCGGCTGCGGACATGCAGGTCCTGCGACAGCTCCAGCAGGTCGCCGCGGGTGTGCCGGTACAGCCGCAAATTCTTGTCGAACCGGTCGACGATGACGGCGAACGTGCGGGTCTCCTCGTCGCTGAAGCCGATCCGGCTGGTGCGCAGCACCGGGTGATCGCCCCACGGTTGTTCGTTCGGTTCCAGGGGTGTGTCGTTGTCCCGGGTAAGCGGGTCGACGATGGAGCGTGCGCCGCGCCCGCAGTAGATGAACGTGGCACCGGTCTCCTCGCTGATCATGTCCAGGTACTGGAACGCCAGTTCCGCCTCCACCGCGGTGCGCAGCCGCTCGATGCCGTCGATGAGGACGAGCACGGTGCGAGCATCGCGCATGGTACGGATGATGGATTCGGTCGGATCCCCGCCCTCGCGTTGTTGGCCCAGGAAACGGGCGAACGCGCCCGCCCAGTTGCGGTTACCGCGTGCCGTCGGTGGCACGTTCAGCGTGATGACCGGGATGCGGTTCTCGTCCGGCCCGTACAGCTTGGAAAGCTGCTGTTCCCAGTGCACGCCGATCCACTGCAGCAGGGCGCTCTTGCCGGTGCCACGCGGGCCTTCCACGATGACGCCGACCTTGCCGTGGTTGCGCTGCCGGTTGGCACGTACCTGTGTGGCCACCACCTTCAAGGCTTTGGTGATCGCCGGGGTGATCACCGTGTTCATATGCCCGTGGTAGAGCAGCCGCGGGTCGTGTTCGGTGACCTTCGTGCCCTCGGGCGCGCAGTCGGCCAGGTCCGGCGGCTTGGACAGCCGGACGGCCAGCGCCCGCCAGGCGTAGCAGTCCTCGGGCCACAAAGGTTGCGGCGGGGGCAGGAACAGCGGCTCCGGTTCGCTCACATGGGCCAGCAGCCGTTCCTCCACGCTGGCTTTGTCCGCTTCCATCACCACGTCCCCTTTCTTCTCTTTGTGTCCGCCGTCCTGCCAGCGCCGAGCACGCCCGCCATCTGCCGGGGATAGTCCGGCAGATGGCTCACGCCACGCCGTCGCCGTCCTCGTCACTGTCGTCGTCGGTGGTGTGCGTCTGGCGGATGTCGTCGATGATCCGCCGGTAGCGGGCGGCCAGGTCCTCACCGCCCTCAGCAGCTGCCTGACCGGCCGGGGCGCCTTCCCACGCGGCGAGCGCGGCGTCCGGAGCCACCGGCCCGCTGGCCCAGTCGATACCGGCCGGCGATTGACCGGTCGCGTACAGGCCGGTGTCGTCCAGCGCCAGCGGATCCTCGTCCGACTCGGCGTCCAGGGCCAGTAGTTGAGAGCGGTCGAGCGGGTCGCGCCCCGCATACGGGTCGAAGGCTGCAGCCGGCGCCGGCGGCGGCGCGGGTGTGTAGCCGTCGGGCAGCTGTACCCGTGCGACCTGGTCCGGGCCGCGGGCGGCGCGCTCCAGCAGGTCGGCGAGGGCCTGCGCGATGGCTTCCTCGTCGATGATCCGGCCGCCCCGCTCGAGATGCTGGGAGGCGGCGATGTCCCACAAAAACTGCGTGAACGGCTGTCCGACCAGGTCCTGGTGCACCCACGTCGCTTCCACCCACTCGTTCCTGTCGGGGTCGCGCAGCCACACCCTCGACAGGTCGTTGGGCGTGTACCGCATCTCCCAGCGGCCCTTCCTCTTGCCCCGCAGCCCCGAACGGGTATTCCGGCAGGGATTGAGCCCCTTCTTCGGATCACGCTCAAGGTTGTCGTAGGTGCGGTTCTTGAACCGGATGCCCTGCGTGCTCACGCCCACCCAGGCGGTCGGCAACAGCCGCAGATAGTCATCGCGGGTCAGCGGGATCGGCAGATATCCGTCGACGGCCACACAAGCGGCGTACATCTCGTTCGGCGTCAGCTCGGGCAGATAGGCGTCATAGGGGTCGGCGAGCTCGGGGTGCGGCTTGTTCTGCCATTCGAGCGCGATCCACTGCTGCAGCATGTCGTCGAGCTCGGCCAGCGTCCACAGCCGCTCGCCGTCCACGGTCCGCCGCACCCGCACCGGATCGTTGCCGGTGTAAGTGTTCACATGCTGGCTGAACATCGACTTGATGGAGCCGAAGGTGCGCTCCACGACCGCCTTGTCCTGGCCCGTGCGCTTGCGCGCCGGCCGCACCGAGATGCCCAGGTACTCGCAGGCGTCGAAGAAGGTCCGCCCGGCGAACACCGTGCCGTGGTCGATGACGATCAGATCCGGGATGATCACCGGCCGGGCCGCGGCCTGCGCGAACCGGGCGTCGACCGCAACCAGTTCCTCGTACGGCAGGGCGGAGGCGCTGGCGTGGACGGCCGCGTCGAAGCCGGGCCGCATCGGTGCCGGTACCAGGGCCTGGGCCAGCAGCTCGCACGCGTCCACCGCCTTCGTCGCCCGGCCCTTGCGGCGCGGTGCCGCCACCAGACCGCCCTGGCCGCCCTTGCGGCGTCTGCCCCGGCGTGCCGGCTGCTTGGGGCGCACCACCGCGGCGATGATGCTGCGGGTTGCCACACACACCGCGCAGGTCAGCTCCACCCGGGCGGGCTGACCGTCGTCGCCCAGCACCCAGATGTCCAGATCGGTGGAGTCGATCTGCACCAGCTCGCCCGGCATTGTCGCCGACGTCACCGAAAACGGCGGCACGTGCCCGGCCCCGGCCGGACGACGACCGCCCCGGTTCGCCCTCAGATCCCGCGCGTCGATGCCCAGGCGCTGCAGCAACTTGTACAGCGTCGGCTCGGCCGGCACCTTGACCGACTCCCCGTGTGCGGCACGCACCGCCCGCCGCAGCTGCTTGAACAGTTTGCGCGCGTCGCTGGGCGTATCCAGGCGCTGCCGCTGCCGGTCCACCAGCATCAGCAGCTGGTCCACCACCCGCGCATCGGTCAGCCCGTATAGCCGCTGTTTCTTGGTGCTGCGCCCGTCCACCAGCGCCGCCACGGTGCGCTTCTTGCGGTACGCCAGCCGTTTGGCCTGCACCGTCTGCCAGGACACTGACCAGCCCAGCACCGCGTGCAGCTCCGCCGCCTTGGCCTGGTAGCGCTCGATGAATGTGGTGGTGGCCGGGTCGTACATGGGGCGCGGGCGCGCCCCCGCAGGCGCGTCGGGAGGCAGCCCGGTGTCGACCTCGACGACCGCTCGCCACCACGCCTGCGCCGCTTCCGCCGCAGCGGTGGGGATGCCCTCCAGAGCAGCGAAGTCGGGCAGCTCGGCCTGGGCGAGGGGCTGCCCCGCCCCGTCCAGGACCGCGAAGTCCGCGGCGGAGGCCAGCACCGCCAACGGCACCGACACCGGGGCCTGGGCACCGCCCTCGGGGGCCAGATGCACCCTCACCCCGTCCAGGCCCGCCACCGCATACACGCTGCCGCGACAGCGCACCCGGTCCCCGCGCACCAGGACTCCGCGCGGCGCGCGCCGCACCACCAGCGACGCCCGCTCCACCGCGGCCGTACTCACGGGCGCCATCATGGCTGCTCCGTCGCCAGCGGCCGGCGCACCGCGTCCGGTTCGCCCGCACCCAACGGCCCCACCAGCGACCCCGGGCCGAGCGGCTCGCCCCAGTCCACGCCCAGCCGCCGGTGCCACAGCATGTGGTAGAGCCGGGGCAGGGCCAGCATCCGCGGCACCCCGCACTGCGCCACGCCCTTCATCAGCGGCCGCGGCCGGGCGAAGGCCTCGCTCAGCGCGCCCTCCACGCCCGCCTCGCCGTAGCGCGGATGCCGCCGCCGCGAGATCCACCGCAGATTGGCCAGTGCCACCGCCCCCGGCAGCCGAGGCACCGCGAGCTGCCAGCCCGTCTGCCCGCACGCCTCACGCAGCACCGCCAGCTGCCGCTCGAACCGCTTGTTCGGCCCCTTCTGGGGCGGGCACGCCACCACCAGCGTGCCCCCGGCCGCGGTGCGCACGAAGAAGTCCGGCACCAGCTGCCGCTCCCGGCCCCGCTCGCGCCAGATCAGGTGCCCCGACCAGGCGCTGAAGCCGCTCACCCCGGGGTGGAAGTCCAGCAGCATCGCCGTGGAGAGCCGGTCCAGCGACCGGCAGCCCACGTGCCGCCGGGTGGTCGCCGCCCACCACCAGGTGACGATGCTGCGCTGTGAGGGATGCCGCGAGGGCTTCCACACCTCGCCCCGCTCGGTCAGAGGTACGTCGGCCATCCGCTCGGCCGGCCGGGTCCGCCGCACCCCGTACTGGTCCTGATGCAGAACCCGTAACTCCCGTGCCATGAAAGCCCCTTGCCTCGCGCGGCCACACGTCCGTCAGACCTCATAGCACACGGCCCGCTTTGCCGTGCCTGCCGCGCGACGCGTTCCGGACAGCATCAGACCCGCCCTCAGCCCGGTCGGCGGCAATCGGCACGCCGCAGTCGCCAACTCGCCTCTCTTGACAAGTGATTCGCGATTCGCGATATATAAATCATGCAGCATGCGGAGGAGTTGCGGCGCCTGTCGGCAGGAGTCTTCGGCAACCGCTACCGGGCCGAACTGATCGCCGCCCTGGCGGACGCCGGTGACAGCGGTGTCTGCCTGGGGGATCTGGCCATGGCCCGGCAGGTGCCGGCGAGTGTCTACCTGCCGCCGGTTCACACCCTGATCAGACTCGGTCTGGTCCAGCGGGTTCCGCCCGCGCCGGGGGAGCGGCGGCGTTTTTACCGGCGCTGGGGCAGTGCCCAGGCCTGGCAGTCACTGGCCGCCACTGTGGCCCGGCTCCAAGAGCACCCGGCACCGTCCGGAGCGGCCTAGCGCACCGGTCAGCAACCACGGCAAACAGAGTCGAAGGGGGCCGGCATGGCGGCGCCGACAGCAGGAGCACGGGTCTTCGTCCGGCACGCCTCGGCCCCCCTGGTCGGTCCAGGCGCGCAGCTGGCCGAGACGACCATCGAGGGCAGCCGGAACACCCTCGTCTTCTACCGGCGCGATCACCCCGAGTGCGAGCGGCGCCGCGCCCAGGGGGCAGCAGAGCTCGGCATCGCAGACCTCACGGTCCTGCTCGACCTCCCCGCCGACCTTCCGGTCCGGCTGGACTCACTGCCCACCCGGCTGCGCGAGCAGATTCCCGCCCTGCCCCGGGGCGCCGTGACCCTCACTGGCGACCATGTCTGCCGGCGGGCGGTACGCCCGCTGACCGTGGACCTGGTCATTGCCCGCGCCCGCGGCACCCACTGGGAAAAAGGCCTGGCCCGCGCCAGCCGCTTCAAGCCGTTCGCCCGCCGCGCGCTGCTCGTCGACCCGCCCGCCCATGCGCGCGACGACCTGCTAATGCGCGCCGCCTACCTGGGCATCGGCGTCCTGGAGCCGACCGCCGAGGGCCTTGCCTGGGCGCTGGCGCCCGAACCGTACCGGCCCCGCCGTCATACCCCCGTCGCCTGGTACTTCACCGAGCAGCTCCACGCCCGCCTGCCCTGACGCCCGGTCAGCCGGCGTGCCGTGCAGCTGCCCGGCGCGCGGGCAGCTCCGCCCACGCGGACAGGTCCGGGGAGACGGTGAACCCGGGGAGCTGCTGGATCCGGGCATTCCACAGCGCCGAGTTGTCCAGTGCCTGCCGGCATTGCTGCTGCCACCACGCCGCGCGGTCGGCGGTGTCGACTGTGCGCAGCTGCCGCGCCCACTCCATCAGCGAGGACGCGTTGTGCCCGGCGGCCGGGATCTGCTGCGCCATGCTGGTGAACCGGTCCAGGGGCTCGCCCTGGCACTCCTCGCACGAGCAGGCCGGGGCCTCGCCGTCGAACCGCTTGGCCAGGGTGAGCCCGAGGAAGAAATCCATCAGCTCCGGGAACAGGACGGCCGGGCTGCCCGGGCCGCCGCCCGATGCCGCTTGCGCCGGCTCCGGCGGCACGGTGTGGCGCATGCTGGCGTCGGCGCCGAATGCGGTGAAGCCCGCCCCCCGCGCCAGACCTCCGAAGGCGCCAAGGCCTGTGCGCAGCACCCCCACGCCCGGCACCAGTTCCAGCAGCCGCGCCAGCCCCGCCGCGCCGCCGCGCGCGTCCGGCCGGCCACCGACCAGGACCGCCTTCGGCCCCTCAACCTGGTGCAGCACCTCGGCGAGATACTCCACCGGTCCCGGATGCAGCCAGCTGGCGTCGATGGGCGCCGTGAACACCACCCGCGGATCGTCCAGACGCGTCACCCGTGCCGCTGCCGCCTGCAGCGCGCCGGTGTCCCCGGCGTGCAGATACCCGGTCGGTGTCAACGCGAGGTCGGCGAACGCGAGGTGCGCCAGCATCAGATGCTCCAGCGGATCCCCGAACAGCGGCGCAGGCCCGTTGTCCAGGCTCGGGAAGGGCGCTTCCGCGCTGGCGGCGGCGACGCGATAGCACCCCTCGTCGACCAGCAGTGCGGCATCGAAGCCGTCTTCCCGCAGCTGGCCGGCCTTGGCCAGCGCTCCGTCCCCGGTCAGTACCAGGCCGCTTGAGGACGTATCGACCCGGCCGCGGTAGCGCGCCGCGCGCCGATAGCCGACCTGCAAGAGCACCCGGTCCGCCACGCTGCGGGAATCTTGCCGCTGAGAGGACTCGGCGTGCTTGCCGTCATGTCGCCTCCACGCAGGCCGGGCGAGGCACAAACGCAGAGGCGCAGGGCATGCCGCAGCAGCCCCGAGTGCGAGCCCGGACACACCAGTCACAGAGATCCCAACACCCAACTCCGGGCACACTAACAGCACTTACCTTCCGCGAAGGGCTGCTCCGGGCAACCGCTGTTGGCCGGGCGGCCGGGCCGAGGGGAAGCAGCCACCGCCGCTGTACCCCGTCACCGTGCAGGGCGGACGAAGGCGTGAGAAGGAAGAATCCAAAATGCTGGCCGTGGGCCTCGCGGCTGAAGCCGGGATGGGCCCGCCGCCTGGATTCCCATTTCCCGGTGGGATGTCAGCGCCTGCTTCTAGTCTCTGAGCCATGACATCAGCGGGGCCCAAACGGCCGATCACTGAACTGCCGGGCGACCCCGCCCGCCTCCACCTCCACTACGGCCACGGCCACCCCGCGGTGCCCTACGACTTTGAGGACACGCTGGAATCCTGGTACGTCACCGTCACCTACGGGCTGGCGGGCGATCAGGAGTGGGACGACGAAGAGGACGGGGAAAGCCACGCTCCCGCCCCGGGTACCGAGGTGGGGCACCTCATCCTGTGGAGGCTGCGCGACTACACGGGCGACAACCGGTGGGAGGCCGCGGACGCCGAGTCCGGCGATCTCGAGGTCATAGCCTCCGCGGTCCTTGGCCGATCCGGACGCGACGGTTACAGCGCTGCGTTCGAGAAGGCGGTCACCCAGCCCGTCGGCGATCTGCTGCTGCTCGACCGCGTCAGCCTGGACAGGGCCTGGAGGGGGTTCGGGCTGGGTCCTGTCCTGGCAGCCGAGGCGATCCGCCGCCTTTCCGGGGGCTGTTGTGCGGTCGCGGTGTACCCCGCCATGGGCGAGTACCCCGAAGACCGTGAACAGGTCAGCGAGGCCTACCGCCGGCAGGCGAAGAAGAAAATTGCCGCCCTGTGGCAGAGCATCGGCTTCCAGCCGTTCCGTCGTGGCGTCTGGCTCCTGGACACCGCCCTGCGCCAACCAGAAGAACTCCTCCGGGCTCGCCGTGCCGAACTGCACGCGCTCAGCGCAGCCTTCCAGCGGTCCGGCCCGTTGGAGAGCAACCCGGCCGACGGCATGGCTGCCGCAGAGAATGGCATCCAGGCGTCGACGAGTCCCGGCCTGGGCTGACGTTCGGCAGCGCTGTGGCGCGCGGCTGTACAGGAACACCAAGAACGAACCGAGGGGGAGCGGAGAGCCATGGGGGAGAGGCAGCCTGGGGGCGAGGACATCCAGGATGCGCTGGACTGGGCACGGCAGCGCCTTGAGGAGATGGGCGTCTTCAAGGCGCAGGACGGACTGCGGTGGGCGGCGGCTCACGGGCTCGTCCTGTCCGTGTGGCGCAACGGCCCGATCGAGGACGCGCACGCTTCCCGGCCGACCAGCCGGCGCAAGACGCTGCACGACGGGACGATGTTCGCCCGCAACACCTGGCTCACCCGGCAGGCGTTCGACGTCCTGGGCTCCGACGACCCGTTCCGTCTCTACGCACTGGAGGACCTGATCCTGGACCGAGGCATGGTCTGGCCGGGATGCGGGGGAACCCTGACGGACTTCGGCTGGGGATTCCTTGGAGAGATCAAGAAACAGGTGAAACAGCGTATCGACATGTTCCGGCATTTCGAAAAGCGTCTGCCGCCAGACGACTTCCTCCTCTTCGCCGGCTCTCCCCGCATCGGGACTCACGACGACCATTACGGTATGCCGAAATGGCCTGCCTGCGTCGAAGCGGCGATGCGCCGGCTGCGTGGCGAGGACGAGGAGTTCCTGCACGCATGGGGTGATTTGATGACCCGCATCGGCCCCGCTCCCACTCCTGTCACCGCGGACCTCGAGGAAACCCGGAAACTGCTGCTGGGGGCCCCGTGGGAACTGGGCGCCGACAACCTGGACTGGTTCGCCTGGAACCCAATCCTGGAACCGCCGGGCACGACACCCTAAGGGCTGTCCCGCAAAGATCTTGAAGTCGCCGCAGGCATGGTGGGCCGCCGTGCGGCCCGCTTGCCTATCCGGCGAGAGCAAGGTTGTGCA
>NZ_JBHJPX010000037.1:0-20257 GCF_042262425.1 Streptomyces sp. NPDC056373
GTACGCTGGTGCGGTTGCGCGGCCCCCCGCCCCGCACCCACAAAAATCACGGCCCAACCCCCCCCCCCCCCCCCCAACCCCCCTCCCGTTGGGGGGCCGGACACCCGGCCCGTCACGGGGAGGGTCGGACACCCAGCCCCCCCCATGACGAGGGGCCGGACACCCGCAGGTGTCCGGCCCCTCGAGCCGCTACGCGGCAACCGTCACTTCTTGCGACGCCCCCGGCTCCGCGCCTGCTTGCGCCGCTCCGCGCGGGTCAGGCCGTCGGCCTCGGAGCGCACCGGCTCGCCGTCCTCCGTGAAGTCGCCCTCGATCGTGCCGCCCTCGCCGTCGACCGTCGGTGCGGAGAAGTGGAGGTTGCGCCGCTGCGGGACGTCGAGCCCCTTGGCACGGATCTCCGGACGGGAACCCGCCTGAGCCGGCACCGCGTCGTGCTTCTCCAGGTCGGCCACCGGCTTGGTGTCCTCGACCTCGACCTCCTCGACCTGCTGCTCGACCTGGACCTCCAGGTTGAACAGGTAGCCGACGGACTCCTCCTTGATGCCCTCCATCATGGCGGTGAACATGTCGAAGCCCTCGCGCTGGTACTCGACCAGCGGGTCCTTCTGCGCCATGGCGCGCAGGCCGATGCCCTCCTGGAGGTAGTCCATCTCGTAGAGGTGCTCGCGCCACTTGCGGTCCAGGACCGACAGCACGACCCGGCGCTCCAGCTCACGCATGATCTCGGAGCCGAGCTGCTCCTCACGCGCCTGGTACTGGTCGTGGATGTCGTCCTTGATGGAGTCGCCGATGAACTCGGCGGTCAGGCCCGCCCGGTCACCGGCGGCCTCCTCCAGCTCCTCGATCGTGACGTTGCACGGGTAGAGCTGCTTGAAGGCGCCCCACAGCCGGTCGAGGTCCCAGTCCTCCGGGAAGCCCTCGGCGGTCTCGGCCTGGACGTAGGCGTCGATGGTGTCGTCCATGAAGTGCTGCACCTGCTCGTGCAGGTCCTCGCCCTCCAGGACGCGGCGGCGCTCGCCGTAGATGACCTCACGCTGGCGGTTGAGAACCTCGTCGTACTTCAGGACGTTCTTACGGGTCTCGAAGTTCTGCTGCTCGACCTGCGACTGGGCGGAGGCGATCGCGCGGGTGACCATCTTGTTCTCGATCGGCACGTCGTCCGGGACGTTCGCCATGGACATCACGCGCTCGACCATCTGGGCCTTGAACAGCCGCATCAGGTCGTCACCGAGGGAGAGGTAGAAGCGGGACTCGCCCGGGTCGCCCTGTCGGCCGGAACGACCACGCAGCTGGTTGTCGATGCGCCGCGACTCGTGCCGCTCGGTGCCCAGCACGTAGAGCCCGCCGAGCCTCTCGACCTCGTCCTTCTCGGCCTGGACGGCCTTCTCGGCGCGCTTGAGCGCCTCGGGCAGGGCGTGCGCCCACTCCTCGATGTGCTCCTCGGGGTCGAGGCCGCGCTGGCGCAGCTCGGCCTCGGCGAGGTCCTCGGGGTTGCCGCCGAGCTTGATGTCCGTACCACGGCCGGCCATGTTGGTGGCCACCGTGACGGCGCCCTTGCGGCCGGCCTGGGCGACGATCGTCGCCTCCCGGTCGTGCTGCTTGGCGTTCAGCACCTCGTGCTGGATGCCGCGCTTGCTGAGCTGCTGCGAGAGGTACTCGGACTTCTCGACCGAGGTGGTACCGACGAGGATCGGCTGACCCTTGCGGTGCTTCTCCTCGATGTCGTCGACGACCGCCTCGAACTTGGCGACCTCGGTCCGGTAGATCAGGTCCGACTGGTCCTTGCGGACCATGGGCCGGTTGGTCGGGATCGGCACCACGCCGAGCTTGTAGATCTGGTGGAACTCGGCGGCCTCGGTCATGGCCGTACCGGTCATGCCGGACAGGCCGGGCTGTTCCTTGCCCTTGTGGTCGTGGCGCTTGTAGAGGCGGAAGAAGTTCTGCAGGGTGATCGTGGCGAGCGTCTGGTTCTCGTCCTTGATCGGCACCGCTTCCTTGGCCTCGATGGCCTGGTGCATGCCCTCGTTGTAGCGGCGGCCCGCGAGGATACGTCCGGTGTGCTCGTCGACGATCATGACCTCGTCGTCGATGATGACGTAGTCCTTGTCCTTCTTGAACAGCTCCTTGGCCTTGATGGCGTTGTTCAAGTAGCCCACCAGCGGGGTGTTCACCGACTCGTAGAGGTTGTCGATGCCCAGCCAGTCCTCGACCTTGGCGACACCGGACTCGTGGATGGCGACCGTGCGCTTCTTCTCGTCGACGTCGTAGTCGCCGGTCTCCTCGATGCCCCTGAGCGGCTGGCCGGCCTCGCCGCGCTTGAGGCGCTGCACCAGCTTGGCGAAGTCCCCGTACCACTTGGTGGCCTGGTCGGCCGGGCCCGAGATGATCAGCGGCGTACGGGCCTCGTCGACGAGGATGGAGTCGACCTCGTCGACGATGGCGAAGTTGTGGCCGCGCTGGACGAGCTCGTCCTGGGACCACGCCATGTTGTCGCGCAGGTAGTCGAAGCCGAACTCGTTGTTCGTGCCGTACGTGATGTCGCAGGCGTACTGCTCGCGGCGCTGAGCCGGCGTCATGTTGGCGAGGATGCAGCCGACCTCGAGGCCCAGGAACCGGTGGACGCGGCCCATCATCTCGGAGTCGCGCTCGGCCAGGTAGTCGTTGACCGTGATGATGTGGACGCCCTCGCCGGACAGCGCGTTCAGATACGCCGGCAGCGTACCGACGAGGGTCTTGCCCTCTCCGGTCTTCATCTCCGCGACGTATCCCATGTGCAGGGCCGCGCCGCCCATCATCTGTACGTCGTAGTGCCGCTGGCCGAGGACGCGCTTGGCGGCCTCACGGACGGTGGCGAACGCCTCGGGCAGCAGGTCGTCCAGGGTCTCGCCGTCGGCGTAGCGCTGCTTGTACTCATCGGTGAGAGCGCGCAGCTCGGCGTCGGAGAGGTCGACGAAGTCCTCTTCGATGGAGTTGACCTGGTCCGCGATGCGGTGCAGCTTGCGCAGGATCTTGCCTTCGCCTGCACGCATGATCTTCGAGAGGACGGACACGGGGGTTGGTCTCCTTGCCGGTCGGGCCTGGGACGGTCGGTTACCACTTGACTTACTGAGCAACGGCCATCGTATGCGAGGACCCCACCGCGCCGGGAGGGCCTGCCGTGACGGCGACCGTCCGCTGCTTCAATTCTGATTCACGTCTGCTTCAAAGGGGACAACGTGCGGCACCCCCGGATAGTGCCGCACCTCCCCACCGAATTGCACAAAGCGTGATCACTCCCTCACCGAGAGCAAAACAGGTGACGCTTCGGCCCGTCGCCGAGCAGAATCGGCCGATGGACCCCGTCACCCTCACCACGGACCGCCTCCTGCTGCGCACGGTGGGCTCGCCGGACACCGACGCGGTGTACGACGCCTGTCAGGACCCCGACATCCAGCGCTGGACCACGATCCCCTCGCCCTACGAGCGCGAGCACGCCCGGAGCTTCACGGAACAACTCGTCCCGGACGGCTGGACGGACGGCTCCATGTTCACCTTCGGCGTCTTCCTGCACTCCGGAGAGCTGGCGGGCATGATCGGCATCACGATGCGCGCCCTGGGCATGGGCGAGATCGGCTACTGGGCCGCGAAGCAGCACCGCGCCAACGGCTACGTCACCGAGGCCGCCCTCACCGCCTGCCGCTGGTCCTTCACCCACGCCGCGCTCGACCGCGTCGAATGGCGGGCGACCGTGGGCAACCACGCCTCCCGCGCGGTCGCGGAACGAGCGGGCTTCACTGTCGAGGGCACGCTGCGCTCCGCCACCAACAACAAGGGAGTACGCCACGACACCTGGGTCGGGTCCCTGCTCCCCTCCGACCTGGGCCTGCCGTCGACGGCCCCGTACCTGCCGGCGCGCTGACCGTCTCGGCCTCCCGGGTGATTCCGCAGGTCACACGGCACTGTCAGTCCCACCCCCTACTCTGCGGCCATGACCACCCCGCCCCCCATCGCAGACCTCTCCGCCGACGAGGCCCGCAGAATCGCGCTCCGCGCCCAGGGCTTCCTCGGCGCGCCCGACCGCCGCTCCGGCGTCCGCGGCGTCCTCCGTCACCTGGGCGCGATACAGCTCGACACCATCTCGGTCCTGGCCCGCTCCCATGAACTCGTCCCGTACGCCCGTCTGGGCGCGGTGGGCCGCAAGACGGTGGAGGACGCCTACTGGCGGGACACGCACTCCTTCGAGTACTGGTCGCACGCCGCGTGCATCCTGCCCATCGAGGAGTGGCCCCACTTCGCCTTCCGCCGCCGGGCCTACCGCAACCGCCCGCACTGGAACCACGAACTCCCCGACGGCGCCTACGACCAGGTCATCAAGCAGCTCCGCTCCGAAGGCCCCCTCACGGCGACCGAGCTGGGAGGCGCGAAGAAGACGAGCGACTGGTGGGACTGGTCCGGCTCCAAGGTCGCCGTCGAACGCGCCCTGATGTACGGCGAGGTGGTCTGCGTGGAGCGCCGCGGCTGGAAGCGCCTCTACGACCTCGCCGAGCGCGCCGTCCCCACGGAGCTGCTGCACGACGAGCTGGACGACACCGAGTGCCTGCGCCGCCTGGTCCGGCTGGCCGGCCGTTCCCTCGGGGTCGGCACGCGCGCGGACATCGCGGACTACCACCGCCTCAAGGGCGAGCAGGTCGACGCGGTGATCGGCGATTCGGGCCTGGTCCCGGTCACGGTCGAGGGCTGGGGCAAGCCCGCCTGGGCCGACCCCGCGGCCCTTCGGACGCCCCCACGCGGCCGCCACCGCACCACGCTCCTGTCGCCCTTCGACTCCCTGATCTGGGAGCGGGCGCGCACGGAGCGGATCTTCGGTTTCACACACCGTCTGGAGGCCTACGTCCCCAAACAGAAGCGTGTGTACGGCTACTTCGCCATGCCGGTGCTGGCCGGGGGGCATCTCGTCGGCCGTGTGGACCCGGCCCGGGAGGGGCGCACACTGGTGGCCAAGCAGGTCACGCTGGACGGCCCCAAGGCGGTCCCGGCTGTCGCCCAGGCCCTGGCGGAGGCGGCGACCTGGGTGGACTGCACGGACGTCCGTGTGGAACAGGTCGACACGCCGGGCCTGCGCGAGCCCCTGACGAGAGAGCTCGCCCGTGCTCTCGGCTGAGACCGGCCCCTAGCGGATTTCGAGAATCTTCTCCCGCATCGCGTACACCACCGCTTCCATCCTGGAGTGCAGCTGCAGCTTCTCCAGGATGTTGCGGACGTGGTTCTTCACGGTGTTCTCGGAGATGAACAACTCCTTGGCGATGTCCCGGTTGTTCATGCCCGTGGCGACGAGCTTGAGGACTTCGAGTTCACGGTCGGTCAGACGCGGTGCGGGCACCAGCCGCCGTTCGTCCGTGCGCTGGATCATCGACTTGAACTCGGTGAGGAGTTTCGACGCCATGGACGGGCTGATCTGTGACTGTCCGTCGGCCACCGCGCGAATGGCGGTGGCCACCTCGTCCGTGGAGATCTCCTTGAGGAGATAGCCGGTAGCGCCCGCCTTGATGGCGTCGTAGAGATCGGCTTCCTCGTCGCTGATCGTCAGCATGATGATCTTTGCACTGGGTGCCACCTCCTTGATGGAGGTGCAGGCCTCGATCCCGCCCCGCTTGGGCATCCGCACGTCCATCAGGATGATGTCGGGCAGCAGGTCGGCGGCCTTCTCCACGGCCTCGGCTCCGTCGCCCGCCTCCCCGATGACCTGGATGTCCTCTTCGGCGGCGAGCACGATCTCCAGGCCACGGCGGAACAAGGCGTGGTCGTCCACCACAAGGACTCTGATCGGTTCCTTGCGTGGGGTCCCCGAGTCCGGGCCCATGCCGACGACGCCGCCGTCGGCATCCTCGTCACGCATCGGTCCGAAACTGTCCGCCATCGTTCCTCCCCCTGAAGGCTGTGGCCTTGAGTCCTGAGCCATCGCCAACCCAGAGCAACGACCCACCGGTTGGGCCGTGGTCACCATGATTTCATGCCGGGACGACACCGGGGTGCCGGAGCGGGGCGCGAAGTGGTCGCACGGAGGTGCCCCTGGGGGCGCACACGCGCTCCAGGGGCACCTGTTCCGCTGTCACCCGGCATGGTCAGCCGCCGAGCGCACCACCCGCGTCAGGAGAGTGCGCCTGTGTGACCATCGTGTCGGTGCTGAGGTGGATCACGCCATAGTCGTAGGCGTGCCGTCGGTAGACGACACTCGGTTCCTTGGTCTCGGAGTCGACGAACAGATAGAAGTCGTGCCCGACCAGCTCCATCTCGTAGAGAGCCTGGTCGAGGGTCATGGGGGCTGCGACGTGCGTCTTCTCACGGACGACGATGGGACCGTCACCCTGCACTTCCAGCGAGCCGATCTTCTTCGTGGGTACGGCCTCGGGCTCCTCCTCGGAGGCCGGCACCAGGCCGTTTCCGTTGAGCGTCGCCACGCCCGGGACGTGGTCGGCGACCTCGGCGGCCGGGATCCGGCGCGCGCCACGGCGCGAGTACCGCTTGTCGTGCTGCCTGCGCAGCCGGGCCTCCAGCTTTTCCGCCGCCAGGTCGAGCGCCGCGTACGGATCGCTCGCCGCTGCCTCCGCCCGGATCACCGGGCCGCGGGAGCGGAGCGTGATCTCCACTCGGTCACAGCGGTCGGCCTGCCGGGGGTTGGGCTCCTTGGACACCTCGACGTCGAGGCTGATCACCTTGCCATCGAGCTTCTGGATCTTCTCCAGCTTCAGCTTCTCGGCCACGTGCTTCCGGAACCGCTCGGGCACCTCGGTCTTGCGGCCCTTGACGACGATGTCCACGCAGAACTCCGTTCCCGGATCGCTCCGCTTCGATGCGGAGCGTCT
This sequence comes from Streptomyces sp. NPDC056373, assembly GCF_042262425.1. Lineage (NCBI taxonomy): Bacteria > Bacillati > Actinomycetota > Actinomycetes > Kitasatosporales > Streptomycetaceae > Streptomyces > Streptomyces sp. NPDC056373. The sequence goes on from NZ_JBHJPX010000037.1 coordinate 6,843, forward strand.
CCCTTTTGCACCAGGCTCCGGTGAGTCCCGGAACCTCGGACTCGCGGTGACTTCCACCTCCTCCCCCGAGAGCGAGATCTCCACTCCACCGCCGCGAGTGAGGAAAAAACCCGCAGTACGGCATTCGGATTGAAGAGGTGTGGCCTGCGGCTTTCCCTCTCAACCGAACATATCTCGCCCGGCCGGATGTCGTCACCCTCTACTGCCGCGTACCTCCGTTCAGGTGAAAAGGCCTTCTCGTTACCTGCAACGACACAAGATCTCAATCAGTTCCGGTTTATTTCGAAAGAGTCCGGTGAGGCCGCGACCACCGCCGCGCACGCCACGTCAACGACTCCGTCGGCGTCGGCCCCGCCCGCATTCACCTGCCGGGCAGGCCTCCGGCCCGTCCTCTCTCGCCTTGATCCGACGTTCTGTTCCTCTCTGCTTTCCCAGGTCTCTCCCCCGTACACGGCCGAAGTTCCTGCATCGCTCCAAATCGGCCCCGTGGCCCCGGGATGCGTCCGAGGCCGATCCGAGGCGGCCCGCACGGCGCGTGCGGCCTCGGCCAGGGACGCCCCCGTGGTCATCACGTCGTCGACGAGGACGACCGGCCCCTGACGGAGCAGCCGGGCACCTCCCGGCGCCACCGCCAGCGCGCCCGCGAGATTGGCCAGTCGCTGCCGGGAGTTGAGTCCCGACTGGTCGGCCACGGCCCGCCGCTGCCGCAGCACGCCCACCACCCGGGCCGGAAGCCCCCTGCGCCGCAACTCACCCGCCGCCGCGAGCGCGATCCGCCGCGCCGGATCATGCCCCCGGGCCCGCACGGCCCGCCTCCCGGACGGCACGGGCACGAGCAGCACGGGGACCCTGCCGCCCCGGGACCACTCCGCCCCGTCCCCCGCCGAAACCGGACCGCCCCGAAGCCCCGCGTACACGGCTCCCGCCAGCGCCACCCCGAGCGGTCCCGCGAGCGCCAGGGCGCCCCGCTCCTTGTGGGCCAGCAGTGTCGCCCGGACCTCGTCCGCGTACCGCGCGGCCGCATACACGACCGGCAGCGCGGGCGGCTCCGGCACCGGCCGCACCCGGTGCACCGCCCCTCCGCTCAGCACCCGACGGCACCGCGCGCACAGCACCGTACGAGGCACCCCGCAGCCTCCGCACTCGCCCGGCAGCACCAGGTCGGTCAGGTCCTGCCACCACCCCCGCATGGCCACCACTGTGGCGACCCGGGACCGCCCCCGCCACCCCTGTGGACAACTGCCTGTGGACAACCGACCGCCCCGCCACCTGCGCATCCCCCACACGAGTGACACCCTGCGGAACACAAACGCCCGGGGCACGAGCGGCCCCCTGGACGGACCGGGTACGAGCGACGCCCTCGGGAGGCACGAGCAGCCCCGGACACACCGACGGCCGCCCCGACGAGACCCACCTCGTCAGCAGCCGCCGCCCGCACCCTGGTCACACCTGCCACCGGGGCGGGAACACCTCACCCCGGATAGACCGGCGCCGTCCCCTCCGTCACCTTCTGCCACTGCTCGCCCGACGGCAGGCGGACGATGCCGTCCACCGAGTACGCCACCAGCGGCAGCTGGTCGTCCTCGGAGGCGGTGACCTCCTTGACCCCGGTCAGGGCCGCGGGGGCCGGCACGTCGGGCGTGGAGCCGTCGACCTGGACGTACCGCATCTGCTCCACCCCGCCGTGCTCGCGCCCGACCACCACGAGGCGGCTGTCCCCGGCCCACGACATGGTGGTGACCTCCTCCAACTCCGGCGTCGCGGAGCGCAGTTCGGCCACACTGACGGCCGGCTTCGCACCCGGCCTCTCGTCCCGCTCGATCAGCCCCACGAGCAGGGTCTTCTTGCCGCCCTTCTCCACGACCAGCGCGATCCGCACGCCGTCGGCGGCCACCCGCACGGACTGGATCCGTCCGCCCAGGTGCGGCATGCGCACCTCCACCGGGTCGCCCTTGCCGTCCTGGAAGAGGACCAGCCGGGGATGGTCCGGGTCGCGGTCGGCCACCCACAAGCCGTCGTCCGCGTCCCAGCTGGGCGTCGTCAGCCGGTCCTTCTCGGCACGGCCCTGGCTGCGCAGCACCGGCTCGCCCAGCGAACCGCCCGAGACCAGCGATCCCACGTACAGCGACTTGCCGTCGAGACTGACCCCGGCCGCGGTGTGTTCGTCACGCGAGACCGCCACCGACCGCAGCGCCGTCTCGCCCTCGCCGAGCGCTCCGGGCGCCGGGTCCGGCTTGGTGCCGCTGTTGCCCGCGGGGATCCGTACGAGCCGGTGCTCGCCGTCCACGAAGTACAGGTAGTCGGGGTGCCGCGCCGAGCTCCTGGTGGCGGCCGTGTCGGCCTCGCCCTGCGTGAGCGAGCACAGTTCCGACCCGTCGGCCCGCAGCCCGACCTCGTCCACGGCCGGGCTGAGGTTCCGCAGCGTGAACAGGATCTGTGCGGCCATCTCCCGGCACCGGTTCACTCCGATGCTCGCGGCCTTGTCGTTGAGCGGGACCGTCAGCCTGTTCCGGTCGTCCGGCGTCAGCGTGTCGGCGTCCTTCGCCAGGGCCGTACCGGTCGGGAAGCTCGACCTGACCACCGGCCCGAGCCACCGTGTGGGCCCCTTGAGCAGGGAGCTCACCACCTGTGTCATGGGCTCCACGCGCCGGCGCACGTAGACGGGGTCGGCGACTGCCGTGGGCTGCGCGTTCGACCCGGTCGCGGAGGTGTTCGAAGCGAAGTAGTACTTGCTGACGGACATGTAATTGCGCTGGAAGTCCGACTCGCCCATGACGACACCCTGCGGCAACGCGTCGATCCGCCACTGCCGTTTGGCGTCCTGCGTCAGGTGCACGCTCCTGCCGTACGCGCCGGTGGCCGGTGCGTACGCCTGCTGCGCGTCGACGGTGGCGACCTTGGTGCCCGTGAGCATGTAGGAGATCTCGCCGGTGGCCTCTCCGCCACCGCCCGCCTCGGGCTTGGCGCCCGGCCCGTCGGTCAGCACCGTGGCGGACACCTCGGGCCGCCAGGTCTTCGCGGCCTGGCCGGTCAGATACTGACGAGCGGTCTTGTAGTGCGGATCGTCGCTGGTGAGCGCCTCCAGGAAGCCCTGCACGATCTCCGAGGGCGGCGCGTCCTCCCCCGGCGGCACGGCGAACACCCGCACCTGCGTCTCCTGGCGCGGGGTGGACTCCACGCCCCGCAGGTCCCCGCTGTCCGGCATCGAGGCGCACCCCGCCAGCACCAGGACACCGCCGGCGGCGTACGCCATCACGCGCGCGGGCCTGTGCCGGCCGCGCCCCTCGCGGTCAGCGCCCACGAGATGCCTCCCCTTGCCTGTCCACGTCCCCCCGCTCGGCCTCCCGGCCACGAGGGCCCGCGGAGCCGTTGTTCTCGTCCCGTGGCCCGTTCGCCGCCGGGTTCCCTCCGGTGGGGCCGCCGGCATCCTCGTCGCTCCCGACACGGCCTCCGGCACCCTCGTCGCGCCTGGTGCCCTCGTCGCGCCCGGTGCCCTCCCGGCCGCTCGGGCCCGCACCCGGGTCGTACTGCTTCTCCTCCGGCGCTTCGTCCTGCGGTCGCGTGCCCGAGGCGGGCCTGGGCACCACGCGCGAACCATTGCCGGGCAGCGCCGTCGGGTCCGCCGTCGGGGTGGCACGCGGAGGTATCGGGTCCCGCTTCGACCCCTGCGGCACCGGTCCGCTCACCGGCTGTGCCGGTACGGTCGCCCGCTTCTCGCCGTCCCCGCCGCTCGGCAGTCCGGCGTCGTCGAGACCCCGGTTCCGCCGGGAGTCCTTGGGCTCCAGCGGTATCGGGGAGCCCCGCAGCGGCTCGTCGGCGGTCCTGGGCAGCGTCAGCCGGAACTGCGAGCCGCCGCCCGGCTCGCCCCACGCCTGCAGCCAGCCGCCGTGCAGCCGCGCGTCCTCCAGGGCGATGGACAGCCCCAGACCCGTACCCCCCGTGGTACGCGCGCGTGCCGGGTCGGCCCGCCAGAAGCGACTGAACACCCGGGTCGCCTCGCCCGGCTTGAGCCCGACCCCGTAGTCCCGTACCGCCACGGCGACCGCACCGCCCGCCGCGGCGAGCTTGACCACGACGTCCTTGCCGTCGCCGTGCTCGACGGCGTTGACGACGAGGTTGCGCAGCACCCTCTCCACGCGCCGGGCATCGGCCTCGGCGACGACGGGCTGCTGGTCACCACGGATCCGGATCCGGCTGCCCTTGCGCTCCGCGAGCGGCTCGGCCCCGCTGACCACCCGCCGTACGACGTCCCTGAGGTCTATCGGCTCGGCCTCCAGCGCCGCGGCGCCCGCGTCGAACCGGCTGATCTCCAGGAGGTCCGCGAGCAGCGACTCGAACCGGTCCAGCTGGTCGGCGAGCAGCTCCGCCGACCGCGCGGTGATCGGGTCGAAGTCCTCCCGCGCCTCGTGGATGACGTCCGCGGCCATCCGTACGGTCGTCAGCGGCGTACGCAGCTCGTGCGACACGTCCGACACGAACCGCCGCTGCATCCGCGACAGGTCCTCCAGCTGGCTGATCTTCAGCTGGAGGTTCTGGGCCATCTTGTTGAAGGCCTCACCGAGCCGTGCGATGTCGTCCTCGCCGGTGACCTTCATACGTTCCTGGAGCCGCCCGGCCGACAGCCGCTCGGCGATCCCGGCCGCCATCCGCACCGGCGTGACGACCTGCCGCACGACGAGCCACGCGATGGCCCCGAGCAGGACCACCACGAACAGCCCGGCCGTCGCCAGCGTGCCCTTGACCAGGCTCAGCGACTTCTCCTCCTGGGTCAGCGGGAAGAGGTAGTACAGCTGGTACGGGTCGCCGTTGGGGTCGTTGACCTGCTTGCCGATGACCAGGCCCGGCTGGGAGTCCTGGGTCTCGTTGTTGTAGACGATCCGCGTGTAGCTCTGCGCGGCCGTCGTGTTGCCGCCGCCGATCCGCTCACGCAGGTCGGCCGGCACGCTCTTGCTCCAGTTCACCTCGCCCGAGGCACGCGGCCCACGCCCGCCGGTGCCGTCCGCGTCGGAGGCCGGGAGCGTGACCACGTCGAAGGCGCCCTGGCCACCGCTGGACAGCGACGAGACGAGGTCGCTCATCCACTGGATGACGTTCTGCGCGGGCCGGCCGTCCGCCGTGGCGACATCGTCGCCGGTGCCGCTCGCCGCCTCGTCGGCCCGCTGCTTGGCCACCGCGAAGCCACCCGTCGCCTGGCTCTGGGACGCCTTCACCTTGGCGTCCAGCAGGCCGTTGCGCACCTGCCCGATGACGACGAAGCCCAGCAGCAGCACCACGCCCAGCGACATCAGCAGGGTCGTGACGACGACCTTGAGCTGGATGTTGCGCCGCCACAGCCGCATGACGGGCAGCAGCGGCCGGCGCACCCACCGCATGAACAGGCGGATGACCGGGCTGCCCTGCATTCCGCCCTGGAGCAGCAGCCCGCTCTCCAGGAACCGCCCCCAGCGGGAGCCGGTCCTCTTCCGCCCGACAGGCCGCTCCGGGCGGGCCCCGGACCGGCCGGGCGCCGAAGCGGCACTGTCGCCGGACATGTCAGCTCGGCCCTGCCTTGTACCCGACGCCACGGACGGTCACCACGATCTCCGGCTTCTCCGGGTCCTTCTCGACCTTGGAGCGCAGCCGCTGCACATGGACGTTGACCAGCCGCGTGTCCGCCGCGTGCCGGTATCCCCAGACCTGCTCGAGCAGCACCTCGCGCGTGAACACCTGCCACGGCTTGCGCGCGAGCGCGACCAGCAGGTCGAACTCCAGCGGCGTCAGCGCGATCGACTGCCCGTCCCGCTTCACGGAGTGCCCCGCCACGTCGATGACCAGGTCACCGATGGCGAGCTGCTCCGGAGCGGGCTCCTCCGACCTCCTGAGCCGCGCCCGGATCCGGGCCACCAGCTCCTTGGGCTTGAACGGCTTCACGATGTAGTCGTCGGCGCCCGATTCCAGGCCCACGACCACGTCGACGGTGTCGCTCTTCGCCGTCAGCATCACGATCGGCACACCCGACTCGGCCCTGATCAGACGGCACACCTCGATGCCGTCCCGGCCGGGCAGCATCAGATCGAGCAGCACCAGATCGGGCTTGGCCTCGCGGAACGCGGCCAGCGCCTTGTCACCGTCGGCCACGAACGACGGCTCGAAACCCTCACCACGCAGCACGATGCCGAGCATCTCGGCCAGTGCGGTGTCGTCGTCGACGACAAGGACTCGTCCCTTCATAAACGACATCATCCCATTCTCATAACAGTGGCGAAGGCAGTGGTGAGGTAGGTCACCGGCCAGTGACCATAGTCGCAGCAAGCGCTACTGTCTGCCCTCGCCCGCCCGGAAATGATCTCCGGGGCAGGGCCGAGAGGCGAGGGCGCCGGAACCCGCCCGCACCCCGCGCACCCTGCGCGGCGCCCGACTCAGCCGGCCGCCACCCGGCGCGAGCGCGCACACACCTCCGCGAGTGCCTCAGCCGTCACAGGCGAAACGACCCCCTCCTCCGTGACGATCGCCGTCACCAACTCGGCCGGAGTCACGTCGAACGCCGGGTTGTACGCCTGCGTCCCCAGCGGCGCCACCGGAATCCCACCACCCGCCTCCGCACCGACCACCGGCACCTGCGGTGCCGTCACCTCGGTCACCTCGTGACCGGGACGCTGCTCCACCTCGACGGACGCCCCGTCCGCCGTGTCCAGATCCACCGTCGTCACCGGCGCCACCACGATGAACGGCACATGGTGGTACCGCGCCAGCACCGCCAGCGGATAGCTACCGACCTTGTTCGCCACCGAACCGTCCGCCGTGATGCGGTCCGCCCCGATCAGCACCGCGTCCACCTCCCCGGCAGCGAACAGCGACCCCGCGGCGTTGTCGGTGAGCAGCGTGTACGCCATCCCGCTGCGGGCCGCCTCGTACGCCGTCAGGCGAGCGCCCTGCAGCAGCGGCCGCGTCTCGTCCACCCACAACCGCCGCAGCCGCCCCGCCCGGTGCGCCCCGAGCGCCACCGCGAACGCCGTCCCCTCCCCACCCGACACCAGCGAACCGGTGTTGCAGTGGGTGAGAACCCGGTGCCCGCCACCGGGCAGCAACTCGTCCAGCAGCGCCAGCCCGTGCTCGGCCATCCGGCCACTGGCCTCGGCGTCCTCCCGGTGCAGCTGCCGCGCCGCGGCCAGCGCCGCCGCGGCCGCCTGCCGGACGTCACCGCCCTTGGCGAGCGCCGCCTCGTGCGCCGACTGCGCCCGGCGCACCCCCACGGCCAGGTTCACCGCGGTCGGCCGGGCACCCGCCAGCGCGGCCGCCGCGTCGCCCACGTCGAAGCCCCGCACGGCGGCGAGCGCGACACCGTACGCCCCCGCGATGCCGAGCAGCGGCGCCCCGCGCACCGCCAGCGAGCGGATCGCCTCCACGAGCGCGGACGCATCCGTACAGACCAGTTCGACCTCCTCGGCCGGCAGCCTCGTCTGGTCCAGCAGGACCAGAACGGGGCCTTCCGGTGGCTCCTCCCAGCGGATCGCCGGAATCTCGGTCGGCCGCTTGTCATCGCCGCTGTGCGCGTACTGATCAGCCATGTCGTCAGTCTGCCCCCTATCGAGCGGACAATTGAAGGTACGCAGCCCATACCGCGGCCGGTCACCCGAAGACCACCCCATGGCACGATGGCTGCCAACCTGCCACCGCGACCGCGGACGGGCACCGTGAAGGAGCGACGATGAACGACACTCCGGGCTGGGCCTCGCCCGGATCCGCCCCGTCCGACGGCCGGAAGCCGGACCAGTCCGGCCCTGCCGAGCCCACCGACCGCCCCGGCCCCGCACAGCCCGCCGACCAGCCGACCCAGGCCCCGCACGCCCCAGGCCCGCAGTGGTCCAAGGAACAGCCCCCACCGGCCCAGTGGTCCGCCCCCAGCGGCCCGACAGCCCCCGGCCAGGCTCCCCCTCCCCCGCCCCCCGGCCCGGGCTGGGGCAACCAGCCCCCCGGCGGATACGGCCCCGCGGGCCACGGCGGTCACGGCGCCCCCGGCCGCCCCGGCGGCTGGGGAAGCGGCTGGGGCGGTCCCCCGCCCGCCGCCAAGCCCGGCGTCATCCCGCTCCGCCCGCTCGGCGTGGGCGAGATCCTCGACGGCGCGGTCTCCACGATGCGCACCTACTGGCGCACGGTCCTGGGCATCTCGCTCACCGTCGCCGTCCTCACCGAGGTCATCGTCGTCCTGTTCCAGGGCCTCGTCCTGGACGACACCAGCACCACTGCCCTCAACGACCCCAGCGCCAGCCTCAGCGAGCTGAGCCGCGCCATGGGCGACGCCATGCTCAACTCCACCGTCGTCTTCGTGATCTCCCTGGTCGGCACCGTCATCGCGACCGCCCTGCTCACCACCGTCACCAGCCGCGCCGTCCTCGGCAAGTCGGTGACCATCGGCGAGGCCTGGCGGGACGCCCGCCCGCAGGTCCTCAAACTCTTCGGCCTCATCTGCGTGTTGCTGCTCATCACCGTCGGCGTCGTCACCGTGGGAGCCCTGCCCGGGCTCCTCGTGACCGTCGCCGGGAGCAGCGGCGCAGGCATCGCCCTCACCGTCCTCGGCATCATCGGCGCCGGCATCGTCGCCCTGTGGCTGGCGATCCGCTTCTCCCTCGCCTCTCCCGCCCTCATGCTGGAGAAGCAGGGCATCAAGAAGGCCATGAGCCGCTCCGCGAAGCTCGTCCAGGGCACCTGGTGGCGGATCTTCGGCATCCAGCTGCTCGCCACACTCATCGCGAACGTCGTCGCCTCGATCATCGTCATCCCCTTCACCCTGCTCGCCGCCACCCTCAGCGGCGACGGCCTCACCGGCTGGCTCGACGGCGGCTCCAGCATCGGCTGGACGTTCCTCATCGTCAGCGGCATCGGCTCGGTGATCGGCTCCATGATCACCTTCCCGATCACGGCGGGCGTCACGGTGCTCCTCTACATCGACCAGCGCATCCGCCGCGAGGCCCTCGACCTCGAACTGGCCCGCGCCGCCGGTGTCCAGGACTACGGCTCCACCGCCCCCGGCGCCACCCCGGGGAGCTGATGCGGTGAGCCGGGCGGGGGAACTTCTCACCACGGCGCTGCCACGCGCCGCAATACGAACGCTGCTGAGCGCCGGCGACACCTCGCTGCTGTCACCGGCCCGCTCCGCGGACGAGCCGCCCCTCACCGTTCCGCGCGACCCCGCGCGCGAGGCGGCCCGACGCGAGCTGTCCAAGCGGATGTACCACGAGAACGACCCCAGCCTCTTCCAGCGCACCCTCGACGCCTTCTGGGAGTGGCTCGGCAAACTCCTCAACGCCGCCTCGGACGCCACCCCCGGCGGCACACTCGGCCTGCTCGTCATCGTCCTGGCCGTCGTCGCGCTCCTGGCCGCCCTGTGGTGGCGCCTGGGCGCCCCACGCCGCCAACCCACCTCGTCCACGGCCCTGTTCGACGACCGCCCCCGCAGCGCCGCCGACCACCGCGCCGCCGCCGAGGCGCACGCCGCCCAGGGCCACTGGAGCCAGGCCGTCCAGGAACGCATGCGGGCCCTCGTCCGCGCCCTCGAGGAACGCGCCCTCCTCGACGTCCGCCCCGGCCGCACCGCCGACGAGGCGGCAGCCGAAGCCGGCCGGGCCCTGCCCGCCCACACCGACCGACTGCGCACCGCCGCCCGCGACTTCGACGACGTCACATACGGCGGCCGCTCGGCGACCGAGCAGTCGTACCACCGCATCGCCGAACTCGACCGCGACCTGGAACGCACCAAACCCCAGCTCGCGACGAGCAGCGCCACCACGGCCCCCCACACCCGCCAGGGAGCCGCCGAATGACCACCGAGGCCACCCTCACGTCCACCTCGGCCTCGCCCACCGCCCGCCAGGTGTGGACCCGCGCGCGCGGCATCGCCCTCGCCCTCGTGGTGCTCATCGCGGGAGCGATCGCCATCGCCGTCATCCGCTCCGACGCCCGCCACGGCGAACTCGACCCGCGCTCCGCCGACCCCTACGGCAGCCGCGCCGTCGCCGAACTCCTCGCCGACCGGGGCGTGGACACCCGCGTGGTCACCACCCTCGACGAAGCAGCCGCCGCGACCGGCCCGGACACCACCCTTCTGGTCGCCGTCCCCGACCTGCTGACCCCCAGTCAGCAGACCCGGCTGCACCAGGCCTTCGCAGAATCCCACGGCCGCACGGTCCTGGTCGCCTCCGGCAGCGCCTCCATCGAACGCCTCGCCCCCGGCGTCACCGCCGACCCCGCCACCAGCCTCGGCTCGACGCTCGCCCCCGACTGCGCGCTGCCCGCCGCCCGGCGCGCCGGCACCGCCGACACGGGCGGCGTCCGCTACTCCACCACCCATCTGGGCGCCGACCCGTGCTACCCCAGCGAACGTCTGGCCACCCTGCTGCGCATCCCGGACAAGCGCGGCGACGGCGACACCATCGCCCTCGGCGCGCCCGACATCCTCCTCAACGACCGCCTCGACGAGCACGGCAACGCCTCGCTCGCCCTGCAACTCCTCGGCTCCCGCCCCCACCTGGTCTGGTACCTCCCCTCGCTCTCCGACGCGTCGGCCACCGGCCCCGACGACGAACGCAGCTTCTTCGACCTGCTCCCCTCGGGCTGGCTCTGGGGCACCCTGCAGCTCTTCATCGCCGCAGCCCTGGCCGCCCTCTGGCGGGCACGCCGACTCGGCCCCCTCGTGCCCGAGAAACTCCCCGTCGCGATCCGCGCCTCCGAAACCGCCGAAGGCCGCGCCCGCCTCTACCGCAAGACCGACGCCCGAGACCGCGCGGCCAACGCTCTTCGCTCCACCATCCGCACCCGCCTCGCCCCCCTCACAGGCGTCCCCGTCACCCAGGCGCACGCGCCCGAGGCCCTTCTCCCCGCCCTGTCCGCCCACCTCCACGGCAACGGCCAGGACCTGCACGCCCTCCTCTTCGGACCACCGCCCAGCGACGACGCAGCACTCATCGCACTCGCCGACCGACTCGACGCCCTCGAAAGAGAGGTACGCCGTCCATGATGGACCCGACCACTGACAACGCCGGGAACACCGGGGCCCCGGGCACCGCCCGAGACGCCCTGGAGGCCCTGCGCGCCGAGATCGCCAAGGCCGTGGTCGGCCAGGACCCCGCCGTCACCGGCCTCGTCGTCGCCCTGCTCTGCCGCGGCCACGTCCTCCTCGAAGGCGTCCCCGGCGTCGCCAAGACCCTCCTGGTCCGCGCCCTCGCCGCCGCCCTCGAACTCGACACCAAGCGCGTCCAGTTCACCCCCGACCTGATGCCCAGCGACGTCACCGGCTCCCTGGTCTACGACACCCGCAGCGCCGAGTTCTCCTTCCAGCCCGGCCCGGTCTTCACCAACCTCCTCCTCGCCGACGAGATCAACCGCACGCCCCCCAAGACCCAGTCGTCCCTCCTGGAAGCCATGGAGGAACGCCAGGTCACCGTCGACGGCACCCCCCGCCCCCTCCCCGACCCGTTCCTGGTCGCCGCGACCCAGAACCCGGTCGAGTACGAGGGCACCTATCCACTCCCGGAAGCCCAGCTGGACCGCTTCCTCCTCAAACTGACCATCCCCCTCCCCTCCCGCCAGGACGAGATCGACGTCCTCACCCGCCACGCCGAGGGCTTCAACCCACGCGACCTCCACGCCGCCGGCGTACGCCCCGTAGCGGGCCCCGCCGACCTGGAAGCGGCCCGGGCCGCGGTCGCCAAGACGACCGTCTCCCCCGAGATCACCGCCTACGTCGTCGACATCTGCCGCGCCACCCGCGAGTCGCCGTCCCTCACCCTCGGCGTCTCCCCCCGAGGCGCCACGGCCCTCCTCGCCACGGCCCGCGCCTGGGCCTGGCTGACCGGCCGCGACTACGTCATCCCCGACGACGTGAAGGCACTCGCCCTCCCCACCCTCCGGCACCGCGTCCAACTGCGCCCGGAGGCCGAGATGGAAGGCGTGACGGCCGACTCCGTCATCAACGCGATCCTCACCCACGTCCCCGTCCCCCGCTGATGGCACTCACCGGACGCGCCGCCCTCCTCGCGGCCCTGGGCTCCCTCCCGGTCGGCATCTGGGAGCCCGGCTGGACGGGCATCCTGGCGGTCAACGCTCCCCTGGCCGTGGCGTGTGCCTGCGACTTCGCACTGGCCGCCCCCGTACGTCGGCTGGCCCTGACCCGCTCCGGCGACACCTCCGTACGCCTCGGCGACACGGCGGACGTGACCCTCACCGTCACCAACCCGTCCCGCCGCCCTCTCCGGGCCCGGCTCCGCGACGCCTGGCCCCCCAGCAGCTGGGAGCCGACCACGGAGATCACGGCCTCCCGCCACCGCCTCACGGTCCCCGCGGGCGAACGCCGCCGCGTGACCACCCGCCTCAGCCCCACCCGCCGGGGCGACCGCCAAGCCGACCGGATCACCATCCGCTCCTACGGCCCCCTCGGCCTCTTCTCCCGCCAGGGCACCCACAAGGCCCCGTGGACGGTACGCGTCCTGCCCCCGTTCACCAGCCGCAAGCACCTGCCCTCGAAGCTGGCCCGCCTGCGCGAACTGGACGGCCGTACCAGCGTCCTCACCCGCGGCGAAGGCACGGAGTTCGACAGCCTGCGCGAGTACGTCCCGGGCGACGACACCCGTTCCATCGACTGGCGCGCCACAGCCCGCCAGACCACGGTGGCCGTACGGACCTGGCGCCCCGAGCGCGACCGCCACATCCTGCTGGTCCTGGACACCGGCCGCACCTCGGCCGGCCGCGTGGGCGACGCACCCCGGCTCGACGCCGCGATGGACGCGGCCCTCCTCCTCGCTGCCCTCGCCTCCCGCGCCGGCGACCGCGTGGATCTCCTCGCCTACGACCGGAAAGTCCGGGCGCTCGTCCAGGGCCGCACCGCGGGCGATGTCCTTCCCGCTCTGGTCAACGCGATGGCCACACTCGAGCCGGAGCTCGTCGAAACGAATGCCCGGGGTCTTACGGCGACCGCCCTGCGCACGTCTCCTCGCCGCTCCCTGATCGTCCTGTTCACGACCTTGGACGCGGCTCCGATCGAGGAAGGCCTGCTTCCGGTCCTTTCCCAGCTCACCCAGCGCCACATGGTCTTGCTGGCCTCGGTAGCGGACCCGCACATCAGTGAGATGGCCAAGTCCCGCGGGAATGTGGAAGCCGTCTACGAGGCAGCCGCGGCCGCCCAGGCCCAGTCGGAACGCCACCGCACCGCGGAGCAACTCCGCCGCCACGGCGTCACGGTCGTCGACGCCACACCGGACGACCTGGCGCCGGCGCTGGCGGACGCGTATCTGGCCTTGAAGGCAGCCGGACGCCTCTGACGAACAGCGAGCCCCCGAAAGGGGGCCCAAACGCAGAAAACCCCCGCATCCGAAGATGCGGGGGTTTTCCCAAAAATTGTTCGGCGGCGTCCTACTCTCCCACAGGGTCCCCCCTGCAGTACC
>NZ_JBHJPX010000038.1:0-6336 GCF_042262425.1 Streptomyces sp. NPDC056373
CCCGGTGCTCCTCCACCGCATCCAGCAACGGCACATCCCCCACCAACCGCCCCTCATCGGCCACCATCGCCGACAACACCGCACGGAAATACCCCACGAACCGCTCCACCGTCGACGCGTCGAACAGGTCCGAGGAGTACTCCAGAGCGCCGGTGATGTGATCGCCGATCTCGCCGAGGTGGAGCATCAGGTCGAAGGCGGCGCCTCCGTTCATGGGGCACCAGAACGCGGTGGCGTCCATGCCCGCCCAGGTGACCGTCGGCGCGTCCGGGGACGGGTCCATCAGGCGTGGGATGTCGTTCTCTTCCCGCGGGTTCTGGAAGACGAACATGGTGCTGAAGAACGGATTGCCGTCGGCGTCCCGCGCCGGGTTCAGGCGTTCCGCCAACTCGCGCAGCGGGAAGTCCTGGTTGGCCAGGCCGCGCAGGGCGGTGTCACGGATCTGCCGTACGGCCCCGGCGACGGTGAGGTCCGGGGGGAACACGGCGCGGAGGGCGACCGGGTTCATGAAGTTGCCCACGACCTCGTCCCAACGGCCGTCGCCCCGGGCGGGCATGGGTGCGCCGACGGCGACGGCCTCCTGGCCGCTGAGCCGGTGAAGGAGGATGGCGTAGCCCGTGAGGAGGGTCGTGAAGGTGGTGGCGTGGTGGCGCCGGGAGAAGGCCCGTATCGCCTCGACGAGCTCGCCGGTGATCCTGACGGGCTGCACTCCTCGCCGGGAGCCGCGAACTCGGCCGCGCTGCCGGTCCGTCGCGATGTCGAGGCCCGGGGTGGCGTCCGCCAGCGCTTCCTTCCAGTAGGTGAACTGCTTCTCGCCGTCCGCCTGGCTCAGCCAGTCCCGCTGGTGTCGTGCATGGGCGAGGTAGTCGCCGGCGCCGGCGGGCTCAAAGGCGTGGGGGGCGGTTCCGCCGCGCTGTTCGCCGACCAGTTCTCCGAGTTCACGCAGCAGCCGCCACCAGGACCAGCCGTCGCCCACGAGGTGGTCGCAGGCCACGAGGAGCACTCTGTCCTCGGGACCGCGTTCGAAGACCGAGGCCCTGATCAGCGGAGCGGCGTGCAGGTCGAAGGGCCGCAGGTAGTCGTCCTCGGCGAGGTCGCGGATGTCGTCGTCGGACAGGCCGGACACGTCCGTCCAGGACACCGGCACCTCGACGCTCCCGGCCACCGACTGCCGGGGGCGACCGTCCACCTCCTGGAAGCGGGCGCGGAGCATCCCGTGGCGAGCGGTGAGACGGTTCAGGGCACGAGCCAGGGTCTCCCGGTCGAGAGCGCCGCGCAGGCGGACGCAGAAGGCCTGGTTGTACGTGGGCCGGGACTCGGGGCGCAGCTGGTAGAGGAACCACAGGCCCTCCTGCGCCGACGACAGCGGATGCCACTCCTCGACGAGGTGAGCATCCGCTCCGCCCGCCCTGACAACCGAGCTTTTCGTCGAGTCGATCATTTCCTTGCCCAGGCCTTTCCAGCGTGGCTGCATCGGGGGTTCTCGTGGCTTCAGCGGGGACGGAGCGTCGGTGAGGACGCGTTACGCGTGTCGGTCCGACAGGGTTTTCAGGAGTTCGAGCGAGGCGAGGACATCCGCGTCACCCACTCCGAAGTCGATGAGGCATGCCACCTCGTCGACCCCGGCGTTCTCGAGTCCGGTGACCACGGCCGAGCAGTCCTCGACGGAGCCGCACAGCGTGTTGTGCCGGAAGTACCGTTCGAAGGCGAACTCGGCGGCCAGCCGTCGGTCGTCGGGCGACAGGTCGTCCAGTTCCGTCGAGTTCCGTCGCCACAGGTCGATCGACGTCTCCAGATAACCCCGCAGCGGCTCACGGACCAGGCGCCGTGCCTCGTCCGCCGAACCCGCGACGAACGTGTGGAGCATGAGTGTCACGTGGCCGGCCGCGCCCGGTCCGTGGCTGTTGCCGTTCCGGGCGTCGCGGTAGGCGCGGATGTTGCCCGCCACGGCCTCGACGTCCTGGAAGAGCAGCGCCGTGAGCACGTTGAGGCCCAGGTCACCGGCTTCGGTGAACCGGTCGGCGCCACCGGAACACGTCAGCCACCAGGGTTGCCGAGCGGCGACCGGCTTGGGGTAGATCTCGATGTCGACCTCGTCGCCGAGCCCGTTGCGCCGGCTGATCCGCTTTCCGTCCCACAGTGCGCCGACGGTGTCGATGCCCTCGTACATCACCGGGAGCCGCTCCGCGAAGTGCTGCGGGGCCAGGACGAAGTCGTACGGATTCCAGCCCTGGCCGAAGCTGAGGTCGACCCGCCCCCGGGAGAGGTTGTCGACGACGCTCCACTCCTCGGCGACCCGGACCGGGTCGTGCAGCGGAAGGATGACGCTGCCGGCCCGGATGCGCACTCTGGTCGTCCGCGTGGCGACCGCCGCGCCGACGACGGCCGGGTTGGGGAAGGCGCCGCCGAAGGGGTGGAAGTGGCGCTCGGGAAGCCATACGGCGGTGAAGCCCGCGTCGTCGGCGAACTTCGCGCAGTCGAGCAGGAAGTCGTAGCGCCCGGCGGACGTCGCGTCGCCGGAGAAGAACATGAGACTGAACTGCATGGGTGCGTCCTCCGCTCTCAGGATCCCGAGGGAACCGCGGCCACGACGCCGTCCAGCGTCCCGGTGAGATACCGCCCGCGGAACTCCGACCGTCTGAGCTTTCCGCTGGTCGTCCGGGGGATCGCGTACGGCTTCAGCAGGACGACCTCGTGCACGGCGATCCCGGTTGCCGAGAACACCGCGGCGCGCGCCGCCTGCCGTATCGCGTCGTGTTCCTCGGGGCGGCGGAGCCAGCCGCGGCCCAACTCGACGCCGAGCACGACGCGTTCCACGGTCTCGTCCTCGACCGGCACGGCCACGCAGCCGCCGCGCACCACCGCCTCGTGGCTTGTCTCGGCCTCCGCTTCGAGGTCCATCGGGACGACGTTGCGGCCTCGGATGATGATCAGGTCCTTGAGCCTGCCGGTGACGAACAGCTGGCCGTCCCGCTGGTAGCCGAGGTCCCCGGTGCGCAGGAACGGTCCTTCCCCGGTGTCCGCGAGGACGGCCCCGAAGGTCTCGTGGCTGAGGTCCGGCCGGTTCCAGTAGCCCGGGGAGATCGAGGCGCTTCGCAGCCAGATCTCGCCTTCCTGGCCCTGCCGCGGGCGGGTGCGGGTCTTCGGGTCGACGATCTCGACGCGCATGTCCGCCCGGGGGTGTCCGCAGCCGACGGCGGGTCCCTGTGGCGCCCGGCCGTCGCCGTCGTCCGTCACCACGCCGGCCCCGGCCTCCACCCCGGTGACGAACAGGGTGGCCTCGGCCATTCCGTAGCAGGGGTAGAACGTCGAGGGTCGGAAGCCCCGGGGCCGGTAGGCCTCGACGAACCGCTCGACGGTGGCTGCGCGGATGGGTTCCGCTCCGCAGAAGGCGACCTTCCAGCTCGACAGGTCCACGCCGTCCAGGGCCGGCGAGCCACCGGCGTCGGCGGTCAGGTCGTACATGAAGTTGGGGCCGCCGCTGACGGTGATGCGGAGGTCGGAGACGAGGCGCGGCCACAGAGCGGGATCGACCACCAGATCCTGCGCCGGCAGGATGGTGGACTCGGCGCCCAGGTAGAGCATTTCCAGCATGCCGCCGATGAGACCCATGTCGTGGAAGAGCGGCAGGAAGGACAGCATCCGGGATGCGGAGTCGAGTGCCATGCCCTCCGCTATGGCGGCCATGTTCGCGACGAGGTTGCCGTGCGTGATCATCACGCCCTTCGGGGAGCCGGTCGATCCCGAGGTGTACTGGAGGAACGCCAGCGACTCGGGTCGGACGAGCCTCCATCCGTCGCTGTGGGGCCCGTCCGCGACCGCGTCGGTCTCCGCGCTGTCCAGGACGGTCAGTCCCGCGAGCTCCGGACCCGGCAGCTCCGCCGCGAAGTCGGTGACCAGGGCCCGCGCCCCGGAGTCCGCCGCGAGGACGCGCAGCCGTTCCACCGTGCGGCGGCGGCCCGCTGGCGGGGTGGGCACGGCGACCGCGCCCGCCATCAGGCAGCCGAAGAAGGCCGGTACGAAGTGGTCGTTGGTCTTCGTGGTCAGCAGGACGCGCTCGCCGACGAGCCCGGCGTCACGTAGTCGGCCCGCCCACCGGGCCGCGTCGCGCCACAGGCGTTCGTAGGTGAAGACGACCGGCTCCTCGTCGGCACGCCGGAAGAGACGCAACGCCACCTTCTCGGGCCGCTGCTCCGCATGACGGTGCATCGCGTCCAGCAAGGTCGGCGGGTGCGGTGAGGGGGACACGGGAACTCCCTGGCTTGGTGCTGAAGGGGGATGCACGGGTGCTGTGCGGGGGTGTTCAGAGGTACTTCGCGATGTGGGCGGCGAGTCGGTCGACGTGGGGTGCCCGCAGCATCGTCACGTGGTTGCCGGGGACGACGTGCACGGTCATGTCCGGCAGCCACTGCCGCCAGCCGGTGTGGAGGCCTGTACCGCCGGAGCCCTGCGCCGCCTCCAGGTCGTCCTCGGCGAGGAACAACGCGACCGGTCCCTCGTAGCCCTCGCCGGGCCGGTACGACGCGCGTCGCGCGGCGGCGAACGTCCGTACGACACCGGCGAGGTCCTCCGGTGTGGAGCGGGCCGGGGCGAGGCCGTGCGGGACGAGCTTGGCGTGGAGCAGTTGGATCTGGGCGGGCTCGTCCAGCCCTTCGAGGTCCTCGGGGAGGATGCCGAGGGGGCCTCCTGCCCGGCGCTCGTAGAGTTCGAGCAGAGTGGCGAGCACGTCGGCCCGGGTCACGTCGCCGCGTGTCGCGTGCCCGTCGGTGGGGGGTTCGCTGTCGAGGAGGGTCAGGGACTCCACCCGGCGTCCGGCCTTGGTGAGCAGCCGCGCGGCCTCCAGGGCGACCCAACCGCCGAAGGAGTGCCCCAGAAGGTGGACGGCCTCGCCCGGATGACGCTGTTCGACGACCGAGGCGTAGCTCCTCGCGGCCGCGGCCACGGTGGTGTGCGGCAGCGCTCTGCCGTCCGTGCCGCGTGGCTGGAACGCCAGCAGCGGTCGCCGGGGACCCAGCGCCTGCGCCAGTTCGACGAACGCGGCGGCGTTGTCTCCGGCACCGGGCACGGCCACGACCGGTGTCACACCGGTCGTTCCGGTCTGGATCCAGACCATCGGCGCCGGACGCGGTGCCGGTGGGCGGGCCGCCGGTGTCGCCGTGTCCCCGGTCTCGGCCAGCCTCGCGGTGAGGGACGCGCCGAGCGTGTGGACGTGTGGGGGCTCGACGACGGACGTGTGGGTTCCCGGGATCGGGTGGGTCACCAGAAGGTCCGGGGGGACCACGGTGTGCCAGCCGAGCGACTGGTCGGACGATGCCCTGTCCGTCGGCGCCTCGTCCGCCGCGACGAACAGGTCGACGGCGAGGGGCAGGGGCTGCGGCCAGTAGTCGCGCTCAGCCGTGCTGTGGGCACGCCACCGCCGCAGGAAGTGCCGCACGTACGAGGACGACAGGTGCGCGGGCAGCAGCTGCCGCTCCTGGCATTCGCGCAGCAGGGCGGGGAAGTCGAGTGCGGCGGCGGACGGGCGGAGCTGTTCGATGTCGGTGGGGCTCGCGTGGTACCAGGACAGTGCCAGCAGCAGGAAGTCGTTGTCGGACAGGTCGGCGGGTGCCGGGGCCGTGCCCGACGTCGCCGTCGGGTGCCGGGTGTCGATGAGCCCGAGGAACTCGACGGTCTCGTCCTCACCGAGCAGTTGCGCGGCGATCTCGTAGGCGACGGTGCCGCCGAAGGACCAGCCCGCGACGCGGTACGGCCCGTGCGGCTGAACCGACCTCATGATCCTCACCAGTCGGGCGGCCATCGCCTGGACCGTCGTGGACGGCTCGTCGTCCAGGGGCTCGGCGGGCAGCCCGTGGACCGGGATGCCGGCACCGAGGTGACGGGTGAGTTCCAGCCCGTAGAAGACCTCGCCGGAGCTCTCGTGGACGAGGAAGAGCGGACGGTCCTCACCGGCGGCCCGGAAGGCCACGTGATCGGTCCGGACTCCCTGGGCGCTCTCGAGGTGTGCGGCCAGGGACTGGACGGTCGGGTGCGTGAAGAAGTCGGCCAGGCTGACCTCGATACCCCACTGCTGCAGGGCGTCCACTGCCTGGACGGCGAGCAGGGAGTGCCCTCCGACCTCGAAGAAGTTGTCGGAGAGGCCGATCGCACCGGTGCGCAGCACGGTCTGCCACACGGCCGCTATCCGTGCTTCGGTCGCGTAGCGCGGCGCGAGAGTCGGTTCGTGAGTCTCCTCGCGTGTGCTCGGGGCGGGCAGGGCGTTGCGGTCGGTCTTGCCGTTCTGGGTGAGCGGCAGGGCGTCCAGCCGTACGAAGGACGAAGGCACCATGTAGTCGGGCA
>NZ_JBHJPX010000039.1:0-5823 GCF_042262425.1 Streptomyces sp. NPDC056373
GCCCGGCCCAGTCGACGCGGGACACGGTGAGGTGGATGTGGTCGTCGCCGTGGCGGACAGCCACCCACGGGGCCCCGTCGAACCCCATGTCGGCGATGAACGCCGTGGCGATGTCGGCCCACTGGGCGTCGGGGAGGATGCCGTCCTCGTCGGGCAGCGACAGCGACGTGCGCCAGATCGGCGCGGTGATGCCCGGCCGCCGGCGGGCGGTGTGGTCGATCGCGCGGGCAACCTGGAGCGGGGTGCCGGTGACGTTCCCGGCGACGATCCGGGGGTTGATGTGCTCGTCGCGGCGGCCGGGCCCGAAGTCGTAGATCAGCGCCCCAACGGCCTTGCGCCCCTTGGTGATGTTGGCGATCACTCGGGGTCCGTGGGCCGCATCGGCTCGATGCCCCTCACCGCCAGGGCGGCGTTGCCGACCTCGAACAGGGCCGCCTCGACGGCAGCGTGGAGCTGTCCGTCCTGGTGGGTGTAGCGCACAAGCTGGTTGAGGTTCGCGCCGATCCGGCACAACTCGTCGTACGCGTCCTGGTTGATCGGGGGCAGCGGGGCCGGCCCTTTCTCCGCGCCGGGGACGTCGCCCTCGGTCCGGTCCGCGAGGACGTCCTCGACCACGGCCCGCACCCACGCGCCCATCTCCCGGCGGCCGGACTCACCACGGGCCGACTCCCAGCGCTCCCGCTCCTCGTCGGACAGCCGCACCGACACCGTGTGACCGCGCTTCGACCCCGGCGTCCCGCGTGCCATCTCTTCCCCTCCGACCGTGACCAGTCGCCAATTGGCGACCGACCCACAGTCGTACCAGCCGATCCCCGGCCGGAGCCCCCACACCTATGCATCACGACCCAACGGCCAGACAAACCGGCACAGATCGCACACCGAGGCATTCCTGAATCTGTCGGTCTTGTGCCGCGCTACGACGAACGCCGCGCGGGGCGGCAGAGAGCCACGCACAGGGGGTTGCGCGGGGTGCGGCACAGGCTGTTGCTCAGGGGGTTGCGGTCGTCCGGGGACTCACCACTCACCACCGCACGTCAGACCGGGGATTCGGTCTGGTGAGGTGCCGGACTTCCCCTGTCCTGGCCCTCGGCTGATGTGGGCGCCGGGAGACATGACGGGGAACCGGGCGCGCCGCTGCGCTCAGCCGGAGCCGGTCGACCAGGTGCTGGCCGACGCGAGGTGATCGGGATGTACGGGGCTCCGTACTCCCACGTGGGGGCGGATGACGTCATGAACCGATGCTGCCCAGCGACCCTGCCTCGACCCCGGCCGCCACCGCCGCGTACGTCACCGACCCGGGCTGTACGTCACCGGGATGACGTACCGACAGACGGCACACGCCATTCGTCAAGATGTGTTGACGCATGCGACACGTCGTAAACGACTCTTGACACCCGGAGAGCGTGTCAAGGATTCTGTACGCCAGGCATTCGACGTCAAGGGGTCTTTACATGGGTTGGCAGACGGATCAGTTCGGCAGCGGCCACGAGGGGTACCCCGTGGCGGTGATGGGCGACGGCACCGAGCCCGCCCCCATCAACGGCAACAGCGCCTGGTGGCTCTACAACGGCCAAGCGGGGCGGCCCCGGGCTATTGCCGTACGGGCAGGGTGCGAATGTGGCTGGCGCTCCTCCGAGATGTTCCCGATCGACTGGGAGGACCAGGACGAGACGAACGGCTTCGAGCATGGCGACGACGCCCCGTACCCGTACGGCGCTTGGTCCCGGGAACACATCGCCCCGCTCTTGGGGACGACCGTCCCCGATGACCTCTCCGACGCAATCGCCACCGTTCGACGGTTGCTGGCCGACCTGACGTCCTCGCGCCCGATCGCAGCTACGGCCGCCGCCGCTGAGGTCGAGAAGCTCGGCAGCGCAGCGCTTCAGCGGGCGGTCACCGCTGCCCGCGACAACGGCGGGAGCTGGGAGGACATCGGGCAGGCCCTCGGCACCAGCCGCCAGGCCGCGCACCAGCGGTTCGCGAAGGCGCTGTTCCGCGGCTGAACCTGCCGGACGACAGGAAGGGCCCCGCCGATCGGCGGGGCCCTTCGTCGTGGAACCACCGCCACCCGGCACCGCCGCGCGTCCCCCACCCGGGGTGGCGGGTGACGGTCGGGTGGCGGTGGCCGGGCGGGGCTCTGGCGGTGCCGGGTGGCGGTGCTGCCGGGACACCGACGGCCGCGACCACCCACGCACCGAGCGGCCCTCAAGGCCGTCTCGGTGACCGCCCCAACGGGGCGGTGTCCCCCGGCAAGCGGAGCGCCGCCGTGGGGCGAGGGCCGGTAAGCGAAGCGCACCGGCATACCTCGCTGCCGAGATTTTGGCGCGGGGCGGAGGGTCAGGCGACCGCCCCGGCTTCTCGGCCTGGACGCTCCCGCGTCCGGTCACCGGCTCCGGCCGACCACCGCCCGGAGCCCCCGGGGCTCCGGTGCCGGCGCTTGCGTCGGCTGCCCCCGCAGGACCAGGCGTCAGTCGGTCGGCACGGCGGGACGCGGGACGGTCGGGAGGTTCCAGTTGACCCACTTCCCCTTCTCGATCGAGCCGAGCATCACGGTGGCCTTGTCGTGCTCCTGGAGCTTGTCGGCGATCCAGTCCTGGGCGGCCGCGACGATGGCGGGTTCGGCGAAGGTGAACGGCTGAGCGGTCATGCCGTCCATCCGGTTCCAGACGGCAAGCAGCTCGTCGAAGCCAGCGGACGGGGCCGCCCAGAAGAAGACGTGCTGACCGCTCTGGTCGGCGATGCGGGCGAAGCTGACGTCAGGGAGATTGCGGGTCACGGTTGTTCTCCTCACGGGTAAGGCGGCTGGCTACTGGGCGGCGGCGAGAGTTTCGCGGCGGCGGCGGTGCAGGAGGCTGAGGAAGGTCTCGGTGCCGTCGACAACGCGCGCCGCGTCGAGCGCGGCCTGTGCGTCCTTGCGGGCGTCCCAGGCTCCGGGTGCCTGCCG
Organism: Streptomyces sp. NPDC056373; assembly: GCF_042262425.1. NCBI lineage: Bacteria > Bacillati > Actinomycetota > Actinomycetes > Kitasatosporales > Streptomycetaceae > Streptomyces > Streptomyces sp. NPDC056373. The sequence continues at coordinate 2,945 of NZ_JBHJPX010000039.1, forward strand.
GACGATCCGGGAGGCGCGACGCTCGCGGTCCTGGCGGTCGAACTCGTCGCGCCAGACAGCCATGCGGGCGGCGAGCGTCTCGCGCTCCATGCTCTGGAGGACCTCGTCGGCGGTCGGCACGGTCCCGGCCTCGAAGACGTCGGGCTCCTGGACGTCGAGTCCCCAGGTGAGTCCCCACGTCTCGATCAGGGCGCGTACGGCGGCGGCGCCGCCTTTCTCGGCGGCGTGCAGCAGGGCGAGCGGTCGGCCGGGGTGCCGGGCGATGTACCGGTACCAGGTCGAGGCGGGGATGCGGGCGAGCGGTGTCCCGGCCGATGCCTCGTCGGAGGCGACCTTGCCGTCGGCGCGGTCGTCCAGCTCGAAGCCGATCTCCTTGAGCAGGGCGCGCAGTCCGTTGGACCAGTACAGGGCTCGGATGCCGACGGCGGCCGCCACGAACTCCTGCCAGAGCTGGACGTCGATCGGGTCGGCGTCCGGGGCGGTGGCGGCGCGGGCGATCTCGAAGGGGGTCCGGTGTCCACCCTGGCCCTGCTTGATGTCCTGCCGGGTCAGCTCGTGGGCGACGCCCCACTTCGCCTTCCCGTCCTGGCCCTTCATCAGGTAGCGGGCGAGCTTGCCGGACTCGCCCCGGTCCGGGGCGTCGATCCGCACGGCGACGGGCTTGCCGTCCTTCTCGCTGATCTCGACCGGCATCCGGGCCCCGACCTTGACCAGGGCGGCGGACCAGACCTCGAACGCGAGGTGCTGGAGCTCCTGGACCTGACCGGCCGCCAGGGGCCGGGCCAGGAACAGCAGCACGTGGTAGTGCACGTGCCAGCCGTTCGAGCCGTGGGTGACCTCCCAGGCCCGGACGAAGCCGCGGATCTCGTACGCGGCTTTCGCGTCGCGCCAGGCCCGGCCCGCGTTCTGGCCGAAGCCGCGCTTCCACGCCTCGCGCTGCTTGCCGAGCAGGTCTTCGAGCCGGTCCCGGAGGTAGTGCCGCATGGTGAGCGTCATCATCACCAGGCCGCAGGACTGGCACTCCCAGAATTCCCCGACCTGCTCCAGCTCGTCCTGCCGTACGCGGCGGATCGAGGTCGAGCAGCAGGGGCAGACGTGGACCGAGCCGCAGGTGACGACCCCGGCGAACCCCGCCCGGCCGTTGCGGATCACGGGGGTGACGCCGCCCGCGAGGACGGACAGCCCGCAGTCGGCGAGCCGCTGGAGGCCGGACAGCGGGCGCAGGGCCTCCCGGAGGATGAAGGCCGCGTCACGGGCAGCCGTGTCCGTGCCGGTCTCCGGCTTCGCGCCGGGGACGCCTCCGCTGAACGGGGCCGCGTCCCTTTTTGCCGTGCGGCTGCCCGGGTTGTCCGTTTCGCCGTTCTGATGCAGGCCGCTGACCTGCATGTCCGTAGTTTTCGCGGTAGTACCAAGGCCGCGTCCGGATTTGGTCCGGGCCGGTGCCGCCGTGGCGGTCGTGGTGGGCCGGGCCGCCAGGGCTTCGCCCTTGGCGTTGGCGCGGTTCGCGCGCTTCCTGCATGCGTCAGAGCAGTACACACGCGGCCGTTTCCCGGGCGTGTGGGTGATCGGGGCCCCGCAGTGACACTGAGGCCCGGCGGGGCTCTCAGCGGGGCGCACAGCGCCTCCGGCGGGAGCGACGGCAGCGGGGTCATCACGCGGCGCGTCGGAAGTCTGGGGTGTCGCGGACGCCGAAGCGTCCCTTACGCTGGTAGGCACAGCGTTGGGTCCGTTCTGGTTGGTCTTAGCAGCTCGGTCGGTCGGACTCACGTGGCGCGGTTCAGGGAATAGGCCCCCTGGGTCGCGCCATTTTTTTGCTCCTGATGATCCTGGCACTAGTTGAGCCATTCGTTGCCCCCGCCCCGCCCGAGGGCCCTGTGGCTGGTGTGAATTGACGGTGCGGAAGAAGCCCCGCCCGGGTCTGGGCGGGGCTCCTGTGCGTCAGGTCCTCCTCGTCGTGAGCCTCGTCGGCCTATGGACGGAGTGGGCCTGTGATCCGTTACAGGCGCGCGCGTTCGCGTAGAGCGGTCTCATCAGTTCCACGAGCGTTCCTCTTCGCAGATCAGGGACTTGGGCGGGGGTCTCACCCGGTAGTACGCCGCCGGGCGATTTCCGTTACACCCCGGCCGGTGGCCGGCCACGCGCGCGCCCGCGTTGAGCGGTCCAAAAAGTGCAGCAACTACGTCTCGACCGACCAGGTCCACGGCTCGCTGTCGGCGGCGGCGCGGGCGGCGGCGTCGGCCAGGGCGCGGGCGAGTTCGGCGACAGCAGTCTTGATGCGGCGGTTGCGGGCGATGACGAGGAGCTGCTCGGAGAGCTGGGCTGCCTCGGCCGGGGGGAAGCTCCGGGCCTCCCGGTCGGCGAGGTCCTCCAGGAGCTGGACGAGCGGCGCGATGGTCGGACGGTCGTCCCAGGGCACCGAGTTCTGGGCGTACGGGCCCAGAGCGCGTACGGCGGCGAGCGGGTGGCGGTCCTCGCCGAAGAAGTCGGCACCGTGGCTGACGAGGAGCGAGGGCGCGGCCTCGACGATGGCGTGCTTGCGGGTCATGCCTGGCCCTCCGTGTCGGTGCGGTCGGCGAAGGCGGCGGCGACGTTCATCAGGAGGACCTCGGCGTTCATCAGGTGGCCGACGAGCCGTCCGGCGTCGGTGAGGTCGGTCGGTCGGATGTTCTCGACGTAGACGCGGACTTCCTCGATGGCGGCGGCCTGCGCGGCGGCCTGGATGGGGTCGACGGTGGCGGCGACGTCGGCGGCCGACGGGCCGGGGCCGGCGGGGGTGCGGTCCATGTCAGCTCTCCTCGTATCGGGCGACGTGGCAGGTCGGGCAGAGGGTCATCTGGTCGTGCTCGGTCCGCTCCGGGTAGAGGGCGGCGGTGAACGGG
>NZ_JBHJPX010000040.1:0-5101 GCF_042262425.1 Streptomyces sp. NPDC056373
GGGCGCCGCGGGCGATGCCGGTGAACACGGCGGCGACGCCGGAGAGGACGTACCCGAGCAGACCGTAGTTGCGGCCGGTGGCGCCGGTGTTCTCGCGGTCGCCGGTCGCGCTGACCATGGCCTCCTCCAGGGAGACCACGCGGTGGGCGGGCACGAACACGTCCGCGGCGGTGGTGGTGCAGCTGCCGGTGGCGGCTCCCGCGCTGACGTGCCAGTCGTCGGTGACCTCCAGCTCGGAGACCGGGACCAGCGCGACGAGTTCCTCATGGCTGCCGTCGGGGCGCTCCACCATCGCGGCGAGCAGGTCCCAGTCCGCCCCCCGGACACCGGAGTTGTAGCCCCAGGTGCCGTTGAGGCGGTAACCGCCCTCGACGGGGGTGAGGGTGCCGGTCGGGGCGAAGACGATGGAGACCCGGGTGGTGCCGCCCTCGAACACCTCCTTCTGCGCCCGGTCGGGGTAGAGGGAGGCGCACCAGGTGCTGGTGAGCCAGACCATGGTCAGCCAGCCGGTGGACGGGCAGCCGCGCGCGACCTCGGCGATGACCTTGAACTGGTCGGCGACGCCGAGGTCGAGCCCGCCGTGGGCGCGGGGCACCGCGGCGCGGAACACCCCCGCTTTCTCCAGCAGTTGGATGTTCTCCTCGGGGATCCAACGCCGCGCCTCCGCTTCCGCGCCGTTCGCACGCAGCGTGGGGACGGCATCGCGTACGGCGTCCAGCACGGACGCCAGGTCTTGCTGACCGGTCACTGTCTCTCCGTCGTTTCGTCGGTCCATCTGGGGTTTTCCGGCACGGCGGAGCCCCCCTGGCGCACCAGGGGGGCTCCCGGGCGCGCTAGTCGGCGACCAGACCGGTCGCGGCCACCGGGCGGTCGATGGCCATCAGCCAGCGGCCGTCCTCGGTCTTGCGGAGCACGTCGGTGCAGACGCCCTCCAGCCGGACCGGCTCACCGTCGGGGCCGGTGGTGTCGATGGCGTACTCGACCCCGATCAGCGCCACGTCGCCTGCGACGTAGGAGTGGGTGACGGTCGCCTCGAGGGTCGGCTTCGAGGCCAGGAACTCCTTGAAGAACGCCAGCCGGTCGGCGCCCGTCAGGGGCTCGCCCGAGAAGTTCGACACGGAGTCGTCGAGGTAGAGGCGGTTGAACAGCTCACCGTCACCGGAGTTGAAGACCTGGATGAAGATCTCGTTCTGGATGTCCGTGTCGGAGGTGAGGTCGGGCCGCTCCGGGTCGAAGGGGACGGTGAAGGAGGTGGCTGACGTGGCCGGCGTTGCTGACATGGGGATGCGGTTCCCTTCGGGGGGGTGGGTGGGTGATGGCTCGGTGGTCATTCCTCGCCCGCTGCCTGCCGTGCGGCACGCAGACCGGACTCGATGGCGCCGTCGATGTAGCCGCTCCAGCCGTTGGCTATGTCGCCGCTGGCGAAGGAGAGCCGCCCGCTGGTGTAGGTGACCTCCGGGTAGAGCGTGGTGAGCTGCTTCGGCTTGCGGAACGCCCAGCCGCCGCGCGCGTAGGGGTCACGGCCCCAGTCGTGCGCCTTGACGCCGATGACGTCCAGGTTCACGCCGAGCTGCTGCACGGCCTTCTTCACCTGGCCGGTGTTCGTCGGGTCGAGCGTGGGATCGGTGCTGAAGGCGACGTAGAGCATGCCGTCGGAGGTTTCCTTGAACGGCAGCAGCATGGGGATCGGGGAGCCGCCCTCGGCGCCCTGGCCGTAGACCCGGCCGGCTCCCTTGCGGGCGTGGATCCACAGCTTCACCGCGTTGGCCACGGCGATGCCCTGGCTCGTCGCGGTGGTGAGCGCCGGCGGCAGGGACGGGCTGAACTTGACCGTGCTCAGGGCGTTGACCGGCATCGCCACGACGACCGCGCCGGCGCTGTAGCGCGTGCCGGAGGTGGTGGTGACGTACACCAGAGTCCCGGTGTCGTTCACCGAGGCGACCGGCGAGCTGAGCTTGATCGTCGGCTTGGCCTCGTCGACCATCGCCTGGAGCAGGGCCTTGGTGCCCTTGGCGATGCGCCAGCGCATGGTGTCGTTCCAGCCCGCGTTGGTGTGACCGGCCAGGGCCCACCAGTGGGCGAACATGGTGAAGGCACCGGCCGTGCTCGCACCGCCGGCGTAGACCGCCGTCTGCCCGTTGACGAGGAGTTCCTCCTCGCGCGTGAGCTTGAGCTGGGTCAGGCGGTCACGCAGCGTCAGCTTGTCCAGGCTCTGCAGCAGGTCGGCCCGGTGCAAGGGCTGGAACGGCTTCTCGAAGTACGTCCGCGTACCGTCGAACATGCGCTCGAAGACGGTGCCCATCCGGCCGAACCCGTCCTCGGGCGTGAACTGCCGCGGACCGCTCGGTGTCGGCAGCCAGGTGGTCGAGATCGGCTCGTCCTCCTCCAGCGCCAGCTTGTAGCGCGTGAGTTCGGCGCCGAGGTAGGGCTGGGTCGGCTCGACCCAGGTCCCGCCGCGCTCGATCAGCTGGCCGCCGTAGGTGTCCGTCCAGGTGCGGCCGCCGATGCGGTCACGGGCCTCCAGGACGAGCACCCGCTTGCCGCGGGCGCGCAGTTCGCGGGCCGCGGTGATGCCGGCGAAGCCCGCGCCGATGACGATGACGTCCCAGTCCGCCGCGGCGCCACGGGTGGCGGCCGAGGCGGCCGGGGCGAGCGGGGCCAGGGCGGGTACGGTGACGGCGGCCGCCCCGGCCGCCTTGAGCAGGGTGCGGCGCGTCGGCCGCCGCCCGCCGATGGGTCCGGTGCTGTGCATGGTGCTGTGTGTCCCCCGTGTACTCGGTGCGGGCCCGCCGTGCGGAACCGGCTTCTCACTCATGGGCCAAGGTGTTTTTCGGTGCTGCGTGCCGCGGCGCTCGCGCCGGTCAGCTCGCCTGGCCGTACGGGTCGTCGATGGCGTAGCGCCACACCCCGTCCTCGCCCCGGGTCAGCACGTCCACCCCGACGCCCGCCAGGTGGTCGGTGGTGCCGTCGGCGCCGGGGATGTCGATCGTCCAGTCGACGATCATCAGCGCGGTCTCGCCGGTCACGAACACCTGACGGGGCTTGGCCGCCATGCGCGGCCCGGCCTCGAGGAATTCCCGCTGGTACTTCCGGCGTTCGTCACCGCTGAGCGGCTTGCCCGGTTCCCAGACGGCGACCGCGTCGGCGGTGTAGAACTTCTCGACCGTCTCGTGGTCGCCGGCGTTGACGGCCTCGACGTAACGTGCGGTGTGGTTTTCCAGTTCCGCGACGAGCTCGGACATGGCGGAAATCGACCTGCCTTCTTGGCTGGAGAGACGTTTGAGGGGAACGTTCAGGAGAAAGAAACGTTCCACGCGGTGCCGCACGGGCAGTGCGGTTGCCCGTGCATTTCCGTGGCCGACACTATTCGGGCGAGTTCAACGTTCCAGCCACGCTGCGGTAATACCGTGGTCTCCCGGCAGCGGGAGGCGACATGACAGTGCCGCCGGGCGACTGTGGGAGTGGCCCGGCGGCACGTGATCCGGTGAGGGTGGGGCAGGAGTGGCCTCAGGCCTGGCGCACCCGGCCGTCCCAGCGCCAGGCGCCGCGGCGCGGCAGCCCGGGCAGCGCGGCGCGCCCGGTGCACCACAGCAGGGTCTCGGCGGGGGAGTGGCCGGTGGGCGCGTCGGGGAAGAGCCGCTCCACCACCGGCGCCGCCAGCGCGTCCGACGGTGTGTAGTCCACGCCCACCGCCTGCGCGATGTCCCGCCCGTGGACGACGAGTTCGAGCACGCCCATCGCGGCGAAGCCGGCCGCGTCGGAGTGGCCGTAGGGGTGCCAGGCGCGGACCTCCGGCGGGGTGTCCCGGACGGTGCCGGCGAGCAGCGTGCCCGCGATCCGGATGCCCTCCAGCGCGGCCGGCACCGGCGCGTGGCCGTCGATCGAGGAGAACAGGGTGATGTAGCGGTCGGTGGGGCGGGCGATGAGCAGACCCGCGTAACCCACCACCCCGAGTGCGATGTGCGAAAGGGTCTCCCGACAGCTCCAGTCCAGATCACCCGCCTTTCCGCGCCAGTCCTGATCGGCTCCCTTTTCCAGTGCCGAGGTCGTGTCCTCGGCCGCCGTACGTACGAGTTCGGGCCATGAAAGAGTCATGCTGGGATGGTCCCACACGGGCCATTGCGGGCACTGGCCGATCATTTGCCGATAATTTCCCGGTCAGTACCCGGTAATCGGCCGGTAATTGCGTGTCAGGTCCCCTCCGGTTTCTGGAGGTGCGGCAGTGATGACCGGGCGATGAGTGTGCTCTTACTCATTTCTCCGAGTCCTTCGTTAAGGTTTTGAACTGCCGGGGAGCGTTGGGGTTCTCGCGCCTCTCGACCGGCAGTAGGAATCACAATCGAGGAGCCGGAAATGGCCACGAACGACGACCTGGCAGCCGTACTGGAAGCCGTGGACAGCATCGTCCCGACCCTGCGCGAGAACGGCCGCGCCGCCGAGGACCGCGGCTGGCTGCTCGACGAGAGCATCGAACTCCTGGAGAAGGCCGGGGTGTTCCGCATGGCCGTGCCGCGCCGGTTCGGCGGGCTCGACCTTCCGCTCGCCGACCAGGCCCGGGTCATCACCGAGATCGGCCGCGGCTGCCCGGCCGCCGCCTGGGTGACGATGGTGTGGGTGACGAGCACCTGGACGGCGACGCTCTACCCCGACCGGGCCCAGGAGGAGGTCTTCGCCTCCGGCTCCGTCAAGATCTCCAGCGCGTTCGCCCCGACCGGTGTCGCGGTCCCGGTCGAGGGAGGTTACCGCCTCAACGGCACCTGGAAGTTCAACACCGGCTGCAAGGGCGCCGACTGGGACTTCACCGCGGCGATGGTGCGCAACCCGGACGGTACCGAGGGCGAGATCATGGCCCTCGTCCCCATGTCCGACCTCAAGGTCGTCGACGACTGGGACGTCTCGGCCGGAGCCGCCACCGGCAGTGCCACCGCGGTCGCCGAGGACGTCTTCGTGCCCGCCCACCACGCCGTGTCCTTCGAGGAGGTCATGGTCAGCGCGACCGGCGACCGCTCCAACACGGGTGCCACCGGCCGCAACTACGGCCTGCTCAGCTTCGTCATGGCCGAGTGCGCCGCCGTGTTCATCGGCATCGCCCGCGGCGCCT
>NZ_JBHJPX010000041.1:0-5021 GCF_042262425.1 Streptomyces sp. NPDC056373
GACAGATGTACGGTTCAGCCGCGCGAAGTGTCCGTATTGCGGCATTTAGAGAAGTTCATCTAGCCTGATCAAACGGGTCCGGCACTGCTTGAACCTGAGACACGAGGCTTCAGAGGTCAGCGTGGGCCGTAGTCCTCGGCCCACGCCTCGACCGAGTCGGCCGCCCGGTCGAAGGCCTCCGCACGCCCCAGGAAGTCCGCGTTGTGCGTCGTCATCAGGGGCGGCAGACCGCCCGCCTCCCGGCCCCGCAGCCCGAGCAGCAGCGCCTGCCCCTGAACGGTCCGGGGCAGCCCCAGCCAGCGCACCGGCTGCTGCACCGTACGCACCGATACGACCTGCTCCCAGGACGCCGTGCGCGTCGTGAGGAACCCCACGTGCCGCAGCCCGCGTGCGCTGACCCACACGCCCACCCGCAGCAGCCGCAGCGCCGCGGCGATGACGAGCAGCGCCAGGCCGAAGACCAGGGCCGCCGAGGCGAGTTGGGCCGTCACGGCGATGATGACCGCCGCGAACAGCACGAACGAGGCGACCAGCAGCGCGAGCGCTGCCACCACGACGCGCCACGGCCCGGGCCGGTACGGACGCCGCCAGTGGTCACGGTCTTCGTGGGGCAGCGGAACGTCGTCCGCCGCCTCGAAAACGCGGTCGGCCGTCAGAAAGGGCAGGGGCACGGCTGGTCCTCACTCGATCCATGCGTGGGCTGTGCCCGGTGAGGCTACCGATCTGTGTCCCCGGTCACCACTGGCGGGGGGCCGGATGGAGTCACCGCCGGCCCGGCGCGCTTCAGCGCCTGTCGGACGCCTGCGACTGCTGAGGCTGATCAGCCGTCTTGTCGGGCGTCAGCGCGGGCGTCCCGATGACCAGGGACCCCACGAGCCCCGCCACGATGGTGAGCCCCAGCAGCCAGCGTCCGGCCATCTGACCGACGGACGACCGCTCGCGCGGCGGGGGAGTGACATTGCTGCGGAACCTGTCGGCCTCGGCGACGAAGGCAAACGGTACGGGTTCACGCCGACCGAACATCAGGGGTACGTCTCCTTCAAGGGTGGAACGGATCACTTTCGTCTGTAGAGACGAACGAACTCCCTCAGAGGTGCCCTGTTTCACCGACTTCATTGCGGCACGGCACCGATCGCGCCGAATCGGCCGGGCCGTAGAGTGGCGTCGCCACACGACGAGATGGGAAGGCCCTGCCAACCGTGACCGACACCCCCGCCGACGACCTCAAACCCAGCTACCGCAGCGACGTCACCGTCGAGCTGGTCAAGCACACCGCGTCCGACGCGGACGTCCTCTTCGCGGCCCGGGTCTCGACCCTGGGCGAGCAGTCCCTGGACGAGCTGAAGAAGGACCCCGAGCGTTCCAGGGGCCTGATCAACTACCTGATGCGGGACCGGCACGGCAGCCCCTTCGAGCACAACTCGATGACCTTCCTCATCAGCGCCCCGATCTTCGTCTTCCGGGAGTTCATGCGGCACCGCGTCGGCTGGTCGTACAACGAGGAGAGCGGCCGCTACCGCGAGCTGCAGCCCGTCTTCTACGTCCCCGACGAGTCCCGCAAGCTGGTCCAGGAGGGCCGCCCGGGCAAGTACGTCTTCGTCGAGGGCACCCAGGCCCAGCAGGAACTGGTCGGCCGTGTGATGGAGGACTCGTACCGGCAGGCGTACGAGTCCTACCAGGAGATGCTCGCCGCCGGTGTCGCCCGCGAGGTCGCCCGCTCGGTCCTGCCGGTCGGCCTGTACTCGTCGATGTACGCCACCTGCAACGCCCGCTCGCTGATGCACTTCCTCGGTCTGCGCACCCAGCACGAGCTGGCGAAGGTCCCGTCCTTCCCGCAGCGCGAGATCGAGATGGTCGGCGAGAAGATGGAGGCCGAGTGGTCCCAGCTCATGCCGCTCACCTACGCCGCCTTCAACGCCAACGGACGCGTGGCGCCCTGACGCGTCCCGGTTTTCCCGATCGAGGACAGATGTACGGTTCAGCCGCGCGAAGTGTCCGTATTGCGGCATTTAGAGAAGTTCATCTAGCCTGATCAAACGGGTCCGGCACTGCTTGAACCCCCGAGCAGGCAGTGCCGGGCTCCACCTTTGTCACGACTTGTCGCCTGCCCCATGGGCAGACCCGGTCCTGAGCAACGAGTAGCGTGTAACCCATGGCTCCGACCTCGACTCCGCAGACCCCCTTCGGGCGGGTCCTCACCGCCATGGTCACGCCCTTCACGGCGGACGGCGCACTCGACCTCGACGGCGCGCAGCGGCTCGCCGCCCACCTGGTGGACGCAGGCAACGACGGCCTGGTCATCAACGGCACCACCGGCGAGTCCCCGACCACCAGCGACGCGGAGAAAGCGGATCTCGTACGGGCGGTCCTGGAGGCGGTCGGCGACCGCGCCCACGTGGTGGCCGGAGTCGGCACCAACGACACCCACCACAGCATGGAACTCGCCCGGGCTGCGGAGCGCACCGGCGCGCACGGCCTGCTCGTCGTGACCCCGTACTACAACAAGCCGCCGCAGGAAGGCCTCTACCGGCACTTCACGGCGGTCGCGGACACCACCGGCCTTCCGGTGATGCTCTACGACATCCCCGGCCGCAGCGGCGTCCCGATCAGCACCGAGACGCTCGTCCGCCTCGCCGAGCACCCGCGCATCGTCGCCAACAAGGACGCCAAGGGCGACCTCGGCCGCGCCAGCTGGGCCATCGCCCGCTCCGGCCTCGCCTGGTACTCCGGCGACGACATGCTGAACCTGCCCCTGCTCTCGGTCGGCGCGGTCGGGTTCGTCTCGGTCGTCGGGCACGTCGTCACCCCCGAGCTGCGCGCCCTGGTCGAGGCGTACACCTCGGGTGACGTCCAGAAGGCCACCGAGATCCACCAGCAGCTGCTCGCCGTCTACACGGGTATGTTCCGCACCCAGGGCGTGATGACGACCAAGGCGGCGCTCGCCCTGCAGGGGCTGCCTGCCGGGCCGCTGCGCGCTCCCATGGTCGAATGCGCGCCCGAGGAGATCGAGCAACTCAAGATCGATCTTGCTGCCGGCGGGGTACAGCTCTGACAACAGACTTCGCGCAGATCCCCGCGCAACTGCTTCACAACTGAATAAGCGGGCCACCGGTGCCCGCGCACCCCACACAGACAACTGCTTCTGCACGAACGTCACGCGCGCCACGTGCCCCACCGGTACGTGGCGTGCGTGGTGAGGAGAGTCTTTTGAGTCATCCGCATCCCGAACTTCGCACGCCCCCGCCGCTCCCCGAAGGCGGCCTGCGTGTCACCCCGCTCGGCGGTCTGGGCGAAATCGGCCGGAACATGACGGTCTTCGAATTCGGCGGCCGCCTGCTGATCGTCGACTGCGGTGTGCTCTTCCCCGAGGAGGAGCAGCCCGGAATCGACCTGATCCTGCCGGACTTCTCGTCCATCAGGGACCGCCTCGACGACATCGAGGGCATCGTGCTCACGCACGGCCACGAGGACCACATCGGCGGTGTCCCCTTCCTCCTGCGCGAGAAGCCGGACATCCCGCTGATCGGCTCCAAGCTGACCCTCGCCCTCATCGAGGCCAAGCTCCAGGAGCACCGCATCCGCCCCTACACCCTCGAGGTGGCCGAAGGGCACCGTGAGCGCATCGGCCCCTTCGACTGCGAGTTCATCGCGGTCAACCACTCCATCCCGGACGCACTGGCCGTGGCCATCCGCACGCCTGCGGGCATGGCGGTCCACACCGGCGACTTCAAGATGGACCAGCTCCCGCTGGACAGCCGCCTCACGGACCTCCACGCGTTCGCGCGCCTGAGCGAGGAGGGCATCGACCTCCTCCTCTCGGACTCGACCAACGCCGAGGTGCCGGGGTTCGTCCCGCCCGAGCGGGAGATCTCCAACGTCCTGCGCCAGGTCTTCGCCGGCGCCCGCAAGCGCATCATCGTCGCGAGCTTCGCCAGCCATGTGCACCGCATCCAGCAGATCCTGGACGCGGCGCACGAGTACGGCCGCCGCGTCGCCTTCGTCGGCCGTTCCATGGTCCGCAACATGGGCATCGCCCGGGACCTCGGCTATCTGAGGGTGCCCCCGGGCCTGGTCGTGGACGTCAAGACCCTCGACGACCTCCCGGACAGCGAGGTGGTCCTGGTCTGCACGGGCTCCCAGGGCGAGCCGATGGCGGCCCTGTCCCGCATGGCCAACCGCGACCACCAGATCCGCATCGTCCAGGGCGACACGGTGATCCTGGCGTCGTCCCTGATCCCAGGCAACGAGAACGCGGTCTACCGCGTGATCAACGGCCTCACCCGCTGGGGCGCCAACGTGGTCCACAAGGGCAACGCCAAGGTTCACGTCTCCGGCCACGCGTCGGCGGGCGAGCTGTTGTACTTCTACAACATCTGCCGCCCGAAGAACCTGATGCCGGTGCACGGCGAGTGGCGCCACCTGCGGGCCAACGCCGAGCTGGGCGCTCTGACCGGCGTCCCGCACGACCGCATCGTCATCGCTGAGGACGGCGTCGCCGTCGACCTCATCGAGGGCAAGGCGAAGATCTCCGGCAAGGTCCAGGCGGGATACGTCTACGTCGACGGCCTCTCGGTCGGTGACGTGGGCGAGCCGGCTCTGAAGGACCGCAAGATCCTCGGCGACGAGGGCATCATCTCGGTCTTCGTGGTCATCGACTCGTCCACCGGGAAGATCACCGGCGGCCCGCACATCCAGGCCCGCGGCTCCGGCATCGAGGACTCCGCTTTCGGCGACGTGGCCCCCAGGATCACGGAAGTGCTCGAACGCTCCGCCCAGGACGGCGTGGTGGAGCCACACCAGCTCCAGCAGCTCGTGCGCCGCACGCTGGGCAAGTGGGTCTCGGACACCTACCGGCGCCGGCCGATGATCCTGCCTGTGGTGGTGGAGGTCTGACGACCCGTCGGGCCTGAGCCCGAGCCAACTGGGAGCGGGGGGGGGGGCGGGGAGGAGAACGCGGCCCCCCCCCCCATGATGTAATACGACAAAACCGCCGGCCCCACCGACCCCAAAACCCAGGAGAC
>NZ_JBHJPX010000042.1:0-4118 GCF_042262425.1 Streptomyces sp. NPDC056373
TTCAGCTCACCGTACGACCACTCCACCTCACCGCAGACCACCGCACGCGCATCCGGAGCCGACGCCACCCGCCGCTCCACCAACTCCACCAGGGACACATCGGGGTCGATCACCTCGTTGTCGTTGACGCCGACGACGAGCCGCTCGTGTTCGCCGGGCACCAGCACGTCCACGCCGGACACGGGTGCGGCGGCGTCCGCGACCAGGCCGCGCAGCACGTGGACGAAGCGCTCGACGAACGCGGTCACCGTGTCGCGGTCGAAGAGTTCCGTCGCGTATTCGAGGTAGCCGCGCGCGCCGGAACCGTCCCGGTTCTCGGAGAGGGTGAGGTAGAGGTCGAACTTGGCGGTCCGGGTCTGTACGACACCGGGGGTGGCGGTCAGTCCGGGCAGGTCGAAGTCGACGTGCAGCGTGTCGTGCCAGGCGAACATCACCTGGAACAGCGGGTGGTAGGCCCGGGACCGCTCGGGGTTGAGGAGTTCCACGAGCCGCTCGAAGGGCAGGTCCTGGTTGTCGTAGGCCGCCAGGGCCTTGCCGCGCACCCGCTCCAGCACCTCGGAGAAGGTCGGGTTGCCCGACAGGTCCGTCCGCAGCACCCAGGTGTTCACGAAGAAGCCGACCAGATCGCCCAGGGCCTCGTCGCCCCGGCCCGCGATGGGCGCGCCGATCGACACGTCCTCGCCGCCGCCCAGCCGGCCCAGCAGCACCGACAGGGCCGCCTGCATGAACATGGACATGGTGACGTCGTGGCGGCGGGCCGTCTCCCGGGCGACGGCGAGGAGTTCCGCGTCGAGCGTGAACTCCAGAATGTCGCCCTGGTGGCCGGCCACGGGCGGGCGGGGCCGGTCCAGGGGCAGTTGCATGGGCTGCGGAGCGCCGGCCAGTTCCTCGCGCCAGTACGCCGCCTGCCGCGCCGCGAGGGCGGCGGGATCGTCCGGGTCGCCGAGGAGGTCGCGCTGCCAGAGGGTGTAGTCGGCGTACTGGACCGGCAGTTCCTCCCAGCCCGGGGCACCGCCGCCCAGGCGGGCGGTGTACGCCGCCGACAGGTCGCGGGCCAGCGGCGCCATCGACTCCCCGTCGAAGGCGATGTGGTGGGTGACCAGCGCGAGCACATGGTCCCGCGGTCCGGCCCGGAACAGGGTGGAGCGCAGCGGGATCTCGGCCGTGAGGTCGAACCGGTGCTCCATCGCCCGGGACACCCGGTCGGCCAGTTCGTGCGCGGGCACCTCCACCGCGTCGAGTGCGGGCGCCGCCTCGCCGAGCGGGAGGACGCGCTGGTACGGCACACCGCCCTCGTCCTCGTCGAACACGGTCCGCAGGCTCTCGTGCCGCTCCACCACGTCCCGCACCGCGGCGGCCAGCGCGGCTTCGTCCAGCTCACCCTCCAGCCGGAGGGCCAGCGGGATGTTGTAGGTCGCCGAGGGGCCGTCGAAGCGGTGCATGAACCACAGTCGGCGCTGGGCGTAGGAGAGGGGGATGTGCTCGAGGCGGTCCGTGCGGGGGCGCAGCGCGGGTCGCACCGGTCCGCCGGAGGTCAGGTGCGGGGCCAGCTCGGCGACGGTCGGCGCGTCGAAGACGGTGCGCACGGCCAGTTCGGTGCCGAGCGCCTCGCGGATGCGGCTGACCAGCCGCGTGGCCAGCAGGGAGTGGCCGCCCAGGGCGAAGAAGTTGTCATCGGCGCCGACCCGGTCGAGGCCGAGCAGTTCGGCGAAGAGCGCGGCGAGCGCCGTCTCGGTGGCGCCGTCGGGGGCGCGGTACTCGGAGCCGGTGATCCCGGGTTCGGGCAGGGCCGCCCGGTCCACCTTTCCGTTCGCCGTCGTGGGCAGCCGGTCGAGCAGGACGAACGCCGACGGCACCATGTGGCCGGGCAGCCGTTCGGCCAGGAAGGCGCGCAGGTCGTCCACGGTGACGTGCTCGTCCACCGGCACGACGTAGCCGACCAGTTGCTTGCCCATGTCCGCGGTGCGACCGGCGCGGGCCACCACTGCCGCGCGGACCACGCCGGGATGGCCGTCCAGGGCGTTCTCGACCTCGCCTGGCTCTATCCGGAAACCGCGGATCTTCACCTGGTCGTCGATCCGGCCGAGGTAGTCCAGCTGGCCGTCGTCCCGCCAGCGAACCTGGTCGCCGGTGCGGTACATGCGCTCGCCGGCGGGCCCGAACGGGTCGGCGACGAAACGCTCGGCGGTGAGTCCGGGCCGGCGCAGGTAGCTGCGGGCGACACCCCGGCCGGCGATGTACAGCTCGCCGACCGCGCCGGGCGGCACCGGCCGCAGCCAGGGGTCCAGCACGTACAGCCGAGTGTTGAGCACGGGCCGCCCGATGGGCGGGGCTGTGCCGTCGGCCACGAGCGGGTCGCTCAGCGTGGCCACGCACGTGGTCTCGGTCGGTCCGAAGCCGTTGATCAGCCGACGGTCCGGGGCCCAGGTCTCCACGATGCCCGGCGGCACCGCTTCCCCGCCCACCCCGAGCGTGGCCAGGTGCGCGAACCTCTCGGGCGGCAGGGTGGCGAGGGTCGAGGTGGCGATGAGACCGACGCTGATCTCCGCCTCGGTGAGGGTGGCGGCCAGGGACTCGCCGATCTGCTGGCCCGGGGGCACGACGAGGGTGGCCCCGGCGGCGAACGCCGTCAGCCATTCCATGACGGAGATGTCGAAGCTGGGCGAGGTGCAGGCGAGCACCTTGGACCGCGCCGTCACCTCGAACCGCTCGATCTCGGTGCGGGCCAGACTGGGCAGCGGGCTGTGCGGTACGACGACACCCTTGGGCCGTCCGGTCGAGCCGGAGGTGTAGATGACGTACGCGGTGTGCTGCGGCCGCAGGGGGCCACGGCGGTCGGCGTCGGTGGGGTCGCCGCCGGGGCGGCGCTCGAGCTGCGCGAGGGTGGCCGGGTCGTCGAGTACGACGATGCCGGGGTGGTGGGGAAGTCCCCCCGCCCACTCGGCCCGCGTCAGCAGCAGTGCCGGCTGCGCGTCGTCGAGCATGTAGGAGATCCGCTCGGCCGGGTAGGCCGGGTCGACGGGCAGGAAGGCACCGCCGGCCTTGACCACCGCCAGCAGCGCGGTGATCTGCTCCACCGAGCGCGGCAGTGCCAGCGCCACCGTCGTCTCGGGGGCCACGCCGCGCTCGATCAGCATGTGCGCGAGGCGGTTGGCCCGGGTGTTCAGTTCACCGTAGGTCAGGGTGAGGTCGCCGGAGACGACGGCGGTCGCGTCCGGAGTGAGGGCGGCCTGCCGCTCGAACAGCTCGGGCACGGTCTCGTCGGGCACGGACGCGGCCGTGTCGTTGAGGTCGCGAAGGAGGCGGTCACGCTCCGCGGGGGCGAGCATGGGCACACCGGCGAGCTTGCGGTCACCGTCCTCGGTCAGGGCGCACAGCACGCGGCGCACCCGTGCAGCCATGTCCTCGACGTCCGCGGGAGCGAGTGCGTCGAGCCGGTACTGGAGAATGATCCGCAGGTACGGATCGAGGTCGGCGGCGAGCATCAGCGGGTAGTGCGTGACGGAGAACGGCCGCAGACCGGTGACGGCGATGCCGGCCTCCTCGCCCGCCTCGGCGAGCGCTCCCTGGTCCTCCGGATAGGACTCGAAGACGACCAGGGTGTCGAACAGGGCCGGGAGCCCGGTGCGCTGCTGGATCTCGGTGAGCCCGTGGTGATGGTGTTCCATCAGGGCCGCCTGCCGGTGCTGGAGCCCGCGCAGGAGGCCGGTCACGGTGTCCGACGGAGCGAGCGGCACCCGCACCGGCAGGGTGTTGATGAACATGCCGATCATGGAGTCGGCGCCGGGCACCTCGGGCGGCCGTCCGGAGACGGTGGCGCCGAACAGCACGTCCTGCCGTCCCGTCAGCTGGCCGAGCACCAGGGCCCAGGCGCCCTGCACCATGGTGTTGACGGTGACGCCCAGTTCCCCCGCCCGGCGGGCGATCCGCTCCGCCTCGTCCTGGGTGAGGTTCACGTCGGCCTGGCCGAAGCCGGTGTCGTGCGCGGCGGTCCTTCCGACGGCCGCGGGCGCGATGAGCGTGGGCTCCTCGACCCCGTCGAGTTCCGCGGCCCAGGCGTCGGCCGCGGCGGCCCGGTCCTGCCGGGTCAGCCAGGCCAGGAAGTCCCGGTAACCGGC
>NZ_JBHJPX010000043.1:0-3718 GCF_042262425.1 Streptomyces sp. NPDC056373
CGGGGGGGGGGGCCGCCCCGTGGGGGTGGGCGCCGTGCCGGGGGCCCACCCGGCACGGCCCCCACGCACAGGAGTCCTGGCTTCCGAAGCGGGTCGTCCAGGCGACGGCCCGGCTCGGTCCGGCTCGCGGTTCCGGCGCCGGTGCCGGACCGGTGACGGTGAGCCCCGCGGCCCGGGCATGATCCGAGAGGCACCGGCCAAGGAGCCGGTCGCTACGTCGTCAGGCCCAACTCACGGCTCAGTGTCTCCTCCACCCACTCCTGGGCCCGTGCGCGCGGCACCGCACCGGCGTACGACGTCAGCTGGACGGCGAGTCCGTCGAGGAGGGCGGTCAGACGCAGGGCCGTGCCGGCCGGGTCGGGGCAGCGGAACTCATTGGCGGCCACGCCCTCCGCGATGACCTCGACCAGGGCCGCCTTCCACTGCCGGTCGAGATCCTGGGCCACCTCTCGCAGTGCTGGATCTCGCAGCGCCGCCGCCCAGCCCTCGATCCACAGCCGCCAGCCCTTGGCCTGCCCGGTCGGGGCGTACCACCGAACGGCCGACCGCAGCCGGCGCAGCGCCGGCGAACGGCGGCCGAGCAGCTTGCGCAGATGCGCCAGGTCGCCCTCCGCCGCGTGCCGGAACGCGGCGGCGACCAGTTGCTCCTTCGACGAGAAGTGGTAGAGGACCAGCGCGTTGCTCACACCCAGCGCCGAGGCCACGTCGGCGATCCTGACCGCCGCCACACCCCTCGCCTCGATCTGCTCGATGGCGGCCCGCAGCAGATCTCCGCGGCGCTGAGCCACACTCAACCGGACTCTGGTCACGCCGTCACCCTACCCACGGCCCTGCCGTCCCTCGACGGAGCGTTTCGGCCTGCCCGGCGGGGCCCGCGACGACAGCCGTCGAGGAGACGACGGGCGTCGCACCGGAAGCCGGTCGCGGCGAGGAGGCGGTCACCTCGCCGGAAACCGGCCGAGGCGAGGAGGAGAGGTTCACTTCACCGGGGCCGGCCGCTGCGAGGAGGCGGCGGTCACCTCACCGGAACCAGCCGAACCGTTCCGCGATCAGCGGCAGCCGGTCCGTCGCGATCGCGTGGGCGGCGGTCCGCGGCGTCGTCCCGTCGGCCTGCGCGCGGGACAGCATCCGCTCGACCAGCGCCCGCATCGAGTGGCGGGTGCGGGCGAACGCCTCCTCGGCGTCGGCGCCGATGTCCCCGAACAGCGTCCACCACCACCAGGCGTTCGTGCCCGAGTTGACCACGACGTCCGGCAGCACGGTCACCCCGCGCGCGGTCAACAGCAGCTCCGCCTCCGGGAGTACGGGCATGTTGGCCGCCTCCACGACCCAGCGGGCGGTGATCCGCTCCTGGTCGGCGGTGCCGATCGCGTACGACACTGCGGCCGGAACCAGCACGTCCGCGTCCGCCGCCAGCCAGGCGTCGCCCGGCAGTTCGCGGTCGCCGGGGCGCAGCGCGGAGCGGTCCACGGTGCCGTGGGCGTCCCGGGCCGCGAGCAGCGCTTCGACGTCCAGCCCCTGCCGGTTGGCGATCGTGCCCTTGAGATCGGCGACGGCGACGACCGTGAGCCCCGCGCGCGTGAGGAAGCGCGCGGTCGCCCCGCCCATGGTGCCGAAGCCCTGGAGGGCGACCCGGGTCCCGGTCGCCGGCACACCGGCACGGTCCAGGGCGGCCAGGGTCGCCTCGGCCACACCACAGCCCCCGACCAGCTCGTCCAGGCCGATGCCGTCGACCTCGACCGCGAACGCGTCCCGGAGCCGTTGCCGGGCCTCGGCCTCGTCGTCGAGCAGGGGGTACACGGCCTGGATCGAGGAGACCAGCCCCGCCTCGGCCGCCGCCCGGTCGACCAGGTCCTGGGTGAGGCCCAGGTCCTCGCCCGTCGTCCAGCAGGTCTCTATGTACGGCCGCATCGCGCGCAGGTACCGCACCAGCAGCGGGTAGGCGCCGGGATCGCGGGGGTCGCAGTCGATGCCGCCCTTGGCACCGCCGAGCGGGACGTAGCGGCTCGCCGGGTCGTAGTGCAGGACCTCCTTGACGGTCATGCCGCGGGCCAGGCCGGTGACCTCCTCCAGCGTGCAGCCGGCGCGCATCCGCAGACCGCCGCTGGCGACCCCGCGGACCAGCCGGTCGACGACCAGGAAGCCCTGCCGTCCGGTGAGGTGATCGGTCCAGGTCAGAGACAACAGGGGGGTGGCCATCCGGGCTCCTCGGCGACGCGGGTTACTGAATCATCGGTCAGTATCGCCCCGGGTGTGCTTCCGGTGGGGCCCCTGTGGTCCGGTGTTGTCGGAGGGGCCGACCATAATGGAAAGCCTGACCGACTCCACCTGGAGGTACCGTGGCCGGTTTCCGTACCCTGAGCTCCGGGCTCCGCGCGCTGCAGCCCGGGGCGTTCGGCGCCGACCCGAGTGGTGAGCGCATGGCGCGCATCCGCAGATCGCCCCATTTCAAGGACGGGGTCTTCCAGAACCCCGGCGGCCCCGCGCGGACCCGGCCCTCCGGCTCGACCCTGGACTTCGCGAAGGTCTTCTTCGACAAGGACACCCGGCCCCGCCGTGCCCCGCGGGGCACCGTCCCGGTGCACGCCACCACCCTCGCCGACATCGCCCGGCCCCCGGCCACCGGGCTCCGGCTGACCTGGATGGGACACTCCAGCGTGCTCGCGGAGCTGGACGGCCGGCGCGTCCTGTTCGACCCGGTGTGGGGCGAGCGCTGCTCCCCCTTCTCCTTCGCGGGTCCCAGGCGGCTGCACCCCGTGCCCCTGCCGCTCGCCGCCCTCGGCCCGGTCGACGTCGTGGTCATCTCGCACGACCACTACGACCACCTGGACATGCCCACCATCAAGGCACTCGCGGGCACGGACACGCTGTTCGCCGTGCCCCTGGGTGTCGGCGCGCACCTGGAGCACTGGGGGGTGTCCGCCGGCCGGCTGCGCGAGCTGGACTGGCACGAGTCCACGAGGGTCGGCGGCCTCACCCTGACCGCCACCCCGGCCCGGCACTTCTGCGGCCGGGGACTGCGCAACACCCAGCACACCCTGTGGGCCTCCTGGGTCGTCGCCGGCGAGGAGCACCGGATCTACCACAGCGGCGACACCGGCTACTTCGACGGCTTCAAGGAGATCGGCGCCGAGCACGGGCCGTTCGACGCCACGATGATCCAGATCGGCGCGTACTCCGACTTCTGGCCCGACATCCACATGACGCCCGAGGAGGGCGTGCGCGCCCACCTCGACCTCCAGGGCGGCCCGGGGCGCGGCCCTATGCTGCCGATCCACTGGGCCACCTTCAACCTGGCGACGCACCCGTGGGCGGACCCCGGCGAGGGGACGCTCGCGGCCGCCCGCGCGGTGGGCGCCGGAATCGCCCTGCCGCGCCCGGGTCAGCCCTTCGAGCCCACCGCCGGGAACGTCCCGTCCGAGCCGTGGTGGCGCGGGGTGGCGCTCGCTCCGGCGGGTGGTTTCCCGGCCGCGGAAGCCCTCGCCGACGCCACGATCAAGACCGCCTCGGACGCGGCAGCCATGGCCCAGGCCGACACGGTGAGTGACGGTGACCGTGGGGCGGGCAAGGGCACCGAGGACCCGGAGACGCTTCCGGCGGGCTGACGCGGGGCGTACGGCAGACCGACGGCGAGGGCCGGGGGGGCGGGGGGGGCCCCGCCCCCCCCCCCCGGGGGGGGGCGGGGCGTGCCCCGGGGAGTTTAAAACAAAGACGCAGG
>NZ_JBHJPX010000044.1:0-3305 GCF_042262425.1 Streptomyces sp. NPDC056373
GTAGTGGATGCGACCACGGCGTATCTGAACGGTGACGAGGAGATGGCGGCCGAGGCGCAGCGCAACACGCTGAAGGCGCCTGCGGTGGATCTGCCGGGGGCCGGAAAGAAGTGATTCAGCCGGAGAAGATTCCGCAGTTCACCGGGAATCTGGAGCAGCTGGAGACGGATTACGCGGACTTGAGGAAGGACGCGGGTCATGTCCGGGATGCCGGCGGCGACGTCCACTCCCGGTTCCAGGGTTTGTCGGCGTATTACGACGCTCCGGAGGCGGATCGACATCCCCACGCTGCCGGAGAACGAGGTCACGCTGCCCGAGGGCAGCATCAAGCTGCCCGACGGCACGGTGCACCTGCCCGAGGGCGCGGACATCCCCGCCGGGGCGACCGAGCTCCCCGACGGGACGGTGCGGCTGCCGGAGGACGTTCCGGTCCTGCCCGAGGGCACCACGAAGCTCCCCACGGAGGACGGTGCTCCGGCGCGCTATTACGACCCGGACGGCAACCTGCTGGACGAGCAGGGCAACGTGCTGCAGAAGGCGGACGACGGCCCCGGTGACGTCGTCGACCAGCCCGACATGCCCGACAACCCCGACGCCCCCACCTCCGGTGCGGACAGCCCACGTGTGGACTCCCCGGCCCAGCAACCCGCCCTGGTGGGCGCGGGCGCGCACACCGCGGAACAGGCCGGGCAGCACATCCGCCTGGGCGACAGTCTGGACAACAATCTCGGCGATGTAGGCCGAGTCGGTGAGGACGCACCCACCACACCAGCCGTCCACGCGGGTGGCGACGTGCCGGCCGCCCACGCGGGCGGTGATCTGCCACACGCCGGGGGAGCGGGCGACAACCTTCCCTACGGCAGCGTAGGCAATCACCTGCCGGACAGTGGGGCGGACGACCTCGCACATGACCCTTCCGCTCACCACGACTCGACATCAGGCCACACGAGCAGTCCCACCGATGGGCCGACCGGGCCACATTTCGACGGCCATACCACTGGCTCCGGTGAGGGATCGGGCACGGGTGGCCACGAGGGCGCCACAACAGACAGCCATGAGAGCACTGGGGGCAGTCAGAGCGAAGGCTCCTGGGGACACGGCGCGGACGGCCTGCCCGAACCAGCTGGGGGGGACGCTCTGCGGGGTAACGAGCCCCTTCCAGAGCTGACGCCGGAGGAGAAGGCAGCCCACTGGCACCACTTGGACGAGGTGGAACATCGAAGCCCTGATAACTTCGACGAGTTGCAACGTGACCCCGATAAGAACGGCGGCATCTCCGAGCCGTCGAAGGACGAAGCCCGCGTGGGCTTGGACCTACGGGAACAAGGGCGCCTGCCGGACGACATTCAGCGTCCATCCGTTGCCGATCGAGGCGAATTCTATTCGCCGAGCACAGGGCGGTACTATGACATCAAGGTTGTCCATTCCGACCGGCCCCCTTTCAATAACGTACGGGACAAGTCTCAACCCTTCCGTGGTGCTTACAGCCCGGCCAACAATGCTCGCTGGGTGAGCAAACTTTCAGAGCAAATTATCCAGAAGCATCGCACGGTTATCCTAGATGTCAGAAACGCGAACCAAGCAGCGATTGACGACATCAAGTCCATCGTCGAAAAGAACGGCTGGCAAGACAATGTCATCTGGTACCCGTAAGGGATGGGCTCCTGCAAGGATTCCCGCGGACGGAATCGCGGCCCAGCGTCTGCGGGAGTGGATCGACGAGAGCGAAGGCGGACTGGACGCCGTAGGTCTGAACTTTACTGGTGCGGACCTCTCGCACGGCGATTTCTCCGAGTCGTGGTTCACCGATGCCAAATTGGCGAACATCAAGCTGGCGGGGGCGGATTTGTACCGCTCGGATGCCCAAGGAGCCGATCTGAGTGGGGCCGACCTGACGGAGGCTTCCCTCGTGCGTGTGAACCTAGATGATGCGATCCTGCGGCATGCGACGCTCGACGGCGCCAACCTGGTGAAGGCATCGCTCTACGGTGTCGATGCGTTCGGCGCCAGCTGCCGTGGCACTCGCTTCATGGGTGCTTCTCTACTGGAGGTCGATTTCCGATCCGCTGATTTGAGTAATTCTGTCTTCGATGAGAATTCATTTCAGGTGACCATGGATCGAAATGCGAAGATCGAGGGCGCATCGGGCTCTGTCTTCGGGCCAGCGGTGATCATGGGCGAAGAGGGTGCTCAAGAACTATCGGGTGTCGAACTGCAGGAATGGATTAGGCAGCGCGGCGGGGGCATCCGAGTCGTAAGCGCGGATTGATAGAGCAGGTGAGC
Source organism: Streptomyces sp. NPDC056373 (assembly GCF_042262425.1). Taxonomy (NCBI): domain Bacteria; kingdom Bacillati; phylum Actinomycetota; class Actinomycetes; order Kitasatosporales; family Streptomycetaceae; genus Streptomyces; species Streptomyces sp. NPDC056373. Next base: position 2,284 of record NZ_JBHJPX010000044.1, read on the forward strand.
GAGTTCAAGGCGCGTTGAGAATGGTAGGGGAGCAGGTCTCCTGCGATCTCGGCGTGTAAGGGCAGGGCAGGTCGCACTATGGTGCGTGTGGACCTCAGCGAGGGGGACGCACCCTCGGCACCTGCCCACTGGACCCGTACATTAGAATTACGAGGTATTTCGGCCAGGCAGAGGGCTACGGCGTCCAAACGCCCGATCTGATCGATGGTCGCGGTCCGATTCTCACTGACCTGATGTGACCTGGCGTGAGTGCCGTCCGTCACGGCTGGGTGTGCTTGCTGCCAAGCAAGTGCTCGCCGAGAATGGGATGACGCAAGTCCCCAGGTGAGGCGAGCTATGTCGCTGAGCGGGTATCAGTAGGCGCGTGGACCTGCTTCCGTGGCCCGTACCGTGCTGGTGGCGAATCCCGTCGGGTTCTTGCCCTTGTCGACGACTTCGCACTTGTACTTGGTTTCCACGTTCAATGGGACCAGGGTCGCCTTGGGGATGTTGTTGCACAGGGCGTAGTCGATGTAGCCCTTGTAGTTTCCGAACAGTAGTTTGGCGACGCCGGCTTTGGTAATCACGCCCGTGCTGGGCGTCGCCTCGTACTCGACATAGCTCTCGGACCAGGCTGCCTTCTCGCCGATCGTCACATCCCATCTGATGGTCAGGCCGTCGTAGGTGGTCGTGCAGGCTACTGTTCTACCCTTGTTCGACTCGATACCGCTGGGGCACTGGGCTGTCGTCTTGCCTTCGGACTGGGCCATCTTGAGCGTCCGGACGCTCAGCTCGTGCTCCAACTGCTTGGAAAAGGGGGCGTCATCGGCAGGCGCATCCGGTTCCAGGTCGCCGTTCATGTCGGGCTGGTCCAGCCGCTGGGGAAGGACGGTGCGAGTGGGTGTCGCCTTGCTGTCGGCGTCGTCCGAGCTCGAGGCTGCGCCGCCGCATCCGGACGTCAGCAGGCACGTGAAGCCGACGGCTGCAATGATCTTCATTGGCATGATCATCACTCTAGCCTCGATCATTCATGAGGGTCCGTC
>NZ_JBHJPX010000045.1:0-2819 GCF_042262425.1 Streptomyces sp. NPDC056373
CGCACAGCGGATAGGGACCGAACTGTCTCACGACGTTCTGAACCCAGCTCGCGTACCGCTTTAATGGGCGAACAGCCCAACCCTTGGGACCGACTACAGCCCCAGGATGCGATGAGCCGACATCGAGGTGCCAAACCTCCCCGTCGATGTGGACTCTTGGGGGAGATAAGCCTGTTATCCCCGGGGTAGCTTTTATCCGTTGAGCGATGGCCCTTCCATGCGGAACCACCGGATCACTAAGCCCGACTTTCGTCCCTGCTCGACTTGTAGGTCTCGCAGTCAAGCTCCCTTGTGCCTTTACACTCTACGAATGATTTCCAACCATTCTGAGGGAACCTTTGGGCGCCTCCGTTACACTTTAGGAGGCGACCGCCCCAGTCAAACTGCCCACCTGACACTGTCTCCCTGCCCGATAAGGGCAGCGGGTTAGAAGGTCAATACAGCCAGGGTAGTATCCCACCGATGCCTCCACCGAAGCTAGCGCTCCGGTTTCCAAGGCTCCTACCTATCCTGTACAAGCTGTACCAACATTCAATATCAGGCTGCAGTAAAGCTCCACGGGGTCTTTCCGTCCTGTCGCGGGTAACCTGCATCTTCACAGGTACTATAATTTCACCGAGTCTCTCGTTGAGACAGTGCCCAGATCGTTGCGCCTTTCGTGCGGGTCGGAACTTACCCGACAAGGAATTTCGCTACCTTAGGACCGTTATAGTTACGGCCGCCGTTTACTGGGGCTTCAATTCGCACCTTCGCTTACGCTAAGCGCTCCTCTTAACCTTCCAGCACCGGGCAGGCGTCAGCCCCTATACTTCGCCTTACGGCTTCGCAGAGACCTGTGTTTTTGCTAAACAGTCGCCTGGGCCTATTCACTGCGGCTCTCTCGGGCTTGCACCCTAACAGAGCACCCCTTCTCCCGAAGTTACGGGGTCATTTTGCCGAGTTCCTTAACGAGAGTTCTCTCGATCACCTTAGGATTCTCTCCTCGCCTACCTGTGTCGGTTTGCGGTACGGGCACCTCTCACCTCGCTAGAGGCTTTTCTTGGCAGTGTGGAATCAGGAACTTCGCTACTAAATTTCGCTCGCCATCACAGCTCAGCCTTCACGGGAAACGGATTTGCCTATTTCCCAGCCTAACTGCTTGGACGCGGATATCCAATACCGCGCTTACCCTATCCTCCTGCGTCCCCCCATTGCTCAAATGGTGAGGAGGTGGTACAGGAATATCAACCTGTTGTCCATCGCCTACGCCTGTCGGCCTCGGCTTAGGTCCTGACTAACCCTGAGCGGACGAGCCTTCCTCAGGAAACCTTAGGCATTCGGTGGACGGGATTCTCACCCGTCTTTCGCTACTCATACCGGCATTCTCACTTCTAAGCGCTCCACCAGTCCTTCCGGTCTGACTTCACTGCACTTAGAACGCTCTCCTACCACTGTTCGTAAGAACAGTCCGCAGCTTCGGTGATACGTTTAGCCCCGGTACATTTTCGGCGCAGAGTCACTCGACCAGTGAGCTATTACGCACTCTTTAAATGGTGGCTGCTTCTAAGCCAACATCCTGGTTGTCTAAGCAACTCCACATCCTTTTCCACTTAACGTATACTTTGGGACCTTAGCTGGCGGTCTGGGCTGTTTCCCTTTTGACTACGGATCTTATCACTCGCAGTCTGACTCCTAAGGATAAGTCATTGGCATTCGGAGTTTGACTGAATTCGGTAATCCGATGAGGACCCCTAGTCCAATCAGTGCTCTACCTCCAAGACTCTTACCTTGAGGCTAGCCCTAAAGCTATTTCGGAGAGAACCAGCTATCTCCAGGTTCGATTGGCATTTCACCCCTACCCACACCTCATCCCCGCACTTTTCAACGTGCGTGGGTTCGGGCCTCCATTCAGTGTTACCTGAACTTCACCCTGGACATGGGTAGATCACCTGGTTTCGGGTCTACGACCACGTACTAAACGCCCTATTCAGACTCGCTTTCGCTGCGGCTCCGCATCTTCTGCTTAACCTCGCACGGGATCGTAACTCGCCGGTTCATTCTACAAAAGGCACGCCATCACCCGTTAACGGGCTCTGACTACTTGTAGGCACACGGTTTCAGGATCTATTTCACTCCCCTTCCGGGGTGCTTTTCACCTTTCCCTCACGGTACTGGTTCACTATCGGTCACTAGGGAGTATTTAGCCTTGGGAGATGGTCCTCCCGGATTCCGACGGAATTTCACGTGTTCCGCCGTACTCAGGATACATTCAAGAGAGAACGAAGTTTCGACTACGGGGTTGTTACCCTCTACGACGGACCTTTCCAGGTCGCTTCGTCTACCTCGTTCCTTTGTAACTCCGTATAGAATGTCCTACAACCCCAAGAGGCAAGCCTCTTGGTTTGGGCTATGTTCCGTTTCGCTCGCCGCTACTCAGGAAATCGCATTTGCTTTCTCTTCCTCCAGGTACTTAGATGTTTCAGTTCCCTGGGTCTGTCTTCCTTACCCTATGTATTCAGGTAAGGATACCATACCATTACGTATAGTGGGTTTCCCCATTCGGAAATCTTCGGATCAAAGCTTACTTACAGCTCCCCGAAGCATATCGGCGTTAGTCCCGTCCTTCATCGACTCCTAGTGTCAAGGCATCCACCGTGCGCCCTTTCTAACTTAACCGTTAAAAAGAATCACTATGTGATATCTTGTATTACTAATTGAATGTGATGTCTACTGTTATCTAGTTTTCAAAGAACACGTTGGTGGAGCCTAGCGGGATCGAACCGCTGACCTCCTGCGTGCAAGGCAGGCGCTCTCCCAGCTGAGCTAAGGCCCCGTTATAT
>NZ_JBHJPX010000046.1:0-2136 GCF_042262425.1 Streptomyces sp. NPDC056373
GGTCAGGTGCGTCACCGCGATGTCCTCGGCCGACGTCGCCGCCGGCAGACGCGCGGCCTCGAACCAGTCGCCGAAGTCGGTGGGCTGCTCGCCGGAGCGGCGCAGCCGGTAGTGGTCGGTGATCGCGTGACCCGCGATCGTCCGCAGCAGACCGGCCGGGTTCTCGATCCGGCGGCCGGTGAAGTCACGGACCAGCCGGAGGAACGCCTCGCTCGTGATGTCCTCGGCCAGGTGCCAGTCGGCACGGTCCAGCCGGTTGTAGACCCAGCGGGTCAGTCGGTCGCCGTGCTCGGTGAAAACCGCGGCAAGGTCCTCGCTCGTCGCCTGGGGGATCGAGACCTGACCTGCGGATGTACCGTCATTCATGGGTCGTGCTCCTCTCACATGGAACGGCCCGAAGCGGCTCCGGTGCGGACACACCGGAGCCGCGCAACTTCCTGTAGGAAGTTGGCTTCCTATAGGAAGTTAAGGGGTCGGTCGGGTACCGTCAAGGAACATCCGATAGGAAGTTACGAAGGAGGCCCCAGTGGCGGGATCAGTGGCCGGAATGGCCGCATACATCCGGGCTCGAATCGAGCGCGGAACCCTGGAACCGGGCGACAAGCTGCCGCCGACGAAAAACCTTCAGCAGCAGTTCAACCTGTCCGACAACGCCGTCTACCGGGCCGTGGCGATCCTCAAGGCCGAGGGGCTCGTGACCTCGCAGCAGGGGCGCGGCGTGTTCGTCGCCGACCGCCCGGCCCTGATCGCCGGTGAGAAGCGGATCAAGGGAATCGTCCAGCCCGGTGAGGTGATCAACCACAAGTCGTCGGAGCGCGTCCAGGCTCCGGAGTGGGTCGCTCAGCACATCGGGGAGGGCGAGGTCGTCAACCGGGTCCGGACGATCACTAGGGGCGACACCGTTCTCCAGGCATCCCAGTCCTGGGTTCACACCGACATCGCCGCCGTCGTACCGGAGATCGACGAACCCCAGGCGTGCGACCCGACATGGCAGGCCGTCTACACCGAGCGAAGCGGCAAGAAGGTGACCGTCGCCTCCAAGACCGTCGACGCCCGGATCACCACGGCCGACGACAAGGCCGCGCTCGGTCTCACGGAGGACGCTGCCGTCGTCGTCATGCGGAGCATCTACGTCAGCGAGGACCGCGTGATCGGCGTCGGCGAGGGCGTCTACGCACCTGGACGCCAGGTAGCCCTAGCCTGATCACCGCACGACGAAGGCCCGCCCCACGCGAATTGGGGCGGGCCTTCCTGCATTCCAGCGTGCCTCACCGGAAGTTCGGAGACACGCCATCTGCCCGTAATCCTCCGTGGCCTGGAGCGCTGGCGACTGCGGACCGGCCGGGCTGGAAACGACGGCAGCGGCGAGAGGGGTGGGGTCGCGGGGCGTCTCACGGCCGTCTGCGGGGCTCGTACGGGGCTGGCCGCCGTACCCCCGCCGTCATCCCTGATGGAGCGTGAGGCGTCCACCCCGGCCCGGGAATGGGCTGGCGGGGGGCTCCTGCTGCCGCGATCCGCTGCAGCCCGGTGTTGGGCGCGTACCGCTTCGGGCCCAGTCTCGTCGTGGCTGAACTCTCGGTCGACCAAGGGGACCGGTACCGCCCGGTGCCTCCCGGACCGGCGGGCATTGTCGACAGGAACGGGCAGAACTGGCCCCACCCCCGGCGGTCAGGTGCGGGGGAGCTCCTGGCCGTCGGTGCCGATCCCGTACCGGGCGAGCCGGTCGGCCATGTCGTCCTCCCACAGCGGCGGGTTCGTCACCGTGGCCGGCGGAGTGGTCGCCGCGGCTTCGACGACCGGCGCGGCCGCGACGGCGGCGGCCTCCTGGTCCCGTTGCCACTTCATCTTCACGCCCAGGCGGCGGGCCTCGAACGCCCGCTGACGGTGCGACCGCTTGCAGTACCGGCGCGGGGACCAGGAGCCGAGCTGGCTCACCGGTTCCCCGCACCACTCGCACGACAGGTACTCGGCCCCGGCCACGCGTTGCGTCGGGAGGTCATCGCTCATCCGGCGACCATAGCCGTCACAGTGACGGCCCCAGCATCGAGACCCGTGACAATGACGGGGATTGTACCCGGACGGTTTCCGCGTTTTTGTTGGTGTACGCGGGGGGGGGGTGGGCCCGGGCCGGCCGGG
>NZ_JBHJPX010000047.1:0-2082 GCF_042262425.1 Streptomyces sp. NPDC056373
GCGGGTGCTAACGTCCGTCGTGAAGAGGGAAACAACCCAGACCCACAGCTAAGGTCCCAAAGTCATGGTTAAGTGGGAAACGATGTGGGAAGGCATAGACAGCCAGGATGTTGGCTTAGAAGCAGCCATCATTTAAAGAAAGCGTAATAGCTCACTGGTCGAGTCGGCCTGCGCGGAAGATGTAACGGGGCTAAACCATGCACCGAAGCTGCGGCAGCGACGCTTAGGCGTTGTTGGGTAGGGGAGCGTTCTGTAAGCCGTTGAAGGTGGCCTGTGAGGGTTGCTGGAGGTATCAGAAGTGCGAATGCTGACATAAGTAACGATAAAGCGGGTGAAAAGCCCGCTCGCCGGAAGACCAAGGGTTCCTGTCCAACGTTAATCGGGGCAGGGTGAGTCGACCCCTAAGGCGAGGCTGAAAAGCGTAGTCGATGGGAAACAGGTTAATATTCCTGTACTTGGTGTTACTGCGAAGGGGGGACGGAGAAGGCTAGGCTAGCCGGGCGACGGTTGTCCCGGTTTAAGCGTGTAGGGGGTGTGACCTGGTAAATCCGGTTGCATACTAACCCTGAGGCGTGATGACGATGCACTACGGTGCAGAAGTAGTTGATGCCCTGCTTCCAGGAAAATCCTCTAAGCATCAGGTAACATTAAATCGTACCCCAAACCGACACAGGTGGTCAGGTAGAGAATACCAAGGCGCTTGAGAGAACTCGGGTGAAGGAACTAGGCAAAATGGTGCCGTAACTTCGGGAGAAGGCACGCTGGCATGTAGGTGAAGTCCCTTGCGGATGGAGCTGAAGCCAGTCGAAGATACCAGCTGGCTGCAACTGTTTAATAAAAACACAGCACTGTGCAAACACGAAAGTGGACGTATACGGTGTGACGCCTGCCCGGTGCTGGAAGGTTAATTGATGGGGTCAGCCGCAAGGCGAAGCTCTTGATCGAAGCCCCAGTAAACGGCGGCCGTAACTATAACGGTCCTAAGGTAGCGAAATTCCTTGTCGGGTAAGTTCCGACCTGCACGAATGGCGTAATGATGGCCAGGCTGTCTCCACCCGAGACTCAGTGAAATTGAACTCGCTGTGAAGATGCAGTGTACCCGCGGCAAGACGGAAAGACCCCGTGAACCTTTACTATAGCTTGACACTGAACATTGAGCCTTGATGTGTAGGATAGGTGGGAGGCTTTGAAGCGTGGACGCCAGTCTGCGTGGAGCCATCCTTGAAATACCACCCTTTAATGTTTGATGTTCTAACTCGGCCCCATAATCTGGGGTGAGGACAGTGTCTGGTGGGTAGTTTGACTGGGGCGGTCTCCTCCCAAAGAGTAACGGAGGAGCACGAAGGTTAGCTAATCACGGTCGGACATCGTGAGGTTAGTGCAAAGGCATAAGCTAGCTTGACTGCGAGAGTGACGGCTCGAGCAGGTACGAAAGTAGGTCTTAGTGATCCGGTGGTTCTGAATGGAAGGGCCATCGCTCAACGGATAAAAGGTACTCCGGGGATAACAGGCTGATACCGCCCAAGAGTTCATATCGACGGCGGTGTTTGGCACCTCGATGTCGGCTCATCACATCCTGGGGCTGAAGTAGGTCCCAAGGGTATGGCTGTTCGCCATTTAAAGTGGTACGCGAGCTGGGTTTAGAACGTCGTGAGACAGTTCGGTCCCTATCTGCCGTGGGCGTTGGAAGATTGAGAGGGGTTGCTCCTAGTACGAGAGGACCGGAGTGAACGCACCACTGGTGTTCGGGTTGTCATGCCAATGGCATTGCCCGGTAGCTAAGTGCGGAAAAGATAAGCGCTGAAAGCATCTAAGCGCGAAACTTGCCTCAAGATGAGTCTTCCCTGGGCCTTTAAGGTCCCTGAAGGAACGTTTAGGACTAAGACGTTGATAGGCTGGGTGTGTAAGTGCAGCGATGCATTGAGCTAACCAGTACTAATGATCCGTGAGGCTTAACCTTACAACACCGAAGGTGTTTTTAGAGAGATTTTCAGCGACGTTCCGAGATTGGTTCTGATGGCTTCACGGGAGTGAGGCGGTTGGAATGAAACAGAATTTGCCTGGCGGCAATAGCGCGGTGGT
>NZ_JBHJPX010000048.1:0-1946 GCF_042262425.1 Streptomyces sp. NPDC056373
GATTACTGTGCTAAAACCGGTATTTTCTGACTAATAAACATCCTAAAAAGGCGTTTTTGGTGATTATTTGAACGCTTGGAAAGTTTTTTGCATTTAGGGGTTGCGGCCCGCCGAGAACTCCCTATAATGCGCCTCCACTGACCGGGAACAACGACTGACAAGCCGCCGGGTCAGCGAGAAGAAAGCGAAATAAACGCTTGACTCTCAGGGCGAAAAGCGTAATATACGCCACCTCGAGTTAGCAAGCGAAAGCGACTAACTCACTGCTCTTTAACAATTTATCAGACAATCTGTGTGGGCACTCCACAAGACGATATCCAGCATCTTCGGATGCAAAAAAATATCAAGTCTTGAAGAGTGACTAACTGAAGTAAAATTCATGCAGTAAATCTTTGAGCATCGCTTCTCGAGTGGAAGCAAATCAAGCTTTTAATTGAAGAGTTTGATCATGGCTCAGATTGAACGCTGGCGGCAGGCTTAACACATGCAAGTCGAGCGGTAGCACAGGGGAGCTTGCTCCCTGGGTGACGAGCGGCGGACGGGTGAGTAATGTCTGGGAAACTGCCTGATGGAGGGGGATAACTACTGGAAACGGTAGCTAATACCGCATAACGTCGCAAGACCAAAGAGGGGGACCTTCGGGCCTCTTGCCATCAGATGTGCCCAGATGGGATTAGCTAGTAGGTGGGGTAATGGCTCACCTAGGCGACGATCCCTAGCTGGTCTGAGAGGATGACCAGCCACACTGGAACTGAGACACGGTCCAGACTCCTACGGGAGGCAGCAGTGGGGAATATTGCACAATGGGCGCAAGCCTGATGCAGCCATGCCGCGTGTGTGAAGAAGGCCTTCGGGTTGTAAAGCACTTTCAGCGAGGAGGAAGGTGGTGAACTTAATACGTTCATCAATTGACGTTACTCGCAGAAGAAGCACCGGCTAACTCCGTGCCAGCAGCCGCGGTAATACGGAGGGTGCAAGCGTTAATCGGAATTACTGGGCGTAAAGCGCACGCAGGCGGTTTGTTAAGTCAGATGTGAAATCCCCGGGCTCAACCTGGGAACTGCATTTGAAACTGGCAAGCTAGAGTCTCGTAGAGGGGGGTAGAATTCCAGGTGTAGCGGTGAAATGCGTAGAGATCTGGAGGAATACCGGTGGCGAAGGCGGCCCCCTGGACGAAGACTGACGCTCAGGTGCGAAAGCGTGGGGAGCAAACAGGATTAGATACCCTGGTAGTCCACGCTGTAAACGATGTCGATTTGGAGGTTGTGCCCTTGAGGCGTGGCTTCCGGAGCTAACGCGTTAAATCGACCGCCTGGGGAGTACGGCCGCAAGGTTAAAACTCAAATGAATTGACGGGGGCCCGCACAAGCGGTGGAGCATGTGGTTTAATTCGATGCAACGCGAAGAACCTTACCTACTCTTGACATCCAGAGAACTTAGCAGAGATGCTTTGGTGCCTTCGGGAACTCTGAGACAGGTGCTGCATGGCTGTCGTCAGCTCGTGTTGTGAAATGTTGGGTTAAGTCCCGCAACGAGCGCAACCCTTATCCTTTGTTGCCAGCGGTTCGGCCGGGAACTCAAAGGAGACTGCCAGTGATAAACTGGAGGAAGGTGGGGATGACGTCAAGTCATCATGGCCCTTACGAGTAGGGCTACACACGTGCTACAATGGCATATACAAAGAGAAGCGACCTCGCGAGAGCAAGCGGACCTCATAAAGTATGTCGTAGTCCGGATTGGAGTCTGCAACTCGACTCCATGAAGTCGGAATCGCTAGTAATCGTAGATCAGAATGCTACGGTGAATACGTTCCCGGGCCTTGTACACACCGCCCGTCACACCATGGGAGTGGGTTGCAAAAGAAGTAGGTAGCTTAACCTTCGGGAGGGCGCTTACCACTTTGTGATTCATGACTGGGGTGAAGTCGTAACAAGGTAACCGTAGGG
>NZ_JBHJPX010000049.1:0-1865 GCF_042262425.1 Streptomyces sp. NPDC056373
GATCGAGGACCTCGCCTCCGCCCTGCGGATCAAGAAGTCCCGCATCGAGATCACCCCGGACACCGGCGACGACGGGCACGAGGGCCGGTTCGTCCTCTGGGTCGCCAACGAGGACAACCCCTACGGCAACGGCAAGCACCCCTCCGAGCTGATCGACGCCCCGGCCTGGGACTTCTGGGGCGACGGCGTCCCGCTCGGTGCCGACGCCCGGCGCAAGCGCCACGTGCTCCACCTGCTGTGGTCCTCGCTCCTGATCGGCGGCCTGATGGGCTACGGCAAGAGCTACCTGGCCCGGCTCATCGCCGCCGCCGCCGCGCTCGACCCGACCGTGCGGATCGTCGTCATCACCGGGAAGACCGGCCCGGACTGGGCCCCGCTGCGTCACGTCGCCCACCAGTGGATCGCCGGGGCCAGCCCCGACATCATCCGCCGCGTCCTCGGTGTGATCGAGGGGACCATCACCGAGATGCAGGACCGGGGAACCGAGTTGGACCGGCTCTACGAGCAGGACCCCGACCTGGTCCCCGAGGGGAAGATCACGCGGGACCTCGCGGCGAAGGGCATGGGCCCGGTGCTCCTGGTCGTCGACGAGCTCCAGGAGCTCCTGGACGGTGCCGCGCTCGTCCAGGTCCCCATCGAGGACGAGCCCGAGAACGGCGGCCGCGCCAAGACCCGCAGCGGCCGGGACCTCATGGTCGAGGGCTTCGCCCGGTACGTCAGGGTGACGAGGTTCGTCGGCGGCATGGGCATCTTCATCACCCAGCGCCCGGACGCCTCCAGCGTCCCGACCGCGCTCCGGGAGGTCTGCGCGAAGCGCGCCTCGTACCGGGTCAAGGGCGACCGCAGCGCCAAGATGGTCCTCGGTGACGACGCGGTGGCCGGCGGCGCGGCCCCGCACCTCCTCGGAGACGCGTCCAAGGGCGTCGTCGTCTTGGACCAGGGCGAGGAGTCCGGGCACGCCACGCTCAAGGCCGACGTGATCGACCTCCCCGAGTTCCGGGACATCTGCCTGCGCGGCCGCCAGCTCCGCGAGGACGCCGGGACGCTCACCGGCGACGCGGTCGAGTACGGCAAGGAGGACGCCGAAGAGGCCGCCCGCGTCCGGCTGCTGACCGACTGCGTCAGCGTCCTGGACGCGGCCGAAGTTGACCGGGCCCGCACCGAACGGCTCCTGGAGCTGCTTCAGCAGGCGCTCCCCGACCGGTACGAGGACGTCACCAAGCCCCAGTTGCAGGCCCGGCTCCGCGACGCCGGAGCAGGCACGACCGGGAAGCTCGGCCCCATAGACGGCATGGCCAACCCCAACGGCTACACCCGCGCCCAGATCGCCGACGCGATCCCCCGCAAAAAGGGCTAACCACCCCGGTCGCCCGGGTGGTTCACCCCCGGTCAGCGCCCGGAATGGTCCGGTATGTCCCCCGGTCGCCGAAGACCCTCAACCGGTCGATCGACCACCCCGGGGCTCCGGCCGACCATCGGCCAAACCGGTACAAACCCGCACACGGACCGGGGGGCAACCACCCCCCGGACCACCCCGCAAAACCACCCATACCCGCCGTGGCGCTCCCTCCGCCTGGACAGCACCCGGAGCGCCACGGCCACCCACCCCGCACCGCAGAGGAGTTCGTCATGGGCAAGCAGACCGCGTTCCGCACCGAGAGGGACCTGCGCCAGCTCCGCAAGATCGTCGACATCGGGACCGTCCTCTACCTGACGGTGGAGCTGGAGACCCGGGGGGCCCCGTGGGAGGACCCCAAGCAGCTCCGCGAGTGCCGCGTCACCGGCCGGTCCTGGCTCGTCTCGGACTGGGTCGTCGACAACGCCGGGACGCTCGCCGACCTGGTCCACCAGGGCACCGTCTACAC
>NZ_JBHJPX010000050.1:0-1819 GCF_042262425.1 Streptomyces sp. NPDC056373
GATGTGCTCTGCGAAGGTCCGGGCGGCGGGCAGTTCGAGCAGCGGGTTGACCGGCGGCTCGGTCTCGTCGTCTCCGGCCTCCGTGGTCGGCTCGGTTTCGGTGGGCGGGTCGAAGACGTCGACGCCCCACCGGAGGCCCCACGACTCGATCAGCAGTCGGACGCCGCCGACGCCGGACAGCTCCGCGACCTTGACGAGGTCCAGGCGGCGGCCGGGCACGCGGGCGATGTGCCGGTACCAGGTGCCGGACGGGATGACCAGGATCGGCTGGAGCCCGCCGGATTCGTCGGTGATCTCGTCTTCGGTCCGCTCGTCCTGGACGATCTCCAGTGCCTTCACCAGGGCGTTGAGCCCCTGCGTGCGGTACTGCTTCCGCACCCCGAAGATCCCGCGCTCACGCTCGCGGTACGCGGTGGTGAAGGGGCCGGGGACGCCGCCGGACGCCGCCAGCTCCTCGGCCGCCGCGTCTCCGAGCTGCCACGGTCCGAGCCGACCGGCCCGGCGCCCGTCCTTGAGGTCCTGCCGGGACAACTCAAGCCCGATCTTGGCCGTGCCCTTGTCGCCGTCCTTGTACAGGTAGCGGGCCGTCTCGCCCTCCTCGCCGCTGTTGAGCGACCGCAGGTCGGTGCCGTGGCCCTCCCCGCCGCACGAGCAGTCGGGCCGGTCGCAGGTCTGGCTGACCTCGTAGCCGCCCGCGTTGCGCACGCCGTCCGCCCACGCCGTGGCGATCGCTCGGCGGAACGCGGCCTGCCCGTCGGTGTCGAGCGGCTCAGCCGTGACCCAGAGCGTGTGCCAGTGGAGGTGGTGACCCGTGTCCGGGCCCCACGTGTCCTCGTAGGCCCGCTCGTACCCGATGACGCCGAACTCGGCCTTGAGCCGCCGCCAGGGCCGCCCGCTGGACCCGTACGCCCCGCGCCAGCCGTCGTGGAGCACGCTCACCAGGCCGAAGCGCTGGCCCTTGCGGTTCGAGCCGAACGGCATCCGCTTGAAGTGCCGCAGCGTGGACGTGCCAAGGTGCAGCCCGAACCCGTTCGCGGCGAGGCCGTCCGCCATGAGCTGAGCGTTCGAGGCCCGGACCGCGAGGATGCGCGTCCCGCACCAGGCGCACATGTGGACGTTGTTGCAGCGGCAGACGCCCGTGAGCGCCGCCTCCCCGGCCGCCCACTGGAGCGTCGCGGCCTTCCCCGTGAGCCGGTTGCCGCACGCGCGGAACGCCTCACCAAGGGCAACGGCCTGGTGCCGGTCGCGGCGCGCGTACCGCTCGTCGCGGGTGCCCGACTTCGGCTGTCCCTTTTTGGTCGCCGGAGCTTCCGCCGCAACGCTCTGACCTGCAGCGGACGGAGATTTTCCCTTACTACTAAAGCCCGCGTTCGCTTTTGGCCCGGGCCGGGACTGCCCCGCACCGTTCGTGGTGGTTTCGGCGTTGCGGGCAATTGCCCGCTTTGCCCGCATTCGGCAGGCGTCGGAGCAGTAGACCTTCGGCTTCTTGCCAGGGATGTGCACGAGGGGCTTGCCGCAGCCGGGCCCGTTGCACTTCGGGCCGCGCGGCACGTCGGCGTGCGGTGGAGCGGTGGCGCTGGTCTCTCGTACGCTCGTCACAGAGCAACGTCCTGTTCTCGCCCGGTTGTAAGCCTTGGGCGCGAGATGAGGGCGGCGACCCCGGGATGCCCGTCCCGGGGTCGTGCCATGTCTGGGGCTGAATCAGATCCTTGCAGGGGTTGGGGCGTTTGATCCCCCCGGTCCCTCCGGCGCGTCGAGTGGCTGGTGTGACTCGAAGAGCCGAAGAGAGCCCCGCCGGATGACCGGCGGGGCTTTCCTG
>NZ_JBHJPX010000051.1:0-1743 GCF_042262425.1 Streptomyces sp. NPDC056373
GGACAGGAGCGCGGGAACGGCGGCGGCCAGCTCGCCCGCGAACCAGCTGGTGCTCGTCGACACAGGGTCGGCGTCGGCGTTGTGGGTGACGCGCTGGCGCCGGACGGCCTGGCCGCCGGGCTCGATGCCGAGGAGACCGGCCACCCACTCCGGCGGCTCGGCCAGGTCGGCGCCCGTGATGACCGCGTACTCGCCGTCGGCGTAGATCCGGCCCGTCGTGAGCGCGGCCTCCAGGCGGTCGGCGGCGGTGCGGTGCAGGGTCCGCCGGGTGCTCACCGTGGTGGCCGCGCCCTGCCGCGCCTCGGCCAGGCCCTCGTCCTTGAGCGTCCGGTGGACCTTCTGGGCCGTGGCGGTCGAGATCGAGTACGCGGCGGCCAGGTCGCGCACGGACGGCAGCGCGTCGCCGTGCTTCAGCTCCCCGGCCACGATCCGCCGGCGGAGCTCGGCCGCGACTTGGAGGTACGGGGGTGTCCGGTCCAGGGACATGAGGGCTCCTCGGGTGTGCGAGTCAGTGTGTAGGTCGCTAGCACAGTGTATGCCTTGACACAGTCACTGTGCTACCACAGTATGAGTCTCGCAAGACCGCCTCTCTGGAGGTGATCTGACGGACCGAAATTTCGGGGCTCCTCGCGCGCCCGCGCGTAGGGCCCCTCCTCGGAAACCGGCTCAACCTGGAAACCCGCAGGTCAGAGCCGGTTGCAGGGGTCAACCGGTCCGGTAGGTCGCAACCAGGGGAGCAACCGCCGCAAACCGGGCGGGCCGGAGTCCCGGGCGAACGGGTCTCCGGCCCTCATCCACGATCTTGAAAGGCTCACCGTGGACGTGAAGGAAGCATCGCAGAAGCCCTCGAAGACGAAAGCGCCGGCGCTTCGAGCGGCGATCAACCGCGAGCTGGACGTGGCGACTCCGTTACTCGCTCCGTTCGCCGCCCGCTGGGACGCCGAGGCTGACCGCCGGATGAAGCTCCGCACGCCGGAGCACCTCAAGACGCTGATGAAGGCTCAGGCCGCGCACACGTCGGCCCGGTCGGTGGCGGCGACGGCGAAGTCGCAGCGGACTGCCGCCCGCGCAGCGTCCAACAACCCGCTGAGCGCTGCCCGGCGGGCAGCCGCCACGGCGGACAAGGCGGCCCGCTCCAGCCGCTCGTCGGCCAGGGCCGCGCTCAAGGCGGCGAAGAAGAACTACCCCGACACCCTGACGAGCGTGGCGGTCCGCGCACACGCCGCGCACCTGGTCCCGGCCGGGTTCGCGTCCTGGGCGCTCTCGACTCCGGCGGACTGGGCGACGTGGCCCGCGTCGCTCTCGATCGCGGTCGCCGCCGCGAACGCGGGCGCGCTGTGGCTCGGTCGGCGCTCGGTCACGGTCACAGTCGACGACGCGCTGTCGGCCGAGGAACGGCGGCTCGCCTCCCGCCTCGACCCGACGTACTGGGTCCAGCATGCCGACGAGCGGGGCCTGTCGGGCACCGTCCCGACCCCGGTCGAGATCACTCCGGCCGGGCTCGTCACCCACGTGCGGCTCGACGCGAAGTGGACCCCCGCCGGGTTCAAGGCCAAGCACGCGGAGATCCGGGCCCTGCTCGGTGCCCGGACGGACCTCCGCATGGAGATCAAGGCGGGCTCGCACGGCGACCGGGCCACGATCACGCTGCGGACCCGCAACGCCGCTGCGGACGCTGACCTGTCCGGCTGGAAGCCCGGCGACCCGTGGGGCGTCGACACCGTCACCGGGGAGGCCGTGCAC
>NZ_JBHJPX010000053.1:0-1571 GCF_042262425.1 Streptomyces sp. NPDC056373
CCCGGCACCAGACACGACCGCAGCACATCATGACGATCCACCACCGCCGCCAACGTCCCATGCAACTCCGCCTCGCTCATACCCACAGGCAGGTCCACAGCGGTGGTCATGGCGAAGGCGTCGGTGTCGCCGCCGAGTTCGGTGAGCCAGGCGCCGACGGGCAGCAACGGCATGCGTCCCACACCACCGCCCGCGAGTTCCTCCAGCACCACGGCCTCACCCGCCGACCGCGCCCGCACCGCCAGCTCCGCCACCGTCCGGCACTCGAACACATCCCGCGGCGACACCTCCACACCACGCGCCCGAGCCCGCGTCACCACCTGGATCGACCGGATACTGTCCCCGCCCACGGCGAAGAAGTCGTCATCCACACCCACCCGGTCCAACCCCAGCACCTCGGCGAACACCGCCGCCAGCACCACCTCACCCGCAGACGACGGCGCCCGATACACACCACCCGAGAACTCCGGCTCCGGCAACGCACGCCGGTCCAGCTTCCCGTTCGGATCCAACGGCAACCGGTCCAGGACCACGAAGGCGGACGGCACGAGGAACTCGGGCAGGCGGTCGGCGACGAACCGGCGCAGTTCGGCGAGGTCGAGCTGTGCGTTCAGGTCAACGTCCGTGCTGCCGGGCGTGGACGACGCACCGGCCGGCACGACATAGCCGACGAGTCGCGGATCGCCGAGTCCGGGTGCTGTGCGTGCCAGCAGGACGGCTTGCGCCACGCTCGGGTGTTCGGCCATGACGGCCTCGACCTCGCCCGGTTCGACTCGGAAGCCGCGGATCTTCATCTGGGCGTCGCTGCGGCCGATGTACTCCAACGCCCCGTCGGCGTTCCAGCGGACGAGGTCGCCGGTGCGGTACATGCGGCTGCCCGGCTCACCGAAGGGGTCGGCGACGAAGCGTTCCGCGGTCAGGCCGGGCCGCTCGTGGTAACCACGGCCGACGGCGCCGGCCACGTAGAGTTCGCCGACCACGCCCACCGGGACCGGGGTGAGTCCGGGACCCAGGACATAGGTGCGCATGTTACCGAGCGGTCCGCCGATGGGGACGTTGCCCGTGCCGGCCCAGTCCTGGGGGATGGAGTAGGTCGTGGCGTAGAAGTCCTCTGTCTGTCCGTAGGCCTGCTTGAAGCGGGCGCCGGGGATCGCGGTCCTGAGCTTGTCCAGGAGGGCGGCGGGGAACGCGTCACCACCGAGGACGACGGTGTCGACGTGCATCTTCCCGGCGACCTGGTCCAGGACGCGCTCGAAGACGGAGGGGACCGCCTGGAGCACTCCGCCGGTCCAGCCGCCGCGTTCGGCGAGTTCCAGCACGTCGCGCACGATCTCAACGGCGGCGCCCGAGATCAGGGCGCTGAACACCTCGAAGACGGACACGTCGAAGTTGACAGAGGTGGCGCCCAGCATCAGCGCTCCCGGCCGCAGGTCGACCACCTCGGCCAGCCGTGACACGCCGTTGACGAGGTTGGCATGGGTGATGGCGACGCCCTTGGGGTTGCCCGTGGAGCCGGAGGTGTACATCACGTACGCCACGTTCTCCTGCCGCAGCGGAGCCGACCGCTCCCC
>NZ_JBHJPX010000054.1:0-1551 GCF_042262425.1 Streptomyces sp. NPDC056373
CTAAGGGCTGTCCCGCAAAGATCTTGGCTCCGAGTGCGGAGCAGTCTGAAGGGGCGGCGAGGTGCTCAGCCGGTGGTCCGTGAGGTGTCCAGGGACCGCGCGAAGTCGGCGAGCGTGTGGAAGTCGTTCTCCCGTAGGCCGATCCGCGGGTTGACGTGGTGGAGGAGCCCGGGCCCTTGGTGGTGCGTGGTCACGTAGGTCTGATCCAGCTCGCTCTGCTCGTCGTCCACCCAGGCGAAAGGACGGCCGCCTGCGTAGGCCACCACCGGCCCTGTCTTCCAGTGAACTCCATCAGGGCGTTCTTGGAGTAGGACGTCGCCGAAGTCGACGAAGGGCAGTTCCGGGAGGCCGAGGATCGGCGCGATCCACCGGTTGGCGTCGTCCATCCATGTGGTGGCCCAGCACAGTTCGAAGCCGAGCTGGAGCAGGATGTGTCCGTGCTCTGGATTGAGCCAGACTCGCAGAGGGCGTCGTCGGGACGATAGGCCCGTGTCGCCCCGTTGGGCGTCGTTCTGGGGAACTCTGAGTGTGGTGTAGCCGTCGGGGCGCCTCTCCGGCTTGGCTGCATAGGGGTTGAGTGGCCCGTCCACGTCGAGGAACAGCAGCGGTCGATTCACGGATTCCCCCGGGTCTTGCGCACTGTGGACTGCCCTGATCAGCGTAGCTGCGGGAGCGTCTCGGCATTGAGCCAGCCTGAGTGATGATCACGATGTGGCGAGTGTGATCACGGCATCGGAGCCGTCCTGGATAACCCCATTCGCGGGTCTGAGCCCGCGCCGCTTCGGGAAACTACTGACCACGCTGCGGCGTGATGGAGCAGATGTGGTCCACCGAGGCCGGCAGTGGAGTCTGCCGCTGGAAGACCGGGTGTTGCTGGTCACGGCCTACTGGCGCACCAATCTGACGTTGCGGCAGCTCGCTCCGCTGTTCGGTGTCTCGAAGTCCACCGCCGGCCGAGTCATCAACCACCTCGGACCCCTGCTCGCTCTCCAGCCCCGCAAGCGATTCGCCAAGGACACCGTCCTCATCGTGGACGGCACCCTAATCCCCACCCGGGACCACACCGTCGCCGAGCGGTCGAAGAACTACCGGTACTCCACCAACCACCAGGTCGTCATCGACGCCGACACCCGGCTGGTCGTTGTGGTCGGCAAGCCGCTCGCCGGGAACCGCAACGACTGCAAGGCGTGGGAGGAGTCCGGGGCCAAAGCCGCCGTGGGCAACACCGTCACGATCGCCGACGGCGGCTACCCGGGCACCGGACTCGTCATCCCGCACCGCCGACAGCGCGGGCAGAGCGAACTCCCGGCCTGGAAAGAGGAGCACAACAAGTCCCACAAGCAGGTCCGAGCCCGCATCGAGCACGTCTTCGCCCGTATGAAGACCTGGAAGATCCTCCGCGACTGCCGCCTCAAAGGCGACGGCGTCCACCACGCCATGCTCGGCATCGCCCGGTTGCACAACCTTGCTCTCGCCGGATAGGCAAGCGGGCCGCACGGCGGCCCACCATGCCTGCGGCGACTTCAAGATCTTTGCGGGACAGCCCTTAGG
>NZ_JBHJPX010000055.1:0-1480 GCF_042262425.1 Streptomyces sp. NPDC056373
CCGTTCGTCCTGGAGGGCGTCGCGTGGGCGCTGCTGATGGGCGCTCAGGCCGCGATCGACGACGACCGGCCCTCCTGGCACTACCGGGCCGGAGCCATGCTCCAGGCGCTCATCGCCGCCGGGATCAACGTCGTTCACGGGCTGGAGGCGTTCGGCGTCGCGACCGCGATCGGCGGCGCGCTGTGCTCGATCATCGGCCCGGTCATCTGGGACTTGCACGAGCACGGCCGGATCGCGAAGAAGGCCGGTCGCCCGTCCCGGTCCGCTCGCCGTGCCGAGCGCCGCCAGGCCGAGGCGGACGCCCGCCGGGCCGCCGCCGTTCGCCTCGCCCGTGAGGCCGAGGACCCCGAGGTCTGGGAGCGGGCGACCGCCCTGGCCGCGTTCAGCGGTGAAGTCGTCCCCGTCCGCGACGGAGTCCTCCGCAGGTCCGCCGCGCGGGTCGAGCCGTCGGATGCGACGTACAGCCGGGCGTGGACGGAAATCCACGGTGCGCCGGTCGGTCAGACCGCCGCTCAGATCATGCAGACCCGCACCGCGAAGCGCGGTGTGCGCGTCGCTCAGAACGGCCCGCTCGCGGGCGAAAAAGCGCAGGTCGATTCCCAAATGGGCGACGAGTCGGAGAAGCCCTCCAAGGGCCCGAAGAAGCCCGGCACGGACGGCCGCAAGGGCAACGGCGGGACGCCTCCCGTGCGGACCCCCGGCACCAAGTACAGCCCTGTCGCCAAGCGGCAGATGAGCGACGAGCAGCGCCGCGCCAAGGGCGCCGCCGACGCGTCGGTCTGACCCTCCCTCACCCACTGCTCCACCGACTCCACGAGGAGATCCCCATGTCCCGCATCGTCCGCACCCTGGCCGTCTCCGGTGCCGCCGCCGCCGCGCTGATGGGCACCGCCACCGCCGCCACCGCCGACTCCCCCGAGGCCGCCGTCGCCACGGTCCAGGCCGCCGCCGACCGCGCCGCCAGCGCCCCCGTCTCCCTCCCCGACGGCCGGGTCCTGCACGTCCGTGGACTCGACGCCGTCTCCTACCGGGCGGACGCCGCCCACCACTCCGCCGTGGTGACCCTCGCCGACGGAGCCCCGGGCCAGATGCCCGGCAACGACGTCGCGCCGCAGGGCGTCGGCTCGCAGATCGGCACCGGTCTCCAGCAGCAGCCGCAGCAGGTCCAGACGCAGGCCACGGCCGGGAGCATCTCCACGGTCGCGGTCGCCGCGCTCGCGCTCGGCATCGTCGTCTTCTTCGGGATCAAGGCCGGGAAGCTCGCGAAGGGCTGGTTCGTCGTCAGCCTCGCCCTC
Source organism: Streptomyces sp. NPDC056373 (assembly GCF_042262425.1). Lineage (NCBI taxonomy): Bacteria > Bacillati > Actinomycetota > Actinomycetes > Kitasatosporales > Streptomycetaceae > Streptomyces > Streptomyces sp. NPDC056373. The sequence goes on from NZ_JBHJPX010000055.1 coordinate 1,296, forward strand.
GGTGTCCTGCTGTCGGGCACGTTGATCGGCCCGCTGGTCTCCCAGCTCACCGGCTCCGGCGTCACGGCGTTCGGCAACATCTGGGCCGGGATGTAGGTCCCCGCTGCCCCTGGCCGCCGCCGACTCCCCGGCGGCGGCCCCCAACCCCCAGAGCAGGAAGGGACGATCCCATGGCAGTGGAGACC
>NZ_JBHJPX010000056.1:0-1458 GCF_042262425.1 Streptomyces sp. NPDC056373
GCCGTTGAGGAGGGTGTGGAAGAGCAGGCCCGACTGGAGCGGGGTGAGCGGCCAGGCGTCGGACACGCTCGGGTAGCGCTCCTCCCACCGCTCGATCTCGCCCTGGCCGACGGTCACCAGAGGCAGGTCGGAGGGGGTGAGCCCACCCGCCCCGGGCCGCGCGACATGCGCGGCCAGCGCGCCCAGCGCCTCCTGCCACAGCTCGGCGAGTTCCTCGATCTCGCTCTCGTCGAGGAGTCCGGAGGCGTAGGAGAAGAGGGTGGCCAGGCGTGGACCCTCGTCGGTGTCGGTGACGTAGGCGCCGATCTCCAGGGGGGACAGGGCCGGCATGCCCGTGTCGAGCCCGGCTTCGATCTCGTCGAACTCACCGACCTGGGTCCAGCCCAGCCCCCGCAACTCCTCCGGCATGTCCGACGCCGAGAACCGCCCCAGATAATTGAACCCGATCTGCGGCTGCGCCGCCCCCGCCAACTCCCCACCGGTCTCACGGTTCAAGTACCGCAGAAGACCAAAACCCACACCCCGGTCCGGAACCGCCAGCAACTGCTCCTTGACCGCCTTCACCACACGGCCCGCAGCCTCACCACCAGCGAACGCATCCCCCACATCCACACCCGACACATCCAGCCGCACCGGGAACATACTCGTGAACCAACCCACCGTCCGCGACAGATCAGCCCCCGGCACCACGGCCTCCTCACGACCGTGACCCTCCAGCCTCACCAGCACCCGCTCACGGCCACGCCACCGCGCCACCGCCAACCCCAACGCCGCCAGCAGACCATCATTCACACCACCACGGAACACCGCCGGAACCGACGTCAGCAACGCCCCCGTCACCCCCGCCGGCACCACCACCCGCACCGTGCGCACCGTCGCCATCGTGTCCACCACCGGATCCAGCCCACGACGCCCCAGCACAGGCTCCGGCTCCGCCAGCACACCCCTCCAATAGCCGAGCTCCGAACCCCTGCGCCCAGCCTCCTCCACCAGCGCATGCGCCCAGCGCCGCACCGACGTCCCCACCTCCGCCAGACCAGCCGCACGCCCCTCACGCACCCGCGCATACGCCTGCGCCAGATCCGGCAACAGAATCCGCCACGACACCCCGTCCACCACGAAGTGATGCAGCACGATCAACAACCGGCCCGCCGACCCGCCCCCCGCGTCGAACCACACGAACCGCGCCATCACCCCACCAGCCGGATCCAGACCACCCAACGCAGCATCCAGCTCACGCGCCGCCACAGCCCGCCACGCCGCCGACTGCCACCGCCCGTCACACGACACCCGCCGCACCAGACCCGCCACCGGCACACTCCCGGGAGCACCCACCTCCAACTCCCAGCCCGAACCCCCCTCACCCGGCACCAGACACGACCGCAGCACATCATGACGATCCACCACCGCCGCCAACGTCCCATGCAACTCCGCCTCGCTCATACCCACAGGCAGGTC
>NZ_JBHJPX010000057.1:0-1454 GCF_042262425.1 Streptomyces sp. NPDC056373
GTGTTGTTGCTAAAGTTATCGCTTAATCGCGAATAATTTTTCGACACAAAAAAGGGGCACTTCGGTGCCCTTTTTTTATGCAATTGACCCGTCCTGAATAGCGTTGACACATTTTACTCACGCACAGAGGAAAATGTGATGAACCAGTATATTAAACGCACACAACGCGATTACTCTCTATCCTTTAAACTGGCTGTCGTCGAACAGGTCGAAAAAGGCGAGATGACATACCGCCAGGCGCAAGATCGCTACGGTATCCAAGGCAGCCAGACTGTCATGAACTGGCTGCGCAAATACGGTCAACTTGACTGGCGAACTTCTCCTTCCACCAGAACGTGCGGAGACAACATGCCCAAACTCCCCCTGACGCCCGAACAGCGTATTAAAGAACTTGAGCAGCAACTGGCTGAATCTGAAGTCAAAGCCCAGTTCTTCGAAGCTGTCGTCAAAGTGATGAACACCGACTTTGGCGCCACGCTGACAAAAAAGCAGCTAACCGCCTTATCGCGCAAACACAAGTACCGGGACTCACAGTAACGCGGGCCTGCCGATGGATGGGCATCAGCCGACAAGCGTGGTATCAGTCCCTGCAGCGTGAAGCAGGCAAAGAGGAGCAGGCCCGGCATCTCGTCGAACAGGTGACGGCCATCCGCTTGCACCAACCCCGACTGGGGACACGTAAGCTGCATCACCTGTTGCGGCAACACCCCGAACCGGCGTTGCATGTGGGCCGTGACCGGTTGTTCAGTATCCTGCGCTGCGCGCGGTTACTGGTGATGCCTAAACGGGCGTATCACAAGACGACGCACAGCCATCATCGTTTTTATCGCCATCCCAACCTGCTAAAAGCGGGAGACAATCAAGTAATAGCCAGCCGTCCGGAACAGGTATGGGTGGCGGATATCACCTACCTGCCGCTGAGAACGGGGACGGCGTATGTCAGCCTGGTAACGGATGCCTGGTCGAGAAAAATCGTGGGATATCACGTGCATGACAGTCTGCATACCCGGCATGTCGCCTGCGCGTTCAAAATGGCACTGGCCGGCAGACGCACGGCGTTGCCGTTGGTGCATCACTCGGACAGGGGTATCCAGTACTGCTCGCAGGAATATCAGGCGTTACATCAGCAGTATGGCGTCATCTGCTCGATGACGGACGGGTATGACTGTTATCAGAACGCGCTGGCGGAACGGATAAACGGGATACTCAAAACGGAATACCTGCTCGGCAGGCCAGAAGATATCGCGCAGGCAACAAACCTGGTCAGGGAGTCGGTGAACCTCTACAACACGCGGCGGCCGCACTTGTCGCTGAAATACAAAACGCCCGATGAGGTTCATCGGGCGTTATCCGGTTGAAAAGTGTCAACCTATATCAGGACTAGTCACAATTTGCTCAAATCTTAATTGAAATAAAAACCATTCCTATTTAGACTCAATGCATTGGTTAAGAAG
>NZ_JBHJPX010000058.1:0-1241 GCF_042262425.1 Streptomyces sp. NPDC056373
GTTTGCATCGGTTTGGTAAGCCGGGATGGCCCCCTAGCCGAAACAGTGCTCTACCCCCGAAGATGAGTTCACGAGGCGCTACCTAAATAGCTTTCGAGGAGAACCAGCTATCTCCCGGTTTGATTGGCCTTTCACCCCCAGCCACAAGTCATCCGCTAATTTTTCAACATTAGTCGGTTCGGTCCTCCAGTTAGTGTTACCCAACCTTCAACCTGCCCATGGCTAGATCACCGGGTTTCGGGTCTATACCTTGCAACTAATCGCCCAGTTAAGACTCGGTTTCCCTACGGCTCCCCTATACGGTTAACCTTGCTACAAAATATAAGTCGCTGACCCATTATACAAAAGGTACGCAGTCACACCACGAAGGTGCTCCCACTGCTTGTACGTACACGGTTTCAGGTTCTATTTCACTCCCCTCGCCGGGGTTCTTTTCGCCTTTCCCTCACGGTACTGGTTCACTATCGGTCAGTCAGGAGTATTTAGCCTTGGAGGATGGTCCCCCCATATTCAGACAGGATGTCACGTGTCCCGCCCTACTCATCGAACTCACGACCTGTGCATTTTAGTGTACGGGGCTATCACCCTTTGCTGCGCGACTTTCCAGACGCTTCCACTAACACACAAGCCGATTCAGGTTCTGGGCTCCTCCCCGTTCGCTCGCCGCTACTGGGGGAATCTCGGTTGATTTCTTTTCCTCGGGGTACTTAGATGTTTCAGTTCCCCCGGTTCGCCTCATGCCACTATGTATTCATGACATGATAGTGTGTCGAAACACACTGGGTTTCCCCATTCGGGTATCGCCGGTTATAACGGTTCATATCACCTTACCGACGCTTTTCGCAGATTAGCACGCCCTTCATCGCCTCTGACTGCCTAGGCATCCACCGTATACGCTTAGTCACTTAACCTCACAACCCGAAGATGTTTCCATCGTTCGTGCTGCAAACATTTGAGAGACTCTATGACAGGTTACTCTTCATCCCAGTACATCTACGGAGGGATAAATTTCAGCCGTCATGTTTCAATTTTCAGCTTGTTCCAGATTGTTAAAGAGCAAAATACTTCGCAGCATACTGTCGCCAATATACTCTGAAGTATTGAAATACCGGACTATATGGTGGAGCTAAGCGGGATCGAACCGCTGACCTCCTGCGTGCAAGGCAGGCGCTCTCCCAGCTGAGCTATAGCCCCATACAGTCACGTGCAGTACCTTTTCCACTTCGAAGAAGTGGTAGGCC
>NZ_JBHJPX010000059.1:0-1146 GCF_042262425.1 Streptomyces sp. NPDC056373
GGTGTTGAAGGCGGGTGGGGCGTATGTGCCGCTGGATCCGGAGTACCCGGTGGAGCGGTTGCGGTTCATGCTGGCGGACAGTGCGCCGGTGGTGGTGCTGACCCACAGCGCCTTCGCCGGTCTCCTCGGTGGTCGTGACGCGGTGGTGTGTCTGGATGCGGATGCGGCCCGGTGGAATGGCCTGCCGGCGGAGGATCTCGACCGCGGGGACCTCACTGCCGAGCACTTGGCGTATGTCATCTATACGTCGGGTTCGACGGGGTTGCCGAAGGGGGTGATGGTCGAGCACCGGTCGGTGGTGAACCGGCTGACGTGGGTGCAGCGGGATCATGGGCTGTCGTCCGGGGATGTGGTGTTGCAGAAGACGCCGGTGACGTTCGATGTGTCGGTGTGGGAGTTGTTCTGGCCGTTGCTGGCGGGTGCTCGGCTGGTGATGGCGCGGCCGGGTGGGCATCGGGATCCCGGTTATCTGGTCGGGTTGATCAGTTCGCAGCGGGTGACGACGGTGCATTTCGTGCCGTCGATGCTGTCGCTGTTCCTGGAGCATGCGGATGCGCGGTGTGGGGGGCTGCGGCGGGTGTTCGCCAGTGGTGAGGCGCTGTCGCCGGGGGTGGTGGAGCGGTTCGGGCGGCGGTTGCCGGGTGTGGGGTTGCACAACCTGTACGGGCCGACGGAGGCCACGGTCGATGTGACGGCGTGGGCGTGCACGGTTGGTGGTGGGCGGGTGCCGATCGGGCGGCCGGTGGCCAACACGCGCATCTATGTGCTTGATCCGCGGGATCGTCCGGTGCCGGTGGGGGTGGCGGGGGAGATCCACATCGCGGGGGTGCAGGTGGCCCGCGGGTATCTGAACCGTGCGGAGCTGACTGCGGAACGCTTCGTGGAGGATCCGTTCATCCCTGGTGCGCGGATGTATCGCACGGGGGATGTGGGCCGTTGGCTGGCGGACGGCACGGTGGAGTATCTGGGCCGTAACGACCATCAGGTGAAGGTCCGTGGTTTCCGGATCGAGTTGGGGGAGATCGAGGCGCGTCTGGGTGAGGTGCCGGGTGTCGGCGATGTCGTCGTCACCGCCCGGGACCACGACGGCGACAAGAGGCTGGTCGCGTATTACACGGGTGTCGGTGTGGAGGTGCAGGCCCTGCG
>NZ_JBHJPX010000060.1:0-1055 GCF_042262425.1 Streptomyces sp. NPDC056373
GGTTGAGGCCGTCCGCGGTCATGTACTGGTCGGCGCCGAGTTCGGCGTCGGGCTGGGGGCGGAAGGCGACGTGCGGCCGGCGGGCGGCGGCGTCGTCGCTGTAGGGCTCCTGGGTGAGGCGGGCCTCGAGGAGCTCGAGGCGCTCACCGCCGTACAGCTCGAACGTGGTCGAGACCTGCTCGCCCTCGTGCAGCAGTTCCGAGGGGTCGATGCCGGACCGCTGGTCGGCGGCGTGATCGGCGGTGCACCAGCTCGGGCAGGCGGCCTCGAGGGAGCCACCACCGACGAGCGGGTAGGTCAGTGTGCGGCGCTGTTCGGCCTGGGCGGCGTTGAGCGGCGCTGTCTGGTCGATACGGTCGGCCATGGGTGCACGTCCCTCTCCTGGACGCTGTGCCCGACAAGCGGCCCCGGGGTGCATCCCGGGGCCGTGCCGTTGGGCTGGACAACGACCAAGGTAGGAACAGTCCCGCGCAATGTCAAGACGAAACTTTCATTGCTTGACATTGCTATGGTGGGGACAGAGACTCGCCCCGACTGAGGAGGAACCATGACCACCGCAACCAGCCTGGCGGCCGAGCTGCGCCGCCGGATCACCGCAGGTGACTACGCCTACGGCGCCCGGATGCCGTCCGTTCGCGAACTGGCAGAGCGCTACGAGACCAGCCAGCAGACCGCCGCCGCCGCATACGCGGCCCTCGAGGGCTCGGGCATGGTGCGCGTCGGGCGAGGCCGAGAGGGCACGACCGTCACGGCGGGCCCGCCCGCAGACGCCCACCTCGGCACGTTCACCCCGCCGGACCTGACCGCCGCCAAGGCGTGGCGATCCGCCAACGACCAGGGTGCGACCGAGGCGACGATCGAGGTCGTCCAGACCGCCGCCACCCCCGAAATGGTCGCGTGGGGCATCCCCGAGGGCTCTGACGTCGTCATCCGCACGCGGCTGCGCACCATCGACGGCGTGCCGGTGCAGCACAAGATCACGGTGATGCCGCTCGCCATCGCCGAGCGGCAGCCCGAGGGCTACACCGGGGTCCCCCCGATGCTCGCTCCGGTCG